>NZ_JBIBVX010000019.1:0-199231 GCF_043080745.1 Streptomyces sp. NPDC014995
AGTCCGCCAGCCACGCCAGCATGCGGCCCCGCGACCAGCAGCGGCCGATGGCCTCGGCGCGCAGAGCCGTCCGGTCGAACACCGCCAGACCGATGATGCTGTGGCCCGAGGCGCGGCGATCGCCGAGTGTCGGTATCGTCGGCGCGACTCCGACCCCCTCCGCCGACACCCACGCCACCGCCCGGCCGGCCGCCGCTTCGTCGAGGCGGTGCAGGAAGCGCAGGCGGCTCTCGAGCGGGAGGTGCGACAGCGCCCACGTCGTGGTGACGACGGGCAGGGCGTCCGCGGGCACCCGGGCGAAGGCGTCGGGCAGCACCTCGACGGCGTCGCCTCGCAGCAGCAGCGGAGGGGCCGCCGCCGCCAACGCCATCTCCGCTTCGAGCCTCGCGATCCGCTCCGGCTGGTCCGGCCACAGGCAGGCGCGCAGCCACCGGGCGTCATCGGCGTCGGTCACGTCGACCGGATCGGGGTCGACGCCGACCCGGGCGACGACCTCGGGCATCGCCCGCGTCGGGACGGGCCGGTCTCCCACGATCGACGACGACATCTGCACGGGAGATGACGGGTCGCCCAGCTTTTGCCCGTTGCCGTACGTGATGCCGACGCGATCGACATGGAGATTGAGCCCGGCCGAACGGCCCACGTCGATCAGCCCCACCGCATGCGCGCCCACCCGGCGCGCCGCCTCGGCGATGGCCGGATACAGCACGGCGCAGCGTCCGGTCTCGTGGGTTCGTGTCGTGCGGCGCACGGCGAGGGCCACGACCGGGTCGGTCATGCGCAGCAGCGTGTCGATCGCCGCGCCGGCGGCGGCTTCGCCGTCCGCGGCGGCATAGGCCGCGGCAAGCGCCGGGGCGCGTCCGGCGAGGGCGAGGTCGTGCAGCGCGGCGAGGATCACGGTGGGGTGCCGCTTGCGCGCCGGCGCCGCCTCGATGGCGCGCAGCGCCTCGTCGGACTCGCTCAGGGCGACGGCGACGCGTGCGTACAGCGGCGATGTCGCGGCGGCGTCGACCTCACCGAAGTGCCGGTACACCTGAGCGAGTGTGCGGGCCCTACCCACGGACGGCGCTTCCTGTGGCTGGTCCTGACATCCCGACGAGTCTAGCCACGGGGACGGCAACCCCGGTCATGCGGGCGCGCTGGGCGCCGGATCAGTTCCTGAGCTCCTCCAGGGTGGCCTTGGTGTCCGTCTTCAGCCAGTCGGTCACCTCGTCGAGCTGCGGCGGGTCGTCGTCCTCGTCGTACGAGGAGAGGTAGACGCTGTAGTTCATCGTGTACGTCACCCAGCCGTCCCGTACGGCGAGCGTGGCGTCCATGGAGCCGCTGTCGGAGGTGTCGGTGGTGTCCTCGCTGACGAGGTAGGCCTCGTCGCCGATGCCCGTGACGGTGTCCACGTCATAATCCGAGCGGCTCTGACCGTAGTTCTTCCACCGGGCGGTGAACTCCGGCCCGGGGTCCGTCTTCTTGTGCAGGCCGACCTCGATGGAGAGGTAGGCGTCCGAGTAGGTCGAACCCGACTTCTTCAGGCTGAGGCTGCAGTGGCTCTCGTCGAGGGCGGAGTCCTCCAGCTCGTTGTGGCTCGGGGAACCGTCCTTCTCCGGGTACTCCGTCTGGAACGACGAGTAGTCCGCGCTGCTGCAGAGGTTCGCCGGTGCCGTGTAGCCGCGCAGGTCCGCGTCGGCTTCCGCGCCGCCGGTCAGGAAGACACCGGCCGCCCAGGCGGCGGACGCCACCACCGCGCCGACGACCGCCCACAGGACCGCCCGTGCGGCCCCGCCGGCCCCGCCGCCGGCCGGGGGGACGGCCGCGGGGCCGTACGGAGCCTGGTGGAGGTACGGATTGGCCGGCTGGGGCAGCCCCGGCTGGCCCGCCAGGGTGGGCTGGGCGTAGAAGGCATGCTGTCCCGGCTGGGACGCGGGCGCCGGCGGAGGGAAGCCCGCCGTCTCACCGGGGCCCGGCGACTGCGGATGCGGATACGGGTACGCGCTCGGCTGGGCGGGCGCCTCGGACGGCTGCTGCTCGGGCTGCTGCGGAGGCTTCGGCGGCGTGGACATGATGTGAAGATAAGGCAGCAATGGCGGTCAAGTCCCTTGTGGTCAGGGATCGTTATGGTCTGGGGACATCTGGCGCGAGACAGGAGGAGGCCGGGGCGGGTTCCGGCCTCCTCCGTCGCGACCCGTGTCACGCGGACGCGGCCCGTACGTCCGGCTCGTCCGCCCCCACCGGTCTCCGCGCCGCGTTCCCGCACACCGGCAGCGGAGTGACGAGCGCACCGAGGAGGGACGCGGCCGCAGATCACCGCGTTCCCTGAGGCGGCGGCGGCTCCGTCTCGTGCCGGGAATGAACCGGGCCGGCGCCGCGTTCCCCCGGCAGGAGTCCCGCATCCCATGGCCAAGGCCGTACACCGAGTGCTACGGTGATGTCGGCATCTGTGACGCCCCGTTGTCGGCGCCGATGCCGGTTCTCCTTCAGTTCGCTGACCCGCCCGCCGGTCACGGCCGGTGCGTCGGCTCTCCCGCACCCCTCGTGAGCAGGACTTCTCCGCTGTACCCGAGGTGATGCTCCCCGCCGTCGGAGGCGTGCGTTCCCGCCCCTCCCGTCGCGGCTTCTCCCCCCTTCCCTTCCGCATGTCTCAAGCCTTCCGTCCTCGAAAGGACCGACCACCATGACCACCACTGTCGAACACCCCCCTGTCCGGCAGCAGCCCCCGGCCCAGCTCGTCACCGGTGTCCTCGACATCGACGGCAACGGGAAGGGGCACCTGCGGGCCGAGCACTGCCTGCCCTCCCCCGCCGACCTCCCCGTCCCGCCCGCGCTGATCCGCCGACTCGGCCTGCGCAAGGGCGACTTCGTCGAGGGAACCGGCGAGGGGCGGCGCGCGCTCACCGACGTGGCGCGCGTCAACGGCCGGACACCGGAGGATCTGCCCGGCCGCCGTCACTTCCGTGACCTCACCCCCCTGCACCCCCACGAGCGGCTCCGCCTCGAACATCCGGCGGCCGGTCTCGCCGGACGGGTCACCGACCTGCTCGCACCCGTGGGCAAGGGACAGCGCGGGCTGCTCGTCGCCCCGCCCAAGACGGGCAAGACCGTCCTGCTCCAGCAGATCGCCGCCGCCGTCGCCGGCAACCACCCCGAGGCCCGGCTGATGGTGGTGCTGCTCGACGAACGCCCGGAGGAGGTCACCGACATGCGGCGCTCCGTGCGCGGCGAGGTGTACGCCTCGACCTTCGACCGGACACCCAAGCAGCACATCGCCCTCGCCGAACTGATCGTCGAGCGGGCCAAGCGGCTCGTCGAGGCGGGCGAGGACGTCGTGATCCTGCTCGACTCGCTGACCCGGCTGTGCCGGGCGCACAACAACGCGGCCGCCGCCGGCGGCCGCACTCTCAGCGGTGGCGTCGACGCCACCGCGCTGATCGGCCCGAAGCGGTTCTTCGGCGCCGCGCGGGCCGCCGAGGAGGGCGGTTCGCTCACCGTCCTCGCCACCGCCCTGGTCGAAACCGGCTCCCGGGCCGACGACTACTTCTTCGAGGAGCTGAAGGGCACCGGCAACATGGAGCTCCGCCTCGACCGGGAACCGGCCTCCCGCTGTGTCTTCCCCGCCGTCGACGTCAACGCCTCCGGCACCCGCCGTGAGGAACTGCTCCTCAACCCCGGCGAGTTGGCGGCCGTACGCGGACTGCGCCGTGCGCTGCACACGCGGGACGGCCAGTCGAACCTGGAGACGCTGCTGGAGCGGATGCGGGCGACACCGGACAACGCGACGTTCCTGCGCCGCATCCAGCCGACGCTGCCGGCCGCGTAGCTCACCGCCGCCGGAGGTCACCCGGACCTGCGGCCCCACGAGCACGCGGCGTGCGGCATCCGGGTGCACGCCCGGGGTGTTCGGCACGGACAAGCACGAGGAAGACCCGGTTCGTTTCTACGTTGATCATATGACAATCGGATTCTCTTCCCGGGTCGCTGTGCCGGCCTGCGCCTTCTGTGTGGCAGGCGTCCTGGCCGCCCTCGGCCCCGCCGCGGCCGCCGCCCCCGCCGCAGCCGACCCCGGAGCGCCCGGCGGCCCACGGGCCACGGCGCCCCGGCCCGGGCTGCTCCACCGCTCCGGTACACAGGTCAGACCCCGCTCCGGAGCACCCGAGGTCCCGGACGTCTCCGCACGGTCGTGGCTGGTGGCCGACGTCCGCACCGGGGAGGTGCTCGCCGCGTCGAACGCGCACCGCAAGCTGCCGCCCGCCAGCACCCTCAAGACGCTGTTCGCCCTCACGGTGCTGCCGGTCCTGCCCGGGGGCGTCCGGCACCGGGTGGCCGAGGAGGAGCTGTCCGGCATCGGTGCCGGCAGCAGTCTCGTCGGAGTCGCCGAGGGAGGGACGTACCGGGTCTCCGACCTGTGGCACGGGGTGTTCCTCAGTTCCGGCAACGACGCCGTGCACGTCCTGGCCGCCCTCAACGGCGGCTGGCGCACCACCGCCGCCCGGATGCAGGCCAAGGCGCGGTCGCTGGGCGCCCTCGACACACGCGTGATGTCCCCGGACGGCTACGACGCGCCGGGCCAGGTGTCGTCGGCGTACGACCTGGCCGTGTTCGGGCGGGCCGGGCTGCGCCATGCCGACTTCGCGCGGTACTGCGCGACGGAGGAGGCGTGGTTTCCCGGGAGCGACGGCGCGTACCCGATCGTCAACACCAACCGGCTGCTGACCGGCGAGGACGGTGTCGAGCCGTATCGGGGGCTGATCGGCGTCAAGAACGGCTACACCAGCGAGGCCGGCCACACGCTCGTCGCCGCCGCCCGCCGGGGCGGGCGCACCCTCGTCGTGACGGTGATGAACCCTCGGGCGGGGGGCAGGTTCGCCGTCTACGAGGAGGCGCGCGAGCTGCTCGACTGGGGGTTCGAGGCCGCCGGGCGCGTCGATCCGGTGGGTTCGCTGGACGAGCTGCGGACGGCGCGATCCCGGGCGGATTCCGATGCGATGCCGGTGGTCGCCGCCGGGCCGGTCGCCGCCGCGGGCGCGGTCGGGGACGGGCGGCCCGGCTGGTCCGAGGCGGCCGTGATCACGGGCGCCGCCGTGCTGGGCGGCGCCTTCGTGGCGCTCGTGCTGTGGCTGCTGGGGCGCCGCCCCTTCGGGCGGTGACCCACCGGCAGCCGCACCAGCAGACCGAGCGTGATCCACGTGTAGAGGTTGCCGCCCACGAAGCCGTCCACGCCGGACGTGTCGTCGGACCACAGCCACACCACGCTCGTGCACAGCACCGCGTACAGGGCGCCCGCCAGGCGCGGGTGCCCGGCGCGGATCAGCACGGCGAAGGAGGGCAGCAGCCATACCAGGTGGTGCACCCAGGTGATGGGGCTGACCAGACAGGCGGTCAGGCCGGTGAGCGCGAAGGCCGCCCGCCAGTCCCCCGCGGCCACCGCCCGCCGCGACCGCCAGGCCCACCCGCACAGCACCAGCACGACCAGCACCGCCCACACAAGCCGGCTCTCCACGCCCAGCCGGGCCAGGACCCCCTGGAGCGACTGGTTGGAGACGTAGTCGAGGCGGCCCACCCGGCTCGTGTCCCACAGGGCCCGGGTCCAGTAGAAGCGGGAGGCGTCCGGGGCGGCGAGGGCCGCGAGCGCCGTGGCCCCGACGGCGACGCCGGTGGCGACGGCGGCCGTGCGCCGGCGGTGGGCGATCAGCAGCAGGCCGATGAAGAGCGCCGGCGTGAGCTTGGTCGCCGCCGCGAGCCCGATGCCGATCCCGGCCCAGCGGGTCCGTCCGGTGGACAGCAGCAGGCAGTCGGTCAGCACCAGGGCCAGCAGCAGGAGGTTCACCTGGCCGAAGCTGAAGGTGTCCCGCACGGGTTCGAACAGCGCGAGGGCGCAGGCGGCGAGGGCGGTGCCGTACCAGCCGTGGCGGCGCCGGGCCCGGCCGGCCAGGACGCGGGCGACGACGGCGAGGGCCGTCAGGTTGAGCAGCAGGGCCGCCGTGATCGCGGTGTGCAGCCCGACCAGCGCCATCGGCAGCATGGCGACGGCCGCGAACGGCGGATAGGTGAAGCCGTACGGCGTGCCCGGCACCCGGTAGTCGTAGACACGGCCGCCGTCGTGCGCCCAGGAGTTGACGGTGCCGTAGTAGACGCGCAGGTCGAACCAGTCGCGCAGGAGGGGGACCGTCGCGGTGAAGACGGTCACGGCGGCGGCGAGGGCGAGGACCAGCAGGAGACGGCCGCGGTCGGTGGCCGGGGTCAGGGGTGGTCTCATGCCGCGCGTCCCAGGGCCGTCGGGGCCTGGGCCGCGAGGTGGGCCTGCCACAGGACGACCACCGCGAGCGCGCCCCCGGAGACCGCGAGGACCAGGCGGCCGGTGTCGGCCGGGCCGCCGTCGGGCAGGACGGCGAGGGCGAGCACGCCGGCGACGGCCGCCGTACGGTGCCGTACGGAGGTGCTGGGGGCCGCGGCGGCGATGAGGAACATGCCCCACAGGGCGTACCAGGGGCGGATGGCCGGGCCGAACGCGGCGACCGCCGCGAGGCTCAGGCCGAGCGCGTACACGGGGCGCGGGCGCAGCCGCCACCAGATGACGGCCAGGGCGACGGCCGTGACGCCCAGACCCAGGGCGTGCCAGGCGGGCACGGCGAGCGGGGCCAGGTCGCTGCCGAGGGTCTCCAGCAGGGCGCGGGTGGCCCGGCCGAGCAGGCTGGTGAGGGCCCAGTTCTGGGCCGAGACCGGGGTGTCGAGGGCGCCGATCCAGCCGTAGCCGGTGCCCGCGACGGCGGTCGCGGTGACCGTGGTGGCGGCGCAGGCGGCCGCCGTGGTCAGGACGGCGCGGACCGGGTGCCGTCCCGCACGCGGGTGGAGGACCAGCACGGCGGCGAGGCCGAGCACGGCGGGCGCCTTGACCAGGGCGGCGAGGGTGACGAGGACGGCGGCGGGGACCGGGCGGCGGCCGAGGGCGGCGACCAGGCCGGCGCCGAGCAGACCCAGCATGACCGCGTCGTTGTGGGCGCCGGCCACCAGGTGCAGCAGGACCAGCGGGTTGAGGGCGCCCAGCCACAGCGCGGCGGCCGGGTCGGCGCCGCTGTGCCGGGCCAGCCGGGGCAGGGCGGCGGCCATCAGCGCCACCCCGCACAGCGCGACGCAGCGCATCCCGATCAGGCCGGCGGGGAGTTCCCCGCGGGTCAGGGCGGACAGGGCGGCGGCGACGGCGAGGAACACCGGGCCGTAGGGGGCGCCGGTGTGCTGCCACAGCGGGGCGACCTCCTCGGCGAGCGGACCGCCGAGCCGCGCCGGGCCGTGTGCGTAGACGTCCATGCGGGCGTCGACCATGGCGCCCTGGGCCAGATAGCTGTAGACGTCCCGGCTGAACAGCGGCGGCGCGATCAGCAGCGGCGCCGCCCAGACGGCGAGGACCAGCACCAGGGCGCGCGGGGTGGGCGGGTCGCCGCCGCGCACCAGGCGGCCGAGCAGCACCCAGGCCGCGGTCAGCAGGACGAGCCCGAAGTACACGCCGACCAGGCCGAGCACGGCCTGCGGCGAGGACGGGGCGAGCAGTTCGCGGACGGGCAGCGCGCCGGCCGTCTCGCCGCCGAGGGCGAGACAGGCGGTGCCGGCCAGGCCCAGCACCTGACAGCGACGGAGATCGACGGGGAAAGCCACGGCCAACACTCCGTCAGCGTGTCAACGCCGGGTGGCCGGAAAGCGACGCTCGGCCCTCCGGGCGGGGGCCTGCGCCTGACCGCCGTGTGTGCGTCCCGGCCGTCAGCGGAAGCGCGGACTGGACACGGGCCCGGACGACTTCACCCGGGCCCGGTCGCCGCGCAGCCAGGTGCCGCGGACGGCCGTGACGAAGTCCGTGAGCCGTTCGACGGGGTCCGCGGGCGTCTCGCCGTCGCCCCGGTCCGGCGTCGGGTCGGCGGCCACGATCTCCGCGGCGATCTCCGCCTCGGGCCGCTCGTCGGGCTCGCCCCGCTCCACCCCGCCGTCGGCGCTCTGCCGCAGCACCTCGCCCCAGGGCGCCACCACCGACTGGTGGAGCAGCGTGACGCTGTCGGGGGTGACGGCGGGCGGGTCGGTCCAGCAGCTCGCGTGCTCGTGGAGCACCTGCCCCGGGACCCTGCCGAACAGCCGGCCGAGTGTCTCCGCTCCCTGGTCGCCCGCGGCCGTCTCGTTCAGGTCGTAGGCGATGACGACGGTGTCCTCGCGTGCCGCGTCGAAGGGCTCCGGCGGGAGTCCGAGGACCTCCGCGGCGGCCAGGCCCAGGATGCGGCTGCCGCGGTCGGGCAGCAGGGAGACCGAACGCGGGCGCGTCCCAGCCGCGTCGAGCACCGCCCTCAGCCGCAGCAGGCCCTGAAGGCAGGTGTCGTGGGTGTCCTGGAGGTAGGCGAACCGTCCGGCCATGCCCGCGCCGAAGCCGTACGGGGAGAGCGTGCCCAGTACGGTGCCGCCCATGACGTACTGCCAGCCGCGCAGGTCCGCGCGGTCCAGCGCGCTCACCGCCTCGACGACCGCCGCGCGTTCCAGGACGCGGTTCTGGCGGTCCCGGGCGGGCAGCCACATGGCGTCCTGCGGGGCCGGCAGCAGCGCGTGGTGACGGCGGGCCAGGTCCAGGTCGCCGGCCAGGACGGCGTTGAAGACCAGCAGGTAGCGGTCGGGCCACTCGGCGAACCCGCCCTCGCGCGCGGCCAGCAGGTCGGCGGCCTCACGGTGCCGGCCCTCGTCCTCGTACGCCGAGACCAGTTCACGCAGGGCCGCCGGGGAGTCCGGTGCCCGGCGCAGGGCCTCGCGCAGCGCGGGAATCGCGAGGTGGGACACGCCGCGCTCCACGCACGCGTACCCGTAGGCGTACAGCGTCTGTGCCGTGTCGGGCTGGGCGGACAGAGCGGTGGCGGCCTGGTGGAGGTCGTCGAACCCGGCGGCCTCGGCGGCCCGTGCGACCACCAGGGCGACCTCCGCAAGGGGCTGGGGCTCGGAGGCCTGCCGCAACCGGCGCAGCGCTCCGGGGACGTCGCCCGCGTCCAGGCGCTCCCAGGCCGTGAGCAGTTCGGGGGACTTGGGGCGGCGGAGCCTGCGCGAGAACATGCCGAGGATCTTCGCCGGTGACCCGGCAGGCGCTCAACCGGATTATCCGATCAGAACACCGACAGTCCCGTCATGGTCGTGAACCGGTCCAGCGCCACCACGCCGGCCACCGAGTTGCCGCGTTCGTCCAGGCCCGGGCTCCACACGCACAGGGTGCAGCGGCCGGGGACGACCGCGATGATGCCTCCGCCGACGCCGCTCTTGCCGGGCAGGCCGACCCGGTAGGCGAAGTCGCCGGCCGCGTCGTAGGTGCCGCAGGTCAGCATGACGGCGTTGACCTGCTTGGCCTGGCTGCGGGTGAGCAGGCGGGTGCCGTCGGCGCGGACGCCGTGCCGGGCGAGGAAGGTGGTGGCCAGGGCGAGGTCGGCGCAGGAGGCGGTGATCGAGCACTGGCGGAAGTACTGGTCGAGCAGGACCGGCACCGGGTTGTCGATGTTGCCGTAGGACGCCATGAAGTGGGCGAGCGCGGCGTTGCGGTCGCCGTGCGCGGACTCGGAGGCGGCGACCTGCCGGTCGAAGTCGAGGTCCGGGTTGCCGCTCTCGGCGCGCAGGAAGGCCAGCAGCTCACCGGCCGCGTCCCCGCTGCGGGTGTGCAGGCGGTCGGTGACGACCAGGGCGCCCGCGTTGATGAAGGGGTTGCGCGGGATGCCGTTCTCGTACTCCAGCTGGACCAGGGAGTTGAAGGGGTTGCCCGAGGGCTCGCGGCCCACGTGCTCCCAGAGCGCGTCGCCCTCGCGGGCCAGGTCCAGGGCGAGGGTGAAGACCTTGGTGATGGACTGCGTGGAGAACGGCTCGCGCCAGTCCCCCACGCCGTACACCGTGCCGTCCAGCTCCGCGACGGCCATGCCGAAGGCGCGGGGATCGCGGGCGGCCAGCGCCGGGATGTAGTCGGCGGGCCGGCCGCGGCCGGGGGTGCGCTCCATCTCCTCGGCGATGCGCTCCAGGACCGGCTGGAAGGTGAGGGACGACGTCGTTGTCATGATCACCATTGTGCCCCTTCGGGTCGGTCCTGGAGCGTCGCCGCAGGTCAGGATTGGATCAGGCGCCGGTCACACCAGGGGTGAGCCGTTGCCCGCGACGACCTCGGGACGCAGCAGGTCGGCGAGTCGCTCGGCGGGCAACAGGCCTTTCTCCAGGACGAGTTCGGCCACGCCGCGACCGGTGACCAGGGCCTCCTTGGCGATGTCGGTGGCCGCCGTGTACCCGATGTGCGGGTTGAGGGCGGTGACCAGGCCGATGGAGTTCTCGACCGTCGCGCGCAGCACCTCGGTGTTGGCGGTGATGCCGGACACGCAGCGCTCGGCGAGGGTCAGGCAGGCCGCGCGCAGGTGGGTGATGGACTCCGAGAGGGAGTGCAGGATGATCGGCTCGAAGGCGTTGAGCTGGAGCTGTCCGGCCTCGGCGGCCATGGTGATGGTCACGTCGTTGCCGATCACCTCGAAGGCGACCTGGTTGACGACCTCGGGGATCACCGGGTTGACCTTGCCGGGCATGATGGACGAACCGGCCTGCACCGGCGGGAGGTTGATCTCGCCGAGGCCGGCGCGCGGTCCGGAGGACAGCAGGCGCAGGTCGTTGCAGCTCTTCGAGAGCTTGACGGCGATCCGCTTGAGGACGCCGGACATCTGGACGAACGCACCGCAGTCCTGGGTGGCTTCGACCAGGTTGGCGGCGGTGACCAGCGGCAGGCCGGTGATCTCGGCGAGGTGACGGCGGGCGGACTCGGCGTACCCGGCGGGGGCGTTGAGGCCGGTGCCGATCGCCGTCGCCCCCAGGTTGATCTCGTGGATCAGCTCGACGGCCTCGGCGAGCCGGCTGCGGTCCTCGTCGAGCATGACGGCGTAGGCGGAGAACTCCTGGCCGAGCGTCATCGGCACCGCGTCCTGGAGCTGGGTGCGCCCCATCTTCAGGACGTCACGGAACTCGACGGCCTTGCGGGCGAAGGCGTCCTGGAGGACCGCCATGGCCTTCAGCAGACCTCGTACCGCGAAGACCGTCGCGACCTTGACGGCCGTGGGGTAGACGTCGTTCGTCGACTGCCCGAGGTTGACGTCCTCGTTCGGGTGCAGGTACCGGTACTGCCCCTTGTCGTGGCCGAGCAGCTCCAGGGCCCGGTTGGCGACGACCTCGTTGGCGTTCATGTTGGTCGAGGTCCCGGCGCCGCCCTGGACGACGTCCACCACGAACTGGTCGTGCAGCTGGCCGGCGCGGATCTCGCGGCAGGCGGCGACGATGGCGGCGGCCTTCTCGGGCGCCAGCAGACCGAGCTCCTCGTTGGCGAGGGCGGCGGCCTCCTTGACGGCGGCGAGGGCGTCGATCAGGTGCGGGTAGGCGGAGATCGGGGTGCCGGTGATGGGGAAGTTCTCGGTGGCGCGCAGGGTGTGGACACCCCAGTACGCGTCGGCGGGGACGTCCCGGTCTCCGAGCAGGTCGTGTTCGCTGCGGGTGGCGGCGGCGGTCATGAGGGTGCGGCCTCTTTCTGAGGGTGAGGGTGGGAGGAGCGGGCGACGTCTGCGGGGGTGGGGGCCGGCCCGGGCGGTACGGGGTGACGCCCGCCCGGGCCGGTCCCCGGAGCCGGACCGGCGGGTGACCGGGGCGGCGGTTCGGGGGTGGTGCCACACGAGCCGGGCGGGCGTCGGTGGCGCGTGACAGGGGCTGAGCGGCCGGCGGACCCGGCCGGGACGGGTGGTCGTCCGGCACGGGGACGGCGAACGACGGCGACCGGCCGAGCCGGGTGGGCGCCCGTCGGCGGGTACCGCGGCGACGAACCGGCAGGCCGGTCCCCCGGGGAACACGACCCGGCCGAACGGCACCCCGGCGGAAACCCACCGACCCGGCCGAGCACCAAGCCCCGCCCCGCCGCGAAACCGGCACGCCGTCCACCGCCGTCCGCGCCGCCCGCCGCAGCCGGCCGGAGCGGCTGTGCGGCCTCTGCCGCCGAGCCGGCCGGCCGAGCCGACCACAGGTCGACGTGCGGCCGGGCCGGACGGCAGGCGGTGACCGCCGCACACCCCGGTCGGGTGACGGCCGTACGGGCCGTGCGGCCCGCACCGCTCCCCGGCACCGGCGGCCGGTTCGGCCCTGACGGCGGCCCCCCGGGCCGCACCGCGCCGGCGCTGACCGGCCGGAGCCGTCCGGCGCGGGCCGGCGCACGACCGACAGGCGCCGTACGACCGTGCCGGCCGCCGGCAGGCATCACGCGCAGGCCGGCAGGGTGACCGGGTCCAGTGCCCGTACCGGGCGGACGCAGCCGACCGGTTCGCCGCCGCCGAGCAGGGGCTCGCCCGCGAACTCGGTGAGCAGGGCGGGGTCGACACCGGCGCGGGCGAGCGCGGCCGCGGTGACCGGGACGCGGGCCCGGTTGGCGCCGTCGGCTATCTTCACGGCGACCGCGCGGCCGTCGGGCAGCGCGGCGACCTCGACGCCCTCGAAGCCGTCCTTGGCGAGCAGTCCGGGCACGGCCCGCATCAGCGCGGCCACGTCCCGGCCGGAGCCGGAGGCCATCTCGGCGTGCCGGCGCATCGCGTCCGCCACCCGCGCCTCGGGGGTGCCGGGCGCGGCGGTGGTGATGCGGGCGGCGGCCCGGGCCAGGCCGTTCAGGGACACGGAGAAGAGAGGGGCGCCGCACCCGTCGACGGTGACCCGCGCGATGCGCTGGCCGGTGAGGTCCTCGACGATCTCGGCGATCGCCTGCTGGAGCGGGTGCTCGGGGTCGAGGTAGCCGTCGAGGGGCCAGCCGTTGAGCCGGCAGGTGTACAGCATGGCCGCGTGCTTGCCCGAGCAGTTCTGGGCGAGGCGGGAGGGCAGCCGGCCCGCCCGGACCCACGTGTCGCGGACGACCGGGTCGTACGGCATGTCCGTGACGTTGCGCAGGTCGTCCTCGGTGACACCGGCCAGCTCGAGGATCCGCCGGGCGCCGGCGAGGTGGCGTTCCTCGCCGGAGTGGCTGGCGGCGGCGAGCGAGAGCAGTTCGCCGTCGAGCGGGAGCCCGGCCCGCACCATGGCGACGGCCTGGACGGGCTTGAGCGCCGAGCGGGGGTAGAAGGCGACCTCGACGTCGCCGAGCTGGAAGTCGACCTCGCCGTCCGTGCCGAGGACGACGACGGAGCCGTAGTGGATGCCTTCGGTCACCCCGCCGCGGACGAGGTGGGCGACGGGGGCGTGGAGGGGTTCGCGGATCGCGGGGGCGTCGGCGAGGGAACTGCTGTACATCACTGCCTGGATCACTGGTGAGTGGGCGGGGGCCTGCGGCGGGTTCACGCGTCGGCCCTGGACGAGGTGCGCGGGAGGCGGCCGCGGATGGCGTACCAGCCCGCGACGAGCGCGGCGACGATCAGCGGCAGGCACAGCACGGTGGTGCGTCCGGCGCCGCCGTCGGCGTACATGAGGACCAGGACGGAGGCGAGGAAGGCCAGCGTCACGAGTTCGGTCCAGGGGGAGCCCGGCAGTCGGTAGCCGGGCCGGGTCAGCTCGCCCTTCTGGGTCCTCTGCCAGAAGAGGAGGTGACAGATCATGATCATGCCCCAGGTGGCGAGGATGCCGATCGCCGCGAAGTTCAGGACGATCTCGAAGGCGTCCGCCGGGACGACGAAGTTGAGGCCGACACCGAGGACGCACATGCCGCTGGTGAGCAGGATGCCGCCGTAGGGGACCTGGCTGCGGCTCATCTTCGCGGTGAAGGCGGGGGCGGAGCCGTTGACTGCCATGGAGCGCAGGATGCGGCCGGTGGAGTACAGGCCCGAGTTGAGGGACGACATCGCCGCGGTGAGGACGACCAGGTTCATCACGCCGCCGGCCGCGGGGACCCCGATGTTGGACAGGACCGTCACGAAGGGGCTCTCGCCGGCCGTGTACGCGTTCCACGGCAGCAGCATCGAGAGCAGGACGACCGAGCCGACGTAGAACAGGCCGACCCGCCACATGATCGAGTTGATCGCCTTCGGCATGATCTTCTCGGGGTTCTCGGTCTCCCCTGCGGCGACGCCGACCAGCTCGACGGAGGCGTAGGCGAAGACGACGCCCTGGATGATCAGCAGCATGGGCAGCAGGCCGTTGGGGAAGACGCCGCCGTGGTCGGTGATCATGGACGGGCCGGGGGTGGTGCCGTCGACCGGGTGCTGGGTGACCAGCAGGAAGATGCCGATGCACATGAAGACCACGAGCGCGCCGACCTTGACGATGGCGAACCAGAACTCCAGTTCGCCGAAGATCTTCACCGAGATGAGGTTCACGGTGAGGACCACGGCCAGGGCGATGAGCGCGATCACCCACTGGGGTATGTCGGAGAACATGCCCCAGTAGTGGGTGTAGGTGGCCACCGCGGTGATGTCGGCGATGCCGGTGGTGGCCCAGTTCAGGAAGTACATCCAGCCCGCGGTGTACGCGCCCTTCTCGCCGAGGAACTCGCGGGCGTACGACACGAAGGCGCCGGAGGACGGGCGGTACAGGACGAGTTCGCCGAGGGCGCGCACCACGAGGAAGGCGAAGACTCCGCAGACCGCGTAGGCGATGAAGAGGGAGGGGCCGGCGTCGGCGAGTCGGCCGCCGGCGCCGAGGAAGAGGCCGGTGCCGATGGCGCCGCCGATGGCGATCATGTTGACGTGCCGGGACTTCAGGGACTTGCTGTAGCCCGCGTCTCCGGCGTCGACGTGACGGGTCGAGGGGCGCGTCTCGTCTTTGAGGTGCTGTTCGCTCACGCCTCGGGTCCGCCTTCCAGGGGAGTGCTCGTGCCGGGGGTCCGCACGATGTCGGTGAGGGTCGTCTCGACGCGGTCGAGGTGATGGCTCATGGCCTCCACCGCGTCGTGCTCGGAACCGTCGATCAGCGCCTCGACGATGGCCCGGTGCTCGCGGTTGGACTGCTCGCGGCGCCCGCCCAGCTCGTTGAGGAAGGCCGACTGACGCGCCAGTGCGTCACGGATCTCCTCGATGACCCGGCGGAAGACCGGGTTCTGGGCGGCCTCGGCGACGGCCAGGTGGAAGAGGGTGTCCATTGCGACCCACGCCGTGGTGTCCGTCTCCCGTTCCATCCGGTCCAGCAGGTGGGCCAGGTGGTCGAGGTTCTCCGGGGTGCGGCGCAGGGCCGCGTACCCGGCGACCGGGATCTCGACGTGGCGGCGCACTTCCAGCAGGTCGCTGGCCGCGTAGTCGCCGAAGGTGGGGTCCTCGACGGTGTTCGCGACCACGAAGGTGCCCTTGCCGGTCCGGGAGACCGTCAGACCCATCGTCTGCAGGGCGCGCAGTGCTTCTCGCAGGACGGGCCGGGAGACCTCGAGGGTGCGGCAGAGCTCCGCCTCGGAGGGGAGCTTGTCGCCGATGGCGTACTGGCCGCGCTCGATGGCGCCACGGAGGTGGCCGAGAACCGCTTCCATCGCGCTGACGCGACGGGGCGGCCGACCACCTGTCTGGCTGTCTGACAGGTTCACGGGAGAGATGATCCGGGTGACGCACGGCCGATGTCAAGGCGAGTGAAAGGAAACATTCACCGGGCGCGGGTCCTGAAAAAACGCGGACTTCACGCCCGGGGCACGGCTCACCCGCTCAGCACACCCGTCCCCAGCAGCCCGAACAGCAGCAGGCCGACGACGATCCGGTAGATCACGAACGCGTTGAAGGAGTGCTTGGCGACGAACTTCAGCAGCCAGGCGATGGAGGCGTAGGCGACCACGAAGGACACGGCCGTGCCGACGGCCAGCGGCGCCGCGCCCACGCCGGTGCCGAGGGCGTCCTTCAGCTCGTAGAGGCCGGCGCCGGTCAGGGCCGGGATGCCGAGGAAGAAGGAGAGGCGGGTGGCGGCGACGCGGTCGAGGTCGAGCATGAGCGCGGTGGACATGGTGGCGCCGGAGCGGGAGAAGCCGGGGAAGAGCAGCGCGAGGATCTGGGAGCCGCCGACCAGCATGGCGTCGTTGAACGAGGTGTCGTCCTCGCCCCGCTTGTGCCGGCCCATCTGGTCGGCCGCCCACATCACGCCGCTGCCGGCGAGCAGTGAGCCGGCGACCACCCAGAGGGAGGCGAGCGGCCCCTCGATGAGCGGCTTGGCGGCCAGGCCGACGGCGACGATCGGGATCGTCGCGCAGATCACCCACCAGGCGAACCGGTAGTCGTGGTGGTGGCGCTCGTCCTTGTCCGCCAGGCCGCGGAACCAGGCGGAGACGATCCGCGCGATGTCCTTGCGGAAGTACACCAGGACGGCGGCGATCGCCCCGACCTGGATGACGGCGGAGAACCCCACGACCGCGTCGTCGTCGACCGGGATGCCCATCAGGCCCTCGGTGATCTTCAGGTGGCCGGTGGAGGAGACGGGGAGGAACTCGGTCACTCCCTCGACGGCTCCGAGGACGACGGCTTGGCCGACGGAGATGGCGCTCATGGGATCCAGTTCTGCGGGCGGGTCGACGGTGCGGGGCACAGTCCTACCAGGCCCGGGTACGGATCCGGTGCGTCTACGGCCACACGAGCTGGCCGAGCGCGACCCCCGCGAAGGCCGCCCCGAGCCCGGCCGCCACGCTCCCCAGGGCGTTGGCCATGGCGTACAGCCCGGCGCCGGTCTCCATGAGCCGCAGGGTCTCGTACGAGAAGGTGGAGTACGTCGTCAGGGCCCCGCACAGCCCGGTACCCAGGAACAACCGCAGGTCGGGGCCGACGGGAGCGGCACCGGTCAGCACGCCGAGGACGAGGCAGCCGACGACGTTGACCACGAAGGTGCCCCAGGGGAAGACCGACTCGTGGCGCGCCTGCATCGCGCGGTCGGTCAGATAGCGGAGCGGGGCGCCGATCATTCCGCCGACGACGACCACCAGCCAGTTCACAACGATCTCTTACCCTTCGTGTCCGTTTCGCCCGCTTCGCCGTCGCGGTCGGCGACGGGGGTGCCTCCGGCCGGGCGCGGCCAGGAGCGGGGGATGACGGCCTCGCACTCGTCGAGGGTCACGAGCCCTCGCCCTTCCGTGAGGAGCTCGTCGAGCTGCGGCAGGAAGGCCCGGACGCGCTCCTCGGTGTCGACCACGACGACCGCCATGGGGAGGTCCTCGCTGAGGGACAGCAACCGGGAGGTGTGGATCAGCGAGGAGGCGCCGAAGCCCTCGATGCCGCGGAAGACGCTCGCGCCCGCGAGGCCCGCCGCATGGGCACGGTGCACGATCTCCGTGTACACGGGTTTGTGGTTCCAGGTGTCGTCCTCGCCGACCAGGACGGTCAGGCGCAGGGCGCGGCCGGTGGCACCCGTCATCGCCGCCTCCCGCGCAGGGCGAGGCGGGTCCCGGTGGCCGCGAGCCAGACCGCGGCGAGCGCCGCGAACAGGGTCGCCGTCAGATAGGCCAGGGCCGTGCCCGGCCGGCCCGCGTCGAACAGTCCCCGCAGGTCGACCGCGTACGTCGAGAAGGTGGTGAAGCCGCCGAGGACGCCGGTGCCGAAGAAGGGGCGGACGAGGCGGTGGACGCTCAGCGCCTCGGTGATCAGTACCAGGAACACGCCGATCAGCGCGCAGCCGACGACGTTGACCCAGAGCGTCGTCCAGGGGAAACCGCCGGCCGGCGTGGGCCACCACAGCGAGGCCGCGTAGCGGGCGGCGGCGCCGAGGCCGCCGCCGACCGCGACCACGGTGACCACCGGGAGCTGCCCCGTCCCGGCGGGCCGCCGCGGGGCACTGCTGCGGAGGCTCTCGGCCTCCTGGGCTGTCATGTCGTACGTCTCTCCTGCCTGGCGCCCGCCGCCCCGCCCACGGGGTGGATCACGGCCGGTCTCCAGCGTAACGCCGGATCATGTGGCCCCCGGGTGCCTCGCAGACCGCGATACCCCGCTCCCACAGGCTGCCCAGGACCAGCCGGCCGCGGGCCTCGCAGACGCTGGTGACCATGCGGAACCCGGAGTGGCGGCGGGAGAGGCGGTGGACGACGCGGCCCTCGTCGTCCACCGCGAGGACCCCGGTCGTGCCCGAGGGGCGGAAGGGGGCGTGCAGGGCGAGACGGGCGGCGCGGCGGCGGACGGCGGGGCCGGCGCGGTGGAGCAGGTCGAGCGGGGGGACGCGGGGGCCGGCGAGTGCGACCCAGACCGGGCCGTCGGGGGCGCCGCGCCACAGGTTGTCCGGGAAGCCCGGCAGGTTCTCGACGAACGGCTCGGCCTGCCCCGCCCTCGGGCCGGTGAGCCGGCAGCGGGTGAGGCGGCGGGCGCCGGTCTCGGCGACGATCAGGAAGGAGCCGTCGCCGCTCGGGGCGAGGCCGTTGGCGAACTGGAGCCCCTCCAGGACGACTTCGGGTTCCCGGTCGCCGGGCGCGAGGCGCAGCAGGCGTCCGGTGCCGGTGTGTTCGACGAGGTCGCCGATCCAGTCCCGTAAGGGGTGGACCCGGCTGGAGACGGTGAAGTAGACGGTCCCGTCGGCCAGGGCGACGGCGTTGCTGCAGAACCGCAGCCGCTCCCCCGCCGCCGACTCGGCCAGGACGCGCACCCGGCCGGTGTCGGGGTCCATCCGCAGCAGCGCCCCGTCGGCGTCGCACACCAGCAGATCGCCGTCCGGGAGGAGTTCGAGGCCCAGCGGGCGGCCGCCGATCTCGCCGATCCGCTCGACCCGGGCCGTCGGCGGGTCGTCCAGGCCGTCGATGCGCAGGATCCGCCCGTCCGCCAATCCGGTCAGGACCCGGCCCCGTGGGTCGGCGACGACGTCTTCGGGCCCGTGGCCGGGGAGGGTGACGTACCGGAGGGGGACGAGAGCCGTGCGACGGTCCATGGAGTGCTGCCCTTCCTGTCGGAGGCAGCCACCGTCTCAGACCGGCAGGTCCGCCGCGTGGCGCGTCCGTGGTTGTTCGTCGCGGATGGGCGGAAAGCGCCCCTCTGTTCCCCGGTGGCCCTGCTGCCAGCCGCTTCTACCAGCCCTTCTCGAACATCCGGGCCACCTCGGCGATGCGCATCTCGTCGCGCCGGTAGTAGGTGCGGCGGCGGATCCGCCTGGTGCGCAGCAGGCCGAGGTCGGCGAGCAGGCAGAGGTGGGTGTCCGCCACGCCGCGGCGCACGCCCAGCTTCGCCGCGACGGCGTCCGCGGTGACGCCGTCCCGGACGAGGTCGCCGTACCGCTGTGGCGGGAAGTGCCGGGCCGGCTCCTTCAGCCACTCCAGGATGTCCAGTCGCCGTTCACTCACAGGAGCCCTCAGCATCGTCGTCCCCTCCGTCCCTTCCGTCGGAGCACCCCTCGTACCGCGTCTTCCCACTCTTCCGCAGTCGAGGCCGCCGCGTCCCGGACTCCCTCACCCTTGGCCGGGACCCAACATCCCTGCCCTGTCGGGGTGTTGGGCACAGCGCGGGAACACGGGCAGGGGCCCGGCCGCGGGGAGGCGGCCGGGCCCCTGGGTGAGCAGGTCACGGGGTCAGCGGTGGCTGAGCCGTGCCCCCGCGGTCAGCGGTGGCTGAACCACGCCGTCGAGGACAGCGCCCTGTCGTCGTAGCCGAACAGGGCCTGGTTCTCCCAGCCGTTGCCGGAGGAGGCGTCGGTGGGGTCCCAGCCGTTGCCGGTGACGGCGGTCCAGGTCGCCTCCCAGTAGAAGACGCCGAGACCGCGGCCGTTGGGGACGGCCTCCACGATGTTGGCCACGGCGTTCATCCAGGCGAGCTGGCCGGCCGCGGTCGCCGGGTAGCCGGAGACCAGTTCGCCGGTGGTGTTGATGATGTTCTCGTGCGAGTCCTCGCTGTCCAGCCGGAACGGGTAGGCCGTCTCGGCCACGAAGACCGGCTTGCCGTAGCGGGAGGCGGCGTCGTCCAGGGTGGTCTGGAACTCCGCCAGCGTGCCGTGCCAGTAGCCGTAGTACGACAGGCCGATCGCGTCGAACTTCACGCCGTTGGAGACCGCGCTGTCGAACCACCAGCGGGTGCCGGACAGGTCGCCGCCCTTGGCGAGGTGCAGCGCGACGGTGGTGGACGCGTTGACCGCCTTGACCGCGTCGTAGCCGGAGTTGAGCAGACCGGCGAGCTGCGACCAGTTGGAGGTGGAACCCTCGTTCCACAGCATGCCGCCGTTGATCTCGTTGCCCACCTGGACCATGTCGGCGGTGGTGCCCTGGGCCTTCAGCGCGTTCAGCACGTCGTACGTGTGGTTGTACACGTCCGTCCTGAGCTGGGTGTAGGAGTGGCCCGCCCAGGCGGCCGGCTTGCTCTGGGCGCCCGGGTCGGCCCAGGTGTCCGAGTAGTGGAAGTCCACCAGGAGCTTCTGGCCCGCGGCCTTGACGCGCTTGGCCATGGCGAGCACGCGCGTCTTGTTGTTGTAGCCGTCGGCCGGGTTGACCCAGACCTTCAGGCGCGCGTAGTTCATGCCGGCGTTCTTCAGGATGGTGACCGCGTCACCGGTGGTGCCGGAACCGGTCCTGTAGACGCCGCCCTTGGCCTCGCTCTTGGGGAGGGAGGAGATGTCGGCGCCCTTGATCGACAGGCCGGTGGTGCCGGACGTGAAGGTCAGGTCGTCGACATTGATCCAGTTGCCCGCGTTCGCGTCGCTGTTGATGCTGATCGTGCACTGGTTGTTCGTCACCGCCACCGGGACGACGATGTGGATCCAGCCGCTGGAGGAGACCGGCAGGTCGGTGCGCTGCTCGGCACCGCCGCAGTTCTTCAGGGCTATATAGGCCGCCTTCTGGCCGCCGCCGGAGCGGACCCAGGCGGTCAGCTTGTAGTTGCCGTTGGTCAGCCCCGACAGGTACTGGTACGTCTCCACCTTGTACGCCGACGACGACCAGTGGCTGAGGCGGTAGCTGCCGCTGTGGCCGCCGGCCTCGGTGAAGGAGGCGGAGTTCTGGCCGGCCGCGGAGTACGTGGACCAGCCGGTCGGCGTCGCGGTGCCGGTGCCGTTGGACTCGAAGCCGCCGTTGGTGAGCGTGGAGGCCGCCTGGGCGGTCTGCGCGGGCAGGGAGGTGAGGGCGAGCCCCGCGGCGAGCGGAAGCAGCAGGGCCTTCAGGGTGCGTCTGGGATGGAACATCGTCGTCCGTCGTCCCTTCGACGTGATGGGGATGGGGATTCCCTCGGGGGTGAGGGTCCCGGATGGTCCCCTCGGGGGTGAGGGAGACCGGCAGGGGTTTCCCTCGGGGGTGAGGGGCCCCCTCCGCCCGCGGCTCGCGGCTCCACGGGCGAAGGGGGAGTCGGTTCAGCCGTCGAGTCGGACGACCCGGACGGCGCCCGCCGGGACTTCGAGGCGGCCGGCGGCGCGTTCGCCGGTCAGCAGCTCGGTGCCGGGCGTGTCCAGCGGCACCTTGGCGTCGGTGCCGGTGTGGTTGACGGCGAACAGGTAGCGGCCCGTCTCGCCGGTGCGGCGCACGACCTCCACGTCGCGCGGCAGGTCGGCATGCGGCGCCACCCGGGCGTCCTCGGCGGCCCAGCCGAGCAGGGCGTCCAGACCCTCGTGGCCGAGGCGGGTGGAGACGTACCAGGCGGTGCCCTCGCCGAGGCGGTGGCGGGTGACGGCCGGGTGGCCGGCGGTGAGGCCGTCGGCGTACGTCCAGACGGTCTCGGCGCCGCGCGGCACCACGAACTCCGTCCACACGTCACCGCTCAGCTCGGAGCCGTCCGGGCCGGTGATCCGGACGCTCTCCCCCGGCAGCAGCGGCGAGAACTCCTCGACGGTCAGGCCCAGGACGTCGCGCAGCGCGCCCGGGTAGGCGCCCTCGTGGACGGCGTCGTGCTCGTCGACGATGCCGGAGAAGAAGGACACGACGAGGGTGCCGCCGTTGCGGACGTACTCCTCGAGGTTGTTCCCGGCCGCCTCGGTCATCAGGTACAGGGCGGGCACCACGACCAGCGGGTACGCCGACAGGTCGGCCTCGGGGCGGGCGAAGTCGACGGTGAGGTGGCGGTCGTAGAGGGCCTCGTAGAAGGCGTCGGCGCGCTCGCGCGGGTCGTGGTCCTCGGTGGGGCGCCAGGCGAGGTTCTGCGCCCACCAGGAGTGCCAGTCCCACAGGACGGCCACGTCGGCCTCGGTGCGGGTGCCCCGGACCGCGCTCAGCGAGTCGAGGGCGGCGCCGAGTTCGACGACCTCGCGCCACACGCGCGTGTCGGTACCGCCGTGCGGGACCATCGCCGAGTGGAACTTCTCGGCACCGCGCCGGGACTGCCGCCACTGGAAGAACATCGCGCCCTCGGAGCCGCGGGCGACGTGCCCGAGGGAGTTGCGGGCCATCTGGCCGGGTGCCTTGGCGGGGTTGCGGGGCTGCCAGTTGACGCCCGAGGTGGAGTGCTCCAGGAGGATCCAGGGGGCGCCGCCCGCGACGGAGCGGGTGAGGTCGGCGGCCATCGCGAGGTTGACGTGGGTGCGGCGGCCGTCGGTGATCAGGTAGTGGTCGTTGGTGACGATGTCGACCTCGCGGCCCCAGGCCCAGTAGTCGACCGAGTCGCACTGGCTGAGGGCCGTCATGAAGTTGGTGGTCACCGGGACGCCGGGCGACAGGCGGTGCAGGATGTCCCGCTCCATCACGAAGTTCTCGCGCATGGTGGCGTCGGCGAACCGGCGGTAGTCCAGCGCCTGGCCCGGGTTGCCGACGGTGGGCGTGGTGCGCGGCGGGTTGACGTCCTCGAGGCGCGCGTAGCGCTGGCCCCAGAAGGCGGTGCCCCAGGCCTCGTTCACCGCGTCGACCGTGCCGTACGTGGTCTCCAGCCAGCGGCGGAAGTGGGCGGCGCAGGAGTCGCAGTAGCAGGCGGAGACGGGGACGCCGTACTCGTTGTGCACATGCCACATCGCGAGCGCCGGGTGGTCGCCGTAGCGCTCGGCGAGGCGGGTGGTGATGCCGGCCGCGGCCTCGCGGTAGTCGGCGTTGCTGTGGCAGATCGCGGCGCGGGAGCCGAACTCGTAGCGCACGCCGTCGGGGGTGACGGGCAGCGCCTCGGGGTGCCGCCGGTAGAACCAGACGGGCGGGGCCACGGTGGGGGTGCCCAGATCGACGCGGATGCCGTTCTCGTGCAGCAGGTCGAGGATCCGGTCGAGCCAGCCGAAGTCGTACACCCCGGGCGCGGGTTCCAGGAGGGCCCAGGAGAAAATCCCGACACTCACCATGGTGACGCCGGCCTCGCGCATCAGCCGGACGTCCTCGTGCCAGACGCTTTCCGGCCACTGCTCGGGGTTGTAGTCCCCACCGAAGGCGAGCCTGGTGAGGCCCCTGGGGGTGGTCTCCGGCATGGATCTCTCCCGTTTAATCGATCATTTGGGAACGTGCACACATGATGTCGGCGGTGCGATCCCAACATAACCGCACAGCAACAACCATTGACAAGTGTCCAGGATGTTTCTCTACTGTGAACGCTCACAGACAGCATGACAGGGCCTCGCGACGGGCGGGGCCCCAGGACATGCGATCGCATGGCAGGTTTTCGCAGCAGGCGGGAACCCAGGTCAGGGGAGAAACCCATGCCCAACACCCAGCGCCGGCGGCTCTTCAAGGTCGCAGCCTCCGCCGTCGCCGTCACGCTCGGCGCCACCGCCCTCGCCGCGTGCGGCTCGTCCGACGACGACACCGAAGCCCAGTCGGGGCCGGTCTCGCTGACGTACTGGACCTGGACGCCCGGCATGGACAAGGTCGTGGACCTGTGGAACAAGGGTCCCGGCAAGGAGGACCGGATCACGGTCACGGTGAAGAAGCAGGCGTCCGGCGACACGCTGGTCACCAAGATCCTCACCGCGCACAAGGCCGGCAAGGCCCCCGACCTGGTCCAGGCCGAGTACCAGGCGCTGCCGACGCTGGTCAGCAATGACGCGCTGGCGGACATAGCGAAGAACGTCGGGGACGCCAAGAGCAAGTTCGCCGACGGCGTCTGGCAGCAGACGACGCTGGGCACGGACGCGGTCTACGCGGTGCCGCAGGACATCGGCCCGATGATGTTCTACTACCGCGAGGACCTCTTCGAGAAGTACGGCCTGACCGTCCCGACCACCTGGGAGCAGTTCGCGCAGACCGCCCGCGCGCTGAAGAAGAAGGCCCCGGACCTCGACCTCACCACCTTCTCCGCCAACGACTCCGGTCTCTTCGCGGGCCTGGCCCAGCAGGCCGGTGCCAAGTGGTGGACGACCTCCGGCGACGAGTGGAAGGTCGGCATCAACGACGCGGCCTCCCGGAAGGTCGCCGACTTCTGGGGCGGCCTCGTCGAGGAGGGCGCCGTCGACAACCAGCCGATGTACACCCCGGCCTGGAACAAGGCGCTGAACACCGGCCAGCAGATCGCCTGGGTCAGCGCCGTGTGGGCGCCGGGCACACTGACCACCGCCGCGCCGGACACCAAGGGCAAGTGGGCCATGGCCCCGCTCCCCCAGTGGTCGCAGAGCGACAACGTCACCGGCAGCTGGGGCGGCTCCTCCACCGCCGTCACCACGGACTCCCGGCACAAGGAGGCCGCCGCCAAGTTCGCCGCCTGGCTGAACACCGACGGTGACGCGCTCAACGCGCTGGCCAAGGAGGGCGGCATCTACCCGGCCTCCACCTCCGCCCAGCTCAGCGGCGCCTTCACCACCCCGCCGGACTTCTTCTCCAACCAGGCGGACTTCTACACCGTGGCCGCCAAGATCGCGAAGACCACGGCGCCCTCGGCCTGGGGCCCCAACGTGAACGTCGCCTACACGACCTTCAAGGACGCATTCGGCGCCGCCGCGAAGAACAAGTCGGACTTCACCGCCGCCCTGGACAAGATGCAGGCGGACACGGTCGCCGACATGAAGAAGCAGGGCTTCGAGGTCTCCGAGTGACCAGCGCACGCCCGAAGTCGTACGGGGTCAAGGGGGCCCCGTACGGCTTTCTCCTCCCCGCCGCGATCCTCTTCGCCCTGTTCTTCGCGCTGCCCATCGGCTACGCGCTCTGGCTCAGCTTCCACAAGGTGAAGGTCTCCGGGCTCGGCCTGGGCTCCGGCGCCCGCAAGGAGGTCTGGGCCGGCCTGGAGAACTACACCGCCGCCCTCGGCGACAGCGAGCTGCTGCACGGCGCGCTGCGCGTGCTGGGCTACGGCTGCATCGTCGTCCCCGTGATGCTGGGCCTCGCGCTGCTGTTCGCGCTGATGCTCGACTCCGACAGGGTGCGGCTCGCCCCGTTCACCCGGCTCGCGATCTTCCTGCCGTACGCCATCCCCGGCGTGGTGGCGGCGCTGCTGTGGGGCTTCCTGTACCTGCCGGACGTCAGTCCCTTCTACTTCGTGCTCGAGAGGATGGGCCTGCCGCAGCCGGACCTGCTGGACGGCGGACCGCTGTACCTCGCCCTGTCGAACATCGCGGTCTGGGGCGGCACCGGCTTCAACATGATCGTCATCTACACCTCGCTCCAGGCGATTCCGGCCGAGGTGTACGAGGCGGCGAAGCTGGACGGGGCCACCCCGTTGCAGATCGCCCTGCGGATCAAGATCCCGATGGTGGCACCCTCGCTGGTGCTGACCTTCTTCTTCTCGATCATCGCCACGCTCCAGGTGTTCAACGAGCCGACCACCCTGAAGCCGCTCACCAACTCCGTGTCCACGACCTGGAGTCCACTGATGAAGGTGTACCGGGACGCGTTCGGCACGGGTGACATCTACGCGGCGGCCGCCCAGGCCGTGATCATCGCGCTCGCCACGCTGCTGCTCTCCTTCGGGTTCCTGCGGGCGGCGAACCGTCGAAACAAGCAGGACGTCGGTCAAGGAGCCGCACGATGAGTTCTCTTGCCGTCCAGAAGGCCCCCTCGGCGGCCGGCGCCACCGGTGCCGACCAGAGCCGTCCGCCGCTGCGCCGCCGGATCGCGCTCGTCCCGACGGTCACGCTGCTGCTCGGCGCGGTCTACTGTCTGCTGCCGGTGGCGTGGGTGGTGATCGCGGCCACCAAGTCCGGGAGTGAGCTGTTCTCCACGTTCACCTTCCTGCCGGGCACGGGCTTCGCCGACAACATCAAGGACCTCGACGCCTACCGTGACGGCGTCTACTGGAAGTGGATGGGCAACTCCGCCCTCTACGCCGGTCTCGGCGCCCTGCTGTCGACGTGTGTCTCCGCGTTCAGCGGTTACGCCCTCGCCACCTACCGCTTCCGCGGCCGGGAGACGATCTTCAACGTCCTGCTCGCGGGCGTCCTGATGCCGCCGATCATCCTCGCCATCCCGCAGTACCTGCTGCTGGCGAAGGCCGACCTCACGGACTCCTACTGGTCCGTGCTGCTGCCGCAGATCCTCTCCCCGTACGGCGTCTACCTCTCGCGCATCTACGCGGCCGCGGCCGTGCCGGGCGACGTGGTGGAGGCCGGCCGGATGGACGGCGCGGGCGAGTGGCGGATCTTCACCCGGATCGCGCTGCCGATGATGATCCCCGGACTGGTGACGGTGTTCCTGTTCCAGTTCGTGGCGGTGTGGAACAACTTCCTGCTGCCGTACATCATGCTCAGCGACGACGAGAGGTTCCCGATCACGCTCGGCCTGTACACGCTCCTGGAGCAGGGCGCCAACACCCCGGCCCTGTACACGCTGGTGATCACCGGCGCGTTCCTCGCGGTGATCCCGCTGGTGGCGCTGTTCCTGGTCATTCAGCGGTTCTGGAGCCTGGATCTGCTCTCCGGGGCCGTAAAGTCATGACCATGAACCATGCGGGCGGCCGGCGCAAACCGCCGACGATCCACGACGTCGCGCGCGAGGCGGGGGTCTCACGAGGCACCGTGTCGCGCGTGCTCAACGGCGGCCACTACGTCAGTCCGTCCGCCCAAGAGGCGGTCAACGCCGCCATCCGCAAGACGGGTTACGTCGTGAACCGGCACGCCCGCTCGCTGATCACCGGACGTTCGGACTCCGTGGGGTTCCTGCTCACGGAGCCCCAGGAGCGGTTCTTCGAGGACCCCAACTTCAACGTCCTGCTGCGTGGCTGCACGCAGGCGCTGGCCGCGCACGACGTCCCGTTGCTGCTGATGCTGGCCGGGACGGAGGACGAACGGCGGCGCATAACGCGGTACATCACCGCGGGGCACGTCGACGGCGTGCTGCTGGTCTCCAGCCACTTCGGGGACCCGATCGCCCAGGAACTGCGCGAGGCGGGCGTACCCCTGGTGGCGTGCGGCAAGCCGATGGGGATCGGGTCGAAGGTGAGTTACGTGGCCGCCGACGACCGGGACGGCGCCCGTGACATGGTGCGCCACCTGCTGGCGCTCGGCCGCCGCCGGATCGGCGTGGTGACCGGTCCGCTGGACACCCCGGGCGGTGTGGAGCGGCTCGCCGGCTACAAGGAGGTGCTCGCGGACGCGGGCATCGCGTACGACGAGCGGCTGGTCGTCTCCGGCGACTACAGCCGGGCGAGCGGTGAGGCGGGCGCCGAACGGCTGCTGGCGCGGACCCCGGACCTGGACGCGGTGTTCGTCGCGTCCGACCTGATGGCGCAGGGCGTGCTGGCCACGTTGCAGCGGACGGGCCGGCGCGTGCCCGAGGACGTCGCGGTGGGCGGCTTCGACGACTCGCCCGCGGCCACGGCCGCCAGTCCCGCCCTCACCACCATCCGCCAGCCCTGGGACCGGATCAGCAGCGAGATGGTCCGGGTGCTGCTCGCCCAGATAGGCGGCGAGGACCCGGCCGCGGTGATCCTGCCGACGGAGCTGGTCCGGCGCGAGTCGACCTGACGGCTCACGACCGCCCCGGTGGGCACGTGGCCAGGTCCTCGTGCCCACCGGGGCGGACGACCTCACGGGCGCGCCCGGCTTGCATGCGTCCGCACTAGTTGCACTGTAAACAAATGGCGATTTCGGTGTTACCGTGCGGGTATGGCAGCACAAACGGCCGGGGCCGGCCTCGAGGAGCGGTGGCGGGACATCCTGTCGGTGCACGCGCGCACGATGTGTGAGATCGACCGCGTACTGCATCCGCACGGCCTGGGCGCCAGCGACTTCGAGGTGCTCGACATCCTCGCCACCGAGGCGCCCCGGCACGGCGACCAGTGCCGGGTGCAGGACCTCGTGGAGCGGGTGCACCTGAGCCAGAGCGCGCTGTCCCGCCTCATCGGCCGACTGGAGAAGGACGGCCTCGTGGAGCGTTCCGTCTGCGTGGAGGACCGGCGCGGCGTGTGGGTCGCCCTCACCCCCAAGGGCCGCGACCTGCACACGGCGGTGCTGCCGCTCCAGCGGGAGGTCCTGGCGCGGACGCTGGGCGGCTGAGCACCCGCGGAAGCCCGCGACGTCCGGGAAGCCGACGTCTCTTCCCGGCCTCACGGCCCGTTCAGGGCCATGTTCAGCGCAGCGATGCCACCGGCAGCGCGAGGAACACCGCCCACGCCCCCAAGGTGGTGGTCGCCCACCCGGAGGCGGGCCCCGAGGGCCCCGTGGACGGAACCAGCCGGGCCGGAAACGTGACACCGGCCCCGTCGGCGCACGCGCCTCAGCCCGGCGGGGAGACCGGCGTACGACGTCGGCCCGGCCGCGGAGGCCGGGCCGACGGGGGCGGGACGCGGAGCCTGCGGCTCACCGGGCCAGCAGGGTGCGCACCCCCTCCGAGGTGAGGGTCAGCGGGTGGGCGCCGGCCGCGTCGATGGCGAGCGACAGCTCGCTCTCCGGCCACTGCGCGGCGAGCGCGCCGAGCGGCACCACGCGGTAGCGGGAGACACCCGGCAGCAGGTCGGCCATCTCCGGTTCGGAGGTGAACACCGGCACCACGGAGGCTCCACCGGGCTGCTCCAGCACGGGCAGCGCCAGGGTGCTGGGGTTGGTGACGTCCTCGTCGGTGGCGTCGTCGGGCACGGGCACCAGCACGTCGCAGTGCGCGAGGGTGTCCAATGCCGTCGTGTCCCCGGTGTCCCGGGCCAGCGCGTCCAGCGCCCGCGCGGCGGGGGTGGCATTCGTGTCGTGGGCGGGTGTCTCCATGGCAGCTCCCCAGGTAGCGGCGGTCCGGCGGTCCGGCCGGACGGGATCCGTCCGGTCGCGGTCCGGCCTCGCGTACCCGGCCCACGGGGGCTCAATCGTGCCGGCACCGGATCGGCGGTCACGACCGGGTCACCGGCGAGGGCATCCGGGACCGTCGTGACCCGGGCCGGCGGACGGTACAGGTCCATGACGCGTGCGGTGCCGGATGTGACCGGGGCCTCGATGTGAGCGGCGCGATGCTCGTGGTTACCCGGAGGAGTCCCCACCCGACACGCTCCCGCGTGACCCACGGGGACGTTCACAGGAAAGGGAAGCAGTCATGACCCGTACGACCAGTGCCCGCGAGGTGGTGGACGCCCTCGGAGACGTCCGCTTCCCCGCGGGAAAGGACGAGTTGATCGACGCGGCACGCCGGGCGGGCGCCTCCGGAGAGGTCGTCGCGGCGCTGCGCGGCATTCCACCGGAGGAGTACGCCAACCGGGAGGAGGTCGCCCGGTCGGTGCGCGTGGACCCGGCCTCCGACCTGGGGCTGAGCCCGGCGCAGCGCGCCGAGCAGGCCCGCGCGGGCGGCCGGCCCGGACAGTCGCAGCATCTGCGGGAGGTGCCCGAGCCTCCGGTGCAGGAGGAACTCGATGAGTGACGCGTGAGGCGTGGCGCGTGACGAGACGGGAGGAGCCCTCAGGGCGGACGACGGGCCGGGGGGTGACGAGCGGCAGCGTGCGGCGGTGGCCGAGCGGGATGTCGGGGGTCCCGCGACTCCTGGCCCCGGGCGCGGCTCCGGCGGACGGGAACACCCCGGCCGCACCGACCGGCACGAACACGTCTTCCGGGCCCCTCACCGCCGAGCAGCGACACGGCGGTGAGGGGCCCACCTGGAGGGAATCTCCCGGCCGGCCGGTGTCGGGGCTGGCGCGGGAGCCGCAAGCATCTCCTGGTGACCGAACGGGCGGGCGCCGACCGGCCGGGTCCGGGGCCGCGGTCCGGGACGGAACCGCGGCTGTGAGGGCCGGCCGGTCCGGACTCCGCAGCCGGAAGGCCGGCGGCGGACAGCACCTCACGCGCCGACCTCCCGACCCGCGATCCCCGCCCCGCGCTCCCCTGGCCGGCGGGCAGCGGGAGGCCTCCAGGGCGGCCACCGCCACGGCCGGATCGGCTCACCCGAGGTCGCGGCCCAGTCGCCGCGGCGCCGCGCGGCTAGGACGTGTGTCGGCGGGCCGACTCGTTCTCCTGGGCCATGCGGCGGAGCGCCATCAGCGCGGGTTCCAGGAGGACGGTCAGCAGCAGGGCGCGCTCGGCCGTCTCCAACGGGTCGGTGAGGCCGTCGAGTTGGTCGAGGTCGAGGACGGCGGTCCGTTCGGCGAGGCGGGCGTAGGGCAGCAGGGTGTGCCGGTCCACGGGAACGCCGAGCGAGCGCAGGGTCGTCAGGGTCTCGGCGAGGGTGGCACGGGCGGGCGCCGACTCGTGCACGTCCCAGCCCAACTCCTTGACGAACGCGTCGACTTCGCCCGCCTCCGGTGCCTTCCCGGCGGACTCCTCGGACAGGCGCACGGAGCCGAGGGTGAGCCCCAGCAGGCGGTGGGTGTCGCCGGTGTGCTCCGCGAGGGCGTCCAGCACCTCCCGGGTCGTACTGACGGACAGCCCCCGCACGCCGGTCAGCGCGCGGACGAGGCGCAGCCGACGCAGGTGCTCGTCGTCGTACTCGGCCTGGGTCGCCGAGGTCTGCCGGCCGGGCGGGAGGAGCCCTTCGCGGAGGTAGTACTTGATCGTCGTCACGGAGACGCCACTACGGCGGCTCAGCTCGGAGATGCGCATCGGGGTGGCTCCGCCCTGGAAATTGGATACCGTCACTGTCTAAGGAGAGGCCGCCACCATGCCCACCCTGCGCTGGACCACCGTCAGCACCCCCGCACCGGACACCGAGGCGTTCGTCATGGCGTCCCGGCTGGAAGTCCGCTCCCTCAAGGACGTCCCCCGCTTCTTCCTCCAGTCCCTGGCCGCCTGGAAACAGGTCACCGGCGCCCCCGGCGTGTACGGCGCCTCCCTGATCGCGCAGCCGCTGAAGCGCACCTTCTGGACACTGTCCGCCTGGCAGGACAGAGAGGCGCTGTACGCGTACGCGAAGACCGAACCCCACCGGTCGATCATGACCGGCGCGCGCTCCGCGACGAAGGAGTCGGTCTTCACGTTCTGGCAGGTACCGGCGACCGGTCTGCCCGTCGACTGGGCGGAGGCCCGGCGCCGCCTCGCCGAACAGGCGCGTACCGGCTCCTGATCCGCCGCCCGCCCCGCACTCCGCCGTCGCGGCCGACGCCGGTCCGCGCCGGCCGGCCGCGACCGGCGAGCAGAGGTGAGCGTGCGTCAGGTCGACCAGGAACTCGAAGCCCCGAACGGACACGGCACGGCATCCGCCACCCCAACTCATCTCGCTTTCACGTCACTTGGGGAACCGACCCGCCGCGTCACCGACCTGCCGCGAGCCCAGCCAGCACCGCGCAGGTGGGCGCTTGAATGATCGAATGAGCATGGGGTTAGCATATGAGCGCCACCTAGCTCGAAAGAGATATCTGTGACTGTCAACGAGGACTCGTTCACCAACTGGAAGAACCGCGAGGAGATCGCGGAGTCGATGATCCCGATGATCGGCAAGCTCCACCGGGAGCGGGACGTCACGGTCCTGCTGCACAGCCGCTCCCTGGTGAACAAGTCGGTGGTCAGCATCCTGAAGACCCACCGCTTCGCCCGGCAGATCGCCGGTGAGGAACTCTCGGTCACCGAGACGCTCCCCTTCCTGCGGGCCCTCACCACACTGGACCTCGGTCCCTCGCAGATCGACATCGGCATGCTCGCCGCGACCTACCGGGCCGACGACCGCGGTCTGCCGGTGGAGGAGTTCACCGCCGAGGCGGTCGCCGGCGCCACCGGCGCCAACAAGATCGACCGCCGCGAGCCGCGGGACGTCGTGCTGTACGGCTTCGGGCGCATCGGGCGTCTCGTCGCCCGCCTCCTCATCGAGAAGTCCGGCTCCGGCAACGGTCTGCGGCTGCGGGCCATCGTCGTGCGCGGCGGCGGCGATCAGGACATCGTCAAGCGCGCCTCGCTGCTGCGCCGCGACTCCGTCCACGGCCAGTTCCAGGGCACGATCACGGTCGACGAGGCGAACAACAAGATCATCGCCAACGGCAACGAGATCACGCTGATCCACGCCGACGACCCGACCGCGGTGGACTACACGGCGTACGGCATCAAGAACGCCATCCTCATCGACAACACCGGCAAGTGGCGCGACCGCGAGGGCCTGTCCAAGCACCTGCGCCCCGGCATCGACAAGGTCGTCCTGACCGCGCCCGGCAAGGGCGACGTGCCGAACATCGTCCACGGCGTCAACCACGACACCATCAAGCCGGACGAGCGGATCCTGTCCTGCGCGTCCTGCACCACCAACGCGATCGTCCCGCCGCTGAAGGCGATGGCCGACGAGTACGGGGTGCAGCGCGGCCACGTGGAGACCGTGCACTCGTTCACCAACGACCAGAACCTGCTGGACAACTACCACAAGTCCGACCGCCGGGGCCGGTCCGCGCCGCTGAACATGGTCATCACCGAGACCGGCGCCGCCTCCGCCGTCGCCAAGGCGCTGCCCGACCTGAAGGCGCGGATCACCGGCAGCTCGATCCGGGTGCCGGTGCCGGACGTGTCGATCGCGATCCTCAACCTCCAGCTCGCCCGGGAGACCACCCGCGAGGAGGTCCTCGACCACCTGCGCGAGGTGTCCCTGACCTCTCCGCTGAAGCGCCAGATCGACTTCATCAGCGCCCCAGACGCGGTCTCCAGCGACTTCATCGGCTCGCGCCACGCCTCGATCGTCGACGCCGGCGCGCTGAAGGTCGAGGGCGACAACGCGATCCTCTACCTCTGGTACGACAACGAGTTCGGCTACTCCTGCCAGGTCGTCCGCGTCGTCCAGCACGTCTCCGGGGTGGAGTACCCGACGTACCCGGCGCCGAGCGCCTGACCGACGGTCCGGCCCGCCCGGTCGGGGGCGGGCCGGACATGCCCCCTCAGTCCGACGCCGTCTCCGGGCGGCCCGGCGCCGACCAGTGGGTGTGGAAGGCGCCGGGGCGGTCGGTACGGCGGTAGGTGTGGGCGCCGAAGTAGTCGCGCTGGCCCTGGAGGAGGGCGGCGGGCAGACGGTCGGCGCGCAGGGTGTCGTAATGGGCGAGGGCCGCGGAGAACGCGGGGACGGGGATGCCGCGGCGGGCGGCGGAGGCGATCGTCTCCCGCCAGGGCACCTGCGCCTCGGCGATCTCCGCCCCGAACTCCTTCTCGGCGAGCAGGCTGACCAGGTCCGGGTCGGCGGCGTACGCGGTGCGGATGCGGTCGAGGAAGGAGGCGCGGATGATGCAGCCGCCGCGCCAGATCCGGGCGACGGCGCCCAGGTCGATCTTCCAGCCGAACTCCCCGGCCGCGTCCTGGATCATCTTCCAGCCCTGGTCGTAGGCGATGACCTTGGCGGCGTACAGCGCGTGCTCCACCTGCGAGGTGAAGCGGGCGGCCTCCGTGCGGCTGAGCGGTGGTGTGGTGCCGCCGGGCAGACCGGCGTAGGCGGCGCGCAGGTCGCTCTGGCCGGAAGCGGCGCGGGCGAAGGTGGCCTGGGCGATGGCGGTGACCGGGGAGGCCAGGTCGAGGGCCGTCTGCACGGTCCAGCGGCCGGTGCCCTTCTGACCGGCGGCGTCCGCCACGATGTCCACGAACGGCCGGCCGGTGGCGGCGTCGGTGTGCGCGAGCACCTCGGCGGTGATCTCGATCAGGTAGGAGCCGAGCCGGCCCTCGTTCCAGGTGCGGAAGATGCCGGCGATCTCGGCGGGGGTGTAGCCGGCGACCTGGCGCAGCAGGTCGTACGCCTCGGCGATGAGCTGCATGTCGGCGTACTCGATGCCGTTGTGGACCATCTTGACGAAGTGCCCCGCTCCGTCGGTGCCGACGTGGGCGGCGCACGGCTCGCCGCCGACCCGCGCGCTGATGGACTCGAACATCGGGCCGAGCACGTCGTACGACTCGGTCGAGCCGCCCACCATGATCGACGGCCCGTTCAGGGCACCCTCCTCGCCGCCCGAGACGCCGGTGCCGACGAAGTGGATGCCGCGCTCACGCAGGGCCTCCTCACGGCGGCGGGTGTCGGCGAAGTGGGCGTTGCCGCCGTCGATGATCATGTCGCCGGGCTCCAGGAGCGGGGCGAACTCGTCGATGACGGCGTCCGTGACCGCGCCCGCCTGCACCATGATCATCAGTCGGCGGGGACGTTCCAGCGCGGCCACGAACTCCTCGGCCGTCTCCGCGGGGACGAACGCGCCCTCGTGCCCGAACTCCGCGACGAGCGCGCGCGTACGGCCCGCGCTGCGGTTGTGCACGGCGACGGTGTGGCCGTGGCGGGCGAAGTTGCGCGCGAGGTTGCGGCCCATCACGCCGAGGCCGGTGACGCCGATGGCAGCGGTTGCGTTCATGAGGTACGTCCCTTGTATCGGAGGCGCGGTCGGGGGCGGGCGGCCCCTCGTGCCACCAGGTACGGCCCGCAGGCCCGTTCTTCTCGATGCCGGTGGGAAGAGGGGCACCTTTCTCGGCGTCTGCTGGGTGGGAGCTGGGGCGGGGGCTCGGGACACGAGCCTTGGGGCGGGGCCCGGGAGCGGGGCCGAGGAAGGAATCCGGCGCGAGCCGATGGGACCGGGACGGGACTCGGACTCGGGGAGGGACCCGTTGAAGCAGCGCGCCTCGCCGAGGTGGTCGGTCCCATCCGGCCGAGGCGTGGGGAACGGGCCGGTGTTGGGGAGAAACCGCCGTTCGGGGGCGGGCGGGCCGGGGCATGCTCGCCTGCGGGGCGGCCGTCGCCGTGCGGTGGCGTACCCGGCCCCGGACAGGCTCCGAACCGAGGGGGGAAGATTCCGTGGGTTGGACGAGTGAGGAGTTCGGGGAGTCCCACGAGGGCATCGCCGGCGCGGTCCTCGCCGACGGCAGCGAGCCCAAGCCGGTCTACCTGGACTTCGGCAGCGGCGCCGACAGTGGGCTGGAGACCAGCGAGTGGTGGGCCTACGACGGGAAGCTGCGCCGCCCGAGGGCGGCCGCCTACCGAGCGGCGTGCGCGTGCGGCTGGCGTGGTGAGACCCGTCCGATCGACTGGGAGCAGCTGCCGGACGGCCGGCTGTACGACCTGGACACCACCCTCGCCCACGACGACTGGAGCGAGCACCTGCGCGCCGTCGAGCGGCGGACCGTACCGCTCCCGGACGAGGTCACCGACCTGATCGACCGGCTGGAGGACCAGCTGGCCACCCTGGTGGAGCGGGCGCCGGTGGCCGCCCTCAGAGCGGTGGCCACGCTGGAACGCCTCCTCCCCGACATCGGCCAGGAGGCGGCCCAGGCGGTCCAGGACGACGATCTGTCCTGGGAGTCGGTCGGCACCGCGCTGGGCATCAGCCCGGACAGGGCCCGTTCCCTCCTCACCCGCTTCCTGTTGCACCACTGACACCGGGGACGGGATCGGCGCGAGACCGGGGCGAAATACGCGCGAGACCGGTGGGCGGGTCCGTGTGTGGCCGGGAGGGCGGGTCCGTGTGTGTGAGGGGGGCGGGTCCGTGTGTGTGGGGCGGGTCCGTGTGTGGCCGAAGCCACGCCGTCGGCGGGGGTTCGGCCGTGTCGTCGCGCGGGGGCCGCGGGCTACCGTTTCCCTTCAGCTTCTCCTCAGCCCGTTTCTCCGTACGCAGCTCGGACGGCCCTCAGTGCGCGCAGACCTCTCCCCTCTCATAGCCGCGACCGCCCAGTGGCTGACGCGGGCCTATCCGGCCTCCGGCGGCGCGCTGGCCTCGGCCCTGTGCGAGGTGCAGGCCCGCCAGGCGGTGACCGTCGCGGCGTGGCTGCGGTACCCCACCGTGATGGACGCGGCGCTGGTCGGCATGGCGGGCCCCGGTGGCTCGGCCAGGCTGGACTGGATCAGCGGCGCGGAGGCGGACGAGGAGGCCTGGCGCAGCTGGGTCGACGAGGTCGTCGCGAGCTGGGCGGCCTCCCTCCTCATCGACCAGGAACTGGCCGGGCTGGCCGTGGCCGCCCTCGACGGCGGCGATCACACGACCGGCATACCGATGGAGTTCCGTCGCCTGGTCGCCCCCGACGCGAGCGACCGCCAGGCGGCGGCACTGCTGCGCCACCCCGATCTCCTCGCCCCCGTCGCCGAACTCCACCGGGCCCAGCTCCTGGACCTCCTTGGGCCGGGGCAGGCGCTCATCGCCTGAGGGGCCGGACGAACACGGCAGACACGACCGGCAGCGGGTGACCGCGGCCGACGCGCATACGTCGCCGACGGGCGGCGGAATTGCCGTATGCCGGAACGAACCTCGGCCACCCCTCCGCCGGAGATGTCCCACCGGCTCACCGCAAACGCCTCACCGGCTCACGGCCTCACTGCCTCACCGGCTCACGGCCTCACCGGCTCACCGGCTCACCGGCTCACCGCAAGCGTCCTCCTCGGCCGACCAGGAGTGCCTCAGCGCGTGCCCTCGCTGAGCCGCACCTCGCCGGTCGTCCCCTTCGGGGACAGCCCCCGCGCACCACCTCTGCCCCGCCGCCCGTCCGCCTGTCCCACCGGGCTACCCGGCGACCCCCCGGTTACCAGGCGACCACCCGGCGACTCGGTGACCCGGCAACCCGGCAACCCGGCAACCCGGCAACCCGGAGCGAACGCACTCCGACGGCCGTCCCGCGCACCCGGTCTCAGGCAGCCGTCTCCAGGGCCTCGCGCCCCGGTATCTCCTCGCCCGGCGTCGGCAGGGGCACCGGCTGTGGGGTGCGGCGGGCGCGCAGGAGGAAGCCCGCTCCGATCGTGCCGGCGATGACGAGACCGCCGGTGACGAGGGCGCCGCGGGCGCCGGCCAGTTCCATGAGCAGGCCCAGGGCCGGCGGGCCGCCCAGGCTCCACACCGTGCCGATGCTGCTCCACACGCCGAGCACGCGTCCGCGCAGGTGGGCGGGCGGGTCGGTCTGGAGAACGGCCGTGCCGGCGGTGTCGGAGACGGACTCCACCACGGCCATGGGCAGGACCATGATCAGCAGTACGGCCAGGGAGGGGGACAGGCCCGCCACCACCTGGAGCAGCGCGCCCGCCGCCGCCAGGGCGCCCACGGCCCGCACCGAGGGCTTGCGCAGCCGGGCGCCGAGGACCGCGCCGACGATGCCGCCGACGGCGAGGACGGTGGAGACCGTGCCGAACGCTCCCGGCCCGCCCGCGAGCGGGCCGGTGACGAGCACGGCGAGGGTGAGTCCGTAGTTCCGTCCGAAGACGCTGCTGACGCCGGTGATGCTCGCGAGCGCGACCAGGCGGGGCCTGCGCGCGAAGAAGAGCAGACCCTCTCGTACGGTCATGTCGGCACGCCGGTCGCGCTGCCGCGGAATCAGGGGCTTGCCGACCTCGGTGCGTTTGCCGGCCCCGGTGCGCTTGCCGGCGCCCGGGGACCTGCCGGCCACGGCCCGCCCGGCCGCGCCGTGCGCGGGCCGCAGGAACGGGATGACGGCGGTCACGAAGAGGAACGACAGCCCGTTGGCCGCGTACGCGGCGGCCGTGCCGAGGAAGCCCACCGTCACCCCGGCCAGCGCCGCGCCGGCGAGCCGGCCCGCGTTGTGGACCAGCGCGCCCACGCCGATGGCGGACGGCACGTCCTCCACGGGCACGAGGTCGTTGCCCAGCAGGGCGCAGGCCGGTCCGTCGACGGTGGCGATCATGCCGGTGACGGCGGCCAGCACCATCAGCGTCGTCAGGTCGAGCCGGTCCAGCGCGACGAGCACGGCCGTGGTGAAGGCGACCGCGCCGAGGAGGGCCTGGCTGACGGCGGCCGTCAGTTTGAGCGGCCAGCGGTCGACGGCGGCGCCGCCCAGCAGGCTCATGAAGAGGGCGGGGGCGGCCTGGACGGACATGGACAGTCCGGTGGCGGCGGCGGAGCCGGTGATCTCGAGCACGAGCAGGTTCTGGACCGTGAGCTGCATCCAGGTGCCGGCGTTCGACAGGAAGTTCGCTACGGACCACCAGCGCATGCTGGGGTGCCTCAGGGACCGCCACGGCGAGCGCGAGGCCTTCCCGGCGGAGGCGGGGGCGTCGGCGGTGTTGGGGGCAGGGCGGGGTGCGGAGGCAGGGAGGGAAGACACAGTGCGGTACCCGAGGGGTGAGTGGATCACAGGGGCAGCGGAACCGGGGAACGCCGGCTGCGCTGCGCGGCCACTCCACCTAGCCGGTTACGGCGCCGACCATGGTGGCAGACGGGACGGACGATGCGGCGGCGGTGCGCCCTGCCGCACCGCCGCCGCAAGCCTCAAGTCGCCCCGGTCGTCGGGTGTTTGCCGTGTCGAGTGTGGTTGATCACAGGCGGGCGGAAGCCCTCACGGGCCCGGGCGTGCCGAGCCCCTCACGGGCCTGGGGTGCAATGGCCCTATGGCCCTCCACGGGCCTGAGTGCGAAGGCCCCCGGGGGCTGCGCACGCCTGCACGGGCCCGTACCTGACCTGCGTGGATCTCCGGCAGGTCGCAGCCGGTCTCAGCTCTTCTTGCCCCGCCCGGTCAGCGCGTCACGCATCCGGTCGACCATGCCGACGCCCGGCGCCAGCAGCTTGTTGGCCGGCGGCTTGTCCGGGGCGGACGGGTGGGGGCGCGTCGGCGCCGTCTTCTTCGCCTGGCGGACCTTGTCGCCGAGGTCGTCGAGGGCGTCCGCGGGACACGCCGCGCGCAGCCTGGGGAAGAGGTTGCCCTCCTCGTCGGCCACGTGCTCGCGGATCTCGCTCATCAGCATGCCGACCAGCCGGTCGAACTCGGCGTCGCCCGCCTCGCAGCCCTCGAGGTCCTTCATGATCTGCTCGGCCTTGGCGTGGTCCTCGAGCTCCTTGTCGGCGAGGGCGTCCCCGCCGGCCACGTGCTCGCGCACGGCCGGGTAGAGGTAGGCCTCCTCCGCCACCGAGTGCCGGACCAGTTCCATCGTTGCCTGGTCGGCGTACAGCTTGCGGTCCTTGTGTCCGGACGGCAGCGCCTCGATCTTGCCGAAGAGCTCCTCGACCTCGCGGTGATCGGTCACCAGCTCGTCGATGACGTTCCCACCATGACCCATGTCCTTCACCTCCAGCCTGGGCACGACGGCTCCGGTACGGATCCGCCGGGGCCCCGAGTGCCCCGCGTCGCGAGATCGACACCGTTTTCTTCCGGTAAGGGCGGTGCGCGCGGTGCTCCTGCGGCAGGAGTCGCGGATGAGTCGGTGCTTACGCACAATAGGGATCAAGGTGTGAAAGCTACTGGTACGGAACACCGGCCGGAGTCGTCGGGAAAACGGCGGCCCGGCCAGGACGGTGCCGATGCTCGGCGCGACCCGAGCGTCCTGTTCCTTCACTGTCTCCACAATCCTCCCCCGTGCCGCACCGGACCCCGGGCGCTTGTCTCAGCGCTTCCCGGTGCGGAGAAGGGTGTCCCATGACTGATGCGACCTCCCGCCTGCCCTGGCGTCGCGCCGTGGTGACCGGCGGCGCCGGTTTCCTCGGCAGCCACCTGTGCGAGCGCCTGCTGAGTTCAGGTGCCGAAGTCGACTGCGTGGACAACCTCGTGTCGGGTTCACGCGGGAACATCAACCACCTGGAGGGACTGCCCGGCTTCCGGTTCGTCGAGTGCGACGTCTCGGCGCCCGAGTGTCCGGACCGGCTGCGGGGGCCGTACGACGTGGTCCTGCACTTCGCCTGCCCGGCCTCGCCCGCCGACTACCTGCGGCTGCCCCTGGAGACGCTCGACGTGGGGAGCCTGGGCACCCGGAACATGCTGGCCGTCGCGGAGCGTGACGGGGCGCGCTTCCTGCTGGCGTCGACGTCCGAGGTGTACGGCGATCCCCTGGTGCATCCGCAGCGCGAGGACTACTGGGGCAACGTCAACCCCGTCGGCCCGCGCAGCGTGTACGACGAGGCCAAGCGGTTCTCCGAGGCGCTGGTGACCGCCCATGTGCGGGCCCGGGACACCGACGCCGGGATCGTACGTCTGTTCAACACGTACGGGCCGCGGATGCGCGCCCACGACGGGCGCGCCGTCCCGACCTTCGTCTGCCAGGCGCTGGCCGGCGAGCCGCTGACGGTGGCGGGCGACGGCAGTCAGACGCGGTCGCTGTGCTACGTGGACGACACCGTGGACGGGATCCTGCTGGTGGCCGCGAGCCACTCGGTGCGGCCCGTCAACATCGGCGGCAGCGACGAGGTCACCGTCCGTGACATAGCCCGCCGGGTGGTGGAGCTGACGGGGTCCGCCTCACGCATCGAGTTCGTCGACCGGCCCGTCGACGATCCCCAGCGCCGCCGCCCGGACACCACCCTCGCCCGGGAGCTGCTCGGGTGGGCGCCCCGGGTGCCCTGGGAGGAGGGGATCAAGCACACGATCGCCTACTTCGCCGCGACGCAGCCGACGCGGGAGCCGGCGCCGCGGGTCTGAGACGTCTTCCACCACGCCGCCACGGAGGCACTGAATGCGCGTCCTGGGAATCAACGCCCTCTTTCACGACCCCGCGGCCGCCCTGGTCATGGACGGCAGGATCGTGGCCGCCACGGAGGAGGAGCGTTTCAGCCGTCGCAAGCACGGCAAGCGGCCCGTCCCCTTCTCCGCGTGGGAACTGCCCGAGCTGTCCGCCCGCTGGTGTCTGGAGCAGGCCGGCCTCGACCCGTCCGACCTGGACGCGGTCGCCTACTCCTACGACCCCGACCTCGCCCGGCCCGCGGACCAGCTGGGGCTGAACGACCCCTGGGACCACCTGCGTCAGGAATACGCGCGCCGCGCCCCCGAGTTCCTCGCCGAGGCCCTGCCGGGACTCGACCCGGCCAAGGTCCGCTTCGTCCCCCACCACGTCGCGCACGCCGCCTCGGCCGGCCAGGCCTCCCCCTATCCGGACTGCGCCGTCCTCGTGCTCGACGGCCGCGGGGAGTGCGGCTCCCATCTGGCGGGCCGCTACGCGAACCGTGAACTGACCGTGCTGGGCTCGCAGTCGCTGCCCGACTCGATGGGCCTGTTCTACGAGGACCTCACCCAGCACCTCGGATTCCTGCGCAGCAGCGACGAGTTCAAGGTGATGGCCCTCGCCTCCTACGGAGAACCGCGTTTCCTCGACCGACTGCGCGAGTACGTCGGGCCGGCCGGCGAGGGCGGTTTCCGGGCCCGGCCCGTCCCCTGGTCCTCGCTGGTGCCGCCGCGTCCGGCGGGCGCCCCGTGGACGCGGGACCACGCCGACCTGGCCGCCAGTGCGCAGGCCTGTCTGGAGGAGGTGCTGCTCGGGCTGGTGCGGTGGCTGCACGAGCGCACGGGTGAGGACGTGCTGACGCTGGCCGGCGGGGTGGCCCTCAACTGCGTGGCCAACACGCGGCTGTACCGGGAAGGGCCGTTCGAACGCGTGTGGGTGCAGCCGGCGGCCGGCGACGCGGGCACGGCGCTGGGCGCCGCCCTGCACGTCGCGCACCAGAAGGAGACGGTGGAGGCCATGCCGACCGCCGCCCTCGGCCGCGGCTGGAGCGACGCCGAGCTGCGCGCCTGGCTGGAGCGGGCGGCCGTCCCGTACGAGGAGCCCGACGACATCGCCGAGGCCGTCGCCGAGGAGCTGGCCCGCGACGGCGTCGTGGCCTGGTTCCAGGGGCGCAGCGAGTACGGTCCCCGGGCGCTCGGTCACCGTTCGCTGCTGGCCCATCCCGGGCGCGCCGAGAACCTGGAACGTCTCAACGCCGTGAAGGGGCGGGAGGAGTTCCGCCCGGTCGCCCCGATGGTGCTGGCGGAACGGGCCGCGGAGCTCTTCGACGGGCCGCTGCCCAGTCCCTACATGCTGTTCGTGCACGAGGTCGCCGCCGAGTGGCGGGAGCGGATCCCGGCCGTCGTCCACGTGGACGGCACGGCGCGGATCCAGACCGTGGACCGGGCGGACGAGCCCCTGGTGGCGCGGATGATCGACGGCTTCGAGCGGCGGACGGGGCTGCCGGTGGTGGTCAACACCAGTCTCAACACCGCGGGCCGGCCGATGGTCGACGATCCGCGGGACGCCCTGGAGTGCTTCGGGTCCGCGCCCGTGGACCTGCTGGCGCTCGGGCCGTTCGCGATCCGGCGGAAGAGGGTGTTCGCATGACGGACGCGTTCGCCGGGACGGGCGCCCCCGCCTACTCCGTCGTCGTGCCGACGATCGGGCGCCCCTGCCTCGCCGACTGTCTGCGCGCGCTCGCCGCGGCCGTCGGTCACCCTCCCGAGGAGGTCGTCGTGGTCGACGACCGCCCGGATCCCACCGGCGAGTTGCCGCTGGAGGCGGCCGGCGCACTGCGCGGCCGGGTCCGCACCCTGCGCTCGGGCGGCCGGGGCCCGGCGGCGGCCCGCAACGCGGGCTGGCGCACGGTCGGCACGCCGTGGACGGTCTTCCTCGACGACGACGTGCAGGTGCTGCCGTCCTGGTCCCGGCTCCTCGCGGAGGACCTGAAGGCGGCCGACACGGACACGGGCGGCATCCAGGGGCGGCTGACCGTCCCACTGCCCGAGGACCGCAGGCCGACCGACTGGGAGCGGGGCACGGCCGGGCTGGAGCAGGCCGCCTGGGCCACCGCCGACATGGCCTACCGCACGGCCGCGCTGGCCGGCGTCGGTGGCTTCGACGAGCGGTTCCGCCGGGCCTTCCGCGAGGACGCCGATCTCGCGCTGCGTGTCCGGGAGGCCGGCTGGACCCTTCGCCGCGGCCGGCGGCAGACCCGCCACCCCGTCCGCCCGGCCGACCGGTGGGTGTCGGTGCGGGCCCAGCGCGGCAACGCGGACGACGCCCTGATGAACCGGCTGCACGGCCGGGACTGGTGGACCCGCGCCGAGGCTCCGCGCGGGCGGCTCCCCCGGCACGTCCTGGTGACGGCCGCCGCGCTCGTCGCGTCCGCCTGCGCGCTGACCGGCCGCCGCCGGGCCGCCGGTGTCGCCGGCGCCCTGTGGGCCCTGGGCACGGCCGAGTTCGCCCTGGCCCGCATCGGCCCCGGCCCCCGGACCCGGCAGGAGATCACCACCATGCTGTCCACGAGCGTGCTCATCCCCCCGCTCGCGGTCGGCCACTGGCTCCACGGCCGGGTACGGCACCGCGGGGCCATGCCGGTGGGAGGCAGGCCGTGACCCCCCGCGCGACGAACCACTCCCCCGCGCCACGCGCCGGGACCGGCGCGGCGGGCGAGCACGCCCGCGTCCACCGGCCCACGGCCACCCCACCGACCACGGAGCACACCGAGGCCCGGCCCCCAGCGGCCCCGCCGACCACGGACCACCCCGAGGCCCGCACCGCAGCGGCCGCGCCGGCCATCGCCCGCACCGAGGCCCGCCCCGTCACGCCCCCTTCGGCAAGCGAGCACCCCCACGACCACCCGGCCACCGCCCCTGCCGCACGCCACACCATGCCGCACCGCCCGATGACCGACCCCACCGGAGCACACCCCGCGCACCGCCCCCCAGCGGCCCCGGCGAGCACGAACCACACCGAGACCCGCCCCACCACCGCCCCGCCGGCCATCGCCCGCGCCGAGGCCCACCCCACCACGGCCCCCACAGCCGTGGCGCACACCGGGCGCCGCCCCGCAGCGCACGCCCACTCCCCCGTCGCCGCCGTCCTCTTCGACCGCGACGGCACCCTCGTCGTGGACGTCCCCTACAACGGCGATCCCGACCGGGTGCGGTTGATGCCCGGCGCCCGGTTGGCCCTCGACCTGCTGCGGGCCGAGGGCATCCCGACCGGTGTGGTCAGCAACCAGTCGGGCATCGGCCGGGGGCTGCTCACGCACGACGAGGTGCGGCGCGTCAACGACCGGGCCGACGCCCTGCTCGGCGGCCTGGGCACCTGGGTGTACTGCCCGCATCTGCCCGACGACGGCTGCGGCTGCCGCAAGCCCCGGCCGGGGCTGGTGATCGAGGCGGCACGGCGCCTGGGGGTGAGTCCGGGCGACTGCGTGGTGATCGGCGACATCGCGGCCGACGTCCTGGCCGCCCGTGCGGCGGGCGCCCGGGGCGTCCTCGTACCGAACGCGGCGACCCGGCCCGAGGAGGTCGAGTCGGCATCCCTCACCGCCCGGGACCTGCCGGCCGCGGTCGGTCTGGTCCTGGCCCGGACACGGGGAGGCGCGTCGTGAAGGCACTCGTGGTACGGCTCGACAGCTTCGGCGACGTGCTGCTCGCCGGGCCCGCCGTCCGCGCGGTCGCCGCGCACAGCTCCGGGGTGACGATGCTCTGCGGCCCGCGCGGCGAGCCCGCGGCCCGGCTGCTGCCCGGGGTGGACGAGGTGATCGTGTGGGCGGCGCCGTGGGAGGGCGTGGAGCCGCCCTCGGTCCGGGAGGCCGACGTCGACGGCCTGGTGGAGCGGCTGAGGGACGCCGCGTTCGACGTCGCGCTCATCCTGACGTCGTTCCATCAGAGCCCCCTGCCCACGGCCCTGGTGCTGCGGCTGGCCGGCGTCGGCCGGATCGGCGCCGACAGCGTCGACCATCCGGGCAGCCTCCTCGACGTGCGGCACCGGCGGCTGCCCGGCCGGCACGAGGCCGAGGCCGCTCTCGACACCGCCGTCGCGATGGGCTTCCCGCCGCACCCGGGGGACGACGGGAAGCTGCGTGTGCTGCCGCCGCCCGACACCATCGCGCTGACCGGCAACGGGCCGTACGTCGTCGTCCACCCCGGGGCCAGCGCGCCGGCCCGCGCCTGGAGTCCCGAGCGCTGCGCCGAGGCCGTCGCCCTGCTCGCCGACGCCGGCCACCGGGTGGTCGTCACCGGCGGTCCGGGAGAGACGGACCTCACCCGGCGGGTGAGCGGGGACACGGCGGTGGACCTCGGCGGCAGGACGGAGCCGCGCACCCTGGCGGGCGTGCTGCGCACGGCCGACGTCGTGGTGTGCGGCAACACCGGTCCCGCCCATCTGGCCGCGGCCGTCGGCACCCCGGTCGTGTCCCTGTTCGCGCCCGTCGTCCCGGCGGAGCGGTGGGGGCCGTACGGCGTGCCGAGTGTGCTGCTCGGCGATCAGCGGGCGCCGTGCGCGGACAGCCGGGCCCGGCACTGCCCCGTCCCGGGCCATCCGTGCCTGGACGAGGTCACCGGCCAGGACGTGGTGCAGGCGGTACGGAAACTCCTCAAGGAGCGTGCATGAACATTCTTGTCTGGCATGTGCACGGCTCATGGCTGACGTCGTTCGTCCAGGGCCCGTACACCTTCCTCGTCCCGGTGACGCCCGACCGCGGGCCGGACGGGCTGGGCCGGGCCAGGACGTGGGACTGGCCGCGCACGGTGAAGGAGTTGAGCCCCGCCGAGCTGCGCGAGGCGGACATCGACCTGATGGTGTTGCAGCGGCCGCACGAGCTGGAGCTGGCCCGGGAGTGGACGGGCCGCCGGCCGGGCATCGACGTGCCCGCCGTGTACGTCGAGCACAACAGCCCGCACGGGACGGCCGTCGACAGCCGCCATCCCCTCGCCGACCGCACCGACCTCACGCTCGTGCACGTCACCCATTTCAACCGGCTGATGTGGGACAACGGCCGCGCGCCCACCGAGGTGATCGAGCACGGCATCATCGACCCCGGTCACCTGTGGACGGGTGAGGAGGCCCGCGCCGCGGTCGTCGTCAACGAGCCCCTGCGGCGCGGCCGTACGACGGGGACGGACCTGCTGCCCGGGTTCGCCCGCGCCGTGCCGCTGGACGTCTTCGGCATGCGCACGGAAGGACTCGCGGACCACCTCGGACTGCCGTCCGACCGCTGCCGCAGCCGGGACCTGCCCCAGGGCGAACTGCATCCGGCGATGGCCCGCTGCCGCCTCTACCTGCATCCCGTCCGGTGGACGTCGCTCGGGCTCTCCCTGCTGGAGGCGATGTTCCTCGGGATGCCCGTGGTGGCGCTCGACACCACCGAGGTGCGGGAGGCGGTGCCCGAGGGCGCCGGGGTGGTCTCCAACCGGTTCGACGTGCTGGAGGACGCCGTGCGCCGCTTCGCCGGCGACCCGGCGTACGCCCGCGCGACAGGGGAGGCCGCCCGGACCGCGGTACAGGCCCGCTACGGAGAACGGCGTTTCCGGGACGACTGGGAGCGCCTGATCAAGGAGGTCACCCGATGAGCCCCAGCCACCCGACGGCCGGCCGCGTCGCCATGGTCTCCGAGCACGCCAGCCCCCTGGCCGAGCTCGGCGGCCCGGACGCGGGCGGACAGAACGTGTACGTGGCCCAACTCGCCGGACAGCTGGCCCGCCGGGGCCACGAGGTCGCCGTGTACACGCGCCGCGACGACCCCCGGCTGCCGGAGCGGGTCACCACATCGGACGGGGTGAAGGTGGTCCATGTGCCCGCCGGACCGCCGGCTCCGATACCCAAGGACGAACTCCTGCCGTACATACCGGAGTTCGGCGCGTGGCTGGCGCGGGAGTGGGCGACGGAGCCACCCGACGTGGTGCACGCCCACTTCTGGATGTCCGGGATGGCGGCGGTGGCGGGGGCGCGGGCCCTGGGCGTGCCCGTGGTGCAGACGTACCACGCGCTCGGCACGGTGAAGAAGCGGCACCAGGGCGCCGCCGACACCAGTCCGCCGCAGCGCGTCGCGATCGAGACGGCGGTGGGGCGGGAGTGCGCCGGCATCATCGCCACCTGTGAGGACGAGGTGGCCGAGCTGGTCGCCATGGGTCTGCCCCGGGACCGTGTCTCCGTCGTCCCGTGCGGGGTGGACCCCACGGCGTTCGCCCCGGTCGCCGCTGCCCGGCGGCCCGCGTCGGCGCCCCGGCGGCTGCTCTCGGTGGGCCGGCTCGTCCCCCGCAAGGGCTTCGACCGGGCGATCCGCGCCCTGGCCGGTGTCCCCGACGCCGAACTGCTCATCGCGGGCGGGCCCGAGCCGGCGCTGCTGGGCGCCGAGCCCGAGGCGGAGCGGCTGTGCGCGATCGCGCAGGAGTGCGGGGTCGCCGACCGGGTGACGCTGCTGGGCGGGGTGAGCCCCACCCGGATGCCCCGGCTGATGTCCGGCGCGGACCTCGTGCTGTCCCTGCCCCGCTACGAGCCGTTCGGCATCGTCCCGGTGGAGGCGATGGCCTGCTGCGCTCCCGTGGTGGCCACCGCCGTAGGCGGGCAGCTCGACACCGTCGTGGACGACGTCACCGGCGTGCTCGTGCCGGCCGACGACGACCACGACCTCGCCGCCACCATCCGCGGCCTCCTCGACGACCCGGACCGGCTCGCCCGGTACGGCGCCGCCGGCCGGCGCCGGGTCCTGGCCCGCTACACCTGGGACCGCGTCGCCGACGGGGTGACCCGGGTCTACGGCGCCGTGTCCTCCGTCCCCTCGCTCTCGGGAGTCGTCCGATGAAGACCGCCACCGACGTCACGCACTGCGACGACCTGATGAAGGCGCTCGGGGGCTTCCGCGAGTACGCCTCCCCCGTCCTCCAGCGGTGGGGCTCCCACCTGGCCGACCGGCTGGGGACGGGTGCCCGGCTGCTGGTCGCGGGCAACGGCGGGAGCGCCGCGCAGGCCCAGCACCTGACCGCCGAGCTGGTCGGCCGCTACCGCGACGACCGCCCGCCGTTCTCCGCGCTCGCCCTGCACGCCGACACCTCCTCCACGACCGCGATCGCCAACGACTACGGCGTCCAGGAGATCTTCGCCCGGCAGGTCGCCGCGCACGGCCGGGCCGGGGACGTCCTGATGCTGCTGTCGACCAGCGGTGCCAGCGCGAACCTGCTCGTCGCGGCGAAGGGGGCCCACCGTCTCGGCATGACCGTGTGGGCGCTGACCGGGCCGGCGCCGAACCCCCTGGAGGGGGCGGCGGACGCGGCGCTGTGCGTGGAGGCGGCGACGGCCGCCACGGTCCAGGAGCTGCACCTCGTGGCCGTCCACATGCTCTGCGAGTCCTTCGACCGGAGCGTCGAACGGCGCATGGCCGTCGAGCGGCGGCGGGCGCAGCCCGACCGGTGGACGGCCGTGACGGGGAAGGACGGCGTATGAGTGCCCCGGCCTCTCTGCTCGTCGTGGGGGACGCGCTGCTCGATCACGACCTGTGCGGGCGGGCCGAGCGCCTGGCTCCCGACGCGCCCGTGCCGGTCGTCAGCGAGGCCCGGCGCACCTCCCGGCCCGGGGGAGCCGCGCTCGCGGCCACGCTCGCGGCGGCCGACGGCAGGCCCGTCACCCTGGTCACCGCGCTCGGCGACGACGAGGCCAGCGAGCAGTTGGTCCGGCTGCTGGGCGACCGGGTGCGCCTGGTTCGGCTGCCCCTGTCCGGCACCCTGTCCAGCAAGACCCGGGTCCTCGCGGAGGGCACTCCCCTGCTGCGCCTGGACGACGGCGAGGGCCGGGCCCGGGAGGCGACGGACGAGGCGCGGCGGGCCGTCGCCGAGGCCGGTGCCGTCCTCGTCGCCGACTACGGGCGCGGCGCGGCCGAGGTCCTGCGCGAGGCGTTGGAGTCGGCGGCCGCGCGGGTGCCCGTCGTGTGGGATCCGCATCCGCGCGGGGAGCAGCCGGTGCCCGGTGCCCGGCTGGTCACGCCGTCGGCGAGCGAGGCGCGCGCCTTCGTCGGCGGCGAGCCGCACGCGGACGCCAGTCCGTTGCAGACGGCGGCACGGGACGCCGACGCCCTGGTCCGGTCCTGGCAGGCCGCCTCCGTGGCCGTCACCCTGGGCGGGCGGGGCGCGCTGCTGTCGCACGGCGAGACGCCGCTGCTGGTGCCGTCGCCGGTGACGGCCGAGGGCGACGCCTGCGGGGCGGGCGACCGCTTCGCCGCCACCGCCGCCGGATTCCTGGCGGACGGCGAGCTCACCGAGACCGCCGTGCGGGAAGCCGTGCACGCGGCGACCCGGTACGTCGCCGAGGGAGGCGTCCGCTCGTTGGCGACGGACCCGGCGAGCAGCCCGGCCGCATTCCCGCCGGCCGACGGCGACCCGACGGAGGACGCCCTGCGCACCGCCGCCCGGGTCCGGGCCGCGGGCGGGACCGTCGTCGCCGCCGGTGGCTGTTTCGACCTGCTGCACGCCGGTCATGTCGCCCTGCTCCAGGCCGCCCGCCGCACCGGGGACTGTCTGGTGGTGTGCGTCAACTCGGACGCGTCGGTGCGCCGCCGCAAGGGCGGCGGACGGCCGCTCGTGCCGGTGGCGGACCGGCTCCGGGTGCTGCGTGCCCTGGAGTGCGTGGACGCGGTGGCGGTGTTCGAGGAGGACACCCCGGAGCGGCTGCTCGCCGAGCTGCGTCCGCACATCTGGGCGAAGGGCGGCGACTACGCCCTCGAGCGGCTGCCGGAGGCGCCGCTCGTGGAGAGCTGGGGCGGGCAGGTCGTCCTGTTCCCCTATCTGGACGGCCGTTCCACCACGGGCATCGCGGAGAAGGCGGCCCTGTCGCCGCGGCCGGTCGGCCTGGCGCACGAACGGGAGCGCGGGTGACCACCGCACCACACCGCCCCCGCCTGCTGGTGCTGCGTGCGCTGGGCCTCGGCGACCTGCTCGCCGGGGTCCCCGCGCTGCGGGGTGTCCGCCGGGCCTTCCCCGGACATCGGGTCGTCCTGGCGCTGCCTCCGGCGCTGCGCGAAGCCGCTCTGGCCACCGCGGCCGTGGACGCCGTGTTCCCGGCCGAGGCCCCGAACCGGGGGGTGCCGTCGCTCGGCCACTGGCCGGGGCCGCCCCCGGACCTGGCGATCGACCTGCACGGCAACGGCCCCGCCAGCCGTGACGCGCTCGCCGCCCTCGCCCCCCGCCGGCTGCTGGCCTTCGCCCAGCCCACCCCGCGGCCCCCCGAGTGGCGGCCCGACGAACACGAACGCGTGCGGTGGTGCCGTTTCCTCGCGGCCTACGGCATCGCCGCCGACCCCGACGACGTACGGCTGCCCGTTCCGGCCGGAATCTCCCCGGCGCCGGGAGCCGTGGTCGTCCACCCGGGGGCGGAGTCCGCGTCCCGCCGCTGGCCTGCCGGGCGCTACGCCGCGCTCGTGCGGGAGCTGGGCGCCGCCGGTCACCGGGTGGTGGTCACCGGTGGCCCGAAGGAGGACGCGCTGGTCCTGGACGTCGCCGGACGCGCGGGCCTGCCGGAGCGGGACGTGCTGCGCGGCGGGCTGCCGTTCGGCGAGCTGTCGGCGCTGGTGGCCCTCGCCGCGCTGGTCGTCAGCGGCGACACCGGGCTCGCGCATCTCGCCGTCGCCCACGCCACGCCGTCCGTGACCCTGTTCGGTCCGGTGTCCCCGCACCTGTGGGGCCCGCCCCGCTCCGGGCGCCACATCGCCCTGTGGAAACCGGGACCGCCCGGCGATCCGCACGGCGACGTCCCCGACCCCCAGCTCCTGCGCATCGGGGCGGAGGAGGCCACCGCCGCGGCCCTGGCGCTGCTGCGGCCCGGCCGAACGACCGACCCGCCCCGGAAGGGAGAGGAAGCCCGTGTGCGCTGAGCCCGTCCGCGAGGCCGAGCCCGTCCGCGGGGCACCGGACGACCGCGTGACGGTCGCGGTGATCACCCGCGACCGGCGCGCCGGCGTCCTGCGGACCCTCGACGCCCTGACCGCGCTGCCGGAGCGGCCGCCCGTGATCGTCGTGGACAACGGCTCGGACGACGCGACCTTCGCGGCGCTGTGCGAGCACCCGGCGGCGGCCCGCGTCCTGCGGCCCCACGGGAACACCGGCGCCGTGGGCCGCAATCTCGCGGTACGGCAGGCCACCACCCCGTACGTCGCGTTCAGCGACGACGACTCCTGGTGGGCGCCGGGTGCGCTGCGGCGGGCGGCGGACCTGCTCGACGCGTATCCCCGGCTGGGCCTGGTGGCCGCCCGTACCCTCGTCGGCCCGGAGGGGGCGGAGGACCCGCTGAACGCCGTACTCGCCGCCTCGCCCCTGCCGCACGAGCCGGACCTGCCGGGCCGCCCGGTGCTCGGTTTCCTGGGTTGCGCCTGCGTCGTGCGCCGGGACGCCTTCCTCGAGGCGGGCGGTTACCATCCGCTGCTCTTCTTCGGCGGCGAGGAGACCCTGCTCGCCTACGACCTCGCCGCGGCCGGCTGGGGCGTGACGTACGAGCCCACGCTGACGGCGCACCATCACCCGGAGCCCGGGGGGCGTGACGGGCGGCACCATCTGATCCTCCGCAACGAGGTGCTGACCCTGTGGCTGCGCCGCCCCCTCGGTGTGGCCGTGCGCGCCGGCGCACGGCTGACGGCCGCCGCGATCAGCGGCGAGCCGGGCGCCCGCCGCGCGCTGCGGGAGGTGACGGCACGGCTGCCCGCGGCTCTCGCGCGGCGCAGGCCGCTGCCCCCGAGCGTGGAGCGGGCGGCCCGGCTGCTGGACCGGGGCGGCGGGTACGGCGGGCCGGCATGAGCGTGGACGGGCGGAACACCGGCACGACGGTGCGCGACACCCGCACGACGGTGGTGGTCATCACCCACAACCGCCGCGCCGAGCTGCTGCGCACGCTCACGCGGCTGCGGGAGCTGCCCGAGCGGCCCCTGGTGATCGTCACCGACAACGGCTCCTCCGACGGCACCGCCGAGGCGGTGCGCCGCGACTTTCCCGAGGTGGTGTTGCTGGAGCCCGGGGAGAACCTGGGCGCGATCGGGCGCAATCTGGCGGTGCGTCTGGTGCGTACGCCGTACGTGGCGTTCTGTGACGACGACACCTGGTGGGCGCCGGGCAGCCTGCGGCGGGCGGCGGACCTGCTCGACGGGCGGCCTCGTCTGGCCGGGATCACGGCCCGTATCGTCGTGGAGCCGTCCGGCACCGAGGATCCCGTCGTCAAGGAGCTGCGGGAGTCGCCCCTGTCCGGGCCGGACTTCCTGCCGGGACCGGCCCTCGGCTCCTTCCTCGCGGGCGCAACCGTGCTGCGCACCGACGCCTTCCGGGGGGCGGGCGGCTTCCATCCCGGCCTGTGGCTGGGCGGCGAGGAGGAACTCCTGGCCACCGATCTGCTGCGGCAGGGCTGGTGGCTGAGCTACGTCGAGGACCTGACCGTCCATCACCAGGCGTCGGTCCTGCGGGACAGCACGGCGCGCCGGATCCTGGGGATCCGCAACACGCTGTGGTTCACCTGGCTGCGCCGCCCGCTGCTGCCGGCCCTGCGCCGCACCGCCCACCTGATGGTCACGGTGCCCCGCGACGCGGCCTCGGTGCGGGCCTTCGCGTACGCGGCGGCCGGGCTGCCCTGGGTGCTCAGGCAGCGCTCCCCCGTGCCGCCGGAGATCGAGCGCCGGCTGGCGGCACTGCAACGGGCCCGGCGCTCTTCGTCGGCGCGCCGGTACATCGGGTGATCGTCGGCGCGCCGGTGCGGCGGGCGCATCGTCGGCGCGCCGGTGCGGCGGAGGAGGGCCGGCCGCCGCGGACGGTCAGGAATCGCTCTTCACGTCGTCCGTGTCCTCCTCGTCGTCGCGCTCGCCCTCCGCCTGGGAGGGGGTCGGGTACTCGGTCGTGTCGTCGGTGTCCTCGTCGTCCCGTTCGCCTTCGGCCTGGGACGGGGTCCGGTGGCTCATCGTGCTCACTTCTCACTCCTCGGTGCTCTGCTGGGTCCAGGTCCAGGCGTACTGCAGCCAGTCCGACAGGGTGACGGCGCCGAGACCCGCGCAGACCAGGCGGGTGGCCCGGGGCGTCCAGGCGTAGGCCCCGACCAGGGTGCCGGCCACCCACACCGAGACGCAGAACGGACAGGACACCAGGTCACCGACGGCGCGCCGGACGCCCGTGCCCCGGGGTTCGTCCATGACCTCCGCGCCGAGAGCCTGGCCCTTGCGCCGGGTGAACGGCGCCCGCAGGAAGCTGGTGACCTTGTCCCGGGACAGCAGCCGGGCCGCCTTGTACGTGGCCGTCCCCAGCAGGGCGACGTCCCACGGGGGCACGTGGTGCGGCAGCTGTATCCCTCGGCGGCGCGCCACGCCGGCGTACACGGCGGCGGCCGTCGTGAACGTGCCGGCGAGCACCGCGTACCCGCCGAGGGGCACGTCCTCCTCGCCGTCGGCCCGCTCCTCGTCACGCACGGCATCAGTGGTCATGGCACCTCCTGGAGCGATCCGGGTCTTCCCCGGGCGCGCCCCGAGTTCCCCCGCACGCGGGCCGCACACCCGGCCGGCTCCTGCTCAGCGGCGGGTCCGCCGCCTCCCGCCGAGGTCAGGCCGAGGTGCCGGCGTCGACCAGGCCGGCGATGTGGGCGGTGACGGTGTCGAGGATGTCGGTCCAGGTCGCGTCGTCGCCGAGCACGAGGTAGTTCAGGGTCAGCCCGTCGGTGACGGCGGCCAGGTAACGGGCGAGTACGGCGACGGGGACGCGGAGCCGGAAGTCCATGGTCTGCCGCAGCTCGTCGATGAGCTCGGCGTAGGTGGCGCCGTACACCTCGTACTGGCGGCGCGCCAGATGCTCGAATCCCGGTTGGCGCAGGGCGTACTGGGTCAGTTCGTAGGTGAGCATGTGCTCGTCGGGGTGGGCGCGGACGTGGTCCCAGTACGCCTGGAAGCCGGCCCGGACGGTCTCCTCGAGCGTCGCCCGGGCCCGCAGCGCCTCCTTCACCACCGTCACGGAGTGGTCGGTGATGGTGGTGATCACGGACTCGACCAGCTCCTGCTTGGAGTCGAAGCAGTAGTGGAAGACGCTGAGGGACACGCCCGCCTCGGCGGCGATGGACCGGGTCGTCGCCCTGGCGACGCCGTCCCGGGCCATCACTCTGATCGCCGCTTCCGTAAGTTGCCGGCGCCGTTCCGCCGACGGCATCCGTGCCATTGCGCGTGCCCCCCTGGTCGAACCGGCCGGCGTCAGCCGCTGTGGACGCCCACCTCGTACAGCGAGTATCCCCAGTCGGTGCCGCGCTCCAGACCGTGGACGCGGACGTGGCGGGCCGGTGTGGCGGTGAACCGGGCCGTGTCCAGACCGCCGTCGCCGGAGGTGGTGGACCAGGCGGTCCGCCAGGTCCTGCCGTCGGTGGAGAGCTCGATGCGGTACGACTTCCCGTACGCGCGCTCCCAGTCCAGCGTGACGCGCCCGACGAGGTGGGTGGAACCGAGGTCGACGGTCAGCCACTGGTCGTCGCTCCAGTCGGCGGCCCAGCGGGTGGCCGCGTCCCCGTCGACGGCCCGCCCGGGGGCGTAGCTGGTGAACGGGTTCGACTCCTGTGAACTGGCCGTCGCCGTCCTGCCCCCGGCGAGGTTGACACCGGCCTGGTGCTTCTCCGTGCCACCCCAGGTGCCGAGGTAGGACTCGGCGCCCCGGAAGAGGTCGTCCACCACGTCCTGGCCGCCGACGAGCCGGATGTCCTCGATCCAGTCGGGGATGAGGCCGGCGTGGGCGGCGCCGTCGGTGTTGTAGTCCCAGGTGCGTTCGCCGGTGGTCTGCCGGTCGATGAGCGAGCCGCCGTCGACGCTGCGGAAGGGGTAGGTGACGGGGTTCGCGGTGTTCGCGCCGCGCGGGGCGGGGTGGTCGCCGATGCCGTTGAAGTCGGTGCCGTAGCCGTAGCCCACGCCGTACTTCTCCCGCAGCGCGTCCGTGCGCCGGGCCTCGGCGCTGAACTCCTCGGAGCCGTGCATGTACTGGGCAACGAAGCCGCCGAGGGAGTAGACCCGCTCGGTCCAGTTCAGGTCCATCCAGCTGTGGGAGGAGAGCACGCCGGGATAGGACTCGGCCTCGAGGATGTCGAGCACCCGGCCGGTGGCCTTGACGCTCATGTGGTCGATCTCGACCATCATCTTGCGTTTCATCATGCCGCGCAGGGCGTACTCACCGAGGCCGGTGAGCCCGCGGACGTTGCACCGGGCGTCCTCGTCGTACGCGGGGACCTCGACGCCCGCCGGGAGTGTGGCCTCCGCCTCGGGGGCGGCCGCACCGCCGATGGGGTTGTCCTTCTGCGGGCCGGTGCACTTCTCCGTCTGCCAGAAGGTGCCCGTGGACAGGAACTGGCCGACGTTGATCGCCGTACCGAGACCGTGCTCGTCGAAGCGGACCCCGCACAGCGCGTTGTCGAACTTGTGGCACAGGAACATGCTGCGCACGCCCAGCGCGTACAGCTCGTCCAGTCCCTTGTCGATGTCCTCCTTGCTGCACTGCGCGATGTCCAGGATCTGCTTGCAGCCGAACGGCTCGGAGGTCTCGACGCCCAGGACGACGGCCAGTTTGCCCTGCCGGACGACCTCGCGGGCCTGCGCGCTGTCGGTGACGATCCGGAACCAGCCCTTGCCCGTGCCGCCGTACATCTTGTCGATGTGGGCCTGTAGGTCGTAGGTCAGTTTGGCCTGGAGCCGGATCGAGGTCATCTCGTCGCAGCCGCGGTCCTTGAAGAAGTACACCGAGCAGATCACGCCGTTGGTGACGAGGTCGTTGACGAGGACCCGCTGGCCGCCGCGCCAGGCGCGTTCGACCCAGGCGTAGTAGTTCGCCTGGTGTGTCATCGAGTCGTGGGCGGGCCAGTCCTTGAAGGTCGGCCAGCCGACCGGGTCGTGCCGGCCGTCGCCGCCGTGGGTGATGTAGTCGAAGACCGCGAGCGTGCCGTCGGGGTAGTGCTCGGGACAGTCCTTGAGCGCGTCGGCGATCCCGGCTGCCGAGAAGGTCCTGCCGCAGATGAGCCGCCCGCCGAAGGCCTCGTTGGACATCAGGTGGTTGTGGGCGTCGACGAAGCCGCGCACCTCGCCCTGGGCGTCGGTGCCGGTGAAGGGTGCGCCGGTGACGTCGATCCGGGAGTCCGGCGTGGGCCGGGCGGTCGGGTCCCACCAGTCGGTGCCGGCCGCCGAACTCGGCGTGGGGCCGAGGGCCATGGCCAGCACGAGGAGGAGCAGCGACACAACGGTGACGTCTTTGCGGCTGCGGTACGGGCGTCGAGCCATGGTCACTACCCACGTCCATCGGTCGGCGGGACGGCACGGTCGACGACCGGTGGCCTCCGGCTCGGGGGCCACCTCGGGGCGGCTCGGGGGCCACCTCGGAGTTGTCATGACCGGCGCAAGATGTGTGACGAGGATCGCGACTGGCGCTTTCCGAGTCAAGGGTCCGGGACGCTTGACCTGATGAGCCTTCGGGCCGGTCAGCCGGGGCGCCGGTGCACCCGGGGGCTGACCGGGGTACCGCGCCTTCCCCCTCCCCAACCCCCGTTGCCGCCAAAGCCGTTGACCGGAACCGGGCGTGCCAGCACAATGGGCGCGCGCTCCTGAGAGCGCTCTCAAACCCACCGACCTTCGCGTTCTCCACCGCGCCCCACCTTCGAGGAGCCCCATGACCGGCAGTCGACGCCCGGTACTCAGCCGCCGTGCGCTCATCGGGACCGGACTCGCCGTCGGCGCCGCGGCCCTGACCGCGGCCGGCTCCGGCACCGCCGGGGCGGCGGAGCGCCCGTCCACCACCCGGCTCCCCGCCCGGCAGCGGGCGTACTCCTTCCTCGCCGCCACCATGGACGCCTACCCGGAGCACGGCACCATCCGGCTGGCCCAGAGCTACACCGACCAGGCCGGCCTGTTCAGCACCGCGTTCACCTACGACAACGCCCTCACGGTCCTGGCCCACCTCGCCGCCCGCACCCGCGAGGGCCACGCCCGAGCCGTGGCGCTCGGTGACGCGCTGCTCTACGCCCAGGCGCACGACCCCGCCCACGACGACGGCCGGCTGCGCCAGGCCTACAACGTCGGCCCGTACACCTTCTACGACGGCTCCCCGCAGCCGTACGGCTTCGTCCGCGCGGACGGAACCGCCAACGTCGGCACCCAGTTCGGCTTCACCGGCACCGCCGTGGGCGACATGGCCTGGGCCGGCATCGCGCTGAGCGCCCTCGCCCGCCGGACCGGCGAGCGCCGCTTCCTCACCGGGGCGGTGCGGATCGGCGAGTGGATCGAGCGCGTGGGCCGCACCGACGAACCCCTCGGCGGCTACAAGTTCGGCGTCGACGGCGCCGACCGGAAACTGCCCTTCACCTCGACCGAGCACAACACCGACCTGATCGGCCTCTTCGGGCGCCTCGCCCGGCTCACCGGCGACCCGGTCTGGCTCGAGCGCCGCGCCCGGGCGGCGGCCTTCGTCACAAAGATGTGGGAACCGTCCGGCGGCTTCTTCTACACCGGCACCGACGACGGCGTGACGATCAACAAGTCCCCGGTGCCCGAGGACACCCAGACCTGGACCCACCTCGCCCTCTCCTCCCCCGCCCACGCCCGCTCCCTGGACTGGGCCGCGGCGGAACTGGCCGTCCTGGACACGGCCGACCGGCGCAACAGCACGGTGCCCGCGGGCCAGACGTACGAGGGGGTCACCTTCAGCTCCGCCAGTCTCCTGGCGAACGAGGACGCCCCGATCGCCGCGGGCCAGCCCAGGCCCGACCGCAACGGCGTGTGGTTCGAGGGAACGGCCCACCTCGCGCTCGCCCTGCGCCACCGGCACGCCCCCGGGGACGAGACCCGTGCCCGGCGGCTGCTCGCCTCCGTGGAGCGGGCCCAGGACCTGCTCGGCGGCGACCAGACCATCGGCGCCCGGGCGCTCCCCGCGCGCTCCGGAGTCGTCTCGGCGAGCAGCCCCCTCGACACCGGCTTCGGGTTCGGCTACTACCCCTACCGGCACACCGGGGCCACCGCCTGGTACCTGCTGGCGGCGGCACGGGCCAACCCTCTGGGAGCCTGAGCGGACCGCGGCGCCGGAAGGGGCGCCCGGCCCATGCGCGGGCAGGGCGGGCCGTTCGACGGCGCCGCCCGGCCTCCGCCGGCGGCCGCCCTCCCGGGGGAAGCCGTCTCTGTGGCTCGCCTCCGTTCATGGCCGTCCTCGACGGCGCGCACGGCAGGTTCACCGCACGGCCGGAGTCCCGGCACACCTGCCCCTGGAGGCCGCCGAGCGGACCGCCGCTCCCAGCAACTCCCCCACGGCTGCGGCCGCCCGCCGTCGCGCGCCGGTCGTCGGGGAGGCCGGCCGTGCGGTGCGACGCGCCGCTGCCCCCCTCCGCTCCCCGCCGCCCCTCCCCCACTCCCCTCCGCTCCCCTCCGGTCAACGAAGAGGCCGTCCGTCCATGACCCCGGCACCAGCACCGGGCGCCGGGCGGCGAGTGAGAGGCCACCGGCCACGCGGTCACCGGCCCGGGCTCCGCACGCTGTCTTGACGTGTTCATTTCCGTCGTCAAGCATGCGGTGGGGCCGATCGATTGTGGTCGGTTCTGTTCCTCTCCGTGTCATGGAAGGGAGTTCCGTGGGCAGTTCCGTGTCCCGTCGACAGCGCCTCGCCCGGGTGGTGACGCCGACCGTCCCCCTGGTGCTCGGCGCCGGTCTCGTCACCGCCCCCGCCCCCGCCGCCGCCGACTCCTCGGCGCAGAGCGCGGTCACCGTGCGGATCGACCCGTCCTACCGGCAGCAGGAGTTCGAGGGGTGGGGGACGAGTCTCGTCTGGTTCGCCAACGCCACGGGCGGCTATCCGGACGCCGTCCGAAGACGGCTCGTCGACATGCTGTTCGGTGAGGACGGGCTCCGCCTCAACATCGCGCGCTACAACATCGGCGGCGGCAACGCTCCCGACGTCCGCAAGGACTACATGAAGACCGGCGCGACCATGGAGGGCTTCTGGAAGGCTCCCGAGGGGACCACCCGGGAGGACATGGACTGGTGGGATCCGAACAACCCGGACCACTGGAACTGGGACGCCGACGCGGGCCAGCGCTGGTGGGTGGACCAGGTCAAGGACAAGGTCACCCGCTGGGAGGCGTTCAGCAACTCCCCGCCCTGGTTCCAGACGGTCAGCGGTTACGTCTCCGGAGGGTTCGACGCCGGCGCCGACCAGATCCGCGCCGACCGCGTCGACGACTTCGCCACCTACCTCGTGCGGGTGACCGAACGTCTGGAGCGGGAGCACGGCATCGACTTCGACACCCTCGACCCGCTCAACGAACCCAACACCTCCTACTGGGGCACCCAGTTGGGGGCCGACGGTCAGCCCACGGGCGGCCGCCAGGAAGGCGCCCACGCCGGGCCGGCCCTCCAGCAGAAGGTGATCCTCGCCCTCGACAAGGCGCTCGACGGGGCAGGGACCGACGCCGAGATCTCGGCGATGGACGAGACGAACCCCGGCATCTTCACCCAGAACTGGAACGCCTACGACGCCGCCGCGCGAGCCGCCGTCGACCAGCTCAACGTGCACACCTACGGCACCGGCATGCGCACCAGCGCCCGGGACATCGCCAAGGGCGCGGACAAGAAGCTGTGGATGAGCGAGGTCGAGGGCACCTGGGGCACGGGCACCGACTTCACCGGCATGGATCCGGGGCTCGGCATCGCCACCCGGATGGTCGACGACATGCGCGAACTGGAGCCCGCCGCCTGGGTGTTCTGGCAGCCGGTCGAGGACGCGATCCCGCAGGCCGCCGCGGGCAAGAACTGGGGCAGCATCCACGTGCCCTTCGACTGCACGGCCGAGGACACCCTGGAGACCTGTCCGGTCCGCGCCAACTCGAAGTTCCACACCATCCGGAACTTCACCCACTACATCCGGCCCGGCGACCACTTCGTGAAGGTCGACGACCCCTCCAGCGTCGCCGCGGTGCGCGGGTCCGGCCGGGCGGCGAGCGTGGTGCACGTGAACAGCGGCACGTCCGCGCGCTCCGTGACCCTCGATCTCTCCCGGTTCGGCAAGATCGCGCCACGGGCGTCGGTCACCCCCGTGGTGACCAGTGCGGACGGTGCCCTCGTCCGGGGCACGCCGGTCCGGGTCACCGACCGGTCGGCCACGCTGACCGTCCCCGCCAGGTCGGTCACCACCTTCCTGGTCGAGGGCGTCAGCGGCGTGGCGAAGGACGCCGCGCTCGTGCAGCCCGGCCACGTCTACCGGCTCCAGGGCGCGCAGAGCGGGAAGTCGCTCGCCCCGTCGGACGACGGCGGCGGTGTCGTCATCCGCACCACCGACACCGCCGACGCCGAACAGCTGTGGTCCGTACGGAAGTTGACCTCCGGCTCCGGCAACCGTGAGCGGTACGCCGTCCTCGGCGCCACGACCGGCGAGCGGCTCGCGGTGCGCGACGGCCAGGCCGTCCTCGAGGACCCCGCGGACGGCGAGCCCGGAGCGGCGGCCCAGTGGATCCTGTCGACGACCGGAGACGGCACCTGGACCTTCGTCAACGCCGCCACCGGCCGCCTCCTCGACGTCACCGGGCAGTCCTCCGCGGACGGCGCCAGGGTCTCCACCTACACCCCGACCTCGGCGACGAACCAGCGCTGGACCGTGACCGACGAGACGGTGCTGCGCTCCGAACCGGCCAAGGCGTTCACCGTGCCCGGTCTCGCCCCGCGGCTCCCGGCGACGGTGACGCCGGTGTACCGGGACGGCGCGCGCGGTTCCCTCCCCGTGGTGTGGAGCCTCCCGCCGGACCGGGCGTGGCGCGACCCCGGGACGGTACGCGTCACGGGCCGGGCGACCGATCCGCTCGGCCGGGAGATCCGTGCCACGGCGGCCGTCACGGTCGACACCATCGGCTCGACCCTGCCCGGCCGCGCCAAGACCTACGTCGGCGGACGCCCCCGGCTGCCGGCCACGGTCGTCGGCGTCGGCGCGCACGGCGGCAGGACCGACCTGCCGGTGACCTGGGACCCGGCACCCGACGGGGCGTTCGACGCGACCGGCGTCGTGACGCTGCGGGGCGTCGCACGGGTCGTCGACGGCAGCACGGTCGACGCGACCGCACGCGTGCAGGTGACCGAGCCGGTGGAGACCGACATCGCGCCGGACGCCGACGTCTCGGTCGCGGCCACGTTCACCGAGAGCGGCTACTCCGCCGAGCGCCTGCGCAACGGCGACACGTCCGAGAAGGCCTGGTCCAACTGGAAGCCGGGGAACACCAAGAACCCCTCCGACACGGTCACCTACACCTGGCCGACGGCACGCGACCTCGACCGGCTCGTGGCCTACTTCTACCGGGACGGGAGCAGCGCCTCCTTCCCCGCGACGCTGAAGGCGCAGGTGCGCGGTGCCGCCGACGGCGCGTGGGTCGACGCGAGCGGCGACATCGCGGTCGGGACCGAGGGCACGCCGGTGGTCGAGGTGCCGCTGGAGGCGGGACCGGCGACCGGGGTGCGCCTGGTCATGACCGCCCGCCCGGGCGGCTACCTCACCCTGAGCGAGATCGCGGCGTACGCCAGGGCCCCCGGGGTCTCCTCGGACGCGGCCGGGGCGTCGATCGAGGTCGCGGGGGTTCCGGTCGCGTCCTTCGACCCCGGCACGGCCCACTACCGTGTCGTCACCGCCGATCCGGCCCGGGCCGTGGTCACGGCGACGGCACGCGACCCCTATGCGACCGTCACCGTCGAACGGATCCGCGAGGCCGGACGGACCCTGGCCGTCGTCTCGGTGACCGGCGAGGACGGGACGCGGACGACCACGTACCGGATCGAACTCGTACGGCGCTGACGCCCCGGGCCGGGAGGGGAGGAAGGGAGGGCACGACCGCGCCTCCCCTCCTCCCGGCCCTCAGCTCCTCAGGTCCGCCCGGACCGCCGCGGCGACGACGGCGTCCCGCTCGGCCGCCGTGAACAACCCCGCGGACAGCCAGGTGCCCGCGAGGACGCGCACCGCCTCCACGAAACGGCCCGCGGAGGGGAAGGGCGCCTGTTCCCAGAGGACGTCCAGGAAGGTCAGCCCGTCACCACGGGTCCGGTTGGGTACGCCCGAGTCGGACCCGCCGAACACCACGACGGGCTCAAAGCGCCGGAAGTAGGCGTGGTAGCGGGTGTCGTCCGCGACGAAGAACGGCGCGAGGGTCAGTCCGTGCGTGGTGAAGTGCAGCGGCCGGCCCTCCGGGCGGATCGAGTCGGCGAGGTCGCCCCGGAGCGTGAAGTCCCTGTAGAAGGAGAACGCGCGGAACCCCTGCTCAGGGCTCTGGGCGACCAGCAGCACGGGCCCGTGGAACACCGACTGGACGGACGGATCGTCCGGCGCCCTCTCGACCCGGAGACGGTACGGCGTGGAGATCTCGACCCGGTCGCCGCCGCGCCATCTCCTGGCGAGGGTGAGATAGCTGCCCGGCACGGCCTCGACCGGCTGACGGACCCCGTTGACCGTGACGGTCACACCTGCCGTGGCCCAGGACGGGATACGGAGCTTGAGGTCGAGCCTGCCGCTGCCCTCGCGGAACGTCAGGGCGCGCACGCCCTCGGCCGGGAACGTGCTCGTCTGCTCGATGACGAAGCCCCGCTCCGCCCACCGCAGGGTCGAGGCGAGGTAGAGGTTGACGTAGAGCGCGTTGCCGTCGGCGGAGCGGAAGTAGACCGAGTCCTGGTACTTGGTGTGGTTCTCCATGCCGGTGCCACCGCAGCAGGTGCCGGTGTTGCCGTACTCCCGCACGACGCCCGGGCCCATGCCGACGAAGTAGGTCACCTCGGGGCCGCTCGTGCCGGGGGCGTCCCGGCGGGAGGCGAGGATGTGGTTGGTCAGACCCCGCTCGTAGTGGTCCATGTAGGCGGCGTCCGGCTCGCGGAAGAACAACTGCCGGCTCAGCTTCAGCATGTTGTACGTAGCGCAGGTCTCGGCGTTCCTGTCGTCCAGGGTGGCCGCGACGGCGCCCCGGGCCCGGAACATCTCCCCCTGGCCCGTGCCGCCCAGGCTGTACGTCCGGGGACCCGCGACCATGCCCCAGAACGCGCGGGCCGCGGCGGCGTACCGCTCCTCCCCCGTGTGGTCGTACACCCGCAGATAGCCGGTGAACTGCGGTATGTGCTGGTTGGCGTGCCGGCCGTCGAGGACGTCCCGGTTCTCGGCGCAGGCGTCCAGCAGCGCGGTGTTGTCGAAGCAGCGGGCGGCGACGAGATGTTCCCGCCTGCCGGTGAGGGCGTACAGGTCCGCCATCACCTCGTTCATCCCGCCGTACTCACCGGCGATGTAGATCGACCACATCCGCTCCAGCTGGGCCTTCGGGAGGTGGCCGAGCCGGCTGTGCACCCAGTCGCCCATCGACGAGGCGACGGTCAGTGCCTGGGCGTTCCCCGCCAGGGTGTACGCGTCCAGGAGGCCGCGCATGATCTTGTGGCAGGTGTAGTAGGGCGCCCAGATGGCGGGGTAGGTCGTGTAGCTCTCCAGCAGGACGAACTGCGTCTCCGGGTAGGCGGCCAGATATCCGGGATGGCTGGGCCTGGGCGTGCCGTGCTCGGCCAGGGCCCGCTGGCACTCGGCGAGCGCGCCCACCAGGTGGTCGAGCTTGGACTTGAGCGCGGCTTCCCGTGTGTCGGCGTACGCCTGGGCGACGAGCGTGAGGAAGTGGCCGCCGTAGTGGCCGCGCAGGTTGCCGTCGGCGGTCTCCCAGCCACCGGGCGGCCGGGCGCCACGGGTGTCGAGCCCGGCGTTGGCCCGGAAGACGGCCAGGATGCGGTCGGCCGGGTAGGAGCGGGCGTAGTCGAGCATCAGGTCGCGCTTGCGGCGGAAGACGCCGTCGCCGAGGGTCACCTGGTCGAGCCGGAAGGGGTGCACCGCCCAGGAGGACGGTACGGGTGACGGGGCGCCGGCGGCCCGCGCGGGCGCCGCTTTGGTGGCGGCGGCCCGCGCCGCCGGGGCCGTCCCGCTCGTGAGGGCGGCTCCGGCGGCGAGCGTCAGCACACGGCGACGTGTGGGGGGTCGGGACATGCTCGGACTCCGATCGTGGGTGGTCGGCGGGCATGGGCGGTGGGCGGGTGGCCCGGTGGCCAGGAGGGGGCGGTGACGGTGGCCGTGGCGCGGTGGGAGGTGCCCGCGACGGTTCCCCTCACGTCGAGGACCAGGAGGGCCGGGGTCACCTTGTCGGGCAGGCGGCGGTCCGGGCCGTCCACGCGGACCGGCCGGTCCCGGCCGGCGGTGGGTTCGAGGACGTGGGTGCCCGGGTTGTCAGCGGTGGCAGGCGAGCCGGGCAGTCCCGGGGCCGGCGCCCCGGCCGGGCTTGTGTGAGTCCGCCTTCGCGGTCCCCGCACGGCTACCTCCCGGGGGGCGTGGTCCGCGGCTCGGCCGTCGGCAGCCACACCCGCATCGTCGAGGGCCCGCGGTTCGCCCAGGAGTGGTAGGGGACCAGGACGACGCCGGTGCGCTCGGCGGCGGGAGCGGCGACCCGGTCGAGCGGCCGGTACGGCCACACGGCGTCGGGCGGTCCACCGGGTCCGGCGAGTTCGCCGGGCGCGACCACGGTGTCGTCCGGCCCGTCCTCCGGCTCGACGGACGGATCGACCCGGACGGCGTCGACCTCGTGTCCGCCCGGCAGGTCCACGGACTCGGCGCAGTACACCAGCGGCCCGCGCTGCACGGCCACCGTGCCGCGCACCGCGTCGACGCGCGGGTCGGGCGCGATCCAGCGCGGGGCGACGGGCAGTTCGAGCCGTATCTCGTCACCGGGCCGGAAGAGGCGGGTGAGCGCGGCCGTGCCCGGCGCGACGGCGCGCCGTCCGCCGTCCGGGTCGACCAGCCACGCGGTGGCGCCTTCCGTCCACGCGGGGACGCGCAGCGACAGGGTCCAGGGGTGGTCGGGGGACCGTCCGACGCGCACGGTCACGCTCCCGCCCGACGGGTAGTCGGTGCGGACCCGCAGCGCGACCCCGTGTCCGCCGGTGAGGTGGGTGGCGATCTCCGCGTCGGCGTACTGGTGCAGTTGGACGCCGTGGTCGTCCGCCGTCGCCAGGTAGGCGGGCAGCAGCGCCAGGGTCCGGGCCACGTTGGTGGGGCAGCAGGACACCGCGAACCAGGGTGCGCGCAGGCCGGACTCGGCGCGCGGGCTCTCGGCGTCCGCGGGGGGTACGGTGCCCCGGCGGCGCCGGTGCAGGGTGTTGGCGTAGAAGAAGGCCCGGCCGTCCTCGGACGGGGAGGCGGCGACCACGTTGAACAGGGTCCGCTCCGCGAGGTCGGCGAAGCGCGGCTCGCCGGTGGCGAGGAGCAGCCGCCAGCCGAGCATCACGGAGGCGACGCCGGCGCAGGTCTCCGAGTAGGCGCGGTCCGGCGGCAGCACGAAGTCGTCGCCGAAGGACTCGTCCCGGTGGTGCGAGCCCATGCCGCCGGTCAGATGGGTCCGCCGGGCGACCGTGGCCTCCCACTGCCGTACGACCGCGGCGAGCAGGTCCTCGTCGCCGGTCTCCACGGCCACGTCCACGGCGCCGGCCGCGAGGTAGAGGGCGCGCACGGCGTGCCCGCGCAGCACCGTGGCGTCCCGGACGGGCAGGTCGTCCTGGTAGTAGGCGCGGCCGAACTCGATGTCGGGGAGCGTGCCGTGACCGCGGCGGTCGACGAAGAGGGCGGCCTGGTCGAGGTAGCGCTGCTCGCCCGTCGCCCTGGCCAGTTCGACCAGGGCCGTCTCGATCTCCGGGTGTCCGCAGACGCCCTCGATGCCGCCCGGGCCGAAGGTGGCGCACACGTGGTCGGCGGCCCGCCGGGCGGTCTTGGCCAGTTCGCCCTCGCCGCGGGCCCGGGTCCGGGCCACGCCGGCCTGGATCAGGTGCCCGGCGCAGTACAGTTCGTGGCCCCATGCGAGGTCGCTGTAGCGGGGCGGCCGACCGGGGCGGCCGAAGGCGGTGTTCAGGTAGCCGTCCGGTTCCTGGGCGGCGGCGATGGTGTCGGAGAGCGCGGTGATCTCCGCGTCGAGCGCGGGGTCGCCGCCGTGCCCGGCCTCCCAGGCCATGGCTTCGAGCAGCTTGTAGACGTCGGAGTCGGCGAACTCGCGGCCACGCCGGTCGTGGTGGACGCGGCCCTCGGCGGCGGCGCGGAAGTTGCCGATCCAGCCGACGCGTTCCATCCAGTCGCGGCAGTGGCCGAGTGTGGCGGTCGCGTTGACCGCGCGGCGCCCGGCCCAGAAACCCCCGGTGATCCTGACCTCGTCGAGACCGAGCGGCCGCAGCCGTCCCCGGGTCGGCGCCACCGGCAGAACGGGGGACCCCGCCCCCGGCGTGTTCTCCTTCACCACTTCATGCCTTCGGTTCGTCCTTTCGGTTGCCTGTCCAGGTCGTGGGCCGCCGGCGTCAGCCCTTGAGCGCGCCCGACATGAAGCCCCGTACGTAGTGCCGTTGCAGGAGCAGGAAGAGCAGGAGGCAGGGCACGGCGAGCACCACCACGCCCGCCTCGGTGGCGCCGTAGTCGACGGCGCCCATGCTCTGCTGCCGCAGGTTGGCGACGGCGAGCGGCAGGGGCGCCTTCTCGCTGTCCGAGATGAGGATCAGCGGCGCGATGAAGTCGTTCCAGGCCGCGAGGAAGGCGAAGAGCCCCACGGTGATCAGCCCGGGCCGCACCGCCGGGAGGAGGACCCGGCGCAGCGCGCCCGCCGTGCCGCAGCCGTCGACGAGCGCCGACTCCTCCAGTTCGCGCGGGACCGCCTCGAAGGAGATCCGCATCATGAAGGTGGCGAACGGCAGTTGGAACAGGGCCAGCACCAGGCTCAGTCCGATCAGCGAGTTCTGCAGGTGGAGCCTGCCGAGCAGCACGTAGAGCGGGATGAGGAGCGTGGCGTACGGGACCATGAGGATGGCCAGGGTCAACAGGAACAGCAGGTCCTTGCCGGGGAAGTCGAAGCGGGCGAAGGCGTAGCCGCCGAGCAGCGACACCCCGAGGGTCAGGGCGACGGTGAGCGCCGAGACGACGGTGCTGTTGAGGAGGTACCGCCACAGGCCGGCGTCGTAGTCGAGCAGGGTGCGGTAGTTGCCGAGGCCGTAGCCGGACTCCTGCGCGGTGCCGGGCTGCGCGCTGACGGAGGCCCAGGCGTTCCACAGCAGCGGGAAGAGGAAGATGACGGCCAGACCTGCGGCGACGACGTAGTACGGCGTCCGGCCGAGGGCGCGGGTGAGCACCGTGGTGTCCCTTCTCCAGGAGGGGGTGGTCATGAGGCGTCGGCGCGGCGCAGACCGCGGAACTGGACGGCGTTGAGCAGGAGCAGCGCGGCCAGCACGAGGATCGACAGGGCCGCGGCGGTGCCGAGGTTCAGCCGCTGGAACGCCTCGCGGTAGACCAGCTGCACGACGGTGACGGTGCTGTTGTCCGGTCCGCCCTTGGTGAGGACGAAGAACTGGTCGAACGCGAGCAGCGATCCGGTCACGCACAGCAGCAGGGACAGGGCGAGCGACGGACGCAGCAGCGGGAGCGTGATGCGGCGGAAGATCTGGCCGCGGCTCGCGCCGTCCATGCGGGCCGCTTCGTACACCTCGTGGGGGATGCGCTGGAGGCCCACGAGCAGGATCAGCATGTAGAAGCCGGCGAACTTCCAGACGACGAGGAACACCGTCGACAGCAGCGCGGAGGTCGGCGTGCCGAGGAAGGACACCGGGTCGTCGACGAGTCCCAGTTCTTCCAGGGTGCGGCCGAGGGGGCCGGTGGTGGGGCTGTACAGGCCCCAGAACAGCAGGGAGGCCGAGGCCAGTCCCAGGGCGCCGGGCAGGAAGTACACCGTGCGGAAGAAGCCGGCGCCGGGGCGGGACTCCTGCACCAGCAGGGCGAGCAGCAGCGCCAGCCCGAGGAGGACGACGGTGACGAGCACGGTGTAGAGGAGGGTGAAGCGGACGGCCGGCCAGAACAGGGGGCTGTCGGTGACGTCGGTGAAGTTCTCGGGGGCGTTGCCGCCGCGGTCTCCCGCGAGCAGCGGCCAGTCGCTGAGCGACATCTGCCCCACGAGCAGCAGGGGCAGCAGGAAGAAGACCGCGACGAACACGGCCGTGGGGGCCGCGTAGCCGAGCCCCTGGATCGTGCGGGAGTGCCGGCGGGGTGCGGTGGCGCGGGGCGGGCGGACGCGGCTCTCCGGCCGGGTCCGGGGTCCGGCCGCCGCCGGTTCGGCTGCCTTCACCTGCATGGCTCTCCTTCGCCGGGTGACGGGGTCGCTGCGCAGGGGTGCCGCTCAGTCGGCCAGCGAGGCGCTGACCGCCTGGTTGTTCTTCTCCAGGGACGCCCCGTCGCCGAAGACGGCGTCGCGCATCAGGGTCAGCCAGGGCCCGTTGGGGTCGTTGAAGGTCTGGCCGAACTTCAGTGCGTACGGGGTGCGGCCGTGTGCCACGAGCTCGTTGATCGTGACCAGGCGCGGGTCCGCGGCGGAGTGCTTGTTGGACGCGAGGTCGGTGCGTGCCACCACGTCCTTGTGCGCGGCGACGACGTCGACCTGCGCCTCGTCGCCGAGCGACCAGGCGAGGAAGTTCCAGGCCTGGTCGGCCTGCTTGCTGGTGGCGGAGATGCCGATGGCGTCACCGCCGACGAAGGTGGACCTGCCGCCGTCGGGTCCCGGGATGGGCGCGACCCCGAGGTCGAGGTCGTCGGGCATCAGGCCCAGGGTGGTGGACGGCATGGGCATCACGCCGACCTTCCCCTTCGGGAAGACCCCGGTCCAGGTCGTGCCCGTCTCGTCGCGCGCGCCGGGGGCCACGATGCCGTCCCGAACCCATCCGCGGTAGGTCTCGTAGACCTTCTTCGCGGTGTCGGAGGAGAGACGCGCCTCGGTGCCCTCCTCGTTCAGCACGTCCTCGTCGGCCGCCCAGATGGACGGCCACCAGGTGAAGACGCCGCAGCCACCGCAGTTGCCGCCGAAGAAGGTGCCGTCGACGCCGCCGCCGAGCGCGTCCACGGCCCGCGCCTGCCGGTCCCACTCGGCGAGGGTGGCGGGCGGCTTCGCGGGGTCGAGCTTCGCCCGCCGGTAGAGCTCCTTGTTGTAGAAGAGCACCGACAGGTCGAGGGTGTGCGGCACGACGTACTTCCTGCCCTCGTACGTGCCCGCCTTGATGTGCGACTGGGCCAGTTCGTCGGCGAAGGGAAGGGCGTCGACGCGTTCGGTGAGGTCGGCGAAGAGGCCGCTGGAGGTGTAGTTCGGGACGAACACCACGTCGGAGGCGAAGAGGTCGGGCAGGTCCCGGGATCCGGCGGCCGCGCCGACCTTGGCCTGGTAGTCGTCGGTGGGGACGACGGTGAGTTCGATCCTGTTCTCGTGGCTCGCGTTGTACGCCTCGACCAGAGCCTCGCTCTGCGGCCGGGTGGCCGCCCGCGTCCACATCGTCAGCGTGGTGCCGTCGTCGACGCCTGTGACGTCCGCCGTCCCGTCCCCTCCCCCGCCGGAGCCGCCCTCTCCCGACCCGCATGCCGTGACCAGGCTCGCGGCGGCGAGCACCGCGACGGCTCCGGTGACGAGGCGGCGTACGCGTCCACGCGGTCCGGCCGTGCTCCCCATGGCGATCCCCCTTGTGCGACGAACGGCTGTGACGTGCTCCGGGGCAGAAATGAACCGAAAAGGCTTTCTGAAAGCTAGGACGCGACTGATGGCCCGTCAATCCCCTTGCGGGCAAGGGCTTTCACCGTGTCACCGAAACCCGGGGAAACCCTCGTGACCCACCTCGACCGAAATGTGTCGCGTACGGTTTTACGCGTGCCGTGCCACCCTCGACGGGCTCGGCACGCGACGCGAGACAGGAGAACACCCATGGCACAGGCCGCCGGACCCGCTCGTTCGCATCCCGCCACGCTGGGCGACGTCGCCCGGCTGGCGGGCGTGTCCATCGCCACCGCGTCCAAGGCTCTCAACGGGCGCAGCCAGGTGCGCGAGGAGACCCGCCTACGGGTGATCGAAGCGGCCGAGCGGCTGTCCTTCCGGCCCAACCAGCTGGCCCGCGGCCTGCTCGCCGGGCGGACCGGCACCGTCGGACTGCTCACGAGCGACCTGGAGGGCCGGTTCGGCATCCCGATCCTGATGGGCGCGGAGGACGCCTTCGGCGCGGGCGAGGTCGCGGTCTTCCTCTGTGACGCCCGCGGGGACGCGATCCGCGAGCAGCACCATGTCCGCGCGCTGCTCGGGCGCCGGGTCGACGGCCTCATCGTGGTGGGCAGCCGGACCGATCCGCGTCCGTCCCTCGGTCGTGAGCTGCCCGTACCCGTCGTCTACGCGTACGCGCCGTCGGACGATCCGGAGGATCTGTCGATCGTCCCCGACAACGTCGACGCCGGCCGGATCGCGGTGGAGCACCTGCTGGCCTGCGGCCGGACCCGGATCGCGCACATCACCGGCGACCCCGGGTACCTGGCGGCGCGGGACCGGGCCGCGGGCGCCCGTGCCGCGCTCGCCGACGCCGGTCTCGCCCTGGTCGGCGAACCGCGGTTCGGGGCGTGGTCGGAGGGGTGGGGGCGGGCGGCCACCGCGCTGCTGCTCGACCGGCACGGGGACGTCGACGCCGTGCTGTGCGGCAGCGACCAGATCGCCCGGGGCGTCATGGACGTCCTGCGCGAGCGGGGCCTGCGGGTGCCGGAGGACGTGGCGGTGATGGGCTTCGACAACTGGCGGGTCCTGACCACCGCCTCCCGGCCGCCGCTGACGAGCGTGGACATGAACCTGGAACAGGTGGGGCGCGCTGCCGCGCAGGCCTTGTTCGGCGCGATCGCCGGAGCGCACCGCTCGGGGGTCGAGACCCTGCCCTGCCGCGTCGTGATCAGGGGATCGACGGCACCCCTGTCCTGAACGGCGCGTTGCTCCCGTCGGGTCCCACGCCGCTGTCTTGACACTGCGTCAGCTCGCTCCTACGTTGCGAAAACCTTTCAGGTCGTTTCCGCACTCCTCGGGTCACGAACGCCGGTGCCTTCGCGAGCGAACGCTTGTCGTCAACGGGACAGGGAGCCTTGGATGAGAAGACCGCACGTCCTCCTGGCACGACGCCGGCGCACGAGGTGCCTCCTCGTCGCACTGGTGCTCAGCGTCTGTTCCGTCGTCCCCGCGATCCCGGCCGCCGCGGCGCAGACCATCGGGTTCCCCTCCTTCAGCGGCCCGGCGATCCCGGCCCCGCCCGTCGCCCACACACCGGGCGACATGATGCGGGCGATCTACGACGCCGAGAGCTCAGGGACCGACTTCTGGACGGACCGCCTGCTGGCCCGCTCCGGCGACGACCCGGCCGGCCCCTGGCTGATGAGCCGTGGCCGCGCGGTCTTCATGAAGGAACACGACCCCGCCCGGCTGGGGTTCGGCGGCAAGGTCGCCTACTGGGAGAGCATCAACGACAACAGCGCCTACACCGTCGCGATCACTCCGGGCACCTTCACCGAACAGGTCTCCCGGCGCTGGCAGGCACCCAGCCACTGGAAGAGCGTGCACACCAGTGGCTCGGTCACGGTGAGCCAGACGAAGTTCATCACCGACAACAACGTCGCCGTGACCAACCTGTCGATCCGGAACGACGGCACGAGCGCCACCACGCTCCAGTTGCGCGCCACGTCGCCGTACGCCACCACGGGCACCGGCAGTGAGCTGACCGGGCAGGTCAACGCCTACAACAACCTCACCACCCTGCGTCCGCGCCTCACCGGCGACGGTTTCAGCGCCGTCGGCGGCGGCCTCAACCGGTCCGTGACGATCGCGGCCGGAGCCACGGCGACCGCCAAGGTGGTGATGGGCTTCGTCACCGACGAGATCCCGGAGTCGCTCACCGAGTACCACGCCTACGCGGCCCATACGAACGCGACCGCCTTCGCCACCCACGTCAAGGCCTACAACCTGTGGTGGGCGCGGAACGTGCCCTACATCGACGTGCCCGAGCCCGCGATCAAGAAGAACCTCTACTACCGCTGGTGGCTGATGCGCTTCAACCACCTCGACGCCGACATCCCCGGCCAGACCTTCCAGTTCCCCACCTCCACCGAAGGCGTCCTCGGCTACAACAACGCCATCGCCCTCACCCAGCCCATGCACATCGACGACCTCAAGTACCTGCGCGACCCGGCCTACGCCTACGGCGACTGGCTGAGCGTCGGCCAGACCTCCAAGGGCGGCCGCTTCCTGGACAACCCGGGCGACCCGGAGAACTGGTCCAGCAGCTACACCCAGTACATCGCCGAGGCGGCGTGGAAGAGCTACCAGATCCACGGCGGCCAGCCGGCGATCGCCGCGAACCTGGCCCACTACGCGGAGGGCGACGTCAAGGGCCAGCTCGCCCACTACGACCGCGACAACAACAAGCTCATCGAGTACGACTGGGGCGCCCTGACGGGCAACGACGCCGACGCGGTCTCCTTCCACTGGAAGCCCGGGAGCATGGACCGCGCCGAGTCCGCCTACCAGTACAGCGGCGCGCTCGCCGCCGCGCAGGCCTACGAGGCGATCGGCAACACGGCCAAGGCCGCCGAGATGCGCACGCTCGCCACACAGATCAAGGACGCCATCGTCAAGGTGCTGTGGAATCCCGGCCGGCAGCTGTTCGAGCACCGGCTGAAGTCGACCGACGAGTGGGTGCCCTGGAAGGAGATCAACAACTACTACCCCTTCTCGGTCGGCGCCGTCCCCGACACCGCGACCTACAAGCAGGCCCTGCGCCTGTACGACGACCCGGCCCAGTACCCGGTCTTCCCCTTCTACACGGCCAACCAGGCCGACAAGAAGGCGGCGGCCGACGCCGGGAACCCGGGCTCCAACAACTTCTCCACCATCAACTCCACCGTCCAGTTCCGGCTCTACTCCTCGGTGCTGCGCGACTACCCCACCTCGTGGATGAGCGCGACCGACTACAAGAAGCTCCTCTACTGGAACACCTGGGCGCAGTACATCGGCGGCAACACCCAGTGGCCCGACGCCAACGAGTTCTGGGCCGACTGGAACGGCAGCGCCATCGGCTACCGCTCCTGGATCCACCACAACGTCCTGGGCAGCAGCAACTGGACGGTGATCGAGGACGTCGCCGGACTGCGGCCCCGCAACGACGCCAAGGTCGAGCTCTCCCCCATCGACATCGGCTGGAGCCACTTCACCGTCAACAACCTCCGCTACCGGGGCGCCGACCTGTCCATCGTCTGGGACGACCCGGCCGACGGCGTGGTGCGCTACCCCGGCATCCCGGAGGGCTACTCGATCTACGTCAACGGCGACCGGGCCGCCACCGTCGGCTCGTTGGTGCCCTTCACCTGGGATCCGGCCACCGGCGACGTCACCACCAGCGGCACGGTCACCCACCGCACCGCCGTCCCCGGCCTCAAGGCCCCGAACCAGGTCGTGCAGAACAGCCCCCGCATGGTCGACATGCTCGCCAAGGCCGGCGTCGACCTCACGGCGAACCTCACCAACCTCGCCGCCGGGGCCACCGCGTCCGCCTCCCACACCGGGCCGGGCAGCTCCGTCGCCGGCGCGGTCGACGGGTACCCCACCAACGAGCCGTTCTGGGGCGCCGGCGGCTCCGCCAACACCCAGGACTGGTACGAGCTGAACTTCGGCACCGCCCGGACCTTCGACGAGGTGCGCCTGTACTTCAAGGACAGCCGCCCGGCCAGTACGACCTACCGGGCGCCGTCCGCGTACACCCTCCAGTACTTCGACGGCGGTTCGTGGGTGAACGTGCCCGGCCAGACCAGGACCCCGGCGGCACCGCGGGCCAACTACAACCTGGTGCGGTTCCCACCGCTCGGCGCCCAGCGCATACGGGTCCTGGCCACCAACGCCTCGGGGGCCAGGACGGGACTCACCGAGGTCAAGGTGTTCAACCGGGGCGGCGTCCAGCCGCCGGCCAACCTGGCGACGTCCGCCACGGCGTCCGCGTCGTACACCTCGCCCTGGGAGAGCGTCACCGCGGTCAACGACGGGATCGACCCGCCGTCGTCCCACGACACCGTGAACCCGCGCTGGGGGACATGGCCCGAGACGGGCCGGCAGTGGGCCGAGCTGACCTGGCCCTCGGCGAAGACCCTCACCAGGGCCGAGGTGTACTTCTTCGACGACGACCAGGGCATCGACATGCCCGCCGCCTGGAAGCTCCAGTACTGGGACGGCAGCGCCTACGTCGACGTGCCCGGAGCGAGCGCCTACGCGCTGGCGAAGAACCAGTACAACTCGGTCACGTTCACCGCGGTGAACACCACGCGCCTGCGCGTGCTGCTCACCGGGAACGGCACGAACTCCGTCGGACTCCTCGAAGCGAAGGTGTACGGGCCCTGACCGCCCCGATGAAGGAAGTGCACCCGTGACCAGATCCAGATCCCTGTCCGTGCTCACCGCCCTGCTCACACTGGCGGTCGCCTTCCTGGTGGCACCGCCGCCCGCTGCCGCCGCCGTCGCGTTCACGTCGACGGGGGTGAACCAGAACGGCGGGAACTGCGTGGATCTCCCCGACGGTTCGCCGGCCAACGGGACACGGCTGCGCGCCTCCACGTGCGATGGCGGCGCGCACCAGAACCTCGTGTTCACCCCGGTCCCGGGGGCGGGCGACACCTACACGATCACCACCCGGTCCGGCCAGTGCGTCGACGTCCACGGCGCGTCCACGGCGGACGACGCCGCGATCATCCAGTGGCCCTGCCACGGCGGAACCAACCAGCAGTGGCGCCTCACCCGGGTATCGGTCACCGGAACCGACAAGACCTTCCAGCTGGTCTCCGCCGGCTCCGGCAAGTGCGTCACACCGAGCGGCGGTTCGTCGGCCTCCCCCACCGACCTGGTGCAACTGCCGTGCTCCACCGCCAACGGCAGGGTGTGGCGGCTGCCCGGCTCCACCGGCGGCGGTACGGGTCCGGGCACGTTCACCAACCCGCTCTCCCAGCACGGGCCCGACCCCTGGCTCACCTACCACGACGGGTACTACTACCTCGCCACCACGACCTGGAACTCGACGATCACCATGCGCAAGGCCGCCACGCTGGCGGGCCTCGCCACGGCCACCGACCAGGTCGTCTTCCGCCTGACCCGGCCCAACGGCGCGGGCACGATGTGGGCACCGGAGTTCCACCTGCTCGACGGCCCCAACGGGAAACGGTGGTACTTCTACTACACGGCCGGGCGGGAGCCGTACGACCTGAACACCCAGCGGATCCACGTGCTGGAGAGCGCCGGCCTCGACCCGATGGGGCCCTACACCTTCAAGGCCGACCTGCTCGACCCGGTCCAGGACAACACCTGGGAGCTCGACCCGGGCATCCTGCGACTCAACGGCCGTCTCTACCTCCTCGGCACCTACTACAACGGCTCCCAGCCGATGTTCATCCGGCCGCTGTCGAACCCGTGGACCGCCGCCGGCACCCGCCGGGTGCTGTCCACCCCGACCTACAGCTGGGAGACGGTCGGCGGCGCGGTCAACGAGGGCGCCGAGGTCCTCCAGCGGGGCGGCAGAACGTTCATCGTCTACTCCGCCAGCCACTGCTCCACACCCGACTACAAGCTGGGGATGCTCACCTACAACGGCGGCGACCCGCTGAACTCCTCCTCCTGGGTCAAGTCCCCGAACCCGGTCTTCCAGCGGTCCAACGCCAACGGCGTGTACGGCCCCGGCCACAACGGCTTCTTCACGTCGCCCGACGGGACCGAGGACTGGATGGTCTACCACGCCAACGACTCCGCGAGCGGCGGCTGCGACATGAACCGCAGCACCCGGGCGCAGAAGTTCACCTGGAACGCCGACGGCACGCCGGACTTCGGCACACCGGTGGCCCTGGGCGTCCCGCTGACCTCACCCTCGGGCGAGTAGCACCACCCGTCGTCAGCGGTGCCCCGCTGACGCGTACCGCCCGCCGCCACCGCGCTCCGGCGGGGAACGGCGCTGTTTGTGAACCGGGGCCGCGGGAAACCGGGGACGGAAGCGACACCCCACGGAGGGAGACCGCATGCCCTCGCCCCGCGACGGGTCCCACGGCCGCGCCCTGCTGACCGACGCGCTGCGCACCAAGGGGGTGGCCTTCACGCAGGAGGAACGGCGTGAACACGGCCTGGTGGGCATGCTGCCACCCGGTGAGCTCTCCCTCGAACAGCAGTCCCGCAGGGCCTGGGAACAGCTGGCGGCCCAGAGCGGCGACCTGGCGAAAAACGTCTACCTGGAGCAACTGCACGACCGCAACGAGGTGCTGTACCACCGGCTCCTCGCCGACCACCTGACCGAACTGCTGCCCATCGTGTACGACCCGACGGTGGGCGAGGCGATCCAGCGGTACAGCCACGAGTTCCGCCGCCCCCGCGGGGTGTTCCTGTCGGTGGACCACCCGCAGGACGTGCGGGCCGCGTTCGAGGCACTGGGCCTCGGCCCGGACGACGTCGACCTGGTGGTGGCCACCGACGCCGAGCAGATCCTCGGCATCGGGGACTGGGGCGTGGGAGGCATGCAGATCTCGGTCGGCAAGCTGGCCGTGTACACGGCCGCCGCCGGCATCGATCCCGGCCGGACGATCCCGGTCGTGCTCGACGTCGGCACCGACAACCAGGCGCTGCTCAACGACCCGCTGTACGTGGGGAACCGGCACAGCCGGGTGCGCGGCGAGGACTACGACGCGTTCGTCGCCGCGTACGTGGACGCCGTACGGGAGCTGTTCCCGCGCGCGCTCCTGCACTGGGAGGACTTCGGTCCCGGCAACGGCCGCCGGCTGCTGGAGACGTACGGCGAGAAGGTCTGCACGTTCAACGACGACATGCAGGGCACCGGGGCCATCACCCTGGCCTGCGTGCTGAACGCGGCGCGCGTCTCGGGCACCCCGCTGCGCGAGCAGCGGGTGGTGGTGTTCGGTGCGGGCACCGCCGGGGTGGGCATCGCCGACCAGCTGCGCGACGCGATGGTCCGCGACGGGCTGGAGGGCGAGGAGGCCACGGCGCGCGTCTGGTGCGTCGACCGGCAGGGCCTGCTCCTGCGGTCCACCGACGGGCTGCGGGACTACCAGCGGCCGTACGCCCGCCCGGACGACGAGTGGCCCGGCCGGGACGGTGAGCCGGTGGGGCTGCGGGAGGTCGTGGACCGGGTCCGTCCGACGGTGCTGGTCGGGACGTCCACCGTACGGGGAGCCTTCACGGAGGACGTGGTGCGGTCCATGGCCGCGCACGTGGAGCGGCCGGTCGTGCTGCCGCTGTCCAACCCGACCGAGAAGATGGAGGCGCAGCCCGAGCAGGTCCTGCGCTGGACCGGCGGCAGGGCCCTCGTCGCGGCCGGCGTCCCGCTGCCGCCGGTGGAGCTGGACGGCACCACGTACGTCATCGGGCAGGCCAACAACGCTCTCGTCTATCCCGGGCTGGGGCTGGGTGCCGTCGTGGCACGGGCGTCCCGGATCACGGACGGCATGCTCCAGGCCGCGGCCGAGGCCGTGGCGGAGCTGGCCGACCTCTCCGGACCGGGCGCCGCGCTGTTGCCGCAGGTGGAGAACCTGCGCGCGTCGTCGGCGACGGTCGCGGCGGCGGTCGCCCGCCGGGCCGCGGCGGACGGGGTGGCGCGCACCGCGCTGGACGACGTCGTCCAGCAGGTCCAGGACGCCATGTGGGAGCCGGTGTACGCCTGACCGCCGGGACGAGAGGTACGGACGAGAGGTACAAAGGAACGGACGGATCCTCGCGTTCGGCCACGGGCCTTTCGGGCCGGGAGGAGGCCACGGCAGCCATGAGGATGACCGGACCGGGGCCGGCCGGCCCCAGGGAACGGCTGGGCAACGGTCTCTTCGCCCGTGTCGCAGGCCCGGACGGTCCCCGTAACCGGGCCCGTATCCACGGCACCCCCGGGCCCCGCTGGTTCGGGCCGGAGCGTCCCATCCGCCGGGTGCACGGCGACGCCTCGATGTTCATCGGCGGGCTGTCCGCCCTGCTGCTCCAGTCGCTGCACCCGCTCGCCATGGCGGCCGTCGCGGCCCACTCGGGCTACCGCGGCGACCCCTGGGGCCGGCTCCAGCGCACGAGCACCTTCCTGGCCACGACGACGTACGGCACCGCCGAGCACGCGCGGCAGGCCTGTGACCAGGTCCGCGCGGTCCACGCGGGCATCCGCGGCGTGACCGCGGACGGCGAGCCCTACCGTGCCTCGGACCCGCACCTGCTGTGCTGGGTCCACGTCGCCGAGGTCGACAGCTTTCTCCGCGCCCACCAGCGCTACGGCCTGCACCCCCTGTCGGACGACGAGTGCGACGAATACGTCGCGGACACGGCCAGGGTCGCCGTCGCGCTCGGCATCGCGGATCCGCCGCGCAGCAGGGACGAGCTCGCGGCGCGGCTGACGTCGTACCGCCCGGAGCTGAGGGCCACCGCGCAGGCGCTGGACACCACGCGCTTCCTGTTGCTGAGCCCGCCCGTGCCGTTCGTCGCCCGCCTCCCCTACGGACTGCTCGCCGCGAACGCCGTCTCGCTGCTGCCCGGCTGGGCCGCCGACGAGCTGCGCCTCCCCCGGCTCCCGGTGGTCGACGGCCTGTGCGTGCGGCCGCTCGGCTCGGCGGTGACCGCGGCGATCCGGTGGGCGATGGCACCGGCCCGGCGCGCGCCGGTCATGCCGCCGGCCTGAGCCGCCCCGCGGTCGACGGGCACGGCCGGGTCAGGCCCCCTGCAGCCGCTTCCCGTGCTCGCCGCCGGGCGAGCGGCGCAGCCGCCGGTGCAGTGCGCCGATGAGGGCCGACTGCACCAGCACGGAGAGGACGAGAGCGGTGAGGACGAACCATCCGGGCGCGTCGGCACCGCTCCCCAGCAGGGCCCGGCCGGCGCCGTCCAGCAGGAAGAACGTGGGCGAGGCGAGGACGAGCAGGTAGACACCGGCGAAGGAGGCGTCCTCGTGGGTGACGAAGAGCTGGTCCCAGGCGAGGAAGGCGGTGGCCGTCGCCACCAGTGCCAGGTAGACGAGTGAGGCGGGGTTGGCGAAGGCCAGTCGGGCCGGGCCGGGCAGTCGTCGAGCGTTCATCGTGTTCCCCCATGCGAGATGTTCGGGCAGGACTCAAGAATCGGCCGACGGGGGCGCCGTTTCGTGAGTACGCCAACTCATTCGCGCCTGAGCATCGGCCCCTGTGGTCCGGGAAAACGCCGTCCGAACCCACCGAAGACATGAACTGGTGTGCGGAACGGGGTCGTTGGGACGTACGTTGTGCGTTGGACATTCCACGCCTCGGCTGAAAGACGGAAAATCGCATGACCGACTCCGCGACGACGCCCGGACCAGCGGCGCATCAGAAGATCGACACCTCGGTGCCGCACTCGGCCCGCATCTGGAACTACTGGCTCGGCGGCAAGGACAACTACCCCGTCGACGAGGAGGCCGGCGACGCCTACACCGCCGTCTTCCCCGGCATCGTCACCATCGCCCGCAGCAGCCGCGCCTTCCTGCGCCGCACCATCACCCACCTGGTCACCGAGGCGGGGATCCGCCAGTTCCTGGACGTCGGCACCGGCCTGCCGACCGCCGACAACACCCACGAGGTCGCCCAACGGATCGCCCCCGAGGCCCGGATCGTCTACGTCGACAACGACCCGATGGTCCTGGCGCACGCCCGCGCCCTGCTCTACTCCACTCCGGAGGGGGCGACCGCCTACGTCGACGCCGACGTGCACGACACGGAGCGCATCCTGGCGGCCGCGGCCGAGACGCTGGACTTCACCCGCCCCACCGCCCTGATCCTGAGCAACATCCTGGGCCATGTCGCCGACTACGAGCAGGCGCGCTCCATCGTCACCCGCCTGATGGACGCGCTGCCGTCCGGCAGCTACCTCGCCGTCAACGACGGCTCGCTGGGCATCGACCCGGTCTTCGAACAGGCCCAGGACGCCTACAACGACAGCGGCGCCGTCCCGTACATCCTGCGCACCGTCGACCAGATCACGGCGTACTTCGACGGCCTGGACCTCCTGGAGCCCGGCGTCGTGTCCGTCCCCCACTGGCGCCCGGACCCCGGCTCCCCGGCCGCGGAACCCGTCGCCGAGCACGGTGGTCTCGCGCGCAAGCCGTGAGGCGGCGCACGTCGTGGACGGGGTCCGAGGCTGTCCGGCGGCCGCGCCGCGGGGCAGCCTCGGACCCCGGCCCCGGGGCTCCGTACGGTGAAGGCTTTGTACGGTGAAGGCTGCGGGCTGCGACGGCTGCGGAAGTCGGCCGACAGCCGGGCCCGAGGCGGGGAACCCGGGCGGGAGCGGAGGCGTTTTTCCGACTGGGAGCGAGGCGGGCCGGCCGGCCCGCCCGCCGACGAAGGGAACGGGGGCGACAAGATGAGCGACAAGGCCCGGAAGCTGTTCGAGGCGCTCGATCTCGACCAGGACGGGACGCTGACCCGCGAAGAGGTGATCACCGCCCTGCGGACCAAGGGCCCGACGCTGGCCGCCTCGGGTGACCTGCCGCTGTGGGCAGTGGGGGACGCCGACGCCTCCTCCGCGCTGTTCGACGCCGCCGACCAGAACGGGGACGCGGTACTGACCCTGGAGGAGTTCACGGCGGTGGTGGACCGCCGTTTCGGCTGGCGCTGACCCGGGACCGGCCGCCCCGGCACAGCCACCCGGCGCCTGCGCCGACCGGGGCGGGCCACGGTCCCGCGTGGTCGGGGCCGCCCGGTGGTGCGACGCTGGAGTGGAGGTGTCCGAGGAGGGGAACCGGGAGGGCCGATGGGACGCGACGTCCCGGCGCTGGTCTTCACCCGTGAGGACCGCCGCCGGTACCGCATGAAAATGCAGGAGTGCCTCGACGCGTTCGCCCAGATGCTGCGCGAGTCACGGTTCGAGTCGGAGCGCCCGCAGGTGGGGCTGGAGATCGAGCTGAACCTGGTCGACGACCGGGCCGAGCCGGCGATGCGCAACACCGACGTCCTCGAGGCGATCGCGGACCCCGCCTGGTCCACCGAGCTGGGCCGGTTCAACCTCGAGATCAACGTTCCGCCCCGCCGGCTCACCGAGGGCGGCCCCGACGCGTGGGAGTCCGAGATCCGCGCCGCGCTGAACCACGCCGACGCACGCGCCCGGTCGGTCGGCGCGCATCTCATCATGATCGGCATCCTTCCCACCCTGCGGCAGGAGGACGTCGGTGAGGCGACGCTGTCGGAGAACCCCCGCTACCGGCTGCTCAACGACCAGGTCTTCGCGGCCCGCGGCGAGGACCTGCTGATCGAGGTGGACGGCGTGGACCGGCTGCGGACGTACGCGGACACGATCACTCCGGAAGCCGCGTGCACCAGCACCCAGTTCCACCTCCAGGTCTCGCCGGAGGAGTTCCCCGCCTACTGGAACGCGGCCCAGGCGATCGCCGGGGTCCAGGTCGCCCTGGCGGCCAACGCGCCCTTCCTGTTCGGCAAGGAACTGTGGCACGAGACCCGTGTCCCGCTGTTCGAGCAGGCGACCGACACCCGCCCGCAGGAGATCAAGGTCCAGGGGGTCCGGCCCCGGGTGTGGTTCGGGGAACGGTGGATCAACAGCGTCTTCGACCTCTTCGAGGAGAACCTGCGCTACTTCCCGGCGCTCCTGCCGCTGTGCGACGAGCAGGACCCGGCGCAGACGCTGGACCGGGGCGACGTCCCCGAACTGGGCGAGCTGACCCTGCACAACGGCACCATCTACCGCTGGAACCGCCCGGTCTACGCCGTCGCCCACGACACACCGCACCTGCGGGTGGAGAACCGTGTGCTGCCCGCCGGCCCGACCGTCGCCGACACCCTCGCCAACGGCGCCTTCTACTACGGGCTCACCCGCGCCCTGGTGGAGGAGGAACGACCGGTGTGGTCCCGGATGTCCTTCTCGGCCGCGGCGGACAACCTGCACACGGCGGCGCGGCAGGGCATCGAGGCAGGGCTGTACTGGCCCGGGATGGGTGAGGTCCCGGTGCCCGAACTCGTGCTGCGCCGACTGCTGCCGCTGGCGCACCGGGGACTGGAGCACTCCGGCATGGACGCGGCCTGGCGGGAGCCGCTGCTCGGGATCATCGAGCAGCGGTGCGTCACCGGCCGCAACGGCGCCGTCTGGCAGAAGGAGATGTTCCATCACCTCGCCGCCGCCACCCGCTCCGGGCGCCATGAGGCGCTGCGGCGGATGACCCAGCAGTACATCGACTACATGCACCTCAACGCCCCGGTCCACACCTGGCCGGTCGACTGACGGGGTTCCTCCGCGGGGGCGGTCGACGCCGGACCGCCGCCGGTTCGCGCGCACGATTTCACGGTCCGCCGCCCGGGACGCCGTGGCCGGGTGCGCGGGTGAGAACACCCGGCCGGGGGTACCCGGCAGGCCGCACGGAGGGACGGGGTTCATGGGAAAGACGAGAACACCGGACACGGCGGACGCGGTCGCGGTCGCCCAAGGCGCCTTCAACGTCGTGGGCGGGCTGTGGCCGCTGGTGCACCTGCGCAGCTTCGAGTGGGTCTTCGGCCCGAAGACCGATGTGTGGCTGCAGATGACGACGGGCGGCCTGCTCGCCTCCGCCGGTGTCGCCCAGCTCGCGGCGGCTCCGGACCCCCGGGGCTCGGCCCACGCCCGCCGTGTCGGTCTCGGCACCGCCCTGACGCTGTTGGCCGTCGACCTGGTCTACGTGCCCAGGGGGCGGATCCGTCCGACGTACCTCCTCGATGCGGCGATGCAGGCGGGGTGGATAGCGGCCTGGGTGCGGGCCGGATCCATCAGGAGCGCGAAGGGCACCCGGACATGGTGGGGACGGGGATGAGGTGGTGAGGGAGGCGTGGGAAGGCTGCTGGTCCGGCGGGTGAACGGTGCGCCCTCGCCGCGTGACGGCGTCCGGCCGGCCGGAGGCCGGCGGCCGTGGAGGCTGCCGGGATCGTGGCCGGTCACCGTGGTCGAGGCCGGGTTCCGTCTGGTCGCACGTCTGCGCGGGGCCCCGGCGCTGCATCCGCGGGGGCTGCTGTGCACGGCCGAGGTGGAGGTCCTGGGCGACGCGGGCGCACCGTGGGGGGTGCGGTGGCTGGACGCACCGAGGCAGTACGCCGCCACGGTTCGCCTCTCCAGAGCGGCGGGCCTGCCCCGGCGCCTGCCCGACGGCCTCGGGCTGGCCGTGCGGATGGAGCAGGCGGCCGCGCCCGGTCAACCCCTCGACCTGCTTCTCACGAGCAGCGGCCGGGGCCGTGTCACCCGGCGTCTGCCGTTGCCGCGCGCCGACGCGCTGGACGGCCCTTACTCGAGCCTGCTCTCCTACCGGGTCGGCGGACGCGACCGGGTGCTCGCCGCCCTTCCGCGCCGTACCGGACAGGCACCGGTGCACGGCGACCCGAGGAGTCTGCGCGCGGCCCTGGCCGGCGGGCCGCTTGTCTTCGACCTGTGCGTCGGGACCGCCGACGGGGCGTGGCGTGCGTTCGCCGTGCTGACGGTGCGCGGTCCGCTGCCCGCCCTGCCGGAGGAGACCCCCGACTTCGACATCTACCGGCACAGCGCTCCGGGATTCGCCCCGGGTCCCGCCCTGGCCACGACCCGCCGCGCGGCCTACCGGGGCTCCCGGGCGGGTCGCCGGGCACGGCGCCGGGCCGACTGACGCCGCCCGGGCGGGCGGGACGGCTCCGCCCGCGCTCGTCGGGCGTCCCTCGCCGCCGCCGAACGTCCATCCGCGGCGGGTTCCCGTCGGTCATCCGACTGAGAAACGGCCGCGACCAGGCGTGGTGCCGTAGGCGCAGGAGTGCTTTCCGGTGGGCTGGTCACACACTCCGCACATGACCGCCCGAGTACGCAAGGCGCCAGGTCTCCGACTGCCTTTTGCCGAACGGGCACCACCCTGCCGATCGAGGAAACTGATGGCGACCCATACCGAGCCCGTTGCTCCTGTCCCGGCGGCCGAGCGCCGCGGCAGAGGTCAGGTGATCGTCTCCTGGCTGACCACGACCGACCACAAGAAGATCGGCCACCTCTACCTGATCACCTCGTTCGGCTTCTTCCTGATCGGCGGAGTGCTGGCGATGGTGATCCGGGCCGAGCTGGCCCGGCCGGGACTTCAGCTGCTGTCGAACGAGCAGTACAACCAGTCGTTCACGATGCACGGCACGATCATGCTGCTGCTGTTCGCGACGCCAACGTTCGCCGGGTTCGCCAACGCGATCATGCCGTTGCAGATCGGCTCCCCGGACGTGGCCTTCCCCCGGCTGAACATGTTCTCGTACTGGCTGTTCCTCTTCGGCGGCCTCATCGTGGTCAGCAGTCTGATGGTGCCCGAGGGCGCCGCCGACTTCGGCTGGACCGCCTACACGCCCCTCAGCGGCGGCGAGCGCACCACTCAGCTGGGCGGTGACCTGTGGATCATGGGCCTGGCACTGGCCGGGTTCGGCACGATCCTCGGTGCGGTCAACTTCGTCACGACCATCATCTGCATGCGCGCCCCCGGCATGACCATGTTCCGCATGCCGATCTTCACCTGGAACGTGCTGCTCACCTCGGTGCTGGTCCTGCTCGCCTTCCCCGTCCTGGCCGCCGCCCTCTTCGCCCTGGAGGCGGACCGGAAGTTCGGCGCGCACATCTTCGACCCGGAGAACGGCGGAGCGATCCTCTGGCAGCACCTGTTCTGGTTCTTCGGCCACCCGGAGGTGTACATCCTCGCCCTGCCGTTCTTCGGCGTGGTCACCGAGATCCTTCCGGTCTTCTCCCGCAAGCCGATCTTCGGCTACATGGGCCTGGTCGGCGCCACGATCGCCATCACCGGCCTGTCCGTGACCGTGTGGGCCCACCACATGTTCGCCACCGGGGCCGTGCTCCTGCCGTTCTTCTCCTTCATGAGCTTCCTGATCGCCGTGCCGACCGGCGTGAAGTTCTTCAACTGGATCGGCACGATGTGGAAGGGCTCGCTGTCCTTCGAGCCACCGATGCTGTGGGCGGTCGGCTTCCTCGTCACGTTCCTCTTCGGCGGCCTCACCGGCGTCCTGCTCGCCTCCCCGCCGATGGACTTCCACGTCACCGACAGCTACTTCGTCATCGCGCACTTCCACTACGTGCTCTTCGGCACGATCGTCTTCGCGATGTTCGGCGGATTCAGCTTCTGGTGGCCGAAGATGACTGGCACCATGCTCGACCACCGCCTGGAGAAGATCCACTTCTGGACCCTGTTCGTCGGCTTCCACACCACCTTCCTCGTGCAGCACTGGCTCGGCGCCGAGGGAATGCCCCGCCGCTATGTCGACTACCTGGCCGCCGACGGCTTCACCGCCCTCAACACGATCTCCTCCATCGGCTCCTTCCTCCTCGGCCTGTCCACCCTGCCGTTCCTCTACAACGTCTGGAAGACCGCCAAGGCGGGCAAGCGGGTCGAGGTCGACGACCCCTGGGGTTACGGCCGCTCCCTGGAGTGGGCCACCTCGTGCCCGCCGCCCCGCCACAACTTCGTCACCCTGCCGCGCATCCGCTCCGAATCCCCCGCCTTCGATCTCCACCACCCGGAACTGGCGGAACTGGAACACCGGGAGCACGCCGGCCGGCGCGACGCCGTGGACGCCGAGAGCCACTGGGGCGAGCCGCGGTGACCCACGGCGGGCAGCACACACCGGACGACGACCGCAACGGCCTGCTGGCCAACGCGGTCGAGGGCTATCTGCTCGCCCGCACGCACCAGGACCGGGCGCGACGCGAAGCCGAGGACCTCTGCGCCCGGATGCCCTGGCTGACCACCGCCCAGGCCGAGGACGTCACCCGCCACTACCTCCACCAGCGCCTCGAGCTGACCCGGCGGATGCTGCTGGACACCGTGGAACGGGCCGCCCAGCTCCGGCAGGAGTACGAGGACCGGTACGCGGCTCTCCGTCACGACCTGCTCAAACGCCACGCCGCCTGTGCCGCCGCCGTCGTCGCCTGCGCCTCGGCGGTGACCACGCTGGCGTGGCTGCTCCCCCGCTAGGAGCTGTCGTCAAACTCCCGTCGTCGCCCGGAGGGCGGCCCCACGGCGTCTGGAGTTTGACGACAGCCCCTAGGCCGTGGCCCCCGCGCGAGCACAGTCCGGGTGTGCCGCAGGGGCCCCGGTTCTGTCCGGGGCCCCTGCGGGGTGGCGGTTCGCCGACAGCGGCGGGACGTCACTGCTCCTCGAAGTCCTCGGGACGCACTCCGGCCTCCTCCATCGCCTCGCGGACGGTTCGTCCCGTCCCTCCGGGCGGGGTGTCCTCGGTGGCCTCCCGGTCGGTGAGGACCTCGTCGGTCGTCTCCGTCTTGGGCCGGTTCTCCTCGGGCACGGTCATGATGGCTCCTCTCGCTCCCGTCCGGGGCTCTCAGTGCTGGTCGGGGTCGGCTTCGTCGGCACCGCTGCCGGTGCGGCCGGGTTGGCCGCCGCCGGTGGTTCCGTAACCGCCGGGCACGCCCGGAACGCTGTCGGCGTCCGCCTCCTCGCGGGAGATGTGCCGGGTCGCGCGAACGTTGGAGCGCCGCTCCGGGTAGGGATAGCTGAACGGCTGCGCCGCGGCCCGCTCCTCCTCCGCCGTCCGTGGATCGGACTCGGGGGTTTTGTCATGTTTCGCCATGGTGTGCGAGTTACCCGGTGGGCCGGCGCCATGCACTGGCCCGGCCCGCGATCCGCCGTCACGGCGTGAGCGAGCCCGGACCGGGACGGCCGGTCCGGGCTGCCGGGAGAGGTCGAGCGCATGAGCGGGGGGCGTCTCGGGCCGACCGGAGCCGACCCGGGACGTCCACCCCTACGGGGTCACGCGGCGGTCGGACCTCGTCGATGCCCTCGCCTGCATGGCGGCGCTGGCGGCCAGACCGAGCAGGAGGCCGATGATTCCGACGATGATGTTGTTCACGACCGACCTGGTGGTACTGACGTCACCCGCGACCACCCAGGGCGCGAAGATGGTCCACGCGGCGAGCGCGCAGGCTGCCCACGCCATGCTGTGCGTGCGCTCGTAGGCACGGCCGAACCCGCCACTCATCAGCAGGGCGTAGGCGATGCCGACGATCAGGTTGTTGACGGCCAGGGTGGTCAGGTTGCTGAACCCCGCGATCCACGGGGACGCCGCCAGGTACACGCCGGTCAGGAAGGCCAGGGTCTCGACGGCCTGAGCCCTGGGAGTACTGGTGACATGCTCCGCCATCTCATGACGGGCGCGCATTTCGACGATGTCGGGATGGGTCTCCATCGACGACCTGGGAGAGGTTGTCACTCCCATCACCTCCGGGAAGATCCGGCTGGTTTTGCTCTGTGGACGCCACGGGTACCCCGGTCGGCCGACGATCGAACACGATCCGGCCACACGGCAGCGCCGGCGGTTCACACGGGACGCACGACCGGCTAACATACAACCAAATGGTTGTAGATGAAGGTACCGACGGAAGCCTGGACCGGCTCTTCCACGCCCTCGCGGACACGACGCGCCGGGACATACTGCGCCGCTGCGTCGACGGCGACCTGTCGGTGTCCGAGCTGGCCGCCGCCTACCCGATGAGCTTCGCCGCGGTGCAGAAGCACGTGACGGTGCTTCAGCGGGCCGGACTGGTCAGCAAGCAGCGCCGCGGACGGGAGCAGCTCGTCCTCACCGAACCCGAGGCCGTGGCGCGGGCACGGCAGGCGCTCGACGAACTCGAAACCCTGTGGCGCGGCAGGGTGGAGCGGATGTCCGCCCTGCTCGACCAGGACCCCCTCACCGAAGAGCACGACCCGAGAGAAGGACCGGACAGATGAGTGTGACCAGCGTGGACAAGGACTTCGACAGCCTCACCCTCACCCTGACCGCCGACTTCGCGGCCCCGGCCGAGAAGGTGTGGCAGCTGTGGGCGGACCCCCGTCGGCTGGAGCGCTGGTGGGGACCGCCGACCTACCCGGCGACCGTCGAGCACCACGACCTGACCCCGGGCGGCGAGGTCACCTACTTCATGACGGGCCCCGAGGGCGACAAACACCGCGGCTGGTGGCGCGTCACGTCGGTCGCCCCGCCCACGTCCCTGGAGTTCACCGACGGCTTCGCCGACGAGGAGGGAACCCCGAGCCCCACCATGCCGACCACCACCGTGAGCGTACGGCTGACCCGGCGGGGAGACGGCACCCGCATGGAGATCCGGTCCGCCTTCGCCACCCGGGAGCAGATGGAACAGCTGGTGACCATGGGCATGGAGGAGGGCCTCAAGCAGGCGGTCGGCCAGATGGACGACCTTCTCGCCGACTGAACGGACCGGGCGGCGCGACGGCGGCCCGCCCGACGCGTCACACGCGGTGACGTCCGCCCCGTCACGGGATCTCCTGCTCGGCCCAGATGATCTTTCCGCCGGCCGTGTAGCGGGCGCCCCACCGGTGGGCGAGCTGGGCCACCAGAAAGAGGCCACGGCCCCCTTCGTCCGTGCTCCGGGCGTGTCTCAGCCGGGGCGCCGTGCTGCTGGCGTCGGCGACCTCGCAGGTCAGGCGGGCGTCGCGGAGCAGCCGCAGGCGTATGGGCGGTTCGGCGTAGCGGATCGCGTTGGTGACCAGTTCGCTCACGATGAGCTCGGTGGTCATGGCCAGTTCCCCGCACCCCCACACCTCCACCTGGTGCGTCGCCCGGGCCCGGACGTCGGCGACGGCGGCCGGGTCCACGGGCACGTCCCAGGAGGCGACGTGGTCGGCGCCCAGCGCGTGGGTGCGCGCCAGGAGCAGGGCGATGTCGTCGGGCTGGGGGGCGGGCACGAGTTGCCGCACCGCGGACGTGCACAGGGTTTCGAGGTCGGTGCCCGGCCGGGCCAGCACCTCGCCGAGCCGGGCCATGCCCGACTCCATGTCGCGGTCGGCTCCTTCGATGAGGCCGTCGGTGTAGAGACCGAACAGGCTGTTCTCGGCGAGCTCGATCTCGGTGGCCTCGAACGCCATTCCGCCCAGCCCGAGCGGAGGCCCGGCGGGCGGTTCCGGGAAGGAGACGCGCCCGTCGGGTGCGACGACGACGGGGGGCGGGTGTCCGGCCCTGGCCATCGTGCAGCGCCGGGTGACCGGGTCGTAGACGGCGTACAGGCAGGTCGCTCCGAGGAAGCCGGTCGTGCCCCCGCCGGCCGCCTCGTCGCCGGTCCTCTCCTCGCTCAGCCGCAGCACGAGGTCGTCGAGGTGGGCCAGCAGTTCGTCGGGGGGCAGCTCCATGTCGGCGAGGGTCTGCACCGCGGTGCGCAGCCGGCCCATGGTCGCCGCCGCCGCGATGCCGTGACCGACCACGTCGCCGACCACCAGGCCCACGCGGGCGCCCGACAGGGGGATCACGTCGAACCAGTCGCCGCCGACCCCGCCGGACGGGTCCGCCGGCAGATAGGAGGAGGCCACCTCCAGCGCCGTTCCGCCCGTCAGGGCGTGGGGCAGCAGACTGCGCTGCAGGGTGACCGCCGCCGTGTGCTCCCGGGTGTACCGGCGGGCGTTGTCCACGCACAGCGCCGCCCGTGCCACCAGCTCCTGGGCCAGCAGGACGTCGTCCGGCTGGAACGGCACGGGATTGAGCGACCGCAGGAACGTGGTGAGACCGAGGGCGGTGTGGCGCGCCCGCATCGGCACGGAGATGAGGGAGTGCAGTCCGTACTCCCGCATGCTCTCCGCTCTCGCGGGCTGTTCGGCGGTCCACAGGTCGTCGGACGGGTCGAGGACCGGGATGAGGATCGGGTCGCCGTCGATGAGCAGGTTCATGTCGTGCGGCGGGGGGAGGAAGTCCACCCTGTCCCCGATCCGCGCCACGGCCTCCGGGCAGCCGTCCCGCACCGACCTCATTCCGGCGCGGCGCATCGCCGGCTTGGCGGGTGCCGGTCCCGCGTCGCTCAGCCACGCTCCGTGTCCCTCGGTGCTGAGCACGGGCTCCAGGAGGTCGACGACGACGAAGTCCGCGAAGCGGGGAACGGCGAAGTCGGCGAGTTCCTGGGCCGTGCGCATCACGTCGAGGGTCCTGCCGATGCTGGCCCCCGCTTCGTTGACCAGCGACAGCAGCCGGCGGGCGTTCCACCGCTCGGTGACGTCCGAGACCATGTAGCAGACCCCGGTGACGCAGTTGTCGGCGTCCACCAGGGGGAAGAAGGAGGTGGAGTAGGCGTGTTGGCGGTGAGGATCGGCCCAACTCCATCCGACGTACTCGTAGTCGGTGACCGGGACCCCGGTCTCCAGGACCTTGCGCATCAGCCCTTCGATGGTCTCCGCCTGCAGGCCGGGCAACAGCTCGCTCAGCCGGCGTCCCAGTCGCTGCTCACGGGGCACACCGCCGAACCGTTCCAGCGTGTCGTTCAGCCATACGTAGCGCAGGTCCAGGTCCATCACCGCCATGCCGACCGGCGAGCGCGTCAGGAACCCGTCGAGGACGGACTGACCGACCGTCCACTGCGGCCTCCGCTCCCGCGCCGAGATCAGGAAGCACTCGTCCGCGCCGATCCGGAAGGACGCGGAGACCCGCAGGTCGACGTCGATCCGGCGGCCGTCGCGGTGCCGTACGGGGATGAGACCGCTCCACCCCATTCCGGCACGGCACCGCTGCGCCACGCCGGCCACCCGGGCCGGGTCCCCGGGCATCGCGAGCAGATCGGCGGCTGAGCCGCCGACGACCTCCGACGCCGGGTGGCCGAGGAGTTCCTCGGCGGCCCGGGTCCAGCCGAGCACGACACCGTCCGCGTCCACCACCGCGGCCGCGTCGGTGGACGCGTCGAGGAGATCGCGCGGTCCTGCCGACGCGGGCGCACCGGAACCTTTTCGCGCAGCATCCATGGGGGTCCCATCCTCTACACGACCATGTTCCTGCTTGCCCGCCCGATCTGCACGGTCCCGGTCGGCTGGTGGCGGGGAGTGCCGGTGCGTCGCACCGGGCCGGTCGGGCACGGGCCCGGGGAAAACGGGGAAGGGCGGGTACTCGGAGGCCCCGGCGTGCGGCCGCGCCGACGCACGCCGGCGCGGCCTGGCAACGGTGGAGGAGGCCCTGCGATGACGGCGGAATCCTTCCGGCCCGATGTCCCCCACGGTGACGGGTACGGCTCCGAGCCGCCCCGGCCGACCGGCCTGCTGGACGTGCTGAGCGTGGCCGCCGTGGTCGTGGACGCCGACGGGCGCATCGTGTTCTGGACCCCGCAGGCCGAGGAGCTGTTCGGCTACACCGCGGAGGAAGCCCTCGGCAAGTACGCGGCGCGTGTGCTCATCCACGCCGAGCACCTCCAGGCCGTGGTGAGTCTGTTCGCGGACGTGCTGGAGACCGGCCGGAGCTGGGCCGGTGCCTTCCCCGTCCGGCACAAGGACGGCAGCAGCCGCCTGATGGAGTTCCGCACCATGCGGCTGCTGGACGATCTCGGAGACGTCTACGCCCTGGGCATAGCGGCCGACCACACCCTGCTCCAGCGCGTCGAGACCGACCTGTCCCTGTGCGAGCGGCTGATCAGCCAGTCCCCGATCGGTCTCGCCCTGCTGGACCACGATCTGCGCTACCTCCTCGTCAATCCGGCGCTGGAACGCATCGACGGCATCCCCGCCGAGGACCACGTCGGCCGCCATCTGCGCGAGACCCTGCCGTTCCCCGACGTCGACACCGTCGAGTCCGCGCTGCGCCAGGTCCTGACCACCGGCACGCCACTGCTCGACCAGTACCACGTGGGCCGTCCCCCGGCCGACCCCGACCACGAGCACGCCTGGTCCCTGTCCTTCTACCGGCTGGAGGACCCCGGCGGGCGGGTCCTGGGTGCGGCCACCTCGGTCGTCGACGTCACCGAGCGGCACCGCGCGGCCGCCGAGGCCGACCGGGCGCGGCGACGCCTGGCGCTCATCGCCGACGCCTCCACCCGCGTCGGCACGACCCTCGAGGTGGAGCAGACCGCCCACGAGCTGGCCGACATCGCCATCCCGGAACTCGCCGACGTGGTCGCCGTGGACGTCCTCGACTCGGCCCTGGCCTGCCGCCGCGCACGCCGAGCGGACAGCGGCCCGGAGTTCTTCCGCTCCCTCGCCCTCAAAGCGGCCCATCCCACCGTGGCCCTGAGCGCCGCCGACCCTCCCGGTGACCTCTTCGCCTACGACGGCGACCGCCTGGTCACGCTGTGCGTGCACACCGGCCGGCCGATCCTGGTGCGCCATGTCGGCGACCGCGACCTGCCCCGCATCGCCCGTGACGCCGAGGCCACCGCGCTGCTGGCCCGCGCCGGTGTCCACTCGTACCTCGCCGTGCCGCTGATCGCCCACGGCGAGGTGCTCGGCGCCCTCGACCTCAAACGCACCCGCAACCCGCTGCCGTTCGACGAGGACGACGTCATCCTGGCCGCGGAGCTGGCCAGCCGTGCCGCCGTGGCGATCGACAACGCCCGCTGGTTCCAGAGCGTGCGCAACACCGCCCTCACCCTCCAGCGCAGCCTGCTGCCCGACCACTCCCCCCACCACACCGGTCTGGAGGTCGCCTCCCGCTACCAGCCCGCGCAGGCCACCAGCGAGGTCGGCGGCGACTGGTACGACGTCATACCCCTGGACGACGACAAGACCGCCCTGGTCGTCGGCGACGTCATGGGCAACGGCATCGACGCCGCCGCCACCATGGGCCGGCTGCGCACCGCCACCTGTGCCTACGCCGACCTCGACCTCGCCCCCGGCAGCGTGCTCCAGCACCTGGACAAGATCACCTGCGATCTGGAGCACTACATCGTCACCTGCCTGTACGCCGTGTACGACCCGCACACCAGGCAGTGCCGGATCGCCAACGCGGGACACATGCCGCCCGCGCTGTCCCGCCCCGGCCGGGCCCCCACGCTGCTCGACCTGCCCCCCGCCGCCCCGCTCGGCGTCGGCGGCGTCCCCTTCGAGACCACCATGGCCGAGCTCGGCCCCGGCGACCTGCTGGTCCTCTACACCGACGGCCTGGTCGAGACCCGGCACCACTCCATCGACGACCGCCTGAGCGTCCTCCTCGGCTTCCTCGACGAACCGCACCGGTCCCTCGAGGACATCTGCGACCTCCTGCTGTACGGCCTGCGCCACCCCGACGACCATGACGACGTCGCCCTGCTGGTCGCCCGGGCCCAGTAGGGGCCGCGAACGGGCGGCCCCCCTGTTGCCTGCGCGGTGCGCCCGGCGCACGCTGGTCGTATGAGTGGTGCTCGCGACGGCCCCACGCTCATCACGTCCGTGCAGCGGGCCTTCCGCCTGCTGGAGGCGATGGGCGCGCACGAGAACGGCGTGCCGGCCAAACAACTGGCGCGTGAGACGGGGCTGCCCCTGGCCACGGCCTACCACCTGCTGCGGACCCTGGTCCATGACGGATACGCCCGGAAGCTCGACGACGGCGGCTTCGTCCTGGGCGACAAGATGCAGACGCTGCACACCGCCGGCCGCGAGCAGGCGCTGCTCAGCCGTGTCCGTCCGACGCTCGCCGCGCTGCGCGACGAGCTCAAGACCGCCGCCTACCTCACCTTCTACGAGGAGGGCGAGATCCGGGTCGCGGAGATCGTCGACGGCCCGCGCGCTCCCCGGGCCGACCTCTGGGTGGGCTTCGAGGACGCCGGGCACGCCACCGCACTGGGCAAGTCCGTACTGCGGGAACTCGACGACGACGCCCGCAAGGACTACCTGTCCCGGCATCCGCTCGCCGACCTCACCCCCAGGACGATCACCCATCCCCCGGAACTGCTGCGCCGGCTCGACTCCTCGCCGCTGGCCCCGGCCGTCACGGACCTGGAGGAGTACTCCCTCGGCACGGTCTGCGTCGCGGTGCCCGTGTACAGCGGGAACACGCTCGGGTCGCTCGGCGTCTCGCTGCCCGCCGACCGGCTCTCCCGGCTGGAGGAGATCAGGAGGCGCCTGATCCCGACCGCCGGCCGCGTGACCAGGGGCCTTTCGCTCACTATATGAAAATCCTCTCCTTGTCCTGTCCGAGCCGAACCTATTTCCTGGATAAAGCCGGACATTTACTGATCAAACACGCGCACAGGTGAGGACAGCGGACGAGACATGAGCCAGGCCCGAGACCACGGTGGCGACCACTGGCCCAGGCGGCCGTTCGGGAAGCGAGCAGACAGGTCGGCGCCGCCGGACCGACACAGGCGCGCCGTCCCCCAACTGGCCGCCGGTACACCCGTACTGCCCGCACTGATCGTGTCCGCCATCGTGCTCGCCGACCTCGTCGGCGGACACGGGATGACCTGGGTGCCGCTGCTCGCCGTGGGGCCCGCGCTCGCCGCCACCACCAACGGGCCGCGCGGAGTCCTCTGCGTGGGCCTGCTCGCCGCCGCGCTGGGCGCGACACTCGACATCCGCGGCGGCGCTCCGGCCCGCGAGCTGGCGGTCGTGGTGGTGGCCCTGATGGCCGTCACCCTGGCGAGCGTCCTGGCCAGCGCGTCGCGCGGGCGACGCGAGCGGGTCCTCGCGGCCGTCCGCTCCGTCGCCGAGACCGCGCAGCACGCGCTGCTCCAGCCGGTACCGGCGACGGTCGGCCCGTTCCAGGTGGCCGTCCGCTACAGCGCCGCCGCGGCGGAGGCCCGGATCGGCGGTGACCTCTACGCGCTCGTTCCCACGCCGCACGGGGTCAGGATGATCGTCGGCGACGTGCGCGGCAAGGGGCTGCCGGCCGTGGGCACCGCCGCTCTGGTGCTCGGTGTCTTCCGCGAGGCCGCCTACGACGAGCCCGACCTCCTCGCCGTCGTCAGCCGGATCGAGCGGAGCCTGGCGCGCAACCTGCGCAGCGACGACTTCGTCACCGCCGTGGTCGCCGGGTATCCCCGGGCCGGGCAGCTGGAGGTGGTCAACTGCGGCCACGCGCCGCCGCTGCTGGTCCGCGACTCCGTCGTCAGTGCGGTCGAGCCCACCCGTCCGACCCCGCCCCTCGGGCTGCGTGCGCTCACCGGTGAGACCCCCAGCCTCCAGGTGCTGCCCTTCGCGGACGGGGACCAACTGCTGCTCTACACCGACGGGGTCACCGAGGCGCGCGACCACGAGCGGGAGTTCTACCCGCTCGCCGAGGGGCTGGCGCGGCACATCTCCGACGAGCCGGGGCAGACCGTGACCGCGCTCCACGACGAACTCCTGGCGCATGTGGGCGGCCGGCTGCACGACGACGCGGCGCTCCTGCTCCTCCGCATACCGGGCGCCCCCGCCGCCACGAACGGCCCCGGCCGGCCGCGGACCATCGGCCCCGGCGTGTCGGTCCCCCACCCGGCGGACCAGCCCCTCCGGGCGGAGCCGGCCCGGCATGGACCGAGGAGCGGGACCGCGCAGTCCGACGTATGACGGCTCTCGCGGGGTGCCGGGCTGCTCGGAATGCCGGGCTGCTCGGGGGGACGGCCTGCTCGCAGTGACGGGCTGCTCGCAGTGACGGCCGGTTCGAGGTGCCGGTTCGAGGTGACAGCCTGTTCTGGGAGGGACCCGGCCCCGTTCCGCACCGGGCAGGAGCCGCCTGGTGACGCCGGCGCGCCCGGCGCCCCGGCCTGGGTCACCCCCGTGTGGCTTCGCCGCCGCCCGGGCCGAGCGCGTCGAGCAGCGCGCGGGTCTGCTCCACGCGCGACGGGTGGACCTCGATGTCCCGGTACACGTCGAGGGCCTGTTCCAGGACCCGTCTCGCGGCGTGCCGGTCGCCCATGGCCCGGTGGACCTCGCCGAGGTGCACCAGGGCTTCCGCCTCGTTGAAGCGGTGGCCCAGGGCGCGGTGGAGTTCCAGGCCGCGCCGGTGGCACGCGAGGGCCCGGGAGTGCTCCCCGAGCTGCTGGTAGGCGGAGCCGAGGGTGTCCAGGGTGTCGGACTCTCCACGCAGGTCGCCGAGTTCCCTCTGGATGGCCATGGCCTGTTCGCAGTGGGCCACGGCCTCCCGGTGGTCGCCCTGCTGCACGTGGTCCCACGCCACGGCGTTGAGGGCGCGTGCCAGTCCCGCCCGGTGGCCCAGTCGTGTGAACAGGTGAACTGCCTGCTGGTCATGGTGCAGCGCCGCCGGCCGGTCGCCGGTGTGCTCGTGCAGCCAGCCGAGGGCCAGGTGGGTGTGGGCCTCGGACAGACCCTGACCGCTGTCCTGGGCCAGGGACAGCGCCCGGGTCAGCCGGCGGTGCGCCGTGTCGTGGTCGCCCGCCTCGGTGCGTTCCCAGGCCAGTGCGCGATGGGACTCGGCCTGGGAAGCCGCGTCGCCGAGCCGGACCGCGGCCGCCAGCGCCGTGGTGTGGACGGCCGCGACGTCGCTCCACATCCCGCGACGGGTCAGGAAGGTCGTCAGCGCCCAGGCCAGTTGGCAGGCGTGGGTGTCGTGGCCGTGACGCGCGGCCTGGTGCACGGCGGCGACGAGCGCCGGGTGCTCCCGGGTGAACCACTCCATCGCCTGCTCGTGGGTGGTGAGGTCCTCCGGGCGCACGCCGTCGACGGCCGGTGACAGGCGGACGGGATCCCGGTGCGGGTGCAGCAGCCGGTCGGCCGACCAGGCGGTGTGCAGATAGTGGTCGAGGATCCGCACGCGGGCCGCCCGGCCCTCCTCGCGGTCCACGGAGTCGGCGACCTCGAGGGCGTACGTGCGCAGCAGGTCGTGGCAGCCGAACCGGCCCGGGGCGTGCTCCTGAAGGAGGTGGGCGGCCCGCAGCCGGTGCAGCGCCGTGCGCGTCGCCGCCGGGGGCAGGCCGGTGAGGCTGACGGCGGCCGGGCGGGCGATGTCGGGGCCGGGGGCCTGCACGAGCCGGCGGAACACCCGGGCGGTCTCCGGATCGAGGGCGCGGTAGGAGGAGGCCAGGACGGTGCGCACGTCGGTGGCGCTCTCCCCGGTGCCCAGGGCATCGAGGCGGGTGCTGCTCTCGCGCAGTTCCTCGGTCAGGGCGGTCAGCGTGCAGACCGGATTGGTGGTAATGCGCGCGGCCAGGACGCTCAGGGCGAGGGGCAGCCCGGCGCACTGGTCCACCAGGGCGGTCGCGGCGTCGGGTTCCGCGGCGACTCGTTCGGCGCCCAGCCGGCCGGCCAGCAGCTCGCGTGCCGTGGTGGGGTCGAACCCGTTGACCGTCAGGTGGGTGACCTGGTGCGAGGCGGTCAGCCCGGTGAGCTGGCCGCGGCTGGTGATCACGACGGTGCAGGTGGGCGTGCCCGGCAGCAAGGGCAGGATCTGCTCGGTGTCACGGGTGTTGTCCAGGACGACGAGCATGCGCCGGTCCGCCAGGAGGCTGCGGTACAGGGCTGCCTGGGCGTCGGACGCGGCCGGTATCCGTCCGGGGTCGACGCCGAGGGTGTCGAGGAATCCGCGGATCACCATGAAGGGGTCGGCCGGCTCCCCCGAGGGCGTGAACCCACGGAGGTCCGCGAAGAGCTGCCCGTCGGGGAAGTGCTGCCGCCGGCTGTGGGCCCAGCGCAGCGCGAGCCAGGTCTTGCCGACGCCGCCCGTACCGCAGATCACCGACAGCGGCATGGTGGTGCGTGGCTCCGCCTGGGACGCGAGCATCTTGTCCAGGACGGCGAGTTCCGCGTCGCGGCCGACGAAGTGCGCGGGCGGAGCGGGCAGTTGACGGGGTACGAACGGCGGGGCCGCGCCCGCCGGAGGGCTCTGGGGGGACGCTTCGGGGAGGGACAGCGCCGGGTCGTTGGACAGGATCCGCTGGTGCAGGCCGCGCAGACGCGGTCCCGGGTCGGCGCCCAGCTCCTGCGCCAGCCGTCGGCGGATGTCCTGGTAGCAGTCGAGGGCGTCGGCGGCGCGCCCGGTGCGGTACAGGGCGAGCATGAGCTGACCGGCCAGTCGTTCGTCCAGCGGGTGCTCGTGTGCGCGCACGGTGAGTTCGGGCAGGAGTTCACCGTGCCGCCCGGTGCGTAATCGGATGTCGGCGTAGTCCAGTTCCGCCGCGAACCGCTCGCGCTCCAGAGCCTGGCGCAGGTCGCAGAACCACGGGACGTCGACGGCGGTGAACGGTTCGCCCCGCCACAGTCCGAGAGCCTGCCGCATCAGTGGCTCCGCCTGCGTGTCACCGGTCGTGCGGGCGCGCGCGACCAGGTCGCGGAACAGGTGGAGGTCCACGGACAGCGGCGTCGCTTCCAGCACGTAGCCTCCGGGGCGCCGCGCGATGGCCACCTCCGGGGCCGTCGCCAGAGCCCGGCGCAGCCGGGACAGATATCCGTACAGCGTTCCCCTGACGCGTTGCGGCGCACGGTCGCCCCACACGCGATCGATGAGCAGGTCCACCGGAACCGCCCGGTTGACGTCCACGAGCAGCGCGGCCAGTACGCACCTCTGCCGCATGTGCCCGAGGTCCGCCGGACAGTCCTCGATACGCGCCTCGATCGTGCCGAGCAGGCCGAACTCCACCGCCATCCCGTCCCCTCCTCCCCGGTCACGTTAGTCACGTGGCCACCGCGACCACCAGGCGATTCAAGGTCGACCCAAGGTTCGTCCCCGGCCACCCGCGCAGAGTCGAACGCGAGGCAGCGGGGCCGGGCACCTGCACGTCCGGCCCCTCCTGCGCCCACGGCCACCCGCGGGGCACGCGCGATACGGCGTGCCGGGTCGGGCGGGCGGTGGAGCCGTCGTATGCCTCACGTGCTGTGCCGGGGGACGCAGCACGGTCACGGGGGGGCGGGGGGCGCGGAGCCGGCGGCGGGGAGCACGCGACCGCCCCCGGCTCCGCGCGGGCGGTGTCGACGACGGCACAACCGGGCGATCCCGATCATGGCGAGAATCCACCACCGGTGACGGGGACCCGGCTCCGTCGGCCCGGGCGCCGGTGTTCTTCCGCAGCGACGCCGGGTCCGGCGAGGTGGCCGTCTGGGCCATGGGACGCACTCCAGTTGAGGGCACCACATTGACGGACGACGGAAACGAAACGGTTTCAGTGCGAGAGCTGGGCGCCCCACTGGCGAAACGCGAGGGTTTCGCCAGTGGGGCGCGTCTGCGGGGTCGTGCCGGCGGTGGGCGGGGGAAGCGTGCCGCCCGGCCCAGGGTCTGCGCGGAACTCAGGCCGGTCCGGGCTGTTGCCGGGCCTCGTCGGCGACCTGCCTGCCCGCGTCGCGTGCCTGGTCGGTCACGCGGGTGGCCTGGTCGCGGGCCTCGTCCTGAGTGGTGCGGGCAGCTTCCGCGGTGGTGTCCTTCACCTCCTGCGCCGCGCTCTGCGCGGCCTCCTTGGCGCCTTCCTTCAGGTTCTGCGCGGAGTCGAGGGCGGCCTGCTTCACCGGCTCCAGCGCCTCGCCGCCGCGTTCCATCAGGTCGGTGGCCTTCTCCTGCTCGACCTCGGACGTGGGCAGCATCGAGGAGACCAGCACGCCGACGCCGAAGGCGACCAGCCCGGCGGCCAGCGGACTGCCCTGTGCCTGACGCATCGCCTGGTCGGGCGCCTGCCGCACCGCTTCCCCGGCCTGGCCGGCCACTTCGCGCGCCGTGTCGGCGGCCTGGCCGGCCACCTCGCGCGCCGTGTCGGCGGCCTGCTGGGTGCCCTCCTGAAGCGACCCGGCCGCCGACTGGGCAGTGCTCCTGGCCCCGTGGGCGGTCTGCGAGGCGGAACCCATGACCCGCTCACGCATGCCCGAGACGGCGCCGCGCATCCGCCGGGTGCGGCGGCGCACCACACGTCTGGGGCTGGCCCGGTCCACGAGCCGGTCCACGTCCACGGACAGCCGGTCCCGAGTGGCGCCGATCTCCGCCCTCATCTGGTCGGGTGACGTGCCCATTGCGCATTCTCCTTCATGGTTTCGACTGTGTGCTCGGGCTTCGGTGCCACGGTGCGCATCCGGGTGCGGCCCCGCTGGTACAGCACGGCTGCCACCACGGCCCACACGGCGGAGACGATCAGGGCCGCCCAGCCCCCGTCCATCACGTTGGACAGGCCCAGCACGGCGGCCAGCGACAGGAAGAGGAGCACCATGTAGCCGGCGAACCCCGCGCCTCCGTACATGCCGGCTGCCTTGCCCGCCTTGGTCGCCTCCTGCCTGACCTCCGTCTTGGCCAGTTCGACCTCCTGACGGAACAGGGTCTGGACGTCCGAGGTGACGGCGGACAGCAGTTCGCCCACCGAGCTGTCCCCACCGCGCGACCCCACCGGGTTCGACGGGACCGAGGTCATCTCTCACACCTCCGGGTACGGACGACCCGGGGCACCGCCCGGCGGCATGCCGGCGGTGGGCGGAACCTCCGGCGGGGCGGGGGGCACCGCCGGTGGCGGTGGCGGCTCCCGCACGACGCCCGGCGGAGGACCGGACGGGAGGGTCGCCGGGGTCTCCCGCTCGTCCAGCGCCGCCTGCGCTCCGGTGGGTATCTGCTGCGGTCCTCCCGCGGAAGACCCGTCGGCCTTGGCCGCCACCTTCACCAGGCGACCGACGGCCAGCCCGGCCACCATCGCGCCGCCGAGGAACATTCCGGGGCGACGGCGGGCGAAGTCCTGGACATCGGAGAGGACGCCCCCGACTCCGTGCTTCTCCAGGTAGTCGGCCGCCCGGTGCCCGCCGTGGGCCGCCTGTCCCGCGAGGCTGCGGGCGGGAGAGTCGCTCTGGGCGTTCTCCGCCATCCCGGCCAGGTCGTCGGCCCAGTGGTGCAGCGCTCCGGCGGCCCGTCTGGCCTGCTCCTCGACCTCGTTCCTCGCGCGGCTCCGCAGGTCGTGGGCGACCGCCCCGGCCTGCTGCCGTACCTCGCCGGCGACGGCCTTCGCCTGATCCGCGGCGGTACCAGCCACCTGGCCCGCGGCCTGCCGGGCCTGATCGGCCGTGGCCGACGCCTCGGTCCTGGCCGCCTCGCCGGTCTGCTGCAACCTCGTCGTGTTGCCCTGAACTGCCTCACTCATCAGCCACTCCTCCTTGGCAGACGGCCATGCACTTACTAGTCCGTCTTGTGCCGAGTGTCTGTTTTGTCGGCATTCACACATGAACGGTACGAAATCTTCGCAGGCTCGTGACACCCGGGACGCGAGGAAGAGGAAAGGGCGGCGGGCGGGCCGATCAGGCGGAACTCGGCCTAGTGGCCGGTGGATTGCCCGCCCTCGCCCTCCGGCTCCTGCCGGGCGTCCTCGGTCTCGACACCCTCCAGGGGCTTGCCCGCCCTCGTGCCGCGCTCGGGCTGGTAGCCCTCCTCGGCGCTCGCCGTACCCGGTACGGACCGCTTGCGAGCCCGGCTCTCCGCGCCCGAGTGCGCTCCGGGCTCGTCGGGGCTGCGTGCCCGGTCGTAGCGGTCCCCGCGGTGGTCCTTCTGGCCGGTCATGTCCGCGCCTCCCGTCGGTATCGGGGCTTCGCCGGGTTCCCTCACGGCTGAGCCCGGAAACGGTCGCGCCTCACGGGGCCGACCGGTCGTCGCCCGGCCCGCGCACCACCGTGAGCAGGTCGTCGCGCCCGGCCACCGCCTCCAGCGCCAGCGTGCGGTAGCCGGCCCGGTCGAACAGCACGGTGATGCGGTCCTGGTCCTCGCTCAGCACCGTGCCCTCGCCCCACCGCTCGTGCCGGACCTCGGTTCCGACGGGGTAGGAGGCCGCCGCGGGGTGGGCGGGCCGCTCCCCCCGCCCGTTCCCGGCGCCCTCCTCGGCGCAGCCGTCGCAGTTCCCGCACGGCGCCTCGTAGTCCTCACCGAAGTAGCCGAGCAGGAAACGGCGCCGGCAGCCGGTCGCCTCGGCATACGCCCGGGCCATCCCGACCCGCGACCGCTCGGTCCGGCGATGCGCCTGCGCGACCTCGGCGGCCCGCTCGGCCGCCGCGTCGGCGGACACGCCGGGGGCGGGCCGTACCTCGCCCTCCTCCCCCGTGCCGACCGCGTCGGCTTCCTCCAGCAGGTTCACCGCGGCGGTGACCCGGTTCCTGGACAGGCCCGTGTCCTGGCGCAGTCCGTCCAGGTCGGCGGGGTCCTCGCGGTGATCATGGACGGCGTCGGCCACGTCCGAGAGGACCTCGCGACTCGGGGTGCGGCCGGCGAAGTAGGTCTGCATCCCCGTGTCCTCGGACCGGTGGTGCAGTACGGCGAGGGCGGGGCGTCCGTCCCTGCCGCAACGGCCGATCTCCTGGTAGTAGGCGTCCAGGGAACCCGGCAGCGACGCGTGCAGGACGAACCGTACGTCCTCCTTGTCGATGCCCATGCCGAACGCCGAGGTCGCCACCACGACGTCCGCCGCGCCCGAGAGGAAGGCGTCGTGGATCCGGGCCCGTTCGGCGGCGCGCAGTCCGGCGTGGTAGCCCTCGGCCGACAGTCCCAGGGAGGCCAGCTCACCGGCGTAGTACTCGCTGTCCTTGCGCGTCGCGGCGTAGACGATGCCGGGCTTGGGCTCGGCGGCGGCCCTCTCGACCACGGCTCGACGCCGGTCGTCCTCGTCCAGGAAGCGGCGGGCCTCCAGCCTGATGTTCGGCCGGTCGAATCCGGTGACCATCAGCCGCGGCCGGCTCATGCCCAGCCGCTCGGCGATCTCTCGGCGCACCGGCGGAGCGGCGGTCGCGGTCAGGGCCAGGACCGGGGGTCTGCCCACGTGACGTACCGCGTGTTCCAGGCGCAGGTAGTCGGGGCGGAAGTCGTGGCCCCAGGAGGACACGCACTGGGCCTCGTCCACCACGAAGAGGGCCGGACGCACCTCGGCCAGCCGCTCCACCACGTCGTCCTTGGCGAGTTGCTCCGGCGACAGGTACAGCAGGCGGGCCTCGCCGCGGCGCACCGCCTCCCAGGCGGCCTTCGTCTGCGCCGCGTTGAGGTCGGAGTTGACGGCGACGGCGCTGACGGCGCGGTCCCCGTCCGGCAGGCCGGCGATCTGGTCCCGCTGAAGGGCCAGCAGCGGCGACACGACCACGCCCGGTCCGGGCAGCATCAGTGCGGGGACCTGGTAGACGGCGGACTTGCCGGACCCGGTCGGCATGACGACGAGGGCGTCCTCGCCGTCCAGCACCCATTCCATGGCGGTGAGCTGCTCGGGCAGGAGGGTCTCCCAGCCGAACACCTCGGCGGCGATCTCGCGCAGGCGACTGGCCCGGTCCCGCTCCGTCCGCGGCCCCTTCCGTCCCATGGCCGGCTCCTCGCTGCTGTGTCCGGACACGATCGGGAGTCGCACCTCGGCACCACCTGGGTACCCGCGCGGCCGGACGCGTACCGGACGGTCACATCCTTGCGAATCTCACGAAGGGGGCGGGTCGCGGCCTCCGAGCCGATGACCGGTCGGCCGGTCACTCGGTCGGTCGCTCAGCCGGCGAGTCGCTCCGCCGGTCACTCGGTCAGTCGCTCAGCCGGTCAGCCGGTCAGATGCCGTTGCAGCCAGTCCGCGGCGGCGCGGCGGAACAGGCGCCGGTTGTCGGCGCGCAGGAAGTCGTGTCCCTCGTTGTGCAGCGTGAGCAGTTCGGCGACGCCGCCGCGTTCGCGTGCCGCCCGTACGAACTGTTCCGACTCCCGCGGCGGGACGTTGGTGTCGTGTTCCCCGTGGACGGCGAGGACCGGGACGCGCAGCGCGTCGACACGGCTCATGGGCGACAGGGAGTGCAGCAGTTCGCGGTCGCGTTCCGGATGGCCGTACTTGTGGGCCGCCGACTGCGCGATCCACGGTTCGGTGCCCTCGAAGAACGTCGCGAAGTCGGACATGCCGCAGACCGCCACCCCGGTGCGGAACAGATCGGGATGCCAGACCAGGGAGGCGAACGTGAGGTAGCCGCCGTACGAGCGGCCCATGACGGCGAGCCGTGACGGATCGGCCGGACCGGCCACCACCGCGTGGGCGGCGCAGTCGGCCACGTCGTCGAGGGCGGCGAACCGGCCCGTGCCCAGGTCGGCGTCGACGAACGACCGTCCGTGGCCGGAGGAACCACGGACGTCGGGGGCGAAGACGTCCAGTCCTCGCCCCAGGATCTCGTGGTAGAGCGGGCTGAAGACCGGGCGTTCCTGTTCCTCGGGGCCACCGTGCAGATGGATCACGCAGGGCGCCGGTTCACCCGCTCCCCTCCCCGGCGCGCGGTAGTACCAGCCGTGCAGGGGCAGTCCGTCCCGTGCGGTCGGGCTCAGCGGGAACGGCCGTACGGGCGGGCGGCCCGGGGGAACGGCGTCCTCGTCCCGGGAGGACCACGGGGTGCGGAGCAGGGACACGCCCCCGGGGAGCCACCACACGCCGGGGCGGCGCTGCGAACCGGACAGGGCCAGGGCAAGCCGCCCGGTACCCGCCGGCACGATCCGGCTGACCACTTCGTGGGGCAGGGGCACGGGCCGTGGCGGCCCGGTGAGCGGCCCGGCCCGGCCGGGCGGGAACGTGTCGACGACTTCCAGCTCGCTCGCGCCCCGGACGTTCCAGGCCAGGACGGCGGCACGGCCGTCGAGGGCGAATGTCAGCAGTTCCAGGCCGCTGCCCTCCCGCTCCGCCGCGACGGACCAGCCGCGGGGCCGCCCCTCGGGGTCGAGGTCGGCGGCGAGCAGCGCCGCGAACTCCCGGCCGAGGTCGCTGCGCAGCCAGAGGGTGTCCGCCCGGGGCGAGAACCTGCCGATCCACGGGTCGCCGTCCGCCACCGCCACCACCTGGGTCGTGGCGAGGTCGGTGGTGCGGATCACCACCGCCTCGCGCCGGCCGCGGGGTCCACGGCGCAGGAGCGCCAGGCCGCCGTCGCGGCTGAGGTCGCACACGCGCAGCGTCGCGGCGTCCGTCTCGGTGGCGAGGAGGACGGGGGCGGCCACGCCGTCGGGGTCGATCAGGTAGGCGGACAGTCCGTCGCCGAAGCCGGCCGCCGGGCCGGTCCGCTCGTCCCGGAGGCCGGGGGCGCCGGTGGCGTCGGCGGTCACCGGGGGAGACGGCGTCCCGGCTCCGGTGCCGGCGAGCGGTGTCGCGCCGAGGAGTACGGCATCGCCGTCGCGGCCGGACCAGCCGGCCGGCAGGTGGCCGACGTACCCGCCGGGTTCGGCCGGGACGTCGGCCGCGGCGTCCGGGGGCGCGGGGTGGGCGGTCGGGACGGCGACGGTGACCGCGACGGCCGTTCCGTCGTGCGCCCAGCAGCCCAGGTAGGCCGAGGTGTCCGGCTCGGCTCCGGCCAGGATGTGGCGGTCGCTGCCGTCGGGGCGTACGCACAGCACCCGTGTGTGCTCGCCGCCGCCGGGAGCCGTGGTGTAGGCGATCCAGCGGCCGTCGGGCGACCAGGACACCTCGCGGACGGGGTCCGGTTCCGAGTCGAGCAGACGTACCTCGCCGCCGTCGACGGGCCCCGTCCACAACTGGGGCACGCCGCCGCGGTCGCAGATGAAGGCCACCTGCGCTCCGGCGGGGTCGGCCGACGGATACCAGCACCCGTGGGCGGTGAGGCGCGTCGGGACGTCGCGTGGTGCGGAGGCGTCCGGCAGCGGGACCCGGGCAGGGGCGGCGAAGGCGGTGGTCCGGCCGTCCGGGCCCGGTGGAGCCTGGCTCGGGCTCCGCGCCGGGTGGGGAACGGAGGGCCGGTCGAGAGCGGCCGCGCGCATGCCGTCCGCGTCCGTGCCGTACGGGGCGCGCTCGTCGGTCATATTCCGTGTGTCTGAAGCCATATCTCCAGCAATGCCGCCTGCCACAGCGCGTTCGCGCCGCGCTTGGTGCGGTGTTCGTCGGGGGCCGCCAGCAGCTCGGCCAGGTACGAGTCCTTGAAGAGGCCGCGCCGCCTCGCCTCGGGGGCATGGAGTGCTTCGCGCACCCGTTCCAGGACGGGCCCGGCCATGTGGGTGATCGCCGGGACCGGGAAGTAACCCTTGGGACGGTCGACCACCTCGGGGGGCAGCAGTTTGCGGCCCGCCTCCTTCAGGACGCCCTTGCCCCCGTCGGCCAGCTTCAGGTCCGGCGGACAGGCGGCCGCCAGCTCCACCAGCTCGTGGTCCAGGAAGGGCACGCGGGCCTCCAGGCCCCAGTCCATGGTCATGTTGTCGACCCGTTTCACCGGATCGTCGACGAGCATGACGTGCGTGTCCAGACGCAGGGCCGCGTCGAGGGCGGTCTCGGCCCCCGGCACCGCCATGTGCTCCCGGACGAAGCGGCCGGAGACGTCGTCCGGCGGCAGCATGTGCGGCTGCACCATGTCGGCGAGGTCGGCGTGCGGCCGGTCGAAGTACGTCTCGGCGTACCTGCCGGGTGCCTCCGCACGGCTGACCGAGGCGAGTCGCGGATACCAGTGGTAGCCGGCGAAGACCTCGTCGGCGCCCTGCCCGCTCTGGACGACCTTCACCTCCTTCGCCACCTGCTCGGCCAGCAGGTGGAACGCGACCACGTCATGGCTGATCATCGGCTCGCTCATCGCCGCGACGGCTCCGTCCAACGCCGTCGACACCCGCTCGGAGGGAACCATCAGCTGGTGGTGGTCGGTGGCGAACTCCCTGGCTATCAGGTCGGAGTAGGCGAACTCGTCTCCCTTGTCGCCGCCTTCCGCCGTGAAGCCCACGCTGAACGTCGCCAGGTCCCGCTGTCCCTCGTCGGCCAGCAGCGCCACGATCAGGCTGGAGTCCAGGCCGCCGGAGAGCAGGACGCCGACGGGCACATCGGCGACCATCCGCCGGCGTACGGCGGTGCGCAGCGCCTCGAGCACCGCGTCACGCCATTCGCTCGGCCCCATGCCCGCGTACTCGGGGCGTCGCGTGTAGGACGGCTGCCAGTAGCGGTGCTCCCGATGGCTGCCGTCCGGTTCGACGACCCGCACGGTGGCCGGCGGGAGTTTGCGCACCCCGGACAGGACGGTGCGGGGTGCCGCCACGGTCGCGTGCCAGCTGAGGTACTGGTGGACGGCGGCCGGATCGAGCGAGGTGTCGATGTCGCCGCCCGCCAGCAGGGCCGGCAGCGAGGAGGCGAACCGCAGTCGCCCGGGGGTCTGCGCCAGGTACAGCGGCTTGATGCCGAGCCGGTCGCGGCCCAGGACCAGACGGCCGGTCCGGTGCTCGACGAGGGCGAAGGCGAACATGCCGTAGAAGTGATCGACGCAGGCGGTGCCCCACTGCTGGTACGCCTTGAGGATGACCTCGGTGTCGGAGGTCGACTCGAAGCGGTGGCCCAGGGCCCGCAGCTCCTCACGGAGCTCCTTGTAGTTGTAGACGCAACCGTTGAAGACACCGGTGATCCCCTGCCGGGCATCGGTCATCGGCTGTGCCCCGGACTCGGACAGGTCGATGATCTTCAGTCGTCGGTGCCCCAGCGCCACAGCACCCTGGGACCAGGTCCCCTCGCCGTCGGGGCCGCGGGCGGCGAGCCGGTCACTCATGCGCTCCACGGCCGCGAGATCGGGCCGCCCGCCGTCGAAGCGCATCTCCCCGCTCAGGCCGCACATCACGCACCACCTCCCCGGTGCACGTCAGCGGTCCGGGGAGGTCCGCAGTGCGCGGAGCTTCCCGTCGGAGCCTGGTCGGACCTGGTCGACATGGTGGTACGTCTCCTTGGATGCAGGGGCGAGCACGGGAGTGGCTCGTCGGGTGACAGGAAGGGCGCCGAGGGTCGCCGGCCGCGGGGTGCGCCGGGGCGCGTCCCCTCGGGGACGGGGAAGCGGGCGTGGTGCGCCCGGCCGGAGTCGTGCATGGTGCGCGTCCGCCTCAACGGCCGGGGATCCTCGCCGGCCGGGCACTGAAGGGGTCGGGGTCCTTCAGGCCCAGCTCGCCGGAGGGGACGGGCGTGGCCGGGGCCGGATGGGGCCGGCGCCGTCTGCCGCTGTCGCCGCGCGTCTCGGCGATCACCAGATCGGTGCAGGCCAGCAGGTCCTCGGCCTCGGCCGTGCGGCGCATCCGGTGGGCGGCACTGCCGTCGGCGAGGGCCTTCTCGGCGAGCGCCTGGACGGTCTGCCAGTCTCCGTAGTCCTCGAGCACCGGGCGCACCCGGTCCAGCAGGGCGCGGACGACGTGTGCCGCGGACGCCTCACGGCGGGTGTCCGGGTCGACCAGGGCTCCTTCGAGGCCTGACCTGGCGGCCCGCCAGGCGGCGGCGCGCAGCCACTCGTGCCGTCCCTCGCAGACGGGAAGCCCGGGGCCTTCCAGCCGTCGGCGGGCGTCGGTCACAAGGGCGCGGAAGAGTCCCGCGATGAGCACCACCGTTTCCGCGCGCGGGCAGGAGTCGCAGATGCGCAGCTCGAGGGTCTGCTGGTGCGCCGAGGGCCGGATGTCGTAGTAGATCATCCCGGCGTCGCTGATGACGCCCGAGTCGATGAGGCCCTGCACGGCCGCGTCGTACTCGGCGGCGTCGGCGAAGCAGCCGACCGGCCCGGCGGTGGGCCAGCGCTGCCACACCATGGTCCGCCAGCTCGCGTAGCCGGTGTCGGTGCCCAGCCAGAACGGGGAACTCGCCGACAGGGCGAGAAGGGCGTGCAGCCAGGGCGACACCTCGCACATGATCCGTACGGCCGTGTCGCGGTCGGGGATGTCCACGTGGACGTGGGCTCCGCAGATGAGCTGCTCGTCGGCGACCATCCGGTACTCGTCGACCATGTGGCGGTAGCGGAGACCGTCGGTGGGATGGATGGCCTCCGTGCGGGCCAGCGGCACCGTGCCCGCGGCGACGACTGCCAGCCCGTGTGCGGAGGCGGCGGTGTCCAGTTGCCGCCTGGTGCCGATCAGATCTCTGTACAGGCCGTCCAGTGACGCGTGCACGCCGCTGTTCGACTCCACGGTCGCCTGCTGCAACTCGGTCGTGAAGGTCCGTCCGGGCAGCCCCCGCAGCACCGTGTCGGCGCGTGGCACCAGCAAGCCGGTCTCCACCTCCACGAGGTGGAACTCTTCCTCCACTCCGATACGAACGGTCACGACCACTCCTAGAGGTGACGGGCGGACGCTTCGCTGCCCCGATCCGGAACCCGACCCCGCCGGAGGCAGAGGGCGGCTGGCTGTCCTCCTCGGAGTTCCCAGATGACCCACGAATAAGCACGTGGCGCTCTTCCGAGGAGTGGACGCCTCAAGTGAGCGGCGATGACGGTCCGTATCCGGCCGGAGGCGACGGCGAGCCGCCCGCCAGGCCGGTCAGGGCCCGCGTCGGCAGCTCCGTGCACCAACCGGCAGCAATGCGGGCGGGCCGGTGCTCTCCACGACGCCGGCGCGGTGCGGGACGCGCCGGACCGGTACGGCCTCGGGGAAGGCGGCCGACCGTTCCGTGTCGAGGAGGAGCGGGTTCGAGGACGCTTCCGGCTCCGCCGGAGTCTCCCACCGGGCCATGACGACCTCCAGCAGGCAGCCCGCCCGGTGAGGCCGTGGAGGCTGCCGAGGGCGACGGCGAGCGCGTCCACGCCCGTCCGCGGCCAGGAACCCGGCCGCCTGCCGCGGATCGGTCATCGCCGCGCCCTGTGCCAGGGCGCGTCGGCCCGGGTGGGGCGGGCGTCGGCCGTCAGGCGCAGGGCGTACACCGGCCGCTCGTCGTCACCGGGGAGGCGGCCGAGGTACGTGTGTCCGGTCAGGTGACACCAGGCGGGCAGGTCGAGCGGGGCGGCAGGATCGGTGGCGATGACGTGGACGACGGTGCCCGGCTCGCTGCCGTCGGTCTCCGCGCGCAGGCGCAGGAGGAGGGCGACGCAGAGAAGGCCGGTTCCGTCGACGGTGAGGTCGGCTTCCGCGGCGGCGGCGTCGCGGTTCACCGCCGGCTCGCTGTTCACCGCCGGCTCGCTGTTCACCGCCGGCTCGCGGTGGCGGCGATGGCGGGAAGGACGGCCAGGGAGAGGATGCCGCCCGCCAGGGCGAGGACCGGGTAGCTCGCGGCGGCCACCACCATCCCGGAGGCCAGGCCACCGGTGGCACCGGCGACGGCGATCGAGACATCGACCATCCCCTGGGTCCTGGCCCGGGTGGCCAGGGGCACGGCGTCGGTGATCATCGCGGTACCGGACACGAGGCCGAAGTTCCACCCCAGTCCGAGCAGGACGAGCGCGAGGGCGAGTACGGCGACGGAGTCACCGGGCGCGACGGCGGCGACGATCCCGGCGGCCAGGAGGGTGACGCCGGAGGCGGCGGCGACGCGGGTGCCACCATGGCGGTCGACGAGCCGGCCCGTCAGCGGCGAGGGCAGGTACATGGCGCCGACGTGGAGCGCGATGACGAGGCCGGATGCGGCGGTGCCGTGGCCGTGGTCGTGCATGTGCACCGGGGTCATGGTCATGACGGCGACCATGACGAGCTGGCTGAGGATCATGGTGAGGGCGCCCGGTATCAGTCCGGTACCGCGCCGACCGGCGGGGGCCGGGGCGGGGGCGGCGCCGCCCGCGGTCTTGGCCGCGGCGGCGGCCGACTGCCGCTGCTGGAGGTCGATGTCGCGGGCGAGCAGCAGGGGGTCGGGGCGCAGCCAGACGGTCAGGACGAGCGCGGCGAGCGCGTAGGCGGCGCCGGCGAGGAGGAAGGGTCCGGCCAGGCCCGGGATGCCGAGGCTCTCGGCGAGGGTGCCGGTGGGGGCGGCGAGGTTGGGGCCGACGACGCCGCCGAGGGTGGTGGCGACCAGCACGGTCGAGACGGCGCGGGCGCGGTGGGCGGGGGCGGCGAGGTCGGCCCCGGCGTACCGGGCCTGGAGGTTGGTGGCGGTGCCGGCGCCGTAGACGAACAGGGCGATGAAGAGCAGGACGGGGTGGTCGGCGACCGCGGCGGCGATGACACCGGCGCTGCCGACGGCGCCGGCGAGGTATCCGGCGGCGAGGCCGGGGCGGCGGCCTCGGGCCTGGGAGAGGCGGCCGACGGCGACGGCGGCGAGTGCCGATCCGGCGGTGAACAGGGCGGTGGGAAGGCCCGCGAGGTCGGTCGAGCCGAGCATGTCCTGGGCGAGCAGCGCGCCGACGGTGATGCCGGCGGCGAGCCCGGCGCCGCTGAGGACCTGGGAGGTGACCAGGACGCGGAGGGTGCGTCGCTGAACCTCGGGCGCGGGGGAGGTGCCGGCGGTCTCTGCCGGGGCGGTGCTCGTCACGATGTGCTCTCTCGCGTCAGGCGGCCGGGTGGCCGGGGCGTGGCTCGGGCCGGCTCGGGCCGTCGAGTGGGGCAGGGGCGGGCGACGTCGAGGGCCGGGGTGAGGCCGGCGACGGGGTCGTCGGCCTTCGCGGGACCGACGGACGGGCGGGGTCCGGCGCCGTGGGGGCGGTTGCCGGCGGGGCTCCCGGAGAGGCCGGCCGGACACGACGCCATCGCGTCGCCGGCCCGCGGGTCGACGGAGGTGGCGGCGTCGCGGTCCCGGTGGTCCGGCTCGTCCGCCCACCCGGGGTGCGGCGGGAGTGCGTCGGCCCGCCGGCCGGCCCGGGGCGCGCCGGTCGGGCCGGTCACGCCGGCTCCGCCGCGTCGACGGGCAGCTGCGACAGGCGCCACTCGAGCATGCCGTCGTTCAGCCGGATCGCGCGCCGTCCGCGGTCGGTGAGCAGGCGTACCGCGTCATAGGCCAGGACGCAGTACTCACCCCGGCAATACACGACGATCTCGGCGTCCGGGGGCAGCTCGCTGATCCGGTCGGTCAGTTCCTCGACGGGGATGGACCTCGCGCCCGGGATGTGACCGGCGAGGTACTCCTCCACCGGCCGCACATCGAGCACGACGACGTCGCCGGCCTCGATCCGGGCCCGCAGTTCCTCGCGGGTGACTTCCGCCCCACCGTCCTCGCCGAGGTGGGCGTCGCGGGCGGCGGGCACGGCCGCCTGGTGGTTCTCGGCGACCTTGCGCAGCAGCGCGAACAGCTGGGCGACGTCGTCACCGGCGAGCCGGTAGTGGATGCGCACACCCTCACGGCGGGTGGCGACGAATCCGGCCTGCTTGAGCGTCTGCAGATGCGCCGACGCGGTGGTCAGGTTCAGCCCGGCAGCCTTGGCCAGGGCGTCGACGGTCCGCTCGCCCTGGGCGAGCAGGTCCAGCAGTTCCAGACGCTTTCCGCTGGCCAGCGCCTTGCCGCTGGCGGCGAACGCGTCGTACAGCCGCGTCTTCGACCGTGGGGCGGGGGTCTCCTGCATGCCATCCTCCATAATTCCATGGAATATCGTAGAGGAAGGGGGTTCTCAGGACCACACGCCCCCCGCCGCGCTCGTACCGGATCCCGGAGGGCTGCCGTGGGCTTCGTCGGCGACCGTCCGATCGCGCCGGTCGACGGGGGGGGCCGGGCGACAGTGCCGACCCGGGCGACGGCCGTGGACACCGGCCGCGGCCACCGCCGCCTGCGGGCTCTCGTGGCCCGCTGGATCAGGGAACATCCCACGCCTGGAGGACGGGCGAGGTCGATCCCTCGAGGGGCACACCTCCCTCTTCAGCAGCGCAGCGCCGGGCCGCCGTCGCGTGAGCGAGTGATGCCGCGCACATGCGGGCGGGGGCCGTACGGACCGCGTGTTAGCGTCCGGCCGTGACTTCCCCGGCTCTGGACGCATCCCCACCGCTCGGGCTGCTCGACCTGTTCGGCGACGGCTTCGTCCGCGACCCGTACCCCTGGCTGGACGCGCTGCGCGCACAGGCGCCGGTGCGTCACGATCCCGGCACCGGGCTCTGGCTGGTCAGCCGCCACCGGGACGTGAGCCGGGTGCTGCTCGACCCGGACGCCTTCCGTCCCGACAACGCCCAGCACGCCGTCACCCCGCTGCCGGTCTCCGCGCTGCGGGTGCTCGCCCGGGCGGGCTTCAGACTCGCACCCGCGCTGGCCAACAACGCCACCGCCGGTCACCCCGGACTGCGCCGCGTGGTCACCCGGTTCTTCCACGCACAGCGCGTCGCGGCCGCCGTACCGGTGATCGAGCGCGTCGCCGGTGAACTGCTCGCCGCGGCACGGGAACGGCTCGACGCCTCGGGTGACTGCGACCTCTACTCGTCCTTCGCCCAGATACTGCCCTGCCGGGTGCTGATGGAGCTCCTGGGCGTCGACGGCGTCTCCCCCGCCACACTGATCCGCTGGAGCGACGCCTCGCTGGAGCTGTTCTGGGGCCGGCCCACCCCGGAGCGCCAGCTCGAACTGGCCACGCTCGTGGCCGAGTTCCACCAGTGGCTGACCCACACCGTGACCGACGGCGCGGCGCCCCCCGGTTCCTTCGTCGCGGCGCTGGCCGCGCACCGCCGGCCCGACGGCGAGCCGCTCGACGTGGAGACCGCGGTCGGCGCGTGCTTCTTCGTCCTCATCGCCGGACAGTCCACCACCGGGCAGCTCATCGCCACGGTGCTGCGCCGGGCCCTGGCCGAGCCCGGCCTGTGGACCCGCGTCGCGGACGAGCCGGGGACGGCCGAGGCATGGGTGGAGGAGGTCCTGCGGCGCGAGCCGCCGGTGACCACCTGGCGCAGGGTCACCGCACGCCCGGTCGAACTGGGCGGGGTGGACCTGCCCCGGGGCGCGCAGCTGCTCCTGATGCTGATGGGCAGCGGGTCGGACCCCGAGGTCTTCACCGCGCCGCAGGACATGTGCCCGCACCGGGCCAACGTCCGCCGGCACCTGGCCTTCGGCGCGGGCCGGCACCGCTGCCCCGGCGCGTCCCTGGCCCGTACGGAGGCGGCCGTGGCCCTGAGGGCGGCGGCCCGCCACCTGCCCGCGATCCGGCCGTCGGCCACGGCGGGGGACGCGCCGATGCTCGGTCTGCTGTCCTTCCGGGCACCCCTCCAGGTGGCGGTGGAGCAGCCCTGGGGGCCCCGGACCTGACGACCGCGGCGGCGGCCCCGAGGAGACCCGGGGACGTCGGGTACGGGGTGACCGCCCCGGCGCCCGGTCAGCCCCGCTCCGCGAGGAGCCCGGCCGGGCGCAGGTCGGTCCAGTGGGACTCCACGTAGTCGAGGCAGGCTTCGCGGGTGTCCTCGCCGAAGACGGTCCGCCACCCGGCCGGAACCTCGGCGAAGGACGGCCAGAGGGAGTGCTGGTTCTCGTCGTTGACCAGCACCAGGAAGCGGCCCTGCGGGTCCTCGAACGGGTTGGTCGTCATGCGTTGTCCCTCCTGGTGGACGTGGTGGACGTGGTGGACGTTGCGGTGGACGTGGCGGTGGACAACTCCGAGAGCGGCTGCTCCGGATCCGCCGCCGCGTGGCGCAGCAGCGTCACGAGTTCCTCGGCGAGCCGCCGTGCCTTGGCGGTGCCGAGCAGGCCGGTCGAGTGGATCAGCGCGCAGTGCACCGGGCCGTCGCCACGCGGCTCGTGGAAGCTCAGGGTCAGCTCCGCGCGGGTCGTGCCGGTCGGCACGGCCTGGAGCGAGCCCATGCCGCCCTCCAGCCGTTCGAGGTCCGCCTGCTCGTGGTGGATCACCATGACCTGCGGTCCCCGCGGGGGCAGACCGGTCACGCGGACGACCTCGTCGAACGGGACGTCCTGCCGGTCCAGGGCGCTGAGCGTCGTCTCCCGTACGCGGGTCAGGAGTTCCGTGAAGGTGGGGTCGCCGGTCGTGTCGGTGCGGAGCACGACGGTGTTGAAGAAGCAGCCGACCAGGTCGGCGAGCTGGTCGTCGGTGCGGCCGGCGACCATCGTGCCGATGGGCAGGTCGGTGCCCGCGCCGTGGGCGGTGAGCAGGGCCGCCAGGGCGGAGTGCAGCACCATGAACATGCTGGTGCCGGTGTCACGGGCGAGCCGGTCCACGGCCGCGTGCAGGTCCTCGTCGAGCACGAAGCCGACGTGGCCGGCGGCCGGGCCCGGCCCGCCGGGCGTGGCGGAGCGCGGCCGGTCCGCGGGCAGCGCCAGCTCCCGAGGGACGCCCTCGAGCGTCCGCCGCCAGTGGGCGAGCTGCTGTCCGCCCCGGCTGTCCGGGTCGGACAGGTCGCCGAGCACCTCACGGGCCCAGTGCGCGTAGTCGGTGTACGTCACCGGCAGCGGCTCCCACACCGGTGCCCGGCCCCGCGTACGGGCCGCGTACGCGGTGGTGAGGTCGCGGAACAGGGGCACCACCGACCATTCGTCCACCGTGAGGTAGTGCAGGGTCAGCAGGACCGCCTGGCTGCCGTCCGGGCCGGTGAGCAGCCGGGCCCGCACCGGCGGTTCCTGCGCCGCGTCCGGTGCCTGGGCCGCGAGTTCGGCCAGCCGGGCGTCCAGGTCCGCGCACCGCTCCACGGCCAGGGCCGGGGGCTCGGCGACCCGCCGGTACACCGTGCCGTCCCGCTCGGTGAACGCCGTGCGCAGCGGCTCGTGCCGGGCCGCCACATCGGCCAGGGCGAGCGCGAGCGCGTCGGCGTCCAGCCCGCCCGGCGACCGCAGCGCCAACGCGTGGTCGAAACCGGGGCCGCGCCGGTACGCGTCCCACTGCCACCGCTGGACCGGTGCGAGGTGCCGCGGGGCGTCCTCCGCGCCGTCTCCGCCGGCCGGGCGCAGCGCGGGCCGGGCGGCCGACGCCCCGTCGAGCTTGGCCGCGATGCCGACGACGGTGAGCGCGTCGAAGACGTCCCGGATGCTCAGTTCGGCTCCGAACTCGGCGCGGATGCGGCCGAGAAGGCGCATCGCGGCCATGGAGTGGCCGCCGAGCGCGAAGAAGTTGTCGTGTACGCCGACACTGTCCAGCTTGAGGATCTCGCAGAACAGTGCGGCGAGCCGGGCCTGCGTCTCGGTGGCCGGGCGGGCGTCGCCGGTCATCGCCGACCAGTCCGGGGCCGGCAGCGCCTTGCGGTCGAGCTTGCCGTTGGGGGTCAGCGGCAGCGGTCCGTCCAGCGGGATGACGAGGGCCGGGACCATGTACTCGGGCAGCAGAGCGGCGACATGGGCGCGCAGCTCCTGGGGGTCGACCTCGTCCCCGGCCTCGGGGACGGCGTAGCCGACGAGGCGGACGATGTCGCCGTCGCGGTCCGGTACCACGGCGGCCTGGGCGACCGACGGGTGCCCGGCGAGCGCCGCCTCCGTCTCGCCCAGCTCGATCCGGAAGCCGCGCACCTTGACCTGGGTGTCGACGCGGCCGAGGAAGTCGAGGTTGCCGTCCGCCCGCCAGCGGGCGCGGTCGCCGGTGCGGTACATCCGGCTGCCGGGCGGGCCGTACGGGTCCGCGACGAACCGCTCGGCGGTCAGCGCGGCCTTGCCGAGGTAGCCGCGCGCCAGGCCGCGTCCGGAGACGTACAGCTCCCCCGCCACCCCCGGCGGTACCGGGCGCAGCCTGTCGTCCAGGACGTAGCAGCGGGTGTTGGGGTCGGGCCGCCCGATGGGCACCCGGCCGACGGGCCGCCCGCCGTGCTCCCGGGCGGGCCACAGCGTGGAGTTGACGGTCGCCTCGGTGAGCCCGTACGCGCAGATCAGGTGGGCTGTGGCGCCGAAGCGTTCGAACAGGTCCGGGGGCACGGTCTCGGTGCCGACCAGGACCGTCGAGCCCTCGGGCAGTTCGCAGCCGGGCGGCAGGGCGGAGACGAGGGACGGGGGCAGGATCATGTGGGTGATCCGGTGGTCGGCGAGGAAGTCGGTGAGCGCCGGACCGGCGACACGTGCCTCGTCGGCGACGAGGACGAGCCGGCCGCCGTGGCACAGCGCCATCGACAGTTCGAAGACGAACACGTCGAAGCCGATCGAGGCGAACTGGAGGACGCTGCTGTCGCCTCGCAGACCCATCCGGTCGACGGCGGTGGCGACCAGGCTGGCGATGCCCTCGTGCGGGACGACGACGCCCTTGGGGCGGCCGGTCGAGCCGGAGGTGTAGATCACGTACGCGGCCTGGTCCAGCGCGACCGGGAGGCGGTCCACCGTGCCGGACAGCCGGTCGAGTTGGGCCGCCGTCTCGGGCGCGTCCAGCAGGACGAGGGGTACGCCCGCCACGTCGGGGATCTTCCCGGCCACGGGCTCGGTGCCGACGACCAGCGCGGCGTCCGAGTCCTCGATCATGTATGCGAGGCGGTCGGCCGGATGGGCCAGGTCGAGCGGCAGGAACGCGGCGCCGAGCTTCAGCGCGGCGAGCACGGTGGCGACCATGTCGACCGAGCGGGGCACGGCCACGCCGACCACGCTCTCGGTCCCGACGCCCCGCTCGGCGAGCAGGCGGGCGATGCGGTCGGAGCGGGCGTCGAGCTGGGCGTACGTCACCGAGCGGGAACGCTCCACCACGGCGACCGCGTCGGGCCGTTCGGCGAGCCGCTGGGCGAACAGGGCGGGCAGGGATGCCTCGTCCACGTCCCGCGCGGTGGCGTTGAAGCCCTCCAGGACCAGCCTGCGCTCGTCGGCTTCGAGGATCTCCGCCTGCGAGACGGGCCGTCCGGGCGCGGCGACGAGGTCGGCGACGAGCCTGCGGAGCCGGTCGCCGAGCTGCTCGGCCGTCTCCCGGTCGAACAGCTCGGTGGCGAACTCCAGGCGGCACACGAGGGACCCGGCGTCGCCGTCGGCGGCCAGGTGCTCGGTGAAGCTGAACACCAGGTCGAACTTGGCGGAGGTGATCCGGGCCGGCACGTACTCGGCCCGCAGGCCGGGCAGTTGCAGTCCGTCGCCCGTGCGGGCGTGGTAGCCGACCATCACCTGGAACAGCGGGTTGCGGGAGAGCGACCGGGTCGGGTTGATCTTCTCCACGACCGCCTCGAACGGCACGTCCGCGTGGGAGAACGCGGCCAGGTCGGTCTCGCGGACCCGGGCCAGCAGTTCGGTGAAGGTGGGGTCGCCGCTGAGGTCGGTGCGCAGCACGAGCGTGTTGACGAAGAAGCCGACCAGGTCGTCCAGCGCCTCGTCGCCGCGGCCCGCGATGGGCGCGCCGAGGGGGATGTCCGTCCCGGCGCCGATGCGGTGCAGCAGGGTGGCGACGGCCGCGTGCACGACCATGAACATGCTGGCGCCGGTCTCGCGGGCGAGCCGCTTCAGCCCCTCGTGGACCTCTGCGTCGAACGCGATGTCCAGTTCGGCGCCGGAGAACGCCGGGCGGGCCGGGCGCGGCCGGTCCGTGGGCAGCTCCAGCTCCTCGGGTGCGCCGGCCAGTGCCGTACGCCAGTACTCCAGTTGCCGGGCGGCCAGGCCGACCGGGTCGGCGGGGTCGCCGAGCAGCCGCCGCTGCCACAGGGCGTAGTCGGCGTACTGGACGGGCAGCGGCTCCCAGGCGGGGGCCGCACCGCGGGTGCGGGCGCGGTAGGCGGTGGCCAGGTCGCGCAGGAAGGGGCGGTCCGACCACTCGTCGGTGGTGATGTGGTGGAGCAGCAGGACGACGACGTGGTCCTCGGGCGTCACCTGAACGACCGTGGCCCGCAGGGGCAGTTCTGCGGCCAGGTCGAACGGGCGGTTGACCGCCCGGTCCACGATGCCGGGCACCTCGTCCTCGGTGGCGGTCAGGTGCTCCACCGGCGGGCGGGCCTCTTCGGCGGGCAGGACGCGTTGGAACACCTGGCCGTCGCGCTCGGCGAAGACCGTGCGCAGCGCCTCGTGACGGGCCGTCACATCGGTCAGCGCCGCACGCCACGCGTCCGCGTCGAGGGGGCCGCGCAGCCGTATCACCAACGGGAAGTTGTACGCGGCCGACGTGCACTCGATCTGCTGGATGACCCACAGGCGCTGCTGGGCGTGGGACAGCGGCAGTTCGCCGGGCCGTTCTCCGGCCGTCAGTGCCGGGCGGGAGGCGGTGTCCGAGGGGGCCGCGCGCTCGACCAGTTCGGCGACGGTGGGCGCCTCGAACAGGTCGCGGATCGCCAGTTCGGCGTCGAGCGCGGTGCGGGCGCGGCTGATCAGACGGGTGGCCAGCAGGGAGTGGCCGCCGAGGTCGAAGAAGTCGCTGTCGATGCCGACGCTGCCCTCGGGCAGTGCGAGCACCTCGGCGAAGAGCGCGCAGAGCGTCTCCTCCCGCGCCGTGCGCGGCGGGCGACTGGTGCCCGTGCCGCCGAAGTCCGGGGCGGGCAGCGCCTTGACGTCGAGCTTGCCGTTGACGGTCAGCGGCAGCGTCGTGACGGGGACCAGTGCGGCGGGGACCATGTAGTCCGGCAGGGCGGCCTTCAGGTGGTCGCGCAGCCGCTGGAGCAGGTCCTCCCCCGCCTCGGTGCCGTCCTCGGGTACGACGTAGCCCACCAGGCGCTTGGTCCCGGCGGTCCCGGCCACGACGACCGCCGCGTGCGCGACCCGCGGATGCGCGGTCAGGGCCGTGGAGATCTCGCCGAGTTCGACGCGGTAGCCGCGGATCTTCACCTGGTCGTCGGTGCGGCCGAGGAAGTCCAGCAGGCCGTCGGGGCGTTGCCGGACGAGGTCACCGGTGCGGTACATGCGCTCGCCGGGCTCGCCGAACGGGTCGGCGACGAACCGCTCGGCGGTCAGGCCGGGCCGGTCGTGATAGCCGCGGGCCAGGCCGGTGCCGGCGATGTACAGCTCGCCCGGGCAGCCGGGCGGGACGGGCCGCAGCATCGTGTCGAGCACGTGGGCGCGGGTGTTGCGGATGGGCAGGCCGACGGTGGGAGTGGCGCTGTCGGTGGTGGAGCCGCCGAGGGTGTTGATCGTGTACTCGGTGGGCCCGTACAGGTTGTAGCCGTAGACGCCCTCCGTGTCGCGCAGCCTGCTCCACACCGCGTCGGACACCGCTTCGCCGCCGAGCAGGACCAGGGCGGGCCGGTGCTTCCCGGCCGCCTCGTCCCGGTCCAGCAGGCCTTCCTCGATGAGCAGTTGGGCGTAGGTCGGGGTCACGTTGACGACGTCGACGCGGTGCCGGTCGCAGTAGGCCACCAGGGCCTCGGCGTCGCGCCGCAGGTCCTCGTCGCACACGTGCACCTCATGGCCCTCGACGAGCCAGAGCAGCTCCTCCCAGGACATGTCGAAGGCGAAGGAGACGGTGTGCGCGATGCGCAGCCGCCGCCCGCCGGCCGAGGCGATGGCCGGGTCGAAGATCTCCTTCTGGTGGTTGAGCTGCATGTTCGTCAGGCCCCGGTACGGGGTGACGACGCCCTTGGGGCGGCCGGTCGACCCGGAGGTGTAGATGACGTACGCCGGGTGCTCCAGGCGGCCGGGCACGCCGTGCGCGAACGCGGGGCGCTCGGCGTCCGTGATCTCGCCGTCCGGGAGGGCGGCGAGTTCGGCGGTCACGGCCTCGTCGTCCAGGAGGAGTTCGGGCGCGGCGGGGCCCGTGTCGCCGTGCAGCGTGGGGGCGACGGCGGTGGTGGACACCAGGCACAGCGGGCCGGTGTCCTCGACCATCAGGCGCAGCCGGTCGGCCGGGTGGTCCAGGTCCAGCGGCAGGTACGCGGCTCCGGTGCGCAGGACGGCGAACAGCGCGGCGACCATGTCGATGGACCGGGGCAGCGCGAGGGCGACCACCTTCTCCGGGCCCGCGCCCCGCGCGAGCAGCAGCCGGGCCAGCCGGTTGACGTGCGCGTCCAACTCGGCGTAGGTGAGGGCGCGTTCACCGAAGACCAGCGCGACCGCGTCCGGGGTTCGGGCGACCTGGGCGGCGAGCAGGTCGGCGATGGTGTCGTCCGGCACCGGGTCGCGGGTGGTCTCCCGGGCGGCGGCCAGGGCGGCCTGCTCGCCCGGCAGGAGCAGGTCGACGCCGACGGTCCGGGCCGTGGCGGCGGCCGGGCCGGCCAGGACCTCGGTGAGCCGCTCCAGGACCGCCGTGAACCGGGCGAGGATCGTCGTCGCGCCCTCGGCGTCGAACAGGTCGGGCCTCGCCGCCAGGGTGACCCGCAGCCGGGTCTCCGGCGTGACGATCAGGGTGAGCGGGAAGTGGGTGCCGTCCACGTTCGACACGTCGGTGATGCCGTGCCGCTGCCTCAGCTCCGCGGCACGCTCCTCGCCGTCGGCCGAGCGCAGCACGAAGAGGGTGTCGAACAGGCGGCGGTGACCGGTCTCCTGCTGGAGCGCGCCGAGGCCGACGTACTCGTACGGCATCACGGCGACGCGCTCGGACTGCGTCCGGCGCAGCAGGTCGAGCAGGGGTTCGTCCGGGGTGAGGGCGACTCGGGCCGGGACGGTGTTGAGGAACATGCCGATGATGCCGGCCACGCCGGGCACGTCCGCGGGGCGTCCGGCCACCGCCGTGCCGAAGACGACGTCGCTCCGGCCGGTCATGGCCGAGAGCACCAGACCCCAGGTGGCGTTGAGCACGGTGTTCAGCGTCAGCCCGTGCCGCCGCACGGCGGTGCGCAGCCGGTCGCTGGTCTCCTGGGTCAGCACCGTGTCGAAGTCGGCCGGGATCACGGGTCCGGTGTCGCGCCCGGCCGGGGCGACCAGGGTCGGCTCGTCGAAGCCGGAGAGCGCCCGGCGCCACGCCCCGACCGCCGCTTCGGTGTCCTGCTGGTCCAGCCAGGCCAGGTAGTCGCGGTAGGAGCCGGGCTCGGGGAGGCCGGTGGCGTCGCCGGCCCGCTCGTACAGCGTGAACAGCTCCTCCAGGAACAGCCACGCGGACCAGCCGTCCCACACGATGAGGTGGTGGGTGACGACGAGCCGGTCCCGGCCGTCGCCGAGCCGGATCAGCAGCAGGCGGGCGAGCGGCGGCGCGGACAGGTCGAAGCGCCGTCGGCGGTCGGCGGCGAGGAGTGCGTCGGTCCGGGCGCGCTGCTCGTCCGCGGGCAGCCCGGACAGGTCCTCCTCCACGAGCGGGATCTCGACGCCGTCCACGATGAACTGCACGGGACGGGGCAGGCCGTCGCTGAGGAATCCGGCGCGCAGGCTGGTGTTGCGGGCCAGCAGCGTCCGGCAGGCGGCCCGCAGCCGGTCGGCGTCGATCCGCCGCTCGAAGTCCAGGGTCTCCTGGGACAGGTAGACGTCGAGTGCGTCGCCGGTGTCGTAGGTGGCGTGGAAGTACATGCCCTCCTGGAGCGGGGAGAGCGGCCAGATGTCCGCGACCGGCAGCCCGGCGGCGGCCTCGACGCGCCCGGTCTCCTCCGGTGTGAGTTCCAGTCCGCCGAGCGGGGCGGGGGGCGCCTGCTGCGGGGTGCCGGACGCGGCGGTCAGCTGCTGGAGCAGCGCCCGCAGGGCGGGGTCGACCGCCGCACCGGACTGCTCCTGCTGGGCCAGCACGGCGCCGAGGGCGGCCGCGGCCTGCCCGGCGTCGGGGGCCGGGACGGTCACGGCGGCAGGTTTCGGGTCGCTCCGGGTCTGTTCGGCGGAAGCCGCGCGCTCGGCGAGCGCGGCCGGCGTACGGCCTTCGAACACGTCACGCGGGCTGATCGTCAGTCCCCTCTCCCGGGCCTGGGTGGCGACGGCGATCGAGGTGAGGCTGTCGCCGCCGAGGACGAAGAAGTCGTCGTCCGTGCCGGTCCCCGGCACACCGAGGACGGCGGTGAAGATCTCGCACAGCGCGCGCTCCCGCTCGTCGCGCGGTGCGCGTCCCGCGCCCCTCGGGGCGGCGGAGGGCGAGGGCAGGGCGTTCTGGTCGAGCTTGCCGCTCGGGGTCAGCGGCAGCTCGTCGAGGAGCACGACGGCGGACGGCACCATGGCCGCGGGCAGCGTGTCGGCGAGCGCCGCGCGCAGGGCCTCGGCGGTGAGGTCCCGGCCGCCGGGCGCGGGGACGGCGTAACCGGCGAGGGCGCCGTCGCGGACGATCACGGCCGCGCGGGCAACCCCGGGCAGGCCCGACAGGGCCGCCTCGATCTCGCCCAGCTCGACGCGGTTGCCGCGGATCTTGACCTGGCGGTCGGTGCGCCCGAGGTACTCGACGGCCCCGTCGGCGCGGCGCCGGACCAGGTCGCCGGTGCGGTACATGCGGTCGCCCGGCGCGCCGAACGGGTCGGCGACGAACCGCCCGGCGGTCAGGCCCGGCCGGTCGTGGTAGGCGCGCGCCAGCTGGACGCCGGCGAGGTAGAGCTCGCCGGGGACGCCGTCGGGGACGGGGCGCAGGAAGGTGTCGAGCACGTACAGCCGGGTGTTCCACACGGGCCGGCCGATGGGTACGGCGAGTTCGTCGCCGCCCGCGTACGGGAAGTACGTCACGTCCACGGCCGCCTCGGTGGGCCCGTAGAGGTTGTGCAGGGGCACCGGCCCGCGCCCGGAGCGGGACGTCAGGTCCCGCCAGCGCCGGGCGTCGGCGCCGCTGAGGGCCTCGCCGCTGCAGAAGACCCGGCGCAGGCTCGCCGCCCAGTCCGGTGCGGTCACCGGGGTCTCCATGACCTGGATGAAGGCAGCCAGCATCGACGGCACGAAGTGCGCCGTGGTGATCCGCCGCGTGTGGATCAGCTCGGCCAGGTAGGCGGGGTCGCGGTGGCCGTCGGGGCGGGCCAGGACGACGGCCGCGCCCTCCACCAGGGGCCAGAAGAACTCCCACACCGACACGTCGAAGCTCGACGGTGTCTTCTGCAGGACCCGGTCGTCGGCGGCGAGCCCGTACTCCCCCTGCATCCAGGCGAGGCGGTTGACGATCGCTCGGTGCGTGACCACGACGCCCTTGGGGCGGCCGGTGGAGCCGGAGGTGTAGATCAGGTAGGCGGGGTGGTCGGGACCGGCCGGTTCCCCCGGCGTGTCCGGGACGTCCTCGTCGTGCTCGGCGAGCAGGTGATCGAGGCCCGGCACGTCGGGCAGGCGACCGGCCGCCTCGGCGGTGGTCACGACGGTCCGCGCTCCCGAGTCGCCGAGCATGAACGCGACCCGGTCGGCCGGGTAGTCGAGGTCGACGGGCAGATAGGCGGCGCCCGCCTTGAGGACGCCCAGCAGGGCGACCATCAGCTCCGCCGAGCGCGGTACGGCGACCGCGACGAACCGCTCCGGGCCCGCGCCGCGCGCCCGGAGCCGGCGGGCCAGCGCCTCGGCCCGGCGGTCGAGTTCCGCGTAGGTCAGTGTGGTGTCCTCGTGGACGACCGCGGTGGCCTGCGGGGTCCGTGCCGCCTGCGCGGCGAAGAGCGAGGCGAGGGTGGCGTCGGGGACCGGGTGGGCGGTGGCGTTGAGTCCGGCGAGACGTCGCTGTTCCCGGTGGGACAGCAGGCCGGTCCGGGCGACCGGGCGGCCGGGGGCGGACACCAGCGTCTCCAGCAGCGCCGCGAACCGGTTCGCCAGTACGGCCACCGTGAGCCGGCCGAGCCGCGCCGCGTCGTGCTTGAACCGCAGCCGCAGCCGGCCGTCCTCCGGTTCGACGACGAGCGCGAGCGGGTAGTGCACCGCGTCGAACACCTGGGTGCCGGTGATGCGCAGTGACCCGGGGTCCCGGCCGGCCGTCAGGTCGGTGCCCGGCTGGTTCTCGAACACGACGAGGGTGTCGAAGAGTTCGCCGCCCCCGGCGGCCCGCTGGATGTCGGCGAGACCGAGGTGCTGGTGGTCGAGGAGTGCCGCGTGTTCGTCCTGGACGCGCCGCAGCAGCTCGATGAGCGACTCGTCGGGCCGCAGCCGTACGCGGGCCGGGATCGTGTTGATGAACAGGCCCACGGCGGTGTCCAGTCCGTCGACCTCGGTCGTGCGTCCGGACACCGTGGTGCCGAACACGACGTCCTCGCTGCCGGTCAGCCCGCCGATCAGCAGACCCCACAGGCCGTGGACGACGGTGCTCAGGGTGAGGCCGTGGGTGCGGGCGCGGGCGGTCAGGTCGGCGGTGAGCCGCTCGGGCAGCAGGGTGTCGACGTGCTCCGGGCGGGCGCCCGTCTTCTCGTCGCCCGCCACGAGGAGGGTTTCGGGCAGCCGGGTCGGCCCCTCCAGGCCGGACAGGGCGTCGCGCCACGCGTCGCGCGCGGCGTCGCGGTCTCTGGCGGCCAGCCAGGCCAGGTACGGCTGCGGGGCGATCGGTTCCGGCAGTTCCTCGTCCCGGTGGGCGGCGAGGAGTTCGCGGAGCAGGACGGAGACCGACCAGCCGTCGGCGATGACGTGGTGCAGGGTGAGCAGGAGCCGGTGGCGCCGCCCGTCCCGGATCAGGGTGGCCCGCATCAGGGGCGGGCGGGCGAGGTCGAACCGCTCGGCCCGGTCCGCCGCGAGCAGGTCGTCCAGTCCGGTCTCGGCGGTGTCGGCCGTCCGCCAGGGCAGGGTCACGCGCTCCGCGAGCCGCTGGACGACCTCACCGCCGGGCAGTTGACGGAACGAGGCGCGCAGCAACGGGTGCCTGTCCAGCAGCAGTTGCAGTGTCCGGCGCAGCCGGTCGGGGTCGACCGGGCCCGCGAGGTCGAGGAGTTCCTGGACCAGGTACAGGTCGGCGGCCTGCCCGTCGAACCGCGCGTGGAAGTAGAAGCCTTCCTGGAGCGGGGAGACCGGCAGGGCATCCTCGTCGAGGCGCACCGGTGCCGCCGGGGCCGTACTGGGCGCGGCCTGGTGGGCGGTGCGGGCGAGCGCCGCCACGGTGCGCTGCCGGAACACGTCACGCGGGGTGATCGCCAGTCCGGCCGCGCGGGCGCGGTTGACGAGCTGGATCGCGACGATGCTGTCGCCGCCCAGTTCGAAGAAGCTGTCGTGGACACCGGCCGACGGCAGTCCGAGGACCTCCGCGAACAGGGCGGCGAGCACGGTCTCGGCGGGGGTGCCCGGGGTGTCGGATCCGCTCATCGCCGTCCACCGGGGCTCGGGCAGGGCGCGGCTGTCCAGCTTTCCGTTGGGTGTCAGCGGAAGGGGTCCGTCGAGGACGACGGCGGCGGACGGCACCATGAAGTCGGGCAGCGCCTCCGCCACGTGAGCCCGTGCCGCGGCCACCACGGCGTCGGTGTCCGCGCCGCCGGGTTCCGGGACGAGGTAGGCGACCAGGCGCTTGACGCCCCGGTGGTCGTCGCGGACGAGGACGGCGGCCTGGGCGATGCCGGGGCAGGCCATGAAGGCGCTCTCGACCTCGCCGGGCTCGATGCGGTGGCCGCGGATCTTGATCTGTCCGTCCGCGCGGCCCAGGAACTCCAGGTTGCCGTCCGCGGCCCAGCGGACCCGGTCGCCGGTGCGGTACATCCGGTCGCCCGGCGCGCCGAACGGGTCGGCGACGAACCGCTCGGCGGTCAGCCCGGCCCGGCCCAGGTAACCGCGGGCCAGGCCGCGCCCGGCCACGTACAGCTCGCCCTCCGTGCCCACGGGTACGGGGCGCAGGGCCGCGTCGAGCACATAGGCCCGGGTGTTGGGGTCGGGCCGGCCGATCGGCGCGGGCCCGGGCCGGCCGGGATCCGCGAGCCACAGCGTGGAGTTGACGGTCGCCTCGGTGAGGCCGTAGGCGACGACGACCCTCAGCCGCCCCGCCCAGCGGGCGATGAGTTCACCCGGCACCGCCTCGGTGCCGACCACGAGGACGGCGCCGTCGGGGAGTTCGCAGTCCTGCGGCAGGGCCGAGACGAGCGACGGCGGCAGGATCATGTGGGTGGCGCGGTGGTGCGCGATGTACTCGGTCAGGGCGGGTCCGGCGACCCGGCGCTCGGTGGGGACGACGATGATCCGGCCGCCGACGCACAGCGACATGACGAGGTCCCACACCGTCACGTCGAAGCCGACGGACGCGAACTGCACGACGCGGCTGGTGGCGTCGACGCCGATCCGGTCGGTGGCCGTCGCGATCAGGCTGCCGACGCCGTCGTGGGTGACGACGACGCCCTTGGGGCGGCCGGTGGAGCCGGAGGTGTAGATGACGTACGCGGCCTGGTCCAGGGCGATCGGCAGGCCGAGGTCCGCTCCGTCGAGCAGGGCGCACTCGTCCACCGTGGCGGGGTCGTCGAGCAGCACCCGGGTGACGCCGGGCGCCTCGGGGAGGTCGCCGGCGAGTTCGCCCACGGTGACGACGGTCCGCGCCCCGGAGTCGGACAGCATGTAGGCGATCCGGTCCTGGGGGTGGTCGGCGTCCAGGGGCAGATACGCGGCCCCGGTCTTCATCACCGCGAGCAGGGCGACGACGAGTTCGGGCGAGCGGGGCAGGGCCACGGCGACCACGTCCTCGGCGCCCACCCCCCGGGCAACCAGCAGGCGGGCGAGCCGGTTCGCGGACGTGTCGAGTTGGGCGTACGTCAGCTCCCGGTCCTCGTACGCCAGCGCGACGGCGTCGGGCGAGCGGCCCGCCTGCCGCTCGAACGCGGCGGGCCAGGACAGTTCGGGCACCTCGCGCGGTGACACCCCGAACGTGTCGAGCAGCTCGGCGCGTTCGGCGCCGGAGGTGAGTTCGATGCGGCCGACGGGGCGGTCGAGGTCCTCGGCGAGGGAGTGCAGCAGTCGGAGGAAGCGGTGCTCGTGGTCGCTCAGCGTCTGTTCGTCGCAGACGTCCGCGTCCACGTCGAGGTGGAGGCGGACGCCCCGGCCCGCCTCGGAGTCGGCGAAGCTGAAGGCCAGGTCGCTGACCGGGCCGAGCCATGCCGGGTGGAGTTCCGTGGCGAGGTCCCCGAAGCGCAGGTCCCCGGTGCGGGGCAGGATGTTGACCGTCGGGCCGACCAGCTCCGCCACACCGTCGGCCAGGCCGAGGTCCCTGGCCAGGTCCTCGGCGCGGTACCGCCCGTGCTCGACCGCCTCGGTGACCGCGCGTGCCACGTCGGCCACCAGGTCGGCCCCGGTCGTGCCGGGGCGGACCGACACCCGCAGCGGAACGACGTTGGACACCATGCCGGGCACGGCCGCCGACACGGCGTCCGGACGGGCGGCGACCGGCAGGCCGAGGACGAGGTCCCGCTCGCCGCTGACCCGGTGCAGGTAGGCGGCGACGGCGGCGAGCAGCAGCCGGGAGACCCTGACGCCCGCCTTCCGGGCGGCGGCACCCAGTCGCGCGGTGTCCCGCGGGGACAGTTCCGCACTGCGCCTCAGGCGCCGCGTCATCAGCGCGGGGCCGCGCTCGACGAGGCGTACGGGTTCCGGACGCCCGGCCATGCGGTCCAGCCAGTAGGCGCGGTCCACTCCCCGCCGCTCGGAGCCGCGGTACGCCTCGTCGGCGGCGACCAGGCCGGACAGCGCCCAGTCCGCGGCGGCGGACGCCTGTTCACCGGCGGTGTAGATCTCGCCGGCCCGGCGGGTGAGGAGCGCGACGCCCATGCCGTCGACGACGATGTGGTGGTAGCGCTGGTACCACCGCACACGGTCGTCCGCGAGCCGCAGCACGGCCTGGGCGAACAGCGGGCCGGTCGTGAGGTCGACGGGCCGGTCGCGTTCGGCCGCCTGCCAGGCGTCGGCCGCCCGCTCGGGCTCCGGTTCCCCTCGGAGATCGACGACGCGGACGTCGACGGGAAGGCGCTCGACGGTCTGCCGCGGGACGTTGCCCTCGGCCGTGACACGCACGTGCAGGGCCTCGGCCTCCCCGACGGCCTGCCGTACGGCGGCGGACAGGCGCGCGTGGTCCACCTCGCCACGCAGTTCCAGGACGAAGGAGATGTTGTAGGCCGTGCTGTCCGGCTCGATCTGCTGGGCAAGCCAGATGCCGGATTGGCCGCCGGTGACGGCTGTACCGGCAGCGGGGGTCAGGTCCGACTCGGCGTCACACATCTTCGGAGGGCCCTTCCCTGTGGTGCGTCAGTGGGGAGTCGTACGACAGTGAGGCTGCGGAGGCACCTCGCCGCCCCGTCCGCCGCACGGGCGGACGGGCCGGCGACGCGCACCGCCGACCCACCGCCCGTCGCCGGACGGTCGTCAGCGGTGCGCGGTCACCCCGCTGGAGGACCGTTGTCACTCGATGGCCGCTGTCACTCGATGGCCGCTGTCACTTGATGGCCGTCAGCAGCGGCTCGATCTCTTCGATCGCGTAGGGAATCGACAGGACCGTGTTGAAGGAGAACGCCGCGCCGATGTCCGGGTCCTGGTAGGGCACGAACAGGTCGCGCTTCTCCGTGTGGACCTTCAGCTTCTTGTACAGCGGCTCGGCCTTGATCCGGTCGTTGGCCTCGGTGCTGGAGGTGACCCAGACGAGGCGGTCGACGTCGAGCACGTTCAGCTTCTCGGCGCTGAGTTCGGCGACGTTCCAGCCCGGCTTGGCCAGCGTGTCGATCTCGGGCTTCAGCTTGAAGCCGAGTTCGCTGAAGAAGATCGCCTTGGGGTCGGTCTTGGTGAACGCCGAGTACTTGCCGGCCTCGAAGCTGTCGGCCACGGCCAGGGTCAGCGCGGCCCATTCCGGGTGCGCCTCACGGGCCGCCTTGAACTGCGCGTCGATGTCCGTGATCAGCTTCTCGGTCTCGGTCTCCTTGCCGAGCGCCTTGCCGATCTGGCGGGTCATCACCTGCCAGGGCGCCGCGTAGTCGGCGTAGTCCTTGGGCTGGGCGACGACCTTGGTGAACTTGGAGAGCGTGTCGTACTGCTCCTTCTTCATGCCCGAGTACTCGGCGATGACCAGGTCCGGCTTCAGCGCCGCGATCTTCTCCATGTTGTACTCGTCGCGCTCACCGACGATCTCGGGTGCGTCGGAGCCCCACTTGTCCTTGGTCCACGGCCACTTGCCGTACGGCTGCTCCTTGAACCAGTCCACGGCCCCGACCGGCTTGATGCCGAGGGCCAGCACGGCGTCCTGGTCCGACAGGCCGAGCGTGACGACCCGCTTCGGTTCCTTCTCGATGGTCGTGCTGCCGTACTTGTGCTCGACCGTGACCGGGAACGCCGCGGACTCGGCGCCCGCGCCGGCCGACGCGGACGTCCCGGACTCCGACGCGGTGTTGTCGGTCCCGCCCCCACAGGCGGTCAGGGTCAGCGCGGCGACGGCGGCCACGGCCGCCCTGGGGACGTATCTGGCGAACCGCGCCAGCACGGGTCGTGTACCAGTGGACACGTGTGTTTCCTTTCACGGGGTGTCACAGTGCTGCGGTGCCTGCCGGTCGCACGGGTGCCACGGGCAGGCACATAGAGGTGTGGGGGGCTGGACCTGTGGGGCCTAGCGGGCGGTCCCGATCCCGTCGGTGACCGATCGCGGCTCGCCGTCGGCGAATGCGAGGCCCCGGTCGAGGATCGACTCCAGGATCTCGCCGACCCTGATCGCGGTGTTGGACAGCAGGGACGACGTGATGCCGTGCGTGTGTTCCGTGCCGCCCTGGAGGTAGATGCCGCAGCGCAGGTCGGGGTCGGTCGTGACGCGGTAGTCGCGCTCGACGCGGACGCGTCCCTCCTCGTCGCGGTGGCAGCGGTCCGCGACCTCTCCGAGGAGGCCGAGGGGGTCGGCGGGGCTGTAGCCGGTGGCGAAGACCACGACATCGGCGTCCAGGAAGTTCTCCTCGCCCGTGACGAGGGACGCGACGGTGGCGCACACCTTGTCCGGTGTCTCCTTGACGCCGGTGAGTCGGGAGACGTTGAGGAAGCGCAGGCGCTCGGTGCCGAGGACCTTCTCCTGGTACATCTGCCGGTAGAGGTCGTCGATCAGGTCGATGTCCACCACGGAGTAGTTGGTGTTGCCGTGGTAGTCCATCAGCCTGCGTTTCACGTTCTCCGGCGCGGTGAAGAACTCGTCGACCGCCGTGGGGTCGAAGATCCGGTTGGCGAAGCTGCTGTCGTCGGCGGGGCTGTAGCCGTACCGGGAGAAGACGGCGCAGATCTCGGCCCGGGGGAAGCGGCGGTGCAGGTAGGCGACGTTCTCGGCGGCGCTCTGCCCGGCGCCCACGACGATGAACCGGGAGGGCGCGGTGCCCTCCAATTCCTCGACTTTGCGCAGGAGTTCGGAGTTGTGCCAGACGCGGTCGGTGCGCTCGACGCCGTCGGGCATGAGGGGCCGCAGACCGGTGCCGATGACGAGGTTGCGGGCGCGGTGGACCACGAGTCCCTCGCCCGAGCGGACCGTCACGTCCAGGTACTCGACGGCTCCGTCGCGGACGACGGGCGTGACGCCGACGACCTCGTGGCCGTAGGAGACCATGTCGTCGACCTTGGCCGCGGCCCACTCGAAGTAGTCGTGGAACTCCACCCGCAGCGGGAAGAGGTTCTTGTGGTTGATGAAGTCGATCAGCCGTCCCTTGCTCTTCAGGTAGCAGAGGAAGCTGAACTCGCTGGCCGGGTTACGAAGCGTCACCAGGTCCTTGAGGAAGGACACTTGCATGGTCGCGTCGTCGATCAGCATGCCGCGGTGCCAGCCGAAGCGCGGCTGCTGCTCGAAGAAGTGAGCGGTGACCGCTTCCTGTCTGCCGACACCTGCGTTGTGCTCGCTGAGCGCGAGCGCCATGGCCACGTTGGACGGCCCGAAGCCGACGCCTATGAGGTCGTGAACCGGTGGTGCGTCGCCGGGAAGAGCCTGTGCCATGTCACTCCCATCGTGCGGGGCGGCTGTCCTGTGGGACAGCCGTCTGTCAAGCATGGGGACGTACGGGAAGTGGGCACACCAAGGGAACAGCTGCCCAAAACTTAGGTAAGGCTAAGCTGATGCTGTGAAACTGTCGATAGGGCAAAACGGACACCCAGGGGGCGCATTAATCTCAACGTGCGCCCCAGTAGGCGCCGTTGCGCACTTAGGTAAGGCTTGCTTTACTGTCGCCGACCAGTCTCCCTGCCCCGAGGAGGAACCCCATGCGGGTCGTCATGTTCGGCTATCAGACCTGGGGGCACCGCACCCTCCAAGCCCTCCTGGACTCCGAACACGACGTGGTGCTGGTCGTGACGCACCCCAAGAGCGAGCACGCCTACGAGAAGATCTGGAGCGACTCGGTCGCCGACCTCGCCGAGGAGCACGGCGTGCCCGTGCTGATCCGCAACCGCCCTGACGACGAGGAGCTGTTCGAGCGGCTGAAGGAGGCCGACCCGGACATCATCGTGGCCAACAACTGGCGGACGTGGATCCCTCCGCGCATCTTCGATCTCCCGCGCCACGGCACGCTGAACGTGCACGACTCGCTGCTGCCGAAGTACGCCGGCTTCTCCCCGCTGATCTGGGCCCTGATCAACGGCGAGCCCGAAGTGGGCGTCACCGCGCACATGATGAACGACGAGCTCGACGCCGGCGACATCGTGCGCCAGGAGGCCGTGGCGGTCGGACCCACCGACACCGCCACCGACCTGTTCCACAAGACCGTCGACCTCATCGCCCCGGTCACCATCGGCGCGCTCGACCTCATCGCCTCCGGCCGCACCGACTTCACCCGGCAGGACCGGACCCGGGCGAGCTTCTTCCACAAGCGGTCCATCGAGGACAGCCGCATCGACTGGAGCTGGCCGGCGGAGGACCTGGAGCGCCTCATCCGCGCCCAGTCCGAGCCGTACCCCAGCGCCTTCACCTTCCACAGGGGGGCGCGGCTGGAGATCCTCTCCGCGTTCGTGTCCCAGGGCCGCTACGGCGGTACGCCCGGCCGCATCTTCTACCGGGAGGGCGACGGGGTGGTCATCGTCGCCGGAGCCGACGCCCGCACGGGCCGCAACCACGGCCTGGCCATCACACGCGTACGGACCGACGACGGCCGGGAGCTGCCCGCGACCGAGTACTTCACCTCCATGGGCGGCTATCTGACCAACCGCCCCTGACACGCCGGTCCCACCGCGGTCCCGAGGGCCGGCCGGCACCGCCGTCGTGCGGGCCTTCCCGTCTCCGCGCGACGGCGGTGCTCCGTCGACGCTCCGCCCCGGACCCCGGACGCGCCGTACGGGGCGCCGAGGAGTGTGCGGGCCCGCTCGGTGTCGCTGATGTTTTTCCACCTCACGGTCGCCCACTCCGACCGCGTACCGCCGTGCGGCACCGGAGCGTCGGGCACCGCGAGGCGGCGCCGCCCCTGGCGGGTCGGTCCCGGTACGGTCCCGGGGCCGACCCGGCAGCGCCGTCGTGCGGATCTCCCGGGACCGCACGACGACGATCGTCCTCGACGCGCGCCACCGCCGTCGACTGCGCACCGTCCCCGCGACCCGAATCGCCCCGTCTCCCGCCGCCCAGCGGCACGGCGAGGTCGAGGCCGGTCCGGCACCCGGCCTCCTCGAACGCGACGCCCGCCTCGAAGTCGCCCGCGGCGCCGCGTCCGACGCCCTGCTGCCCGCCCTCGACCAGCCCCGCACCGTCGGTCCGGTCACGCTGCCGGGCGCCTTCGTCGGCATGCTCCTGGCCGGCGCCTCCCGGTACTCGCCGGCGCCGTCCAGGTCTTCGTCCTCATCGCGCCTGGCCGTGGCGACCCTGTCCGTGGCCCTGACCGTCGAACTCGTCGTCCGCCACAGGCTCCACCGCCAGGAGACGCGGGAGCGCGGGCCCGTTCCGCCTCGGCCGCTGCCTTGGCCGAGAAATCCCTGTGACCCGCAGTCCCCACAGCATGCCTCCAAGGAGGAAAACGTTCATGGGTTCGCCGACTGTCGACGCCTCTCCCCTGCCGGACCGCTCTCCCCTTCCCCCGCCGACCGACGCGGTCGCGGAGCCGTCCGTCGAGGACCCGCACCGACCGGAAGACCTCCGGGGCAGCACGGTCGTCGTGAAGTACGGCGGCAACGCCATGGTGGACAGCGGCCTCCAGCAGGCCTTCGCCCAGGACGTCGTGGAACTGTGGCACGCGGGCCTGCGCCCGGTCGTCGTGCACGGCGGCGGGCCGCAGATCAGCGCGATGCTCGACCGCCTCGGCCTCGAGTCCCGGTTCGAGGCGGGGCTGCGGGTGACCACGCCGGAGACCATGGAGGTGGTGCGCATGGTACTGACCGGCCGGGTGCAGCGGGAACTGGTCGGCCGCATCAACGCCCATGGGCCGTACGCCCTCGGCATGACGGGCGAGGACGCGCACACCATGACCGCCGTACGGCGGTCGGCCTGGGTGGACGGCCGCCCGGTGGACATCGGTCTCGTCGGCGACATCGTCGACGTGAACCCGGACGCGGTCCGTCTGCTCCTGCGGCAGGGGCACATCCCCGTCGTCTCCCCCGTGGCGCGCGGTGAGGACGGGGAGGTCTACAACGTCAACGCCGATCTGGCGGCGTCGGCGCTGGCCGTGGCCCTCGACGCCGCGCGGCTGGTGGTGCTCACCGACGTCGCGGGACTGTACGCCGACTGGCCGCACAGCACCCGGGTCATCGAGCGACTGACGGCCGCCGAACTCGACGCGCTCCTGCCACACCTGACGAGCGGGATGCTGCCGAAGATGGAGGGGTGCCTGCGAGCCGTGCGGGGCGGCATACGCAAGGCGCACGTACTCGACGGCCGGGTCCCGCACGCGCTGCTGCGGGGTGTCCTCGGCGGGAACGCCCCCGGCACCACGGTGGTCCCGGACGACGGCCCGGACGACGGGAAAGGCGTCGCGTGACGGCCGGCGGCGCGTCGGCCGCGGGCTGTGCACCCCTGCCGGCGCCGGCACCGGTCCGGCGGCCGAGCGGTTACGGAACCCGGGCGAGGATGCGGGCGTCGCGCCGCGGGTCGAGGGACTCCACCCAGAGGGGAGGCGCCAGGGCCGTGCTCGCGGGTGCGAACCCGTGCCGGAGGAAGAGACCGCCCCCGCCGGTCGTCGCCGTGAACAGCGCCACCAGCGACTCGTTGCGGGCGTGCGCCAGGACGGCCTGGAGGAGCCGGGACCCCGCTCCGCGCCCCTGCCGGTGCGAGGAGACACAGAAGTTGTACACGACCCCTGCCGGTCCTCGACCGTCCTCCGCGGCGGCGGGGTGGACGCGCAGGCCCACACATCCCTCGAGGGACCCGTCGGTGCCCTCCAGGACGAGGAAGTCCGAGGCGTGGGCGGCGTAGAGGGAGACGGGCCGCTCGCGCAACGCCCCGGAACCCACGAACGGCCTGGAGAGGTCGGCGAGTCGAGCGGCGTCCTCTCGGCGCGCCGGACGCAGGGACGCAGTCACCGTGGGGATCACGCGCGTCAACGGCGGGGCGGCACGCGGTGGGTCCTTGATCAAGGCGTTCCTTCCTCGGTTCCCGCTGACGCGGAGGGCGGCTCGTCGCCGTGTCACCCCAGCGGAGCCCGAGAATAAGGTTAGCCTTACCTAAACGGTAGATCCAGTACGGGAGTTGCGGACGGCGTCCGTCCTCCCCCTCACGCCGCTCGCTTCCCGGTCTCCCGGCCGTCGACGTACGTCGCCACCACCTCGATGTCGCCGATGCGCGAGGCGTCCACGTGCCGTGGGTCGTCGCCGAGCACGACCAGATCGGCCCGCTTGCCCGGGGTGAGGCTGCCCCGGCTGTCCTCCCAGTGGCAGGCGAAGGCGCCGGCGACGGTGTAGGCGTGCAGGGCCTCGTCGACGGTGATGGCCTCGTCGGGGCCGATCACCTGGCCGGACCCGGAAGCGCGCTCGACCATGAACTGGATGGCCCGCAGCGGGGATCCCTCCGTGACGGGGCGGTCCGAGCTGCCGACGAGCGGGATGCCGTGGTCCAGGAACGCCCTGCCCCGGTACAGCCACGGGGCCCGCTCCTCGCCCATGACGGCCGCGTAGTCGTCGCCGAAGTAGCGCAGGAAGCTGGGCTGGACGACCGCGCTCACACCGAGCCGCGCGAACCGCGGCAACTGGTCGGGGCGGATCAGGCCCGCGTGTTCGACACGGTGCCGGGCCGCGGGGCGCGGCCGGAGGTCCTGCGCCCGCTCCAGGGCGTCCAGGGCGACGTCGGCCGCGCGGTCCCCGATGGCGTGGACCGCGAGCTGCCATCCGGCGAGGTGGCCGTCCACGATCGTGTCGGCGAGTGCCTCCGGGTCCTCCTGCAACTGGCCGGCGTGGTCCAGCCCTTCGTACGGACTGCTCAGGGCCGCGGTACGGGCCATCATGCCGCCGTCGGTGTAGATCTTCAGCGCGCCCACGGAGAGCCAGTCGTCACCGAACCCGGTACGCAGACCGAGGTCGAGGGCCCGGGGGATGCCGTCGGCCTCGTGCGCGCCGACCGGACGGAGCCGGTCCGCCGACACCATGAGCTGCACGTGCAGCGGCAACAGGCCCTTCTCGCGGGCGAGTTGATAGGCGCCCAGCTCGACCGGGGTGTGACCGAAGAGGGTGCCGCCGATGCCCGCCTCGGCGCAGGCGGTGACACCTTCGGCCAGACAGGTCCGGGCGGCGCGCCCGATTGCCTCCGCCAACTCCTCCTGGGAGTACGGCAGGCGCAGCGCGCGGGCGGCGCCCATGGCTCCCTCCGCGAGGAAGCCGTTCTCGTGCGGGATGTCGGAGGGGAGCAGGTCGAGCACGGCACTGTTGACGACGCAGCCGTGCCCGGAGTCGTGCAGGATGAACACCTTGCGCCCGTGGCTGACCTTGTCCAGCTCGGCCGCGGTCAGATGGCGGCCGAGGGCCCGCTGGTCGTATCCGGCGATGCTCACCCAGGCCCCCTGCGAGCCCTGCCGGCTGACGGCCTCCTCCACGACCGCCAGCACGTCGTCGATCCGGGTACGGCCCGCGATGCTCGGTGTGTTCTGTTTGAACCCGGTCCAGGCCAGGTGCACGTGGGCGTCGATGAACCCGGGCAGCACGGTGGCGCCCTGGAGGTCGATCACCTCGCGTGCGGGCAGGGAGGTCACGGCCTCGTCCAGGCCCACGATCCGGCCCTCCCAGATGCCGAGGTCGTGGGCGACCGGGTGCTCCGGATCCATGGTGAGGAAGCGTGCGTTGGTCAGCCTGGCGCTCAGCATCAGTGGTGTCCCCCTCGGGTGTCGGCCAGCACGGCGGCGGGCGGCTCGGCCGCGTCCTCGGGAGCGGGCCGCCTGGGAGCGGCGGGCACCATCAACGGCGTACCGGTCTCCGGGTCGTCGATGATCCGGCAGGAGAGTCCGAAGACCTCCTCGACCAGGTCGGCGGTCATGACGGCCGCCGGGTCCCCCTCGGCCGCGATCTCGCCGCCCGGCCGCATCACGATCAGGTGAGTGGCGTACCGGCAGGCCTGGTTCAGGTCGTGCAGCACCGCGACGACGGTGTGTCCCCTGCGGGCGTGCAGGGCGGCACACAGGTCCAGCACCTCGACCTGGTGCGCGATGTCGAGGTAGGTGGTGGGTTCGTCGAGGAGCAGGATGGGGGTCTGCTGCGCGAGCACCATGGCGAGCCAGACGCGCTGGCGCTGGCCGCCGGAGAGGTCGTCGACGGGCCGGTCGGCGAGTTCCAGCACGCCGGTCTGCCGCATCGCCTCGGCCACGGCGGCCTCGTCCTCGGCGGACCACTGCTTCAGCAGTCGCTGGTGCGGGTAGCGGCCGCGGGCCACCAGGTCGCCCACCGTGATTCCGCCCGGCGCGGTCGACGACTGCGGCAGCAGCCCGAGCCGGCGCGCGACCTCGCGGGAGCGGTACGAGGCGATCGCGGCGCCGTCGAGGTAGACCTGTCCCGTCCGGGGTTTGAGCATCCGCGCCAACGCCTTGAGCAGGGTCGACTTGCCGCAGGCGTTCGGTCCGACGATCACCGTGAAGGAGCGGTCGGGGATGTCGACGTCGAGGCCGGTGGCCACCGTCCGCTGGTCGTACGTCAGCGTGAGGTCCTCGGCCCGCAGCCGGGGTGCCGGGGTGTTCGTCCCTGTCATACGGGGCTCTTTCCTGCTCATGCGCGGCTCTTTCGGGACTCGGTGACCAGCAGCCAGATCAGGTACAGCCCGCCGATGGTGCCGGTGGCCGTGCCCACCGGCAGGAGGGTGGGAGCGAACAGGCGTTGTACGGCGAGATCGCTCGCGGTCAGCAGGACGGCACCCATGAGTGCGGTGGGCAGCAGGCCCGGACCGGACGCGCCGGTCAGTCTTCGGGCGACCTGGGGAGCGGCCAGGGCGATGAACCAGATGGGGCCCGTCACCGCCGTGGCGAACGCGGCGAGGGCCACGCTGATGACGAGCAGGGCGGTACGGGTGCGCGCCACCTCGACGCCGAGCGCGGTGGCCGTGACGTCGCCCATCTCCACCATGGACAGACGGCGGGACAGGACGAGGGCGAGCGGGAGAAGCACGGCGACGGCGAGACCGATGGCGTTGGCCTGGGTCCAACCGCGGTTGTTCAGGCTGCCGATGAGCCACGCCTGGGCCTCGATCGCCTCCTGGAAGGTGGCCCGGGTGATCAGGTACGAGTTGACGGCGAGCAGCATCGCGCTGACACCGATGCCGATGACGACGAGCCGGAACCCCTGCAACCCGCGCCCGATCATGAGCAGGGACACCGCGGCGGCGGTGGCGAGGCCGCCGATCAGGGCGCCCAGCGCGATCTGGATCATGCTGCCGTGCATCACGATGATGACCACCAGCGCCCCGACGGCCGACCCGTTGGTGAACCCGATCACGTCGGGACTGCCGAGGGAGTTGCCGGTCAGGCTCTGCAGGATTCCGCCGCTGACCGCGAGGGCCGCACCGACGCACACCGCGGTGACCAGGCGTGGCATGCGCAGGGTGTTGACGATGAAGTCCGCGCCGGGCGACCCGTTGCCGGTGAGCGCTCGCAGGACCTCTCCGACGGAGAGCGCGAAGTCACCGGTCGTCAGGCTGATCCCCATGACGACGACGAGCACGGCGAGCAGCACGGCCGTCACGGCCACGGTCCGCCCCTGGATCCGCAGGGAGAGACCGCCGCGCCCGGTACGGACGACGAACCCGCTGACGACCCGCGGGGGCGCGGCGCCCTTGGCGCCCGGGACCTCGGCGGAGGAGGGCCCCGCCTCCCTCACGTCACTCACAGCATGACCAGCTTTCGACGGCGGCACAGCGCGATGAACAGGGGCGCACCGAGAAACGCGGTGACGATCCCGACCTGGACCTCGCCCGGGGCTCCGATCACCCGGCCCAGGACGTCCGCGCCGATCAGCAGCACGGGCGCGAGCAGCATGGAGTACGCCATCACCCACCGCTGGTCGGGGCCGACGACGAATCTGGCGACGTGCGGTACGGCGAGCCCCACGAAGCTGATCGGGCCGACGGCGGCTGTCGCGGCGCCGCACAGCAGCATCACCGCGACGGCGCCCAGCACCCGGGTCCGGCCGACGTTCACGCCCAGGGCGCGCCCCACCTGGTCGCCCAGGGCCAGGGCGTTGAGCGAGGGGGCGAGCGCCAGGGCGACGAGCAGGCCCACGGCGACGAAGGGCAGGACGACGTACACGACGTCGAGGTAGCGGCCGGTGAGGGCGCCCACCGTCCAGAAGCGGAACTGGTCGAAGGCGCGCGGCTTCATCAGCAGGACCGCCGAGCAGAAGGCGTAGAGGACGGCCGTCACGGCCGCTCCGGCGACGACCAGCCGGTCGGGCGTGGCCAGCTTGCGGCCGGAGGAACCCAGTAGGTACACCGCGACCGATGTGACGGCCGCCCCGGCGAGCGCGAACCACACCTGGCTCACGACCGTTCCCACCCCGAGGTAGGCGATGGCCACGACGACGCCGGTGGCGGCGCCCTGGCTCACGCCGAGCAGACCGGGGTCGGCGAGCGGGTTGCGGGTCAGTGCCTGCATCAGCGCGCCGGACAGTCCGAGGGCCACACCGATGAGGAGTCCGAGGAGGGTGCGGGGGATGCGGTAGTCGTGGATGATGACCGACGCTTCCGAACCGTCAGGGTGCCACAGCAGGCTCCAGGTCGAGCTGAACGGGATCCCTCTGGTGCCCACCCACACACTGACCAGACCGACCAGGACCAGGGCACCGAGGGCGAGCAACAGGCCCGCTCCCCGCAACGCGGCCACGGTCCGCCGGGTTCCGGGTACGACCGGAGCGGCGGTCTGATCTTCCGTCACCGCCTGGGTTTCGACCGACAACGACAACTCCCCCTGGCGGCGGCTCGCGAAGCTCGCACGGGCCGCGGAACAGCGCGACGCGCGAACAACAGAGTGTTACTTAGGCGAGCCTAACCGTGCACCGGGCGGAGGGTCAACGAACCGATCCGCAAACCCCGTTGAGTTGTGGGTAGGACCTGGAAGCCGGCGCGCGGACATCGGCGGTGGATCAACATATTTAGAGTAGCCTTACCTAACCATCCGGCCATCTGCGGAGGCACCGTATGCCAGTTGGAGGACCGACCGGGGGCCACGTCCTCCGCGGAGCGATCGGAGACCAGCGGCGGCGCCTCGCCGCGGCGTCCCTGCTGGGTATGACCCATCAGGCGTGCGAGGCCATGGTGCCCGTGGTCGTCGGCGTGATCATCGACCAGGCGGTGGCGACCGGCTCGACCGGCACCCTGTGGCGCTGGCTGCTCCTCCTCGCCGCCCTCTTCCTGGTCCTGTCCACCTGCTACCGGACCGGAGCCCGGATCACGGAGGGCGCGGGCGAGAAGGCCGCGCACCGGCTCCGGCTCGAACTCGGCACCAGGGTGCTCGACCCACGCGGCGGCGCGGACGCCGACCGGCTCCCCGGCGCGCTGACCAGCATCGCCACCAACGACGCCAAGCGCGTGGGCTCGGCGGTGACCGTGCTGCCGTACGGCGCCGCCGCCCTCGCCGCGTTGGCGGTCAGCGCGGTGGCGCTGCTGCGCATCTCCGTCCCGCTCGGCCTGCTCGTCCTGCTCGGCATCCCGCCCCTGCTCTGGCTGGGCCACCGCATCAGCCGCCCGCTGGAACAGCGCAGCGAGACCGAACAGGAGCGCGCCGCCCACGCCTCCGGCGTCGCCGCCGACCTCGTCGCCGGACTGCGCGTGCTCAAGGGCATGGGCGCCGAGTCGGCCGCCGTGTCGCGGTACCGGCACACCAGCCAGGACTCGCTGGCCGCCGCGCTGCGGTCCGCCCGGAGCCGGGCCGGCCACGAAGGTGCCGTCCTCGCCCTGACCGGCCTGTTCATCGCGGCCATCGGCCTGGCCGGTGCCTATCTGGCGATGCGCGGCACCATCAGCGTCGGCGACCTGGTGGCGGCGGTGGGACTCGCCCAGTTCCTCCTCGGCCCCTTCCAGCTCCTCACCTACGTCAACGCCGAGTTCGCCCAGGGCCGCGCCTCGGCCCGTCGCATCGCCGAGGTGCTGGCGGCACCCGCCGCGGTGGAGCCGGGCGGCGCGACACCCACCGACCCGGTCGCCGGGGCGCTCCGGCTGCGCGGTGTCGCCCTCGGCGCGCTGCGCGGAATCGACCTCGACATCGCCGCCGGGAGCCTCACCGGCGTCGTCGCCAGGGACCCCGCGGCAGCCAACGACCTGCTGCGCTGCCTGGCCAGGGAGACCGACCCGGCCGAGGGAGCGATCGAACTCGACGGCGTTCCCCTGACCGCCCTGGACCCCGACGACCTGCGCCGGGTCGTCCTGGTCGCCCCGCACGACGCGAACCTGTTCGAGGCCAGCCTCCTGGACAACGTGCGCGCCGCGGCCGACACGGCGTCCGCCGGCATCGAACCGGCCCTCACGGCGTCGGCGGCCGACGACGTGGCCCGGCTGCTGCCCGACGGTGTGGACACCGTGCTCGCCGAACGCGGCCGGTCCCTGTCCGGCGGCCAGCGCCAACGCGTCGCCCTCGCCCGGGCCCTGGCCGCCGACCGTCCCGTCCTGGTCCTGCACGACCCGACCACCGCCGTGGACACGGTGACCGAGTCCCGGATCGCCGCCCGGCTGCGGGAGGCCCGACGCGGCCGCACCACGGTCCTGGTCACCACCAGCCCCGCGCTGCTCGCGGTGACCGACCGGGTCGTGGTGCTCGACGAGGGCACGGTCACGGCCGACGGCAGCCACGCCGAACTCGTCACCGCCGACGCGGCCTACCGGGCCGCGGTCCTGGCATGACGTCGGCGCACGGCATCGACGTGGGCTCCACGGACGCCGCAGAGGCCACAGACGCCACAGACGCCACAGAACGGACCGACGAAGGACGGACCCAGACCACGATGAGCGAAGCCACCCCTGTGGACCGCACCCTCCTGCCGACCGCCACCGGCGCCGAGACCCTGGCCGCACTCCGCGCCCTGCTGCGCGGACACCGTGTCCTGGCGGTGACGGCCATGAGCGTGCTGGTCGCCGGCACCGGCATCGGGCTGCTGACCGCTCCCCTGCTCGGGCACGTCGTCGACCTGGTGGTGGAGCGGGAGGGCACGCATGCCCTGCTGCTCCCCACGGTCCTGCTGACCGGGGTCGCGCTGGGCCGCGGTGCCGCCACCGCGGTCGGCAGCGCGCTGGTGGCCCGGCTCGGCGAAACCGTGCTCGCGTCCCTGCGCGAGCGGTTCGTCGAGCGGGCCCTCGGGCTGCCGCTGGAACGTGTCGAGGAAGCCGGATCCGGCGACCTCGTCTCCCGCGTCACCGGCGACGTCTCCGTGATCACGAAGTCGGTGCGCCAGGCACTGCCGGAGTTCGCCCGCTCCGCGCTCACGATCGTCCTGACCTTCGTCGGACTCGCCGTGCTGGACTGGCGGTTCCTGCTCGCCGCCCTGCTGGCCATGCCCATCCAGGTCCTCGCCGTGCGCTGGTACCTGCGCCGGGCCGCTCCCGTCTACGCGGAGCACCGGGTGGCCTCCGGCGCCCTCCAGCACCAGCTCCTCGACAGCGTCGGCGGCGTCCGCACCGTACGCGCCTTCCGGCTGAACCGCGTCCACGCGGACCTCCTGGAGCAGCGGTCGCGGTCGGCCGTCGACCTCGCCCTGCGCGGCATCCACGTGGTGACCGGGTTCTTCTCACGGCTCAACCTCGCCGAGTTCATCGGGCTGTCCGCGGTGCTGGTCACCGGTTTCCTGCTGGTGGACAACGGGTCGGTGAGCATCGGCACGGCGACCGCGGCGGCACTGTACTTCCACAGCCTCTTCAACCCGGTCAACGCCGCGCTCTTCCTCCTCGACGACGTGCAGTCCGCAGGTGCCAGCCTCGCCCGCCTGGTCGGCGTGTCGAACCTCGCCGGCGAGCCCGAGTCGGACGGCCGGGCCGTACCGGTGGACGGCTCGGTCAAGGTCTCCTCGCTGGGCTACGCCTATGTGTCCGGCCACCCGGTGCTGTGCGACGTCGACCTGGAGGTGGGCAGCGGGGAACGGGTGGCCCTGGTGGGCGCGAGCGGCGCGGGCAAGACCACGCTGGCCAAGCTGATCGCCGGTGTTCACCAGCCGTCCGGCGGCACGATCACGCTGGGCGGAGTCGACGCCGGGGAGTTGGGCCCGGCGGGGATCCGCCGTGCGGTGACCCTCATCAGCCAGGAGGTGCACGTCTTCGCCGGCCCGCTGGCCGAGGACCTGCGGCTGGCCCGCCCGGGCGCCACCGACGAGGAGCTGCGGGCGGCCCTGGCGAAGGTGGGCGCCCTGGAGTGGGCGGAGGCGCTGCCCGAGGGGCTGGCCACGGTCGTCGGCGAGGGCGGACACCGGCTGACGGTGACCCAGGCGCAGCATCTGGCGCTGGCCCGGCTGGTCCTGGCCGACCCTCCGATCGCGATCCTGGACGAGGCCACCGCCGACGCGGGCAGCGCCGGAGCGCGGGTCCTGGAGACCGCCGCTCTCCGGGCGCTGGAGGGCCGAACGGGCCTGATGGTGGCCCACCGCCTGCCGCAGGCCGCGACCGCCGACCGGATCGTCGTACTCGACGACGGCCGGGTCGTGGAGACCGGCACCCACGAGGAACTGGTGGCGGCGGGCGGCCGCTACGCCGCGTTGTGGGCCGCCTGGTCGGACAGCAGGCAGGGTGCGGAGGCCGGAGCGGAGCAGGCGGCCGTGGACTCGTGAGGCACGCCAGGTGCCGCAGCGCGTCGCGAGCCGCCCCACCCGTGCCACCGCATCGGACTCCGCGCCGGTGCCCGGCCGGGCGGGGGCCGGGCCTGCGCGGGTGGGAGCCGTGTGCGCGGGGACGGGACCGGACCCCGCCGAGCCGGCGAGGGGGGCGGGAACGGCCCGGCAGCCGTGCCACCCCCTCTCGCGGGAGACCTCGTGCCGCGGACCGATCGGACATGCCGCGTCGCGCCGCCCCGGTCGTGCCGGCCGGTGGCGGGGCGGTGATGAGGTGGGTCACAGTTCACCGTCCGCCCGAACCGGGCACGGGAGGCGGTCCGCACGGGCATCGATAAAGGGAACAGATTACCCAGCGGGGCCGTGACCTGGGGTTTCGTGTAATCCCTTCGGGCATCACCGGGCAGTTTCAAGCCCATTGTGGGCCGGTTTGCGCCAAAAGCTGATTGGTATAAATGTGCGGCAAGACCGGGCACGCCGTGTCCGGACCGGTACGCAAGCGAGGTGAGTGCGATGAACGCCGAAGAGCGTCAGAGCCGGATTCTCGCGCTCGCTCGTCACCACGGACGGATCGAGGTCACCACCACGGCCGTCGACCTGGCGGTCGCGCCGGAGACCATCCGCCGCGATCTCGGCGTGCTGGAACGCAGGGGCCTGCTCCGCCGCACGTACGGCGGCGCCTATCCCGTCGAGGGCGCGGGCTTCGAAACGGGCCTCGCCCAACGGGAGACCCTGCACGTCAAGGACAAGCGCCGGATCGCCGCGGAGGCGGTCAAACTCCTCGGCGAGGCGGAGACCGTGTTCGTGGACGAGGGCTACACCCCGCAACTCCTCGCCGCACTCCTCCCGGGCGACCAGCCCCTGACCGTGATCACCGCGTCGCTGTCCACCGCGGCCGCGATCGTGGACTCTCCGCAGGTCACCGTATTGCTCCTCGGAGGCCGCGTCCGGGCCCGGACCCTGGCCACGGTGGGCTCATGGGCCTGCGCCATGCTCGAGGGATTCGTGATCGACCTGGCTTTCCTCGGGTCGAACGGCATCTCCCGGGAGCTCGGCCTGACCACCCCCGATCCGGTGGTGGCCGACGTCAAGGCCAAGGCACTGGCCGTGTCGCGTCGACGTGTGTTCCTCGGGCACCACAGCAAGTTCGGCGCGAGCAGCTTCTGCCGCTTCGCCGGGGTGGGCGACTTCGAGGCGATCGTCACCGACACCGGACTGTCCAGCGCCGAGGCGCACCGCTACTCACTGATGGGACCCCGCGTCCACCGGGTCTGACCCGCACAGACCGCCCCCTGCCGCAAGGGACGGCTCCGCCGGAGCCGCGCCGACGGCACCCCCTGCCCGCACAGCCGAACCCCACCGTCTGCCCGATCCCCCATTCCCTTCCCCCCGTCACTGCCCCGCACCCGACATTTCACGAAAAGGGACGATCATGACTTCAAGACCGACTGTTCTGCGGCGCGCGGTGCCGCTGGGCGCGCTGGCCGTGTGCGGCGCACTGCTCACGGCGTGTGCGGGCGCCGGCGGCTCGGGGGGCGGCTCCGGCTCGCACTCCATCAACGTGCTCATGGTGAACAACCCGCAGATGGCGGACCTGCAGAAGCTCACGGCGGCGCACTTCACCAAGGAGACCGGCATCAAGGTCAACTTCACGGTGCTGCCCGAGAACGACGTCCGCGACAAGATCACCCAGGACTTCTCCAGCCAGGCCGGCCAGTACGACGTGGCGACGATCAGCAACTACGAGACGCCGATCTACGCCAAGAACGGCTGGCTCGCCCCGCTGACGTCGTACGCCGAGAAGGACGCCGCCTTCGACCAGGGCGACATCCTGCCCGCCATGCGGGAGTCCCTGACGGCGTCCGGCGAGATCTACGCCGAGCCGTTCTACGGCGAGTCGTCCTTCCTGATGTACCGCAAGGACGTCTTCCGGGAGAAGGGGCTGACCATGCCGGCCAGCCCCACCTGGCAGCAGGTGGCCGACCTGGCGGCCAAGGCCGACGGCGCCGAGCCCGGGATGAAGGGCATCTGCCTGCGCGGCCTGCCCGGATGGGGCGAGGTGATGGCCCCGCTGACCACGGTGGTCAACACCATGGGCGGCACCTGGTTCGACAAGGACTGGAAGGCCCAGGTCGACAGCCCCGAGTTCACCAAGGCGACCAAGTTCTACGTCGACCTCGTGCGCGCCCACGGTGAGGCGGGCGCCCCGCAGTCCGGGTTCGCCGAGTGCCTCAACAACATGGAGCAGGGCAAGGTCGCCATGTGGTACGACGCCACCTCCGCGGCCGGATCGCTCGAATCCGACGAGTCGCCGGTGGCCGGAAAGATCGGCTACGCACCCGCACCGGTCGAGAAGACCAAGAGCTCCGGCTGGCTCTACACCTGGGCCTGGGGCCTGCAGAAGGCGAGCAGGAACCAGGACGACGCCTGGAAGTTCATCTCCTGGGCCTCCAGCAAGCAGTACGAGGAACTGGTGGGAGAGAAGCTCGGCTGGTCCCGGGTCCCGGCGGGCAAGCGGACCTCCACCTACGACAATCCCAAGTACGTCGCCGCCGCCTCGGCCTTCGCCGACGCCACCGCGAACGCGCTGAAGGCCGCCGACCCCGAGAACCCGGGCGTGCAGCCCCGGCCCGCGCCCGGCATCCAGTTCGTCGGCATCCCCGAGTTCACCGACCTGGGCACACAGGTCTCCCAGCAGATCAGCTCCGCCATCGCCGGCAAGACCAGCGTCGAGCAGGCGCTGAAGGCCGGCCAGGCGCTCGCCGAGAAGGTCGCCGCCAAGTACGCGGACAAGTGATCCCTCCCCGATCCACTCGACGCTCCCGGTGTCCCGGTCCCCCACCCGTGGGACCGGGGGACGGGAGCACAGCGGAGACACCGATGACCACCACTCACTCGCTCACCCGGCCTGGCCGGGCGCCGCGGACAGCGGAACAGGCGACACCCCCACGGCGCTCTCGCGGGGCATGGGCCCGGCGGGCCCCGCTGCTCCCCGCCCTGATCTTCATGATCGTGGTCACCCAGCTGCCGTTCGTCGGCACCCTGGTGCTCTCGTTCATGCGCTGGAACGCCCTCGACCCGGACCACCGGACCTTCGCGGGCCTGCAGAACTACCAGGACGCGGTCACCGACCCGCAGTTGCGCTCCTCCCTGCTGACGACCGTCACCCTGACCGTCACCGTGGTGCTGGTCAGCCTGCTGCTCGGCCTGGGGCTGGCCCTGCTCCTCGACCGCCAATTCCGAGGCCGCGGCATCGTCCGCACGATGCTGATCACACCGTTCCTCGTCGTGCCCGTCGCCTCCGCCCTGCTGTGGAAGCACGCCCTGTACAACGCCACCTACGGGCTGATCAACGGCACGCTGACCTGGCTGTGGAGCCTGTTCGGCAGCGACAACCCACCGCAGCCCGACTGGCTGTCGTCGCTGCCGCTGATGTCCGTGGAGGCGTCGCTGATCTGGCAGTGGACGCCGTTCATGATGCTGATCCTGCTGGCCGGCCTGCAGAGCCGCCCCATGGACGTCGTCGAGGCGGCCCGCGTGGACGGCGCGACCACCTGGCAGGTCTTCCGCTACCTCACCTTCCCGCACCTGCGCCGCTATCTGGAGCTGGCCGCGCTGCTCGGCAGCATCTACGTGGTGCAGAACTTCGACGCCGTCTTCACCCTCACCGCCGGCGGTCTGGGCACCGCCAACCTGCCCTACACGGTCTACGAGACCTTCTACCAGGCGCACGACTACGGGCAGGCCTCCGCGGAGGGCGTCATCGTCGTCCTGTGCTCCCTCCTCGTGGCCACCTTCGCGCTCAGGGCCGTCTCGTCCCTGCTTCGAGAGGAGACCCGCTGATGGCCGCGACCGCCGACATCCCCCAGCGTGCCGCGGGCGGGGGTCTTTCCACCCGGCGCAAGCGCGGCGCACTCGGCCTGCTGGCCTGGCTCTGCGGAGTCGTGTTCTTCCTTCCGGTGGCCTGGATGGTGCTCACCTCGCTGCACGGCGAATCGGACGCCGCCACCAACCCACCGAGCCTGGGAGCCCCGCTGACCTTCCAGGGCTACCGGGAGTTCTTCGGCGCGAGTACCGGGGTCTCCCCCTGGCCGCCGCTGATCAACTCCTTGTCCGCGAGCGTCCTTTCGACGCTGCTGGTGCTGGTGCTGGCCATCCCGGCCGCCTACGCGCTGTCCATCAGGCCGGTGCGCAAGTGGACCGACGTGATGTTCTTCTTCCTGTCCACCAAGATGCTGCCCGCGGTGGCCGGACTGCTGCCGATCTACCTGATCGCGAAGAACAGCGGCCTGCTCGACAACATCGGACTGCTGGTCATCCTCTACACCTCGATGAACCTGCCGATCGCGGTGTGGATGATGCGTTCCTTCCTCGCCGAGGTCCCCGTCGAGATCCTCGAGGCGGCCTCCATCGACGGCGCCGGGCTGCCCACCATCCTCACCCGGATCGTCGCGCCGGTCGTCGCCCCCGGCATCGCCGCCACCGCGCTGATCTGCTTCATCTTCAGCTGGAACGAACTGCTTTTCGCCCGCGTGCTCACCGGCGTCGTCGCCGGCACCGCACCCGTGTTCCTCACCGGCTTCGTCACCAGCCAGGGCCTGTTCCTGGCCAAGGTGTGCGCCGCCGCCGTCTGCATCTCCCTGCCGGTCCTCATCGCCGGATTCGCCGCCCAGGACAAGCTGGTCCAGGGCCTGTCCCTTGGAGCAGTCAAGTGAAAGCCGCCGTCATCAGCTCGCCCGGCCAGGTCGGCGTCGAGACCGTCGACGACCCCACACCGGGCCCCGGACAGGTGGTGATCGAGGTCTCGGCCTGCGGCCTGTGCGGCACCGATCTGCACATCCTCCAGGGCGAGTTCGCGCCCACCCTGCCGATCGTGCCGGGGCACGAGTTCGCCGGCGAGGTCGTCGCCCTGGGCTCCGGGGTACGCGACCTGGCCGTCGGAGACCGGGTCGCCGTCGACCCCTCTCTGCACTGCCACGAGTGCCACTACTGCCGGATCGGACGCGGCAACCTGTGCGAGCGCTGGAACGCCATCGGTGTCACCGTCCCCGGCGGCGCCGCCGAGTACACGGCCGCTCCCGCCGCCAACTGCGTCAAACTCCCCGAGCACGTCCGCACCGAGGACGCCGCCCTCATCGAACCGCTGTCCTGCGCGGTACGCGGCTACGACATCCTGCGCAGCTCGCTCGCCACCCATGTGCTGATCTACGGCTCGGGCACCATGGGCCTGATGATGATGGAACTCGCCAAGCGCACCGGCGCGGCCACGGTCGACATGGTGGACATCAACGAGGACCGGCTGACCACCGCCCGCACGCTCGGCTGCAGCAACGCGGTGACCACCGCCGACGCGCTCGACCGCCCGCGCGGCTGGGACGTGGTCATCGACGCCACGGGCAACGCCCACGCGATCCAGGACGCACTGGGCCGGGTCGGCAAGGGGGGTACGTACCTCCAGTTCGGCGTCGCCGACTACGCGGCCCGGGCCACGATCGACCCGTACCGGATCTACAACGAGGAGATCACCATCACCGGTTCGATGGCGGTCCTGCACAGCTACGAGCGCGCCGCCGAGCTGTTCGCCGGTGGAGTGCTCGACCCGGAGGTCTTCATCAGCGACCGGCTGCCGCTGGCGGACTACGCCGAGGCGCTGCGACAGTTCCAGGCCGGCAAGGGCCGGAAGATCCAGGTCCTGCCGTGACCAGGGGCTCCGTGCCCGGTCACCACCGGGCCGGAACCGCGTCGGCACCCATGGCCCGGTTCGGCGGCGGAGACACAGCAATCCCCCCGGGCCCCCGGCGCTCGTCGTCGGAGAGCCTGACCGCCCCGCGGACCTCGGCCACCGTCTCCCACGGCCCCCGCGCCTGCGGCGAGGCGACCCGAGATGCTCCGGTCCGCGGAGCGGAAGCGGGAACGGGCGGAACAACTCGCCGTCGTCAGTGACGTGGTGAAGACCGGCGACGAGACCTGGCCCGGCTCCACCCGGGCGAGGCCCCGACAGGACGGCGGCCCGCTGGGCACGACACGGCCCGGCGCTGGTCGTCGTCGCCCCGGGAGCGAAGGGCGCCCGGGCCCGGTGGCGGCGCTGCTGCCAGGGTGTCGCGCCGGTGCCCGTCCGGGTGGTGGTGAGGTGAGACGAGGTGAGCTGACGGACCGTCCGACCCGCTCCGACGTTGTCGGGCGGCTCACCTCCCCCACCGGCCGTGCGCCTCGGCGATGAGCAGCTCGCGGCCGACGCCGACCGGCTCCTTACCCGCTGTGCACGATCTGGATCAGGTTGCCGCAGGTGTCGTCGAAGACCGCAGTGGTGACCGGGCCCATCTCCAGCGGCTCCTGGGTGAAGTGCACGCCGAGTGCACGCAGCCGGTCGAACTCCGCCCGTACGTCGTCCACGGCGAAAGAGGTGGCCGGGATGCCGTCCTCGACCAGCGCCGCCTTGTACGGCCGCACCGCGGGATGGCCGGAGGGCTCGAGGAGCAGTTCCGTCCCGTCGGGGTCCTCCGGCGAGACGACGGTCAGCCACCGGTCGGTACCCATCGGGACGTCGTGCTTCTTCACGAAGCCCAGGACGTCGGTGTAGAAGCGCAGGGCTTTGTCCTGGTCGTCGACGAAGACGCTGGTGATGTGGATCTTCACGGGGTGCTCTCCGATGCGTCGGGCCCGAGCCATCGGGACCAATCCGTGGCGAGGGGCGGCGTCCGTATCGACCCCGAAACGTGACCCACAGCGGACTTACAGTCATTCCAACCAGTCGGTATGGTGCGCCGCTGAACCGATCTCCCCGTTCACCTCCGCGGATCCGAGCCGTAGTGGAAGGCCAGGCGATGACATACCCCGACGAGAACCGGTATCCGCCGGCAGCGCCACCGGGATGGCCCCCACCGCCCCCCGACCCCCAGCCGTACGGGTACGACGCCCCTCGGTACGACGCCACTCGGTACTACTCGTACGGCCAAGCCCCTTGGGACGAGCCGTACGCCCCCCACGCGACTCGTCGGCACGGCGACGACCTCGCCGCCCTCCGCTCGGCCTACCGCCTGCTCCGCCGGACCTCCACGCTCACCGCGCTCGGCTCCTTCGTGGTGTATGTCGTGCTGTCCTGCTCCGCGCCGGGCCTGATGGGATCCCGGATCGCCGGAGAGCTGAGCCTGGGCATGGCCCTGGGGATCCTCCAACTCGTCGTCACCTTCGCCGCGGTGTTCTGGTACGGACGCAGCGCACAACGCTCGGTGGATCCGCTGGCCCGCGCCGTCAGGGAGCGCGCGGCCGGCGCCGGCGGAAACGCCGGGGTGGCGAGATGACCGACTTCGACTCCGGGACGCAGGCCACCGTCCTCCTCATGTTCACCGTCCTGGTCACCCTCACGCTGCTCATGTGCGTGATGGCGGGACCGGACCGCGACGACCTGACGAACTTCTACACCGGTTACCTCTCGCTCACCCCGTTCAAGAACGGCCTGGCCATCGCGGGCGACTACATCTCCGCGGCCACGGTGCTGAGCACCACCGGCATCATCGCGCTCACCGGATACGACGGCTATGTCCTCGCGGTCAGCACCGCCTTGTCCCTGGTGCTGCTGATGTTCCTGCTGGCCGAACCCCTGCGCAACGCCGGCAGTTTCACCATGGGCGACGTCCTGGCGCGCAACATGCCCGGACGGGCCGTGCGTGTCGCCGCCTGTGTGGTGACGCTCTCGGCGACCCTGCCCTTCCTGATCGTCCAGCTCTCCGGGGCCGGGTCGCTGCTCACCTTCATCCTGGACCTCCCGCACGTGGCGGGGGCCAGGACGGCGTGCGTCATCATCGTCGGCAGCCTGATGATCATTTACGCGGCGCTCGGCGGTATGAGAGGCACCGCCCTCGTGCAGATGATCAAGATCATCATCTTGCTCGCCACCAGCTCCGTCGTCGCCGCCCTGGTACTGAACCGCTTCGACTGGAGCCCCGGCAACCTGCTCAGGGCCGCCCAGCACGGCAGCGGCGCGGGCCCCGCCTTCCTCCAGCAGGGCCTTCAGCTGGGCACCTCGGCCGCTGAGCGGCTGGACTTCATCGGGTTCCAGATCACCGTGGTCCTCGGCGTGGCCTGCCTGCCCCACATCACGATGCGTCTGTACTCCGCGAAGGACGCGCCGGCCGTGCGTCGCTCCATGTCGTGGGCGGTCGGCACGGTCACCACGTTCTGCCTGCTCGTGATCATCATGGGTACGGGCGCGGCGGCCCTGGTGGGATCGCGGTACATCACCGCGGCCGACCCGCACGGCAGGACGTCGGTGCTCATGCTGTCGCAGGTGCTCGGCGGGGCGCCCGGCTCCGCGGGCACGACGCTTCTCTACTCGGCGGTGGCGGGCATGGTGTTCATCACCCTGTTGTCGTCGGTCGCGGGAATGACCCTGGCCGCGGCCTCGTCGCTCGCCCATGACCTGTTCGCCCACGCGGCGCGGCGGGGCCGGGCGGAGCCGCGTACGGAGATGACGGTGGCGATGTGGACGAGCGTGGCCGTGGGCACCCTCGCCATCGGGCTCGCCACCCTGGTCCAGGGCTGGAACGTCGGTGTGCTGACCACATTGGCCCTCTGCATCGGGGCATCGGCGGTGGCACCCGCGCTCACCTACTCCCTGTTCTGGCGAGGATTCACGCGCACCGGCCTGCTCGCCACCCTCTACGGCGGCACGGCCTGCGCGCTGGTGGTGATGGTCTTCTCCCAGGCCGTTTCGGGCACGCCGTCCGCCGTCTTCCCGGACGCCGACTTCGACCTGTTCCCGATGCAGTCCACCGGACTGGTCTCCGTCCCGTTCGGCTACCTGGCGGGCTGGCTGGGCAGCCGTCTGGACCACCGGCGCCGCGCCGCCGAGAGCCTCGAGAACCGGCGGCTGTACGAGGAGAGCGAGGCACGGCTGCTCGCCGCAGCCGAATGAGCACGGCCGCACGGGCGGGCTGCGCGAGGGGCCTCGGTCCGCCGCAGTCCGCGTCGGGTCAGGCTCGACGGGACGCTGCCGTACGGCGCAGACGGCGGTACGTCGTGGCGCGGGAGACACCGAGGTCCTGCGCGGTGTGCCGGACGTTGGAACTGGGGTCCATCGGCCGCCGCGGGATGGCGTCGCGTTCGAGCAACCTCGATGGGCGTCGGGACGTGGTGGGAGGGCACCCGGCATTGCGGCGGGAGGTCCTCCCCACGCGGCGCGCCTGCGTGGCCCGGCCGCAAAGCGGGGAAAACGGAGTACGTCCTGGTCGAGGCCTTCCGCGACGACGAGGCCGGGGCCGCGCATGTGCAGTCCGCGCACTTCAAGGCCGCGCAGCAGACGCTGCCGCCCCATCTGGTCGAGACGCCGCGCGTCGTCAACATGAGCGTGCCGCAGCAGGACTGGTCGCTGCTGGGAGAGATGGCGGTCCCCGGCACGGCCTGAGAGGGTCAGGTGAACAGGCCGGCCAGTGGTTGTTCGGTCCACACGGTCTTGCCGTCGCGGGTGTATCGGGTGCCCCAGCGTTCAGCCATCTGGGCCACCAGGAACAGGCCGCGCCCACCCTCGTCGGTGGTCCGGGCGCGGCGCAGGTGGGGCGAGGTGTGGCTGGTGTCGCTGACCTCGCACACCAGACACCGTTCACGGATCAGCCGCAGGGTCGCTGGGCCACTGGCGTAGCGGTAGACGTTGGTGATCAGTTCGCTGACGATCAACTCGGTGGTGAACGCCAGGTGCTCCAGCCCCCATTCGGTCAGCTTGGCGGAGGTCAGGGCCCGGGCCCGGGCGGCGCTCTCAGGCTCCGGCGGCAGACGCCAGGAGGCGACGTCGTCCGGTGGCAGCATGCGCGTGCGGGCGATCAGCAGAGCGACGTCGTCGCTGGGCCGCGACGGCACGAGCGAGTCGACCACCGCCTGGCACGTCCGTTCCAGCGCGTCGGCGGGGCGGGTGAGCGCCGCGCACAGCTTGGTCAGGCCGACGTCGGCATCGATGTGGCGTTCGCCGATGAGTCCGTTGGTGTACAGGCACAGCAGGCTTCCCTCGGCCAGTTCCACGTCCCGGGCCTCGAACGGCAGGCCGCCCAGGCCGAGCGGTGGGCCGGCGGGCAGGTCCAGCGCGGCCGCCTGCCCGTCCGGAGCGGTCACCACCGGCGGCGGGTGGCCGGCGCGGGCCACGGAGCACCACCCGGACACCGGGTCGTACACGGCGTACAGGCAGGTGGCACCGACGACCTGCTCGCCCACGGGCCGTTCACCGGCCGCTTCCTGTTCGGCCGCCAGGAGGTTGACCAGGTCGTCCAGGCGGGAGAGGACCTCGTCCGGTTCCAGGTCGAGGCTGGCGAGCGTGTGTACGGCGGTACGCAGCCGGCCCATGGTGGCGGCCGCGTGGATGCCGCGTCCGACCACGTCGCCGACGACCAGGGCGACCCGGCCCCCGGACAGGGGAATGACGTCGAACCAGTCGCCGCCCAGGCCCGGGGCCGCGCTGGCCGGCAGGTACCGCAGGGCCACCTCGACGGCGGACTGGTCGGGAACCGCCCGGAGCAGCAGGCTGCTCTGCAAGGTGAACGCGGTCTGCTGCTGCTGGGTGAAGCGCCGGGCGTTGTCGATGGCGACGGCGGCGCGCGAGGCGAGTTCCTGGGCGAGGGTGAGATCGTCCGCCTCGAAGGCATCGGGGCGGCGCGAGCGCCACAGGGTCATCACTCCCAGCACCAGCCCGCGTGCGGCGACCGGGACCACGATCAGCGAGTGGACGCCCAGGTCCGGAGCGCGGGCCCCCTGGCGGCCTTCCGCGGAGAACGAGTCGGGTGGGAGCACCGCTTCCAGGACGGGCCGCCCTTCGGCCAGGCATCTGGCCTGGGGTGAGTCCGGCGCGAACTCCACCGGCTCGCCCTGGGGGTGGGACGGACCGACTTGCCGGGCGCCGACGCTGCACGCCCCCACGCGTACCACCGGCCCTGCCAGGGCCCGCGCCACTTCCTCACCGCGCGTCACGGTCCGCAGCAGGTCCACCGACGCGTGGTCGGCGAGGTGCGGCACCGTCACCTCGGCGAGTTCCCGGGCGGTCTCCGCCACGTCAAGGGTGGTTCCGATACGGCTGCCGGCCTGGTCGAGAAGCGCGAGCCGACGCTGCGCCCGATGGCGTTCGGTGATGTCCTCGATCATCTCGGCCACCCCCAGGACGCGGCCTGCGGGATCCTCCATCCGGAAGGAGGAGACCAACGCGACCCGCTCTCGTGCCGGATCCTGCTCCATGCGGACGAACTGCTCGGAGTAGATGAACGGTCTTCCGGTCTCGATCACCTGGCGCACCCGGTCCACGGCTCTGCGTGCGTCGTCGGGGAGGAGCATATGGCCGGTGGGCACCCCCCGGAAGTCTGCTGCCGGGACACCGCTGAAGCGTTCGATGGCCCGGTTGACCCGGAGAACCCGCAGGTCGGGGCCGTGGACGACCAGGCCGATCGGGCACCGGCGGTACAACCCGTCGAGAAGCGCGCGGTTTCTCTGCCACTCCAGGACGTCGGCCGCGAATGCCGCGGCGAGAATCCACTCGTGGACCTGGTCGCCGCGTGAGAGTGCCTGGGCCCTGAGCCCCATCTCCACGAGCCGCCCGTCACGGTGCCGCACCTTGAGCACCCCGAACCAGCCGCCGGTTCTCCGGCAGCTCGCCGCGGCCTCCCTGACAGCCGGCAGATCGCGGGGATCGACAAGGACCTCGAATGCCGGACGACCGATCACGGCCGTGTCCGGATGGCCGAGCAGTTCCTGGGCCCGCCGGTTCCATCCGACCACGGTGCCCCGGTCGTCGAGCACCGCCAGGGCGGCGAGGTGCGGGGCGAACGGATCGTCGTGGCCTTCGCTGAGCTCCGTCATCCGCTCCTCCACCGTTGGACACCACCTTCTGCTCGGTCAGCGATGTTCTGCCCCGGGTCCCGACGCGGCCGGTGACCGGCGTGCCGGCGTCCGCGGCGGTGGCTCGGCGTTCCCGAATGCACGCTGACCTGCTGGTCCCATGTAAGCCTAGTGAACCCGGCGGGGCCTCGGCCTCGCCCGGCGCGTGGCACGGCGTGGCGGCGCGGCGCGTGGCGTGGCTCCTCGACGCCGGCCGAACAGCCGCCTCCGACTCGGCAGCGGGGCGGTCGACCCTCCTGCTCGAACCCACGAGGACACCCCGGGGACGCCAGGTGCGGCTCAGCCACTCGGCCGACCGTCACCAGTCCCCCGTCCTCCACCGAGGTGACGATCAGCGCGAGCAGCGCGTCGGCCCGGTGCCGGTCCGCGCGCCGGGCTCGCGGGGCCGTCAGTCGCTGCTGTCGGTCCCGGCGCCGCCCGCGCAGCCGCTGGTTCGGTCCGGTGGGGGCTCGTCGTAGCCGTGGCCGGTGTCGCGGTGCCGCTGGTCGTCGCGGTCGGCCGCAGGCCCTCGGCCGACCAGCCGCCGAACGACCATCCGCCGAACAACCAAGGGCCGCCCGGACGCTGATCCGGCGGCCCCTGCGCGAGGGGCCATGGCACGGCCGGGGCGGTGAGCGTCGGCTCAGTGGACGTGCGGTCCGCCGGTCAGCTGCGGCTTGCCGCGCGGCACGAGCCCGAGGGCCACCGCGGCGCCGACGGCGGCGGCCACCGCGCACACCGTGAAGGCGTCGGTGAAGCCGCCGGCCACGCCGCGCTCGATACCGGAGGCCGCGACCGTGGAGACGACCGCGACGCCGATCGAACCGCCCACCTCGTGGAAGGTGTTGACGACGCCGGACGCCAGCCCCGCCTCCCGGTGTTCGACCATGGCCAGTGCCGTGGTGGTGGCGGTGACGAAGACCGCGCCGAGGCCGAGGGAGGCGACCATGAGGCCCGGCAGCAGAACGGCGTACACGCTGCCGGTGTCCGACAGCCCGGTCAGCGGCACCGTCCCGGCTGCCGCGATCGCCATGCCCAGGACTGCCGTGGCGCGGCTGCCGATCCTGCCGACGAGGCGGGAACCCAGATGCGCGCCGACGCCGGTGACGACGGCCACGGGCAGGAAGACCAGACCCGTCCGCAGCGGGCCGAGGCCTCGCAGGTGCTGGAGGTAGACGGACCCGAGGAAGAAGAAGGCGATCAGCAGGGCCGTGGCCATCAGCATCAGGAACGCCCCCGCGAGGACCGGACGCCGGGTGAACATGCGCAGGTCCATCAGCGGCGCCCGGCTCGCCCGTTCGGCGAGGGCGAACAGTCCGTACGCCATCACGGCACCGGCCAGCGGCAGCAGGGTGGCGGGATCCGCCCACCCTGAGTCGCCCGCCTCCACCAGTCCGTAGATCAGCGCGCCGGTGCCCGCGGTGACGAGTAGCGCGCCGGGGACGTCGAGCCGGGCGGGCTGCGGGGCACGGGCTGTCACGAGCGCGGGGACGGCGGCGAGGACGGCGAGACCGACGGGCACGTTGACGTAGAAGACCCACTGCCAGCCCGGCCCGTCGGTGAGCGCCCCGCCGAGCAGCACCCCGGCCGCGGCGCCGGACCCGCCGACGGCCGCCCACACGCCGAGGGCCTTGTTGCGCTCCGGCCCGTGGAAGGTGGTGGTGACGATGGAGAGCGCGGAGGGGGAGAGCAGGGCGGCGCCGACGCCCTGGGCGATCCGGCCGCCGAGGAGGACCGTGGCGTCGCCGGCGAGACCGGTGACCAGCGAGGCGGCGGTGAAGAGGGCGAGTCCCGCGAGCAGGGTGCGCCGGGCGCCGAGGGCGTCGGCGAGGCGACCGCCGAGGAGCATCAGGCCGCCGAAGCAGAGGGTGTACGCGGTGACGACCCAGGTCAGCGTCGCGCGGCCGAGGTCGAGGTCGGCGGCCATGTCGGGCAGCGCCACGTTCACCACGGTGACGTCGAGGATCAGCATGAACTGGGCCAGGCAGATCAGCGCCAGGGCGGCCCAGCGACGTGGGTCGGGAGTCGCGTGCGCGTGTTCCGGAGCATGCGGTGCACCGGCTGTCGAATGGGTCATGACGCGTCCTTGCGGAGAGCGAGTACGGGGGCGGTGGGCCACGCGAAGGCGATGACGACGCCGAGCGGGGTGCCGACGGCCCGCACGGACGTGGCCGCCCCGGACAGCACCCTTGAACTGTACTGTGCAGTTCACCTGAACTCAACTGTTCAGTTCAGGTGAGTGCTACGCTCTGCCCGTGAGCACGGAAAGCGTCAAGCAGCCCCCGAGCGGCCCCCGGGCCGAGCTCAAACGGCAGGCCATCGTGCGGGCGGCCCGCGAGCTGTTCCTGCGCGAGGGTTTCGGCGTCGGCATGGACGCCATCGCCGCCGAGGCCGGCGTCTCCAAGGTGACCGTCTACAACCACTTCGGCAGCAAGGAAGCCCTCTTCACCGCGGTCATCACCGGCGCCCTGGACGCACCGCTCGCCGGGGACGCGTCCGCGGCCCTCGAGAGGCTGGCGGAGGCCGAGGACCTGCGAGCGGCCCTCCTCGACGCGGCCCGGCGCTGGGTGCACTCGGTGCGCGCCGACGACGACGTCGCCGCCCTGCGCAACCTCGTGGCCGCCGAGGTCCACCGGTTCCCCGAGCTGGGCCGGGCCTGGCAGCACCACGGGCCCGAGGGCCACCACCCCGCCGTGGCGGACGCGCTGCGCACACTCGCGGAGCAGGACCGGCTGGTCATCCCCGACCTGGAGACGGCGATCATCCAGCTCTACGCGCTGCTGGTCTTCCCCCACATGGTCTTCGGCTCCTACGGCACCCACATCGACGACGACCTCACCGACCGGCTCATCACCAGTGGCGTCGACATGTTCCTGAGCCACTACGGCCCGCAGCCGGCGTGACCCCGGCTTCGACGCCCATCCGCGCGCGCCCGGATCCCGTGGACGCGGCGCGGCTCGCCGCAGGGCCAGCAGGACCAGGAGGGCGAAGGCGACGAGGGCGGTGAAGGTACGGGCGTGGTTGAACAGCTCCCAGCGGCGCAGGATCTCCGCATGGTCGGCCGGGGGCGCGGTGACGACCCACCGCTTGATCCGTCCGTTGATCGGGACGTTCCCGAACCGGGTGACCAGGAAGGACATGAAGGTCAGGAGTCCCGCGGCACCCGCGAGGACACGGGGCCGACCGCGCGTCAGGGCGGCGAGGGCGAGGGAACTGAGGGCCGAGACCGCCATCGCGCCCTGCACGGTGATCCCGTTCATCTTCATCAGTTCGGTGTGGAAGTCGAGTCGCCGACCGATCGGGAGGGCGTTGAACGTGGGGACGAGATTGGCGGCGCCGTAGCCGAAGGCGCCGGGCGAGCAGGCCCGTGGACAGCAGGGAAAGGCCCTGGACGAGCAGTCGGACGCGACCGGCTCCTGCCGTCGTGGTGGACGGGTTCACGAGGGAGCGGAGTCCGGGTGCGCGGGTCCGCGTCACGCCCGCTCCCCCAGGTCGGCCGCTCCGGCGGGCAGCGTCCGGGTGAGCTGGCGCGACCGGCGCATACGTCCGTCCTCGGTGAACTCCCCGAAGAGGTGCACCTCTGTGGCGGTCGCGCCACCCTTGCGCGTCCGCGCGTGGATCGTGAGCCGGGCGGCGATCCGGCCGCCGTCCGCGACCGCCTCGTGCACCTCGAACCGCCAGCCGACCACGTTCTTGCGCACCGGCCGCAGATGGGCGAGGAGTCGGTCGTGGTCGAGGCGGATCCCGTCGCTGACCTGAACGACGTCCGGTGTGTAGTGGCGGGCCATCACCGATTCCGGCGGGTCGCCCCGGACCGTGGATTCGGTGAGGGAGGTGAAGAAGTCCGCGATGAACCGCTCGGGGGCGGTGTCGGCCAGTGGCGTCATGACGCTCCGATCCGGTCGGTGCCGGCCCGTGGGCACAGCGGCGCGTCCGCGGCCCGGCCACGATCTCTTACATACCTGTAAGATATGAGTCGGACGACAACCCAGACAAGGCTGTAAGAGATGACTTTCTCCGGAGAGCCGCGTCGTCGGCGCCGTGCGGACGCCGAGCGCAGCAGGGCCGCCATCCTCGACGCGGCGGTCCGATTGCTGCGCCGGCGCCCGGACGCAGGCATGGAGGCCATCGCCACGGCGGCGGGAGTGACCCGGCAGACCGTCTACGCCCATTTCTCCTCGCGCGACGAACTCCTCGCGGCCACGGTCGACCGCATCACCGAGGACGCCGTCGCCGCCATGGACGCCGCGGCGCTGGACGAAGGACCCGCCACGGCCGCGCTGCTGCGGTTTCTCGACGCCTCCTGGCGGTCCTTCGAGGACAACGCGCCGCTGCTCCAGGCGGCGCCGGCCGTCACGCCGGCCGGAAGCGACCGGGCGCGCCACGAACCCGTCACCGACCGGCTGGCCCGTCTCCTCGAACGCGGCGCGAGCGCAGGCGAGTTCACCTCCGGGCTGTCTCCGAGCTGGCTGGTCGCCGTGATCGTCGCCCTCGGGCACGCCGCCGGCGACGAGGCCGGCTCCGGCCGCATGACGAGCACCGAGGCCGAGGCCGCCCTGCGGACAACGGTCCTGCGGATCCTCGGCGCCCCGGAGCCGCCCGCCTAGCGTCCGACGCGCGAAACGGTCCACGGGGCGGCAGGCGCAGCGCCTGCCGCCCCGGCGGAGACCGGTCGCACGCACACAGGTCACCGGCTCGCGCCAGGCCCAGCAGGTCGCCGCCTCGCCACCGGCACAGGAGTCGCAACGGCACGCTCCGGCTGGGAGACGGAGGGTCCCGGCAGCACCTCCCACTCCACGGAGAGACCGCGGCCCAGCAGGGGCGGACACCCAACAGGTGCCCGCCCCTGCCCGTGGGCCGGTGCGTCAGACCGTGGCGGGCCGCGCCTCGGGGACGGGCCCCTTCAGACGGCCGGTGACGTGCAGGCCGTACAGCGCGGCCGCGCAGGCGAGGCCGAGCACGGTCAGGGAGATCCACGGCAGGGCCGGCATCCCCGCGGCGCGGGCCGCGTCGAGTGCGGCGCCGGTGAGGAGGTTGCCGAGCGTGATGCCGATCCCGCAGATGGTGTTGTAGAGCCCGTAGTGGGTCGCCACGAGCCGGTCACCGGACAGGCGGACGATGGTGTCCATCTCGAAGGGGTAGGCGATCATCGTCCCCACGGCCAGGAGCAGTGCGGCGAGCGTCGGCGGTACCGCCGCGAGCAGCCACAGCCCCACACCGGCCCGGGGTACGGGCACCGCCGTGGCCGACAGCAAGGGCACGAAGGCCAGGCCCATCGCCGCCAGCCCTCGGACGAGTGCCTGACCGGGCTCGTAGCGTGCCCGGCACCAGGCGGTCACCCGGGTCTGTCCCACCATGGTGCTCAGGCCGGACACCGCGAACAGCACCGCCACGGCAGCGGTCCCGAACTCCCCTTCGCCACCCAGCCGTCGCACTTCCAGCGGCAGGGACAGGTAGACCTGGAAGGTCAGGACGTACGAGCCGATCATGGCCGCGGAGAAGAGCAGGAACGGCCGGTTGGCGAGGATGCCCCGCCACTGGGCGAGCACGCTCTCACGGTCTCCGTCCCGCTCCTGCCCGGTGTCCTTGCGCCGGGCGGGCAGCGCGCGGACCTGCACGACGGACAGCAGCGCGAAGATCCCGGCCGCCACCAGGCAGGTGATACGGAAGTCCACCCCGGTCAGCACCATTCCCACCAGCGGGCCGAGCAGGATGCCGGCCTGGTAGAAGACGTTGAACAGCGCGAACGCCTCGACCCTGCGCTCCCCCGCGTCCGCCGCGAGGTAGGCCCGTACCGCCGGGTTGAACAGCGCCCCGGCCAGTCCCGTCGCCGCCGAGGCGGCGATCAGCGCGGCCAGTGAGTCCACGAGGCCGAGCGTCGCGAAGCCGACCGTGCGCAGCACACACCCGGCCACGATCATCGGCTTGTACCCGAGGCGGTCGGCCAGCGTCCCGCCCACCAGGAACATGCCCTGCTGACTGAAGTTGCGTACGCCGAGGACGAGTCCGACGACCCAGCCGGCCAGCCCGAGGGTGCCCGAGAGGTGGGCCGCCAGGTACGGCATCAGCATGTAGAACCCGAGGTTGATGGTGAACTGGTTCACCATCAGCAACTGGACGCTGCGCTCGTACGAACGGACCTGTGTGAGCAGCCCCCTCACCGCTCCTCCTCCGGCGAGTCGGACGCGACGCTCGCGATGTCCTCGGCGGCGTCCGACGGCGCGTCCCGGAGGGTCAGGGGGTCGACCACGGTGGTGCACCGGGTCCAGCGCGTGACCTCCTTCTCGTCCAGACGGCCGATCACCTCCGGTTCGGTGGCCGGAGGCGAGTCCAGCAGGCCGTGCGCGGCGCAGTAGTCGTCGTCGTAGACCGTGCCCAGGTAGCGCTGCGGGCCGTCGGGGAAGATCGCCACGATCCGTGTGTCCGCCGGCATCGTGCGGGCGAACCAGCCGGCCACCAGGGCGACCGCCCCCACGCTCCACCCGCCGGTGGCGTAGTGGGACGCGGCGAGTTGACGACAGGTCCACACCGCCTCGGCCGGGGCCACCCAGTGCACCTCGGAGAAGTTCTCGTAGGCGACGTTGCGGGGGTAGATGCTGGAGCCGAGGCCGCGCATCAGCCGGGTCCGGGCGGGCTGGCCGAAGATCGTCGAGCCGATCGTGTCCACGCCCACGACCGTCAGCCCGGGGTACAGCTGCCGCAGGACGCGCGAGACGCCCGCCGAGTGGCCGCCGGTGCCGACGCTGCACACCAGCACGTCGATGTGGCCCATCTCGGCGGCGAGTTCGAGGGCCAGTGGGGTGTAGGCGGCGACGTTGTCCGGGTTGTTGTACTGGTCGGGGCACCAGGAGCCGGGGTGCTGCTCCATCAGCCGCTGGACGCGCTCGCGGCGGGCCTGCTGCCAGCCGCCCGTGGGGTGGGGCTCGGAGACGACGTTGACCTGGGCGCCGTACGCGGTCAGCAGCCGGGTCATGGACAACTCCAGTCCCGGGTCGGTGACCAGGGTGACCGGGTGGCCGTGGACCATGCCGGCCAGGGCGAGCCCGAGGCCCAGGGTCCCGCTGGTGGACTCGATGATCCGTCCGCCGGGCCGCAGATCGCCGCGGGCCCGGGCCCGCTCGACCATGTGGAGCCCCGGACGGTCCTTGATGCCGCCGGGGTTGAAGCCCTCGAGCTTGGCCCAGAGGCCGCGCCCGGCCGGGGCCAGCGGCTCGGACACCCGCAGCAGTGGTGTGTTCCCGACCAGGCCCGACAGTGCGGACCGGCCGGTGGTGAGGGACTTCGTCAGTGAGTGCATGGTTTCGCTCTCGCTCGATGAATCACGGTGGGGTTCATCAGGCGCGCCACGTATGACCGGCACGGATCGTCGATCCGGGTCGGTACCGGCGGGGCGCGGCAGCCTGCGATGCCGGCTGCGGGCGAGAGGTCTAGATGCGCCACCGGGACGTGCGGACGAGCGCTGCCCGGCCGGTGCGCGGTCGTCGCCGTCTGTGGGGCCGGCGCAGCGCGAGCGGGGGTCCCAGGGCCACGGCTCCGGCGGCGACGACCGCAGGGGCCTGCGCATCGGCGCGTGGCAGCTCCGGCGCCTGGGCCGCCGTACGGACGACCATGTCCGACGCGCACGTGTCGCCGCCGTGCGGCGCATGCGGCCCGTGCGGCTCCACGCCGCCCGGCGTCGCCGTGACGGCAGCGGGTGTCGGCCGGTGGGTCTCCTCGGTCTCCGCGTGTGCGACGGCACACAGGATGATCACCAGCAGCAGGGCACCCTGGATCAGGGTGCCGAGCCGGCGCGGCCACGGGGAGCCGGACAGGATGCCCGGAAGGTGCGACGTCGTACGGAAAGGGGGCGGCACAGAACCTCCGTGCGGCCGCCGCTCCTCCGGTCGTGGCGGAGGGAAGCGGCGGGCATGGGTGGGGGAAGGCGGCATCGACGAGCCGGACCGGGATGCGCGTCACGTCGGACACGCGGTCCTGGTCCCGCCGCGCGGGACACCGGCCGAGCGGCTCCCGCCTCCCGTCCGGCCGGGACGGGAGCGGTGGCGGAAGGGCCGGATGGGAAACCCCGCGGTTGCTACACCTGCTGGACCACGGACGCTCTCAGCGCCACCGCCGACGCCGTACGGAGTTCGACGCCCGTGCGACCGGCTGTGAGAGCGGAGGCGACGGGGGTGGCCGGTTCGCGAACCGACGGCGCGAAGCAGGGGGACATCACCGTCGTCCCCTGCTGCGGCTGCCCCGAGGCGCAGTGCTGGGCCGGGTGCGACGAACCGTGGCCGTCATGCCGGCCGTCCGACGTCACGACGGGGAGCGCGGTTCGCCCCTGCGTGACGTGGCGCCCGTCCTGTGCCGGGTCCGCCGGGGCGACTACGGCGCTGGTCGACAGGTGCCCCTTGATGCCCTCCACGTGCACCCCGTGGGCGAAGAGGACGCCGAACAGCAGTACGGCAAGGGCCAGCACGCGTGGCAGTCCCGCAGAAACGCGGGCCCGCGCCATGTGCCGGGGCGACCAAGCCGTGATCATGCCGTGATACTAACGGCTCGCCGGTGCCGGTCCACCGACTCTCCCGCAAGGTCGGGTCAACGAGCCACGCACATGGCCTGTTTACTGCGGCGACCGCGCAGGGGCGGGCCCTCCGCGAGCGCGGCGACCACGAGCCGCCGTCCCGGCCGACCACGCAGGCGCGCCGGAGGAACCGGACCGGCGATCCTCGCCCGCGTGTGGGCGGCATCACAGGCGTGGCATACCCCTGGGGGGTATAGTGTTCCCATCGTCGAGAGGGACCGTGGAAGCACGCCCTCCGACGCAGACCCGCGCATCCACACCTTGAGGGAGCACCCATGACCACCCAGACGAACTCCGGCTCCTGCTGCTCCTCCGACGGCTCCTGCGGCTCGGGAGCCGCGACCGACGTCCAGAGCCTCGGCGTCACGACCGTCTACAAGGTTTCGGGCATGACCTGCGGCCACTGCGAGGGGGCGGTCTCCCAGGAGATATCCGCCCTGGCGGGTGTCACCGCGGTCAAGGCCGTCGCCGAGACCGGTGAGGTGACCGTCACCTCCGCCGCCCCGCTCGACGAGGAGGCCGTCCGGTCCGCCGTCGACGAGGCCGGCTACGAGCTCGTCGGCCGGGCCTGAGGGCCCCGCCGGGACATCCGCCCCGGCTCAGGCACCGCGCATTCCCTCCCCCGCCGGGACGCACCGCTCCGCTGATACGGACGCCGTGCGTCCCGGCCTCTCCCAGGAGACACGCATGACCAGCACGGCTCCCGAGAAGTCACCAGGCAGTACGACACCCACGTCCGCCTCCGAGATCGAGCTCTCCATCGGCGGCATGACGTGCGCCTCCTGCGCCGCCCGCATCGAGAAGAAGCTCAACCGGATGGACGGCGTCACGGCGACCGTCAACTACGCGACCGAGAAGGCGAAGGTCTCGTACCCGGCCGGCATCGAGGTCGCCGACCTCATCGCCACCGTGGAGAAGACCGGCTACACCGCCGAGGAGCCGCCGCCACCGGCCAGTGAGGAGCGGGCCGCACCCGAGGCGCCGGCGGCAGCGGACAGCGAGTTGCTCTCGCTGCGGCAGCGGCTGTTCGTGTCGCTGGCGCTGTCCGTGCCCGTCGTGCTGATGGCGATGGTGCCGGCCTTCCAGTTCGACAACTGGCAGTGGCTGTCGCTGACCCTGGCGGCCCCGGTCGTCGTGTGGGGCGCCTTCCCCTTCCACAAGGCGGCGTTCACCAACGCCCGGCACGGTGCCGCGACCATGGACACGCTGGTGTCCATCGGCACGCTGGCCGCTCTCGGCTGGTCCTTGTGGGCGCTGTTCTTCGGGCACGCCGGAATGCCGGGCATGCGGCACGGCTTCGACTTCACCATCTCCCGCGCGGACGGCTCCTCCGCCATCTATCTGGAAGCCGCGGCCGGTGTGACCGCGTTCATCCTCGCCGGGCGGTACCTGGAGGCGAAGTCCAAGCGCAAGGCGGGTGCGGCGCTGCGGGCGCTGCTGGAACTGGGCGCGAAGGACGTCTCCGTACTGCGTGGCGGCAAGGAAGTACGCATCCCCGTGGGGCAGTTGGCGGTCGGTGACCGGTTCGTCGTACGGCCCGGCGAGAAGATCGCCACCGACGGCACCGTCGTCGAGGGCGCGAGCGCGGTCGACGCCTCCATGCTCACCGGCGAGTCGGTGCCGGTCGACGTGGGCGCCGGTGACGCCGTCACCGGTGCCACGGTGAACGCCGGCGGCCGGCTGGTCGTCGAGGCCACCCGGGTCGGCGCCGACACCCAGCTCGCCCGGATGGCGAAGCTGGTCGAGGACGCGCAGAACGGCAAGGCGGCCGTGCAGCGCCTCGCCGACCGGATCTCCGCCGTGTTCGTCCCGGCCGTCCTCCTCATCGCGGTCGCCACCCTCGGCGGCTGGCTCGGCGCCACGGGCGACGCCACCGCCGCGTTCACCGCCGCCGTCGCCGTACTGATCATCGCCTGCCCGTGCGCGCTGGGGCTCGCCACCCCGACCGCGCTGATGGTCGGCACCGGCCGCGGCGCCCAGCTCGGCATCCTCATCAAGGGCCCGGAGGTGCTGGAGTCCACCCGCCGCGTCGACACCGTCGTCCTGGACAAGACCGGCACCGTCACCACCGGCCGGATGACCCTCCAGGACGTGTACGTCGCCGAGGGCGTCGACGAGACCGAACTGCTGCGGCTGGCGGGCTCGTTGGAGCACGCCTCCGAGCACCCGATCGCCCAGGCGATCGCCGCCGGGGCGATCAAGCGAAGCCGAGAGCGGGGGAAGGCGGGGAGCCTGCCGGTGCCGGAGAACTTCGAGAACCTCGCCGGCCTCGGTGTCCAGGGTGTCGTCGACGGGCACGCCGTCCTCGTCGGCAGGGAGAAGCTCCTGGAGGAGTGGGTCATCGAGCTTCCCCGCGAGCTGGCCGAGGCCAAGGCCGCGGCGGAGGCCGAGGGCCGTACGGCGGTGGCCGTCGCCTGGGACGGCGAGGCCCGCGGCGTCCTGACCGTGGCCGACGCGATCAAGGACACCAGCGCCGAGGCGGTGGCCGAGCTGCGCCGGCTGGGCCTCACGCCCGTCCTGCTGACCGGCGACAACCGGCTCGTCGCCGAATCCGTGGCCCGGGCGGTCGGCATCGACGAGGTCATCGCGGAGGTCCTCCCCCAGGACAAGGTGGATGTCGTCAAGCGGTTGCAGGGCGAGGGCCGTTCGGTCGCGATGGTCGGCGACGGCGTCAACGACGCGGCCGCCCTGGCCGTCGCCGACCTGGGCCTGGCCATGGGCACCGGCACGGACGCGGCCATCGAGGCCGGTGACCTGACCCTCGTCCGCGGCGACCTGCGGGTGGCGGCCGACGCGATCCGCCTCTCCCGCAGGACGCTGGCCACCATCAAGGGCAACCTCTTCTGGGCCTTCGGCTACAACGTCGCCGCCCTGCCGCTGGCCGCGGCCGGTCTGCTCAACCCGATGATCGCGGGCGCGGCGATGGCGTTCTCATCGGTGTTCGTCGTGACGAACAGCCTGCGACTGAGGTCCTTCAAGTAGACGCGTGGGCAACCTCGTCGATCAGGAGGGTCCTGCCGAACGGCGGGACCCTCTCGCGTTGCGCCGCGTTGCGCGCGATACCCCCCACGGGTATTGTCCGGGAGGCGAACTGCGCCGGTCGACCGGCCGGCGTCCGGCAGGGGCGCGGGCGGGACGCCGCCGGGAACGGCGGGGGCGTCCCACACCACGGAAGGCCTCACCTCTGCTGGGCGTTGGTGCGGGCTGTCAGTCCTGGGGCCGCAGGCCGGCCAGCGTCACCGCGACGAGCCGCCGCACCGCGGCCTTGGACGACAGGCCGCCGGCTCCGGCAAGAGCGTGCAGGCAGTAGCCCGTCAGCTCGTCCGGCGAGACGTCGTCCCGCACGTCGCCCGCCTGGACACCTTCGGCCAGCAGCCCCTGGACGAAGTGGCGCAGATGCCGCTCGGCGTGCGCCACATGGTCACCCCGGTGCAGAACGGCGGACAGCTCCCCTCCCTGTCCGTGCCGCTGCTGCTGCATGAACGCGTAGCGCTCCAGCACGGCCTCCAGCCGCTCGCCGGGGGTGCCGGCACGGTCGCGCAGCTCGGCCAGTTCGTCCAGGTGGCCGGCGATCTGCCGCCCGTGCCACGCCATGAGGATGGACTCGACGTCCGGGAAGTACTTGTACAGCGTGGCCCGGCCGATGCCGCTCTCCTCGGCGATCCGCGACATCGTCACGCCCCGCAGCCCCTGCTCGGCCACGAGCGTCGCCGCGGTCTCCAGCACCGCGTCGCGGACGGCGCGCTTGTGCTCCTCGATGGTCTGGTTCCACAGCTTCGGCACCCGCCCAGGGTACGCGACGACGACGTCGATACATCCCGGCTTGACGTAGACACAGTGTCTCGATAACAGTTGCCCGCGTGGAAGAAGAGCCCGGGGACCGCACCCGCCCGACCGAGGGAACCCGCATGACCGACTCGTCGTCCGAATCCGCCCCCGGCCACGGGTCGGCCCCCGCCACCCCGCGCTGGGTGAAGGTGTCCGGCGCCGTCGCCCTCGCCGTCGTCGTCCTGTTCCTCGTTCTGCACCTCACCGGCAGCATGGGACCCGGCATGCACGGCGGCCACTGATGGCCATGCCGACCGGCCTGCGCAAGGTCGCGCTCACCGCGCACGTCGCGACCTCGGTGGGCTGGCTCGGCTCGGTCGCCGTCTTCCTGGCCCTCGCCGTCGCCGGCCTGACCGGCGAGGACGTCCAGCGGGTGCGGGGCGCGTACCTCGCCATGGAGATGACCGGCTGGTACGTGATCGTCCCCCTGGCCTTCGCCTCCCTGCTGACCGGGCTGGTGCAGTCGCTGGGCACCACGTGGGGACTGCTGCGCCACTACTGGGTGCTGGCCAAGCTCGCGCTGACCGTCGTGGCCACCTTTCTCCTCGTCCTGCACATGCGGGTGGCCGACCGGCTGGCGGACGCGGCACTGCGGACCGACCTGTCCGGCACCGGCCTCGGCGGTATGAGAGTCCAGCTCGTCCTCGACGCCGCCGCCGCCGTCGTCGTCCTGCTCACCACCACGGCCCTGTCCGTCCACAAGCCGCGCGGCATCACCCGGTACGGATGGCGGAAACAGCAGGGGCAGCGCGCCGAACGGCCCGACCACACGACCGTGAACACGACGGCCCCGACCCCGACATGACCACGTCGGCCCCGCCGCGGCGCGCCGCGGCCACGGTCATCGGCGGTCCCGGGAACAACCGGCGCCGACCCACGACACCTCCCCAGCGGCTGACGCCGTGGCCGACGACCGGGAGCTGGTGGGTCCCGGCGGTGAGCCGGAATGCCGGCGCAGTTCAGCAGCAAGGCACCACCGGCGGGTGCCGCCTCCGACCAGAGGGCCTGGGCGATGCCGGCGCCGGCGTCCGCGGCGGTGCTCGTCGAAGCGCGCACCGCTGCCGGACAGCCACCCCAGTCGGCCGGCCTGCCGTCAACACGGCTGAGCTGCCGCGGCGGCCGACCGCCGAAAGCGGCAGCGGGGACGCGGCGCCATGACGGCCCCCAGCTTCGTGGCGGGCGCCCCCCGCGACCGGCGACAGCGTGCAGGGGCGGGCGAGGCGATCTACGTGATCACGGACCCGGCGCTCGCGTCTGCCGCACATCGCATGGTGTACGGCCGCAGGTTCCAGGCCCCGACCGTGTAGCCGATGGGGCCGTCTCCCGCGGCGCGGGCTTCGATCCGCCAGGGGCCGCCGCCGGTGGGGTAGAAGCGCAGGGTCAGCGTCCGGCCCGACGGCAGGTACAGCTCGGCGACGGAACGGTCCACCACCAGACGCAGTTCGATCGGGGCACCGAACGCCGTCTTCGCCTCGGGGCAGGGGACGCGGTACGTGCCGCCGTGTGCGCGCGGGTCGAGCGAGGCGTGCCCCCGGTCGACGACGAGCTCGCCGGCGGCGGAGTCGATCCTGATGTCGAGGTACTCGGTGCCGTCGGCAGAGGTCACCACCCGCAGTCCCCCTGCCGTCCCCGGAGCGCGGAGTTCCAGACGGGCGGTCAGATCGAAGCTCGCGCCCACCGTCCCCAGGACGGCGGTTTTGGCGGTCTCGCCGGAAGCCGTCACCGCGCGTCCGTCGCGCAGCGAGAGAAGTTCCGTGGCCGGTCGCTGTCGTACGGAGCCGTCCTCGCCGAGTGTCACCTCGCGCGGCAGTGTCAGCAGCCCGGCCCAGCCGGCCTCGCGCACCCACTGCGGGTCCCGGGCCTCCCATGACCAGCCCCACAGCAGCCACCGGCCGTCGGGGGCGGGCAGCAGTGCCGGGGCGTAGAAGTCGGGACCGTGGTCGAGCAGGACGGGGGCGCCGGCGACGAAGCGGCCGTCCTGCTCGCGGCCGGGGTAGGCCACGGTCCGACGCGGTCCGAGCTCCGGGTCCCAGGCGCTGACGATCAGTGCGCCGCGGCCGTCCGGCGCGTGCAGGTACTGGGGACACTCCCAGCCCAGCCCCGTGTCGGCGCCCGGCGCCAGCGGCTGCGGGGCCTGGTCCAGGAACGGCCCCCGGTAGTGCCAGTGTTCAAGGTCGGAGGACTCGTACAGCAGGGCCGCCGCCCGGCCGTCCGCCAGGGCGGAGCCGACCAGCATCCGCCAGCCGCCGCCCTCGCGCCATACGTAGGGATCGCGGTACATGGTCGCGCCCTCGGGCAGATCGGGTATCAGCAGGCTGCCGCGCGGCGTCCAGGTGACGCCGTCGTCCCAGGACTCGGCGGTGGTGACCGGCTGTGCCCAGCGGTCGGTACGGAAGGCGGAGTAGAAGGCGACCATGCGGTCGCCGTCGGAGACGGCGTTGCCGGAGAAACAGCCGTCGGCGTCCTCGCTGCCCGGTGTGGGGGTCAGCGCGACCGGGAGTTCCTCCCAGGTCAGCAGGTCGGAGCTGCGGAAGTGGCCCCAGTGCATGGTCGCGTGCTCCGGTCCGTACGGGTTGTACTGGAAGCACACGTGGTAGTGGCCGTCGTGGAAGGCCAGCCCGTTGGGGTCGTTGATCCAGTTGCTGGGCGGGCGCAGGTGCGCGACGGGCAGGTGGGGGTCTGCGGGCATGACGGACACGCGGGGGTCCTTTCCATGGGGGAGGTCGAAGGAGCGCAGTCAGCCCTTGACGCCGGTGGAGGCGATGCTGTTGACGAACGACCGCTGGAAGGCCACGAACAGAGCCAGGATCGGCACAGTGATCATGGCGGAGTAGGCCATGATCTGGCCCCAGCCCACATTGAGCTGGAAGAAGTAGGAGATGCCCACCATCACCGGCCGCAGTTCCTCGCTCTGCACGACCATGAGCGGCCACAGGTAGGAGTTCCAGGCGGGCAGGAAGGTGAGGATGGCGACGGTGGCGACGGCCGGTCCGGACAGCGGCATGATGATCCGCCGGTAGATGGTGAACCAGCCGGCGCCGTCCACGATCGCGGCCTCGTCGATCTCCTTGGGGACGCTCTGGAAGTACTGGTGGAAGAAGAAGATCGAGAAAGCGTTGGCCACGAACGGCACGATCTGCACCTGGTAGGTGTCCATCCAGCCGGTGGTCCACTCCAGGTGGAAGCCGTTGACGCGGAGCAGCGGAAGTTGGTTGACCCACCACACCAGCGGCAGGGCGAAGGTCTCGAACGGCACGATGAGGGTGGCGATGACCGCGGTCAGAACGGCCTTGCGGCCCGGCCAGCGCATCCGGGACAGCGCGAACGCGGCCATGCTGTTGACGATGACGCCGAGGACCACGGTGATCGACGAGATGAGCACCGAGTTCAGCAGGAACTGTGCCGCCGGGACACGCTCGAACACTCCCGTGTAGTTGTCCAGGGACAGGGCGCCGACCGGGAGGAAGGCGCGCAGGGAGCCCAGGTCGCCGAAGATCTGGTCGTCCGGCTTGAACGACGAGACCAGCATGAAGACGAGCGGGAGCGCGAAGACCAGGGCCAGGACGACCCGGCCGGCGTGACCGGCGAGGTGCTTGAGGAAGGAGGTCATGTCAGTCCTTCTCCCGGGTCAGGAAACGCTGGACGAGGGACACGGTCAGGACGAGCACGAAGAAGACCAGCGAGATGGCGGCCGCGTACGCGGTCTGCTGCTGGTCGTAGCCGGTGTGCACCGCCTGGTGGACGACGGTCGTGGTGGAGTCGAGCGGGCCTCCTTGCGTCATCACCCTGATCTGGGTGAAGAGGCTGAACGCCGCGATGGTGATGGTGACGAGCACGAACGTGCGGGTGGCACGCAGTCCGGGCCAGGTGACGTGGCGGAAGCGGTGCCAGCGGGTGGCCCCGTCCAGATCGGCGGCCTCGTACAGCTCGGCGGGAATGGTCTGCAGGCCGGCCAGCCAGATGACCATGTGGAAACCCACGCCCTGCCACACCGACATCAGGATGATCGCGGGCATGGCGGTGACGGGGTCGCCCAGCCAGTCCGGGCCGTGGACGTGTCCCAGGGTGAGCGTCGAGATCACGTGGTTGACGAGGCCGTCCTTCCGGTAGAGGAAGGTCCACAGCAGGGACACGACGACCATCGAGGTGACGACGGGCAGGAAGTAGACGGTGCGGAAGAAGTTGACGCCGCGTACCTTCGCGTTGACCAGCAGCGCCAGCGCCAGGGCGAGGCCGGCCTGGAGCGGGACGACGACGGCGGCGAAGTACGCCGTGTTGCGCAGGGACTTGTAGAAGACCGGATCCTGGAAGAGCAGGGTGAAGTTGCGCAGGCCCACGAAGCGGGCCGGGGTGGGCGAGACGAGCCTGGCGTCGGTGAACGCCAGGGCGAAGGCGAGGACGACCGGTACGACGAGGAAGACGATCAGCAGCACCACGGCCGGTGTGGCCATGCCGAGGGCGGTGAGGCTCTCACGGCGACGGGTGTGGGTCGTTCGGGTTCGCCGAACCGGACGCAGCCGACCGAGGGCTGCGATCATGGTGGTCACGGTAGCTCCAGGGAAACCGGTCCGGTTCGGGCGCGCGGGGAGAGCGCGGTCGGGGCCCGAACCGGACCGGGGTGGGTCAGTCGGCGTAGTGGTTGTTCGTCTTGAGGTTGTTGTCGATGTCCTTCGCGGCTTGGCCGAGCGCGTTCTCGGGGTCGGCCCCGGCCAGGATGTCCTGGGCCGCCTTCTCGAACTCGGTGGAGATGTACGGGTAGGCCGGGGTGACCGGGCGTACCACCGCGAACTTCCGGGCGAACTCGACGAGGTCGTCGAACCTCCCGCCCGGCTGGTAGCCGTCGACCTGCTTCGCGGCGGCCTCGGTGGCCGGGAGAGTGCCGGTGGCCCTGGCGTAGTCGACGAAGTACTTCGTCTGGCGGGAGAACTTCAGCCACGCCTGGGCGCCGTCCTTGTTGGAGCAGCTGGAGCTCATCGCCCACTGCCAGGAGGCGCCACCGATCCGGGGTCCGTTGCCGAAGTCGACCGGCGGGATGATCGCCAGGTCGTCGCCGAGCTTGCCGGCGTTCTTGGCCGCGTTCCAGCTGCCGTCCCACTGGATGGCGCTCTTGCCGGCCAGGAAGTCCTTGTTGGGGTCGGCCCCGGACTTCTTGGCCATGTAGCCCTTGGACACCAGCGAGCGGAACCAGGTGGCCCACTCCACGGAGTCCTTGCCGTCGAGCGTGCCCGAGGCGGTCCTGTAGCCGTCGCGGTCGATCAGGTCGCCGCCGAAGCTCTGCAACTGCGGGGAGTAGGCATACGACCACCACTCACCGCTCCCGCCGGTGCCCATCTCCAGCGGGTACTCGAACTTCCCGCTCTTCTTCAGCTTGGCCAGGGCCGCGTCGAACTCGTCCTTCGTCCATGGCTTGTCGATGGCGGGGATACGGATGCCGTACTCGTTCAGCACCGACTTGCGGGCGAAGAAGGCCAGGGAGACGTCATAGAAGCCGAACGCGTAGACCTTGTCCTTGTAGCGGCCGACCGTGCTGGCCAGCTGGTCGGACAGGGGCACTTCGCTGCCGGAGACGTCGATCGGGGCGAGGTAGCCGCCCCACGCCCAGTTCGCCACGTTGGGGCCGTCCACATCCAGCAGGCACGGCAGCTTGCGGGCCGAGGCGGCCGCCACGACGGAGTTGTTGTAGTCGCTCTGCGGGAAGGTCTGGAGCTTGACCTCGTACGTGCTCTGGGAGCCGTTGAAATCCTTGATGATCTTCTTGACGACGTCCAACTCGGCCGAGTTGCCGGCATTGTGCGTCCACAGGGTCAGCGTGTTGCCGCTGGCTCCGGACGTGCTGCCGCCGCTTCCGGACGCACATCCGGTGACCAGCGCGGTCGCCGCCGCGACGGCTACACTCGCAGAAGCGAGGCGCCTGGTTCTGAACACCACGAGGTTCCTCCATCTCACTGAGACGGGTCTTGCCGGACCCGCCTTGGCGACCGGTTGCGACGGTCGCCGTTGTTGATGGTCGTCCCGCCGCCCGGGGGTCAGAGCTCCGGGCGGCGGGACGACCGTTTTCGGGTGCCCGGTGTCAGCCCTTGGCGGGGGCGCCGATGGAGGCGCGTTCCCGCAGTGGCATGGGCACACGGTGTACGACTGCTTCGAGCGGCCCCTGGCGGAGGATCAGCTCCACGGCGAGGCGGCCGAGCTGGTGGTGCGGAAGCTTCAGCGTGGTGAGCGCCGGGCGCAGTACGGCCGCGATGTCCTGATCGTCGAAGGAGACCACCGACACGTCGTCGGGCACCGACAGACCCGCCTCGCCGAGCGCCTGGTAGGCGCCGAGGGAGACCCGATCGGTCAGGCACACCAGCGCCCGGGGCCGGTGGCCCGCCGCGAGCAGCGCGGAGACCTCCCGGTGACCGTCCGGCGTATTCCAGTCGCACTCGATGACACCGTCCAGGTGCGCGCCACCCGCCCGCAGGACCTCCTCCAGGCCGCGCATGCGCTCGTTGCCGGCGATGATCCCCTCGGGAGTGGCCGGCACGGCCTGGTGGCCACCGATCGCCCAGATGCCCCCGGTGTGGCCGGCGGCCAGCAGGGCACGGGCCGCGTCACGGCCGGCCTGGAGCTCGTCCGGGACGACGGACGGTGCGTCGAAGCCGGGGGCCAGGCAGTTCAGCAGCACGACCCGGCGGCCGAACAGCTCCTTGGGCGGAGTGACGTACCGGGTGAACATGGACGCGTAGATCACCGCGTCGACCTGACGGTCCAGCAGCGCGTGGACCAGCGAGGACTCGGCGTCGCGATCGCCGCCCGCTTCCGTGATGAAGAGCAGGTTGTCCCGCTCCCGGGCGGCCTCCATCGCGCCGCGGATCACCTCGCCCGCGAAGGGCGTCGTGGTGATCCGGTCCGACACGAACCCGATGGTCTGCGTCGACTTCGTCCGCAGGCTGCGTGCCGTGACGTTGGGCCGGTAGCCCAGCTCCCGGGCGGCCTCCAGCACGCGTTCACGAGAGGTGGCGGAGATGCGCATGTCGGTGCGGCCGGAGAGGGCGAACGACGCGGTGGTCGGCGAGACACCCGCCCTGCGGGCAACGTCGGCCATCGTCACGCGGCGTTCAGACATCAGCGACTCAGCTCCGTTGTTAAATCGGATTAGCAAGGTTGCGACGAGAGTGATGCGCTCTTCGCCCGATGTCAACACCCGGGACATCCCTCACGCGAAGCGGCGGGCTTTTGCTCCTCTATGTCCGATCTCCAGGTAACACCCCGGTAAATCGCTGCGCGTTAGCCCTTGCATTAGCCGATACGGCACGCGAACGATGCCGAGCCACGTGGTTAAACCGATTTGGCACGGCCAAGCCCTGCCGCACCGTCCCAGGAGTCAGCCATGAGGAGAAGAACTGCCCTCACGATCGTGTCGGCCGCCGTGGGCGGCACGATCGTTCCGTTCTCGTTCGCTTCCGCCCCCGCCGCCGCGCGGAGCCGGGCACTGCCGGGGAGTCCCACCGCCCGCTGGGACTTCGACGAGCGTGCCGGCACGGTCACCCGCGAGGCGGTGTCCGGCACCGCCGACCCTGTCGGCTACGTCTTCAACGACGCCCGCTACAAGCCCGACAGCGACCCCCTACGACGCCGTGGAGTGCGCGGCCGGGCGCTGTACTTCGACGGCTACTCGACAGTCGTCACGGCCCAGGGCCCCGGCGACCTCGACCCCTCCGGCGGCATCACGCTCGACGTGTGGATCGCTCCCTACGCGTACGAGCACGGCATCGACGGCAAGCCCCAAGCGCTGGTCAACCAGCATGACCCCGACGCGAAGAGCGGATTCCTGCTCGGCCTGCGCCGCTTCGGACAGATCGTCTTCCAGCTCGGTTTCGGGGACGACCTGATCGAGGTCAAGGGCGCCCCGGACCAGCCGGCGGCCAAGAGCCGGTGGACGCATGTGGCGGCGACCTACGACCCGGCCGCCCGGCAGCTGCGCGTCTACCGCGACGGCCGGCTGATCGGCACAGCGACCACCCCGGACAAGGCCCCCGTACTCGCCCCGGACGAGCCGCTGCTCATCGGGCGGCACAACCGGTCCACGCTGCTCAACGGCGAGTTCCAGGCCAACATGTACATGGGGCTGATGGACAGTCTGGTCATCCGCCCGGGCACCCTGGACGATCCGACGGCGCGGCAGGAACACGCCGAGCAGGTCGCGGCTCTTCCCGGCCGTCGTGTGCCCCGGCCGGACCTCGCCCCGCAGCGGACCCGCTTCGACGGCGACCGGCACCGCCCCCAGTTCCACATGCTGCCGCCCTGGCACTGGATGAACGAGCCGCACGCGCCCGTGTACTTCAAGGGCAAGTACCACATCTTCTACCAGCACAACCCGCTGGGCCCCTTCTGGGGCCAGATCCACTGGGGGCACGCGGTCAGCACCGACATGGTGCACTGGCGAGACCTTCCCATCGCCCTCGCGCCCGCCGCGGACTCCGTCGGCCCGGACGGCTGCTGGTCGGGCTCGGCCTGTGTCGACGGCGACCGGGGCCCGGTCCTCTTCTTCACCGGCGGCGACGACCGGCTGCCCCACCGTCAGCGGACCGGGCTCGCCGTGTCGGCCTACCCGACCGACAAGGACACCGACCTGCCCGTCTGGACGATGAGGTCCGAGCCGGTCACCGAGGCCCCGGCAGGTCTCCCCGCCGGCCCCGGCACCGCGTGGGCGGAGAACTTCCGTGACCCGTTCGTCTGGGAGGAGGACGGCGTCTGGTACCAGCTGGTCGGCAGCGGCATCGTCGACTACGACGGCACGCAGGTCACCCGGAAGCACGGGGGAACCGCCCTCGTCCACACCGCCCGCAGGCCCGAGGGCCCGTGGACGTACCGCGGTCCCCTGCACCGGAACGACCTCGCCACGCAGCCGGAGCCCGGCGAGGTGTGGGAACTGCCCGTCCTCCTTCCGCTTCCCGGCCCCGGAGGCAGGCGCAGCGGCAAGCACATCCTGCTGATCAGCCCCTGGTGGGAGGGGTTCAACCCCGACGCCGTCAAGCACACCTACTACTGGATCGGCACCTTCGACAGGCGTGCGTGCCGCTTCGTGCCCGACCACGAAGAGCCCCGCGAGTTCGACTTCGGCGAGCACTTCACCGGCCCGTCCGGCTTCGTCACCCCCGACGGCCGGTCCGTGCTCTTCAGCATCGCCCAGGACCGCCGGAGCGAACAGCAGCACGCCCAGTCCGGCTGGGCACACAACGCCGGGATGCCCGTCAGCGTCTCGCTGCGCCGGGACGGCCGCCTCGGCGTCGAACCGATCACCGAGGCGGCCGGACTCCGTGGCGAGCGGCTCGCCGGAATCCGGCGCGCGTCGGTCGAGGAGGCGAACCGGCGACTCGCCGACGTCTCCGGCGACCTGCTGGACATCAGCGCCGTCATCGAGCCGCGCGGCGCCCGGACGATCACCCTGGCGGTCAGGGCCTGCGCCGACGGCACCGAGGAGACGCTGCTGTCCTACGACACGACCGAGCACCGCTTCCGGATCGACCGCGGCCGCTCCAGCCTCGACCCGGACGTACGCAAGGGCGTGCACGGAGGCACCGTCGAACTGGACGACGGGCGACTGCGACTGCGCGTCCTGCTCGACCGCTCCATGCTGGAGGCGTACATCAACGGGACCCACAGCCTCACCAGCCGCGTCTACCCCACGAGGAAGGACGCCACCGGCCTGCGGCTGACCGCCCGGGGAGGCGCCGCCGAGGTCCTGGAGCTGGACGTCTGGCGGATGAACCCCGCTTACGACACTCCCGTGGCCCCGGCCGCCTACGATCCGCCACGCCCGACGGACGTCGACGCCCTTCCCAACCACGACTTCGCCACCGGAGACCTCACCGGGTGGACCGTGGTCTCGGGTACGGCGTTCAGCGACGCCCATGTCACCACCCGCACCGACTGGGGCTGGGGCGGGCCGTTCTACCAGGCCGAGACCGAGGGCGACGCGGCCGGCCATCACCTGTGGGGTTTCCGACCCGACCAGGGCGACGAGGCCACCGGGGTGCTCCGCTCCGCCACCGTGGTCCTCGGCGGAGACGGCCTGATCGACCTGCTCGTCTCCGGCGGAAACGACCCCGCCCTGCTCTACGCGGCCGTCGTCCGCGCCGACGACGGCGAGATCCTGGCCAAGGCGACCGGCCGCGGGACCGAGCAGTACCGCCGCGTCGTCTTCGACCTGTCCGCCCACGTCGGTGAGCGGATCTACGTCGAGATCGTCGATCGGGCGACGGGCGGCTGGGGCCACATCAACGTGGACGACGTCAACGTTCCCGTCCGCCGGCAGTGACACCCGCCGCCCCGGCGGACGACGCCCCGCCCCCCTGCCGGGCCCGCTGATCCGCGGACCGCGGCAGGGCCGGTGGCGGCGGCCGCTGCCCCGACCGGCGGTGGGCGACTGGCACCGGACCACATCACGACGACCTCACCCTGCCCCTTCCCGACACCCCTCCCGAGCAGACTTGCGACACGTGGCACGCCGTCGGCGCGCGCCTCGTCGTCATCACCCGCGGCCGACACGGGGCCCTCGCCTCCCTCGACGGCCGCCACGTCACCGTCCCCCGCCCGACCTGTTGACGTCGTCGACACCGTCGGCGCAGGAGACTCCGCCCCCACCGGCCTGCTCCACGGCCTCGCCCCCCTCGGCCACCTCGGCGGCCCCCTCAGCCGATACCCACGCCACCGCCCGGCCGGCCGCCGCTTCGTCGAGGCGGTGCAGGAGAGCGAGTGCCCGCGCCTATCTGCTCAGCTGCTGTCGACTCGACGGGCTGCACCGCGAAGACCTCACCGACGCCCGCACGTTCGCCGCCCGCGTCACCGCCCTGACCTGCTCCGTCCCCGGCGATCAAGGGGGACAGCTCCACATCAGGCTGACACTCGAGCGCGGCAGCGCCGGCACCTTCGGTCTCGACGTGCTGCGCAGTCCGGGGACGAGGAGCGAACCCGCGTGTTCTACGACGCACTCGCCGGACAACTGGGAGTCGACCGAACGAGGTCCGGGAACAACTCCAGCGCCGAGCCGAACCTCGGTGTCCAGAAGGGGCCGACGCGTGCCCTCCCATCCGCCGACTCGCTCACACACGGACGAGAGGGCAGCGCGGGACACCGCTCATCCTTCGGGAGGCGCGCCGGGACGTCCTTGGTCGATCGTTGTGCCGGTCGCCGCGCTCACCTGCGCACCGTCTCATTCCGCGCCGTGTTGATCAGCTGCGGGTCAGGCCCAACTCCCCCGCACGTACCCCGGCTTGGAAACGTGAGGCCGCGCCGAGGCCGGCGAGCAGTTCGGCGACCCGGCGGCGGTAGGTGCGCAGCGACATGCCCAGTTCCCGTGCGGCTGCCTCGTCGGTGGCGCCGGAGCCCAGGGCGCGCAGGACCTTGGAGGTCTGGTCGTCGATGCGGGGCCGTCTCGCGTCGAGGACGGTGGTCAGGTCGGCGGCGCTTTCCCAGGCGGCTTCGAACAGCGCGTAGGCTCCGCCGATCAGGGCCGGCGAGGCACTCATGGTGTAGATGCGCGGGCCGTGAGCGGCCGGGGCGGAGGGCGCCGGGTCGGTGAGGATCATGGTGCGCCGGTCGATGATGACGGTTCCTTGCGGGAGCGGGGCAGTGGCGATCCGCACCTGGAAGCCAAGGGCAGCCATCTCCCGCAGGGCCTCCCGGTCGCGCTCGTCGGCGAGAGCCGCGAGGCTGTACAGCTTGCGTGCCTGGGGTGCCCTGCCGCGGCGCGCCTGGAGGCGGGCGGCCTCACGGGCTCGGGGCCAGGTGTCGAGGTCATGGGCGATATGGACCCATTCCACGTCGTCGGACTCCGTCAGGGGCTTGATCCGAGCCCAGAACTCGACATCACCGCGGAGCTCCATGACCTGTGGCATACGTCCATTGTGCCTTGGCAGCAAGGTGCCACGCGCTCGCAGGGATGGCACGCGCGTTGCAGGCTCGCGTCCATGAGCAACAGATTCCGCCTCGGTGGCGACCTGGATGTGAACCGGATGGGTCTCGGCGCCATGCGTCTGCCGTCCAAGGCCGGCATGTTCGGCGCCGCCCGTGATCCCGAGGTCGGCCGCGCCGTGCTGCGCCGGGCCATGGAGCTGGGTGCCGACCACATCGACACCGCCGACTTCTACGTCAGCGCCGGCGGTGCGGTGCGTGCGAACACCCTGATCCGCGAGACGTTGTTCCCCTACCCGTCCAACCTGGTGATCGCCACCAAGGTGGGGCACATCGTCGGGCAGGACGGCTTCACGCAGGGCACTGCCGCCGACATGCGCCGCCTGGTCGAGACCGACCTGGAAACCCTGGGGCTGGACTGCCTCGATCTGGTCTACCTGCGGATCGGAGCCATGTCGCCCCCGCACGGTGAGTCACTCGCCGCACGGTTCGCGGCACTGGCGGCGCTGCGCGAAGAGGGGCTGATCCGCCACCTCGGCATCAGCAACGTCGACGCCGGCCACCTCGCGGAGGCCCGCGCGATCGCCCCCGTCGTAGCCGTGCAGAACCACTACCACGCCGCCCAGCGTGACGACGCCGACCTGTTGGCGGCCTGCGAGGAGGCCGGTATCGCCTTCGTGCCGTTCTTTCCGATGGGGGGCGGTCGGGAACTCGACGACGAGCGGCTGGCCAGGGTGGCGGCCCGGCACGGTGCCACTGTTGGCCAGATCGGCCTGGCCTGGCTGCTGGCCTCCTCCCCGGTGACCCTCGCCATCCCGGGCACGGGGTCCCTTCCCCACCTGGAGGAGAACATGGCCGCCGCCGCGATCACCCTCACCGGGGAAGACCTGGCCGACCTCGCCTGAAAACCGGCTCGTCCCACTTCACAGACGAAGGATGCACATTCCATGAAGCTCTTGATCCTCGGTGCGACCGGCCCCACCGGTCGCCACGTCGTCGACCTCGCCACCGGGGCCGGTGACACGGTCACCGTCCTGGCCCGCAGGCCGCAGGCGCTGGACGACCTGGCAGACCGGGTCAACGTGGTCGCCGGAGACGCCACCTCGCACAACGACGTCGCGAAGGCCGTGATCGGGCAGGACGTCGTCATCTCGGCTCTCGGCAGGAGCACCTCCGTACGCGCCGACGACCTGTTCACCCGCGCCGCGACGGCCGTGATCGGTGCGGCCGAGGAAAACGGCGTATCCCGCCTGGTATGGCTGTCCTCGTTCGGCGTGGGTGACACCTACCGGTCGGCGAGCGCCGCGCAGAAGGTCATGTACCGCACGTTTCTCCGGAACATCTATGCGAACAAGGAGATCTCCGAGAAGGCGATCCGCTCCAGCGGCCTGGACTGGACGCTGGTCTACCCGACCATGCTGACCAAGGGCCCCGCCAAGGGCCGCTACCTCGTCGGCGAGCGCCTCCCGATGAAGGGCAACCCGACGATCAGCCGCGCGGACGTCGCCGACTTCATGTACAAGGCGGCCCACAGCCCCGAGTGGATCCACCGCGACGCCGTCATCACGGACTGACGAGTCCTGGTTCCCCCACCTCGCACAACTCCCTGCGCGACGGCGACCTGCCGACACGGCGCCGGCCGTCGCGGCGAGCACGTGGCAGCACGCGGGTGCGAGCGACGGAGGGGTCGGTGACCTCGTAGCTCTCCGCGGCGACCACCTTGGCGCCGCTGTCGGCGACGGCCTCCTTGAACCCGCCGAGCAGGTCCTTGCCGAAGTCGTCGTTCCGGAAGAGGACCGCGACCTTGGCCTTCGGCTTCTCGTCCTTCCGGCGCCGGCGGACGTCAGTGCGTTCGACTCCGCTGCCGCCTTCTCGCACGCTCGGCCTTGCGGGAACTGTGATCACCGTGGCCTCGGCCGCCAGGAAACCGTGCGCGATCATCAGCTTGATTCCACGTGAACCGCAGGTCACCACCACGGTCTTCCCGCTGTCATCGAACAGTGCGGCGGGGTTCACGACACCACCCCGATCAGCGCTGCCGCGCCCATGCCACCGCCGATGCACGTCTTCCCGATCAGCGTACGCGCCGTCGATACGAGGACTGCTTTCGTCCTCACAGCTCCTGGCTGTTTGTCTGAGTGCCCAAGTCCCGTGGGCGGACGAGAGGGTCAGATGCCTGCTGTGTCCGCGGCTTCGTGGGCCTTCGCCACCAGTGCGTCGATGCGCTCTGCGGTGGGGGTTCCGGACGCGGCCTTGTTCCGCGGTTCGTCCATCGCACGGCGCATCACGCCCTCCGCGATGATCGCGACCTTCCACAGGCCCATCGCGTGCCAGTAGCCCAACGCCGTCAGGTCGCGTCCCGACACCGCCGAGTAGGCCGCCACGAGTTCCTCGCGGGTCGGGAAGCCGTCGAGAGCGGTCGCGGCGAAGTCGCCCAAGGCGTTCTCACCCTTGGCCGGCCAGTAGGCCAGCAGGCTGCCCAGGTCCGCCAGCGGATCCCCCAGCGTCGACAGTTCCCAGTCGAGCACCGCGGTCACCTCCCCGGTGTCGTAGGAGGTGATGACGTTGCGCAGATGGAAGTCGCCGTGCACGAGCGTCAGTTCGCGCTGCTCGGGGGCGGCCGCGACAAGGCGCCCGGTGAGATCCTCCAGGGCGGGCAGCTCGCGAGTCCTGGACCTCGCCCACTGGGCCGACCACCGCTTGAGCTGACGCTGCGCATACGGCTTGTGGCCGGCCAGACCGGTCAGCCCGGTCACCTCGAGATCGACCGCGTGGATCTTCGCCAGCGTCTGCGGCAACGACATCCCGATCGCCCGACGGCGCTCGGGCGTCAACGATTGTGCGATCGACATCCTGTCGACGACCTGGCCGTCCACGAACTCCATGAGCAGCAACGGGGAGTCGGTCACGGCGGGATCATCGGTCACCCCGAGCACCCGCGGAGTCGGGACTGCGGTGCCCTCCAGGGCGCTGAGAATCCGCGCCTCGCGGGCCACGTCGTGCGCCGACGCCAACAGGCGACCCAGCGGCGGGCGCCGCAGCACCCACCTACGGCCGGCCTGGTCGCGTACGAGATACGTCAGATTCGATTGGCCCAGCCCGATCCGTTCGAAGGCCACGGGCCCGTCGAAGTCGACGCCGAGGGTCTCGAACCAGCGGCTCACCGCCCCGGCGTCGATTCCGACGATGTCCGCACTAGCCACCGATGCCCGCTTCCTGCCTGAACGGGAGCGCTTCACCGAGGAGTTGACCGCCGTCGATGACCATCGTCTCGCCGGTGATCCAGCTCGCGGCGTCCGAGACGAGGAAGGCGACCGCGGAGGCGATGTCGGCGGGCTCCCCGATGCGGCCCAGCGCCACCAAGGCGGACACCTCCTCCTCATGCTCCTTCCACAGAGCCTCGGCCAGCTTCGTGCGCACCACACCCGGTGCCACCGCGTTGACTCGGATCTTCGGCGAGAGTTCCAGGGCGAGTTGCCTGGTGAGGTGGATCAGTGCGGCCTTCGAGGCGTTGTACAGCCCGATGTTCGCCTCGGAGGCCATGCCACCCACCGACGCGGTGTTGACGACCGCCCCGCCGTGCTCGCCCATCCAGGCCCGCGTGGCCAGACCCGTCCACAGGACGGGCGCCCACAGGTTCACGTCGAAGGTCTTCGCGAACCGGCTGTGGTCCTGGTCGATGACCGGCCCGAAGGCCGGGTTGGTCCCCGCGTTGTTGATGAGGATGTCCAGGCTGCCGAAGCGCCCGAGCGTCAGCTCCACACAGCGCCGGGCCGCCTCTTCGTCTACCGCGTGCGCCCCGACGCCGACCGCTGTGCCCTTGACCTGGGCCGCGGCGGCGTCGGCCGCCTCCTGGGAGCGGGAGGTGAGGACGACGTTTCCGCCGGCCTCCGCGATGGCCTGGGCGATGGCCAGCCCGATGCCGCGCGAGGCCCCGGTGACGACGGCAGTGCGACCGGTGAGATCGAGTCCTGCCATCTCAGCTCACCGCCGCCGTCGCCGCCTCGGGGTACTGCCGCAGTTCCTGCTTGGCGATGGCTCGCTTGTGGACCTCGTCGGGACCGTCCGCCAGCCGCAGCGTGCGCAGATGCGCGTACATCATCGCCAGGGGGAAGTCGTCGGTCACTCCCGCTCCCCCGTGCACCTGGATTGCGCGGTCGATGATCTTCAACGCGATGTTCGGGGCGGCTACCTTGATGGCCGCGATCTCGGTGCGCGCTTCCTTGTTCCCGACCGTGTCCATCAGGTACGCGGCCTTGAGTGTGAGCAGGCGGATCATCTCGATGTCGATCCGCGATTCCGCGATCCAGTCCTGGATGTTGGACCGTTCGGCGACCGGACTGCCGAAGGTCACCCGTGACTGTGCGCGCCGGCACATCAGTTCCAGCGCCCGCTCGGCCGCGCCGATGGCCCGCATGCAGTGGTGGATACGACCGGGACCGAGCCGGGCCTGGCTGATCGCGAAACCCTCACCCTCACCCTTGAGGAGGTCCTGGGCCGGCACCCGGACATTCTCGAAGATGATCTCCGCATGGCCCTCACGGTCCGCGTACCCGAACACCGGGAGGTTGCGGACCACGGTGACGCCGGGGGCGTCGATCGGGACGACCATCATCGACTGCTGGCGATGCGGGGCCGCCGTGGGGTCGGTCTTGCCCATTACGATGAGCACCTTGCAGTTCTTGTGCATCGCGTTCGAGGCGAACCACTTGCGGCCGTTGACCACGTACCCGTCGCCGTCGCGCTCCATCCGCAGCTCGATGTTGGTGGCGTCGGAGCTGGCGACACGCGGCTCGGTCATCGCGAAGGCCGAGGCCATCGTCCCGTCGAGCAGGGGCTTGAGGTACTTCTCCTTGTGTTCGTCGGTGCCGAACAGCGTGAGCACCTCCATGTTGCCGGTGTCGGGCGCGTTGCAGTTGCACGCCTCGGAGGCGATGTGGCTGCGGCCCATGATCTCCGCCAGGGGCGCGTACTCGAGGTTCGTCAGACCGGGGCCCCACTCGGGGTGCGGGTGGAAGAGGTTCCACAGTCCACGCCTGCGCGCCTCCGCCTTGAGCTCTTCGAGGATCGGCGGGTGGAAGTGCGGGTCGCCCGACTCGCGCATCTGCTCGTCGTACACCGCCTCGGCGGGGTAGATGCGCTCATCCATGAACTCGAGCAGATCCGCGCGGTACTTCCTGGCACGGTCCGACATCTCAAACAGGGACATCCGAACTCCTGACGGGTAGGGAGGGAAAGTTGGGCGGGCGCTTGTCCAGGTGGCTGGCCACGCCTTCGACGACGTCGGACCCGCGGAAGGCCTGGAACATGAGGCCTTCCGCCAGGGTCACGGAATGGGAGTAGGTGCCGTCCGCGTCGTTGCTCAGTTGGCTCTTGATGGTGGCCATGGAGGCCGGAGAGCAGCGCCTCGCCAGATCGGTGGCGTATGCGACAGCGGCATCGACCACGCTGCCGGTGGGGACCAGATGGTCGAGGAGTCCGATACGGAAGGCCTCCTCGGCATCCATCATGCGACTCGACAGCAGCAGATCCGTTGCCCGGCTGTGCCCCACCAGCCGTGGCAACAGCCAGGAGATCCCGTATTCGGCGATCAGCCCGCGTTGCGCGAATGCCGTGGTGAACCGGGCCGAGGGCGAGCCGAAGCGAAGGTCACAGTAGAGCGCCTCCACCATGCCCAGGCCGGCGGCCACCCCGTTGATCGCTCCGATCAGCGGTTTTCGCAGGGTCAGCGGCAGGTCCCGCGGGCGTCGCGGTGTCCTGTCGGCCTCGGAGACCTCGCCGATCGCCTGCAGCCGTTGCAGGTCGGCTCCGGCGCAGAATCCGCGCCCCGCGCCGGTGACCACGACGGCGCGTACGTCCGGGTCGTCCTCGGCGGCGTCGAGCAGGCCGAAATAGCGGTCCTCGAGTTCGTCGGTCCAGGCGTTCAGCTTGGCGGGCCGGTTGAACGTGAGCACCAGCACCGGCCCTCGGCGGTCGGCGAGGACGAGCTCGCCCAGCGCGCCGGTCATGCCTGCGCCGGCAGGGTGCTCTGGTAGCGGCGCATTCCGCGCAGCCACCGGTCGTAGTCCGAGCCCTTCTGCCGGTACATCTCGAGAACGTCTTCGTGCGGCAGGATCAGGAAGCGCTCGTCCTCGATCGCGGTCAGGACGGAGTCGGCGACTTCGGTCGGCTCCAGGACGTCACCGGCGGAGGTGACGGCCCGCGTCGCGGCCCTTCCCAGCGCGTCCCCGGAGTCCTCTCCCGAGGACAGCATCCTGGTGTTCACACCCATCGGGCACAGACAGCTGACCCGGACCCCGCGATCGCCGTAGGTGACGCTCAGCCATTCCGCGAAAGCGACGGCCGCGTGCTTGGTGACCGCGTATGTGGCGGAGCCGATCTGGGTGAGCAGGCCGGCCGCCGAGGCGGTGCTGACGAAGTAGCCCTCACCGCGCTCGAGCCATCGCGGCAGCAGCAGCTTGGCCGCACGGATGTGGGCGCGCAGGTTCACCTCGATCGAGAGATCCCAGTCCTGTTCGGTCGCGTCGAGGCCGGCTGCCCCTGCGATGCCCGCGTTCGCGAAGTAGAGGTCGACCGGGCCGAACGCGGTCTCCCCCAGGTCGATCAGCTCCTCGATCCGGGCGGTGTCCGACACGTCCGCGCCGGTGCTGACGGTGCTTCCCGGATGGTCGGCGTTGACTGTCTCCGACACCGCCCGCGCGGCCTCCGCGTCGAGATCTGCGACGACCACCCGGGCACCCTCGCGAGCGAGCCGCGCGACCAGCGCGCTGCCGATGCCGCCACCCCCACCGGTGACGATGGCGACTCTTTGTGCAACGTTCACGGCAACCCTCTCCGTTGACGGGGCGTGCGATGCGTCTGCGTCCCACTTGTATAATTGAATCCGACGTCAAGTTCAAGATCTGCCCGCACGGAACCCCATGAAGAAAGCCGCCCAACCCCAGGGGTGTGAGCGGCTACCGGACAGGCGGATCAGCGGTGGCCGGGGAACCGGAGAGCGTTCGCCCAGAGCCGGGTGACCGTGGCCACGAGCTCCTCGAAGTCCACCGGCGTACCTTCTTCCTCCTGCCCTTCACTGCGCACGAAGGCGTTGTAGGCCATGACGCTGACCATGCCCGACAGTGCCCGGGACGCCATCATCGGATCGACCTCACGGTCTGCGACGCCCCGCGCCTGCAGGTCGGCGATACCGCGGGCGTTACGGCGGATGAACGCGTCCCCGCGTCGCCTTCGGAACTCACGGAACTCCGGCTCCACTTGGGCCACCTGCTCCAGCAGTGCCATCAGCTTCGCGTTCCGCTTGTATGCCGCGAGATAGGCGCGGTTGCTCGCCTCGAGCACCGCATAGGGATCGTCTGTGCCCTCCACCCGGCCCATGCCGGGGTGCATCATGTCCTCCTGTGCCTCCAGGAGGACGGCGGCGAGCACCTCTTCCTTGTTGGAGAAGTAGGTGTAGAAGGACCCCGCTGCGCACCGAGCCTCTTTGGTGATGTCGGTCAGGCGGGTGTCGAGGTAGCCGTCCCGTTCGAACACCTTGCGCGCGGCCTTCACCAAAGCGGCCCGTGTCCGCGCCCCGCGCTGCGTCGTGGGCGGCTCGCGAAGGTGCGAGAAGGGCGCCACGGGCGGTGCCTTCTCGCTGTCGATCTCCTCGGGCGCACTGGTGTCCATCCCCAGGACTTTACTTGAATCCGACGCCATGGTCACAAACCCCCAAGGGGCAGCGGGGCCGATTGATGTCCGGATCTCCGAGGCTCATCGGTGACCGGCGGCAACGTCGCCGGGCGCGGTGTCGCGGGTCAGAGCGCTACGGTCGATGGACCGCTTGAGGATCTTCCCCGTCGGGCCCTTGGGCAGCGCGTCGACGAACCGGACGATGCGCGGGACCTTGTAGGCGGACAGCCGCTCGCGCGCCCAACTGGACACCTCGGCGGCACCGAGTTCCGAACCGGGTCGGGCCGCGATGAGCGCGGCGACCTCCTCGCCGTAGTGGTCGTCGGGCACGCCGATGACGGCCGCCTCGACGATGTCGGGATGCTCGTAGAGCACTTCCTCGACCTCACCGGGGTAGACGTTGTAGCCGCCGCGGATGATCAGGTCCTTGAGGCGGTCGACGATGCGCAGGTCGCCGTCCGTGTCGGTTTCGCCGAGGTCGCCGGTCTGGAACCAGCCGTCGGGTGAGATCGCCGCGGCGGTGTCCGCGGGGCGGTTCCAGTAACCCCGCATGACCGTGGGCCCCTTGATGTGGACCTCGCCGACGGTGCCCGGCGGGCACTCGTTGCCGTCACTGCCGCGCACCTGCACCTGCGGCCCCGGGACCGCCCGGCCGGTGTACCCGGTCCTGCCACCGCGGTCGATGTCGTTGAACGTGCCGAACGCGGTGGTCTCGGTGAGCCCGTACCCCTCCAGGATGGTGCAGCCGAAGCGGGCCTCGAAGGCGCGGGCGATCTCGCCGGGCAGCGACGCACCGCCGGAGACGGCGACGCGGAGCCGGGCGAAGTCCGCCGGGCTCGCATCACCCGCCGCGTGCAGCATCGCGTTCCACATGGTCGGCACGCCGGCCATGATGGTGAGCCGGTCGCGGCGCAGCATCTCCAGCACCGCCGCAGGGTCGAACCGGGCGAGCAACGACATCGAGCCACCCGCGGTCAGGGCCGCCATCAGAACCGATGCCTGGCCGAACACGTGAAACAGCGGGAGTCCGGTGCCAATGCGGTCGGCGCTCGAGGCGCGGCTGCACTCGGCGCCGATCTCGCCGGCGGACAGCAGGTTGCGGACGGTGAGTTGAGCCCCCTTCGGCCGCCCTGTCGTACCCGAGGTGTAGAGGATGGCCACGGTCTCGTCACGGTCCCGGTCGACGACGTCGGCAGGGGTCGCGCCGGTGACCGACGCTCCCGGGGTCAGCGTCCAGAAGGGTACGCCGAGTGCCGTGGCCGCCTCGGCGACAGCGGGCCGAGGGCGTGCCAGGCGATCGCCGACGAACACGCGGCGTCGCCGAGAACATATTCGACCTCGGCACGGGTGGACATGGTGTTGACCGGCACCACGACGCAGCCCGCCGCCTGGATCCCGAGGTAGGCCACCACGAACTCGGGCACCGACGGCGCTGCGAGCAGCACCCGGTCCCCGGGGGACAGGCCCGCGGCGGTCAACGCACCCGCGTATCCCACGCTCGCGTCGTGCAGCTGACGGTAGGTCCACTCATCCGTGCCGCCGCGCAGGGCGATGTTGTCGGGGGTGGCGGCCGCGTGGCGGCGCACAGGATCGAAGACGCTGGTCAGGAGTGGTGCCTTCCAGGGGTGTGAGCTGGTGGCGGTACAGGTTTCGCCCTCGCCGATCGGTGGAGTTGGCCCGGCCTCCCCGTCAAGTCCTCTGCCGGGGCGGCCGGATGACGCGCCTCACTGCGCCCGATGCGATCGGTCAGGTGGTGATACGGAAGCGTTCGGCGAGTTGGCGGCGGGTGTCGGCGGCACTGGTGTGCAGCACTCCTCCGATGCCGATCCGCGCCGCTCCGTCGAGGTTCTGCTGCAGATCGTCGATCATGACCGCCTCCTCGGGCGCGACACCGAGGCGTTCACATGCGATCGCGTAGATCCGTCGGGAAGGCTTGCGGATGCCGACCGCGGAGGAGATGACGACCACATCGGCGACGGTGGCGAGGTCGATGCCGTCGTAGGTCCCGGTTCCGAACGAATTGGACACCAGCGCAACGGGACAGCCGGCGGCTCGAAGATCAGCCAGCAGCGCAAGCATGTCCTGGTCGATCGACATGCCCGCTTGCATCCGTGCCGTGAGCCCCTCGGCCGGGACGTCGGCGCCGTGGGCACGGAGACGCTCGGCGAATCCGCGCTCGAATGCCTCGGCGTCGATACGGCCGCACTCGTGGTCGGCCAGGAGGGTGCGTGAGGGCTGGTCCCGGGCGAGGAGGTCCAGCGGCAGGCGCGGGTCGCCGCCGAGCGAGGCGCCGAAGTCGGTGAAAGCCCGCAGCACACTGGAGGTGATGACCCCGCCGAAGTCCACCAGGACCGCGGTTCGGTCCTTCTCCCCCTCCATCAGACGACCTCGAACAGTGCGGCCGCGCCCATTCCGCCGCCGACACACATCGAGATCACCACGTACCGGACACCTCGGCGCTTACCCTCGATGAGGGCATGCCCCACCAGGCGGGCGCCGGTCATTCCGTAAGGATGGCCGACCGAGATCGCGCCGCCGTTGACGTTGAAGCACTCCGGGTCGATCTTGAGTTCATCGCGGCAGTACAGGGCCTGGGAGGCGAACGCCTCGTTGAGTTCCCACAGGCCGATGTCGTCGATGGTGAGGTTGTGCTGCTTCAGCAGCTTCGGGATGGCGAACACCGGGCCGATGCCCATCTCGTCCGGTGCGCAACCGGCGACGGTCATACCCCGGTAGACGCCCAGCGGTTCCAGACCGCGGCGCTCGGCCTCCTTCGACTCCATCAACACCGACGCCGAAGCCCCGTCCGACAGTTGCGAGGAGTTGCCCGCCGTCACGCTGGAGTGCGCGCTCACCTGACCGTCGGGCAGTACCGGCGCCAGCCCGGCCAGGCCGTCGAGGGTCGTCGAAGCGCGGTTGCCCTCGTCCCGGGCCAGGGTGACCTCCTCGTCGCGCACTTCCCCGGACTGCTTGTCGAGGACCTTCTTGACACTGGTGAGCGGGACGATCTCCTGGTCGAACAGGCCGGCCTCCTGGGCCGCCGCGGTGCGCTGTTGTGACAGCAGCGCGAACTCGTCCTGACGTTCCCGGCCCACGCCGTAGCGTTCGGCGACGATCTCCGCCGTCTGCAGCATCGGCATGTAGATGCTCGGCTTGTGCTCGATCAGCCAGGGATCCGTCATGCGGTGGGTGTTCATGTGGTCGTTCTGCACCAGGGAGATCGACTCGACGCCGCCGCCGACAGCGACCTGCATGCCGTCCGTGACGATCTGCTTGGCGGCCGTCGCGATGGCCATCAGGCCCGACGAACACTGCCGGTCGATGGTCATCCCTGACGCCGTGTCCGGAAGTCCTGCGCGCAGGGCGGCCTGACGCGCGACGTTGAAACCGGCGGACCCCTGCTGCACGGCGCAGCCGAAGACGACGTCCTCGACCTCTCCTCCCTCGAGCCCGGCGCGCCGAACCGCGTGTGAGAGTGCATGCGCGGCGAGTTCCTGCGCCTGGGTGTCGTTGAACGCGCCGCGGTAGGCCTTTCCGATCGGCGTCCGTGCCGTCGAAACGATGACTGCTTCCCTCATGTCGCCTCACTGCTTCCTGTTGGTCCGGTTCGTCCGGGAGCTTCGGGGTCCACACTCCAAGCTCCGCACGCCGAGCTCGATGCCGGTGGGCGGGGCCGAAGCGCCGTCTGGGGCGCTGTGAGTGGTCAGGGGTCGGCCTCCCGACCCGGTTATAGTTGAAGTCGGCGTCATGTTCAACCATGCTCCCGCCTCCCGGGGCCTTGACAGGCCGCCTCCCCGGCTGAAGGCTACCGACCAGTCGGTATGAGGGGAGGGATCGTGACCGAGCTGAAGATCTCCACTGCTGCGGGCGTCTTCGACGCGATCGTCTCGGGCCCGCGCGAAGGCCGCCCGGTACTCCTGCTGCACGGCTTCCCGCAGACCGGAGCGGTATGGCGGGAGCAGATCGAGGCGCTGGCCGCCCACGGCTGTCGGGTGGTGGCTCCCGACCAACGTGGTTACTCCCCCGGCGCCCGCCCTCAGCGGCCCGAGGAGTACCGCATCGGCCTTCTCGTCGACGACGTGGCCGCGATCACCGAGGAACTGGGCTGGTCGGCGTTCGACCTGGTCGGCCACGACTGGGGAGGTGCGGTGGCCTGGTGGACCGCGCACGCCCACCCCGGCCGCGTGCGCACCCTGACGGTCGTCTCGACCCCGCACCCCGGCGCGCTGGCCACCACCCTGCGCACCGATCAGGATCAGCGGGAACGCTCGCGCTACATGATCGACTGGCGCGAAGCACCCGCGACCGAAGAGCGCATGCTCGCCCACGACGCCCAGGAGCTACGCGCCTTCTACGCCGGGAAGGTCCCGCGGGACAGTGCCGAGGGTTACGTACGGCGCCTGTCCCAGCCAGGCGCTCTCACCGCGGCGCTGAACTGGTATCGGGCCGGCCGTCCCGACAGCGCGATCGGCGTCATCGACGTGCCCACCCTGTACGTCTGGAGCACGGAGGACAGCGCGTTCGGCCCGGCGGCCGCAGAGGAGACCGGGCGGTGGGTGAACGGGCCGTACCGGTTCGAGACCCTCCAGGGCGTCAGCCACTGGATCCCCGAGGAAGCACCCGAAACGCTGAGCCGCCTGCTGCTCGACCATCTGCGCACGCACGGCGAGCGGTGAGGCGAGTACTGAACCGCAGCAATACCACCAAGTTCGTCGGCTCCCTGAAAGGTGATCCCGTGAAGACAGCGCGCGCGGCCTGGCGCCGCCTTGAGCCCCTGCACGCCATGATCTACTTCGTCCCCGAGGGACGGCGACGGTACAGGGACCTCGGCCTGAGCGGCCGCACCGGGTACTTCACCTCCCGGAGCGCCGCGTTCGGCCGGGCGTCCGCCGAACTGGTCATCTCGACCTTCTACAACTTCAATCCCGGTCTCGTACGGCAGGCGGTCGACGGGGCCTGGGACGCGACGACGCCACAGCAGGTGCTGGAGGCGCGGTACGCCGCCGCGGGCGAGGCCCTGCGGCGGGCGGGAATCCACGAGCTGCCCGCTCTGGACGAGGTCCTGGCGCTGGCCCGCAGGGCCGCCGAGGCCGCCTGCGAACATCCCCAGGGCCGCCCGCTGTTCGCCGCGCACGCCGCCCTGCCCTGGCCGGAGGAACCGGTGCTGCAGCTGTGGCACGCCCAGACGCTGCTCCGGGAGTTCCGTGGAGACGGGCACGTCGCGTGCTTGCTGAGCGAGGGCGTCGGGGGCTTGGAGTCCCTGGTCCTGCACGCTGCCACCGGTGACGTTCCCGTCGACTTCCTCAAGATGAGCCGCGCGTGGCCCGAGGAGGAGTGGGCCGACACCGAGGAGCGCCTGCGCGAGCGAGGCCTTCTCGACGGTGACTCCCTCAGCGCGGAAGGCGTACACCTGCGCCGGCACATCGAGGATCGCACCGACCGCCTGGCCCTTCCCGCCTACGCCGCCTTGGGCGACAGCGGCTGCGAACGTCTCGCCGAACTCGCGAGCCCCATCGGCCGCGCCGTCGTCGACGCCGGCCTCCTCGCGTTCGACTGACCGGGCGCGGGCCATGACCACGAGGTCGCCGGCCTCCCGTGGTGGGCACCGTACGGACGCTCTCACCGACCGGTAGGTACCGAAGTCCGAGGTTCTCAGCCGAGCGTCCGGACGACGTGGTGGTGACCTCGTCCGCGTTGGAGTAGACCTTCAGCCCGGTGGTGGCATCGGTTCGCTGGGTCCAGTGGCGGCTGGTGATGTAGCGGGTCGGGGAGCCGCCAGGTGCCGAGCAACCCCGAGAACACCGAGCAGTACCGCCTCCTGTTCGCCGCCCCCGGACCCGTACGCCTGGAGGGCCGTGCGGAGGGCGGAGTGCAGGCGGTGCGTGTTCGTCCACTCCCGGTCCCGTGACGGAGGGATCTGCCAGCACAGATCCGGGCTCAGGACGCGGTGGAGCGGAGGGATCACCACGTGGCTGCCCCGGCCGAGGACACGCACCTGCGGGAGGTTCCAGTCGGCTGCGGATCCGGGAGGAACCAGCCAGTACAGGCGCCCGCCGAAGCCGCCGTCCCTGATCACGGCCCCCGTCTCGTCGCCGAGGTGCCGGAGTACGTCGATCCCGAGGTTGAGCGGCACGCGTACGGCGTCCCACCAACCACCCGCGGCCACGGCCCGCACCTCGACACTGCCCGGTTGCATCCACCACGGCGGTCTGCCGACTGTCATCACCCTCACCGGTTTTCCGATCCGACATCCGACCGTAAGGCGGAAGCGCACCGCCGACTTGCCCCCGGGCGCAGAGAAGTTGTCCCCGTGCGCAGCGCGCGCCGACCGCTCTGGCCCGGACACACTACGTCCAAGTAGCTTTACCGGTCGTATTGGTGTGCGAGCTCCAAGGAGACTCTCATGGAACGCCCCCGCCCCTTAGTGATCGACCCGGCCGGCCGCGACATCCACGGCGAGGCCGCCCGAATCCGCGAGCGGGGACCGGTGACCCCCGTCGAACTGCCCGACGGCGTCCATGCCTGGGCCGTCAGCAGCCCCGACCTCCTCAAGCGCCTGCTCACCGACCCACGCGTCTCCAAGGACCCGCGCCGGCACTGGACTCAGTGGATCAACGGCGAGATCGCCCCGGAATGGCCGCTGTTCACCTGGGTCGCGGTGCAGAACATGTTCACCGCCTACGGAGGCGAGCACAAACGGCTGCGTTCCCTGGTCTCCAAGGCCTTCACCGCACGCCGTACCGCGGCGCTCCGGCCTCGTATCGAGGAGATCGCCGCGACCCTGCTGGACCGCATCGAGGAGGCCGGGCGGCAGGGTCAAGTCGTCGATCTGCGCGAGGAGTTCTGCTATCCCCTGCCCATCCGGGTGATCAGCGAACTCCTCGGCCTGCCCGAGGAACAAGGTGCGGAGCTACGGGCCGTCGTGGACGGCGTCTTCCACACCTCCGCCACCCCGGAGGAAGTCACCCACAACTACGCACGGTTCTACGCGGCGCTGGGCGAACTCGTCGCCCTCAAACGGCGGTCGCCGGGCGACGACCTGACCTCGGCGCTCATCGCAGCCCGCGACGACGGCGACACCCGGTTGAGCGAGCAGGAACTGCTCGACACCTTGGTGCTCATGATCAGCGCCGGCCATGAGACCACGGTCAACCTGATGGACAACGCCATCCATCTCCTGCTGACCCATCCGGACCAACTCGCCCACGTCCGCTCCGGCCGCGTCTTGTGGGAGGACGTGGTCGAGGAGGCGCTGCGCGTGGAGGCGCCCGTCGCCGGCCTGCCGCTGCGATACGCCGTCGAGGACCTCAAGATGAGCGAGTTCGGCGGCCCGGAGGGGGTGGTGATCGGCAAGGGCGAGGCCATCCTCGCCGCGTACGCGGCCGCCGGGCGTCACCCCGGGAAGTACGGCGAGGACGCCGACCGTTTCGACGTCACCCGCATCGACAAGGAGCACCTGTCCTTCGGGCATGGCGTGCACTTCTGCCTGGGTGCTCCGCTGGGGCGGCTCGAGGCCCACATCGCGCTGCGGGCGCTCTTCGACTGCTTCCCCGGACTCCGACTCGCCGTGTCCAACGACGAGTTGGAGCCGGTCGACTCCTTCATCTCCAACGGTCACCGCTCCCTTCCGGTGCGCCTCGCCTGATCACTCGCCACGCCACCACGCCAGCAGCCGCGCGGCCCATCCGCGCCGCACGCGGCCGCCCTCCGGCACCTCCGACGGCTGGGGCGTCGGCGCGGACCGCTCGACGGGCGGCTCGTCACCGACGGTGAGCGGGGTGACGGTGGACGGCGGGAACCTCACCGGCAGCGCGGCCAGCGCACGGTGGAAGGGGCCCGGCCGCCAGGTCAATTCTTCGACGGGCACGGCTAGTTCGATGTCGGGAAGCCGGTCGAGCAGCTTCTCCACGGCCACCGCCGCGATCAGCCGGGCCGGACTCTGCGCCGGGCAATTGTGCGGGCCCGCGCTCCACGCCAAGTGGGCGCGGTTGCCCGCACGCTGATCCACCGTCAGGGAGGGGTCGGTGTTCGCCGCGGCGAGACTGACCACGAGCGGGTGCCCAGCGCGCAGTACCACCCCTTCGTACACGACGTCGTGGATCGGGTAGTGCACGGCGTAGTTGGCCATGGGCGGGTCGGTCCACAGCACCTCGTCGAGGGCGTCCTCCACCGGCAGACTGCCGCCCGAGAGGCTGCCCGCGAACCGGTCGTCGGACAGCAGCAGCCGCAGGCTGTTGGCGATCAGGTTCTGCTGGGGCTCGGTGCCCGCGCCCATGAGCAGGACGAGGCTGTGCACCATCTCCTCGTCGGTGAGCCCTGCGGGATGGTCCATGAGCCAGGACGTCACGTCCGGACCGGGCTGCCGGCGCTTCAGCGTGACGAGGTCCAGCAGCGTCGTCGCGAGCAGTTCGTTCGCCTTCTCGGCATCCACTCCGTCGAAGATCCCGGACATTCCCTGCACCAGCCGCTCTCCGTAGTCGTCCGGGCAGCCGAACAGACGGTTGAACACCAGCAGGGGAAGCACCTGGGCGTACTCGCCGAGCAGATCGGCCTGCCCGGCCGGGGCGATGCGGTCGATGAGGGTGTCCGCGCTCGCCTCGACATAGCCGCGCAGGGTGGCGGGGTCGACCCGGGCCAGGCTGTCCGTGATCGCCCCACGCAGTCTGCGGTGTTCCGCGCCGTCGGTCCACAGCGCGTTCGGCCGGTACATCATCATCGGCACGACCGGGCTGTCCAGGGGGACGGTGCCGTCCGCCAGGTCCTGCCAGCGGCGGGGGTCCTTGGAGAACGTCTCGGTGCTGCGCAGGACGTGCAGGGCGGCGTCGTATCCGACGACGAGCGAGGCCCGCACGCCGGGTGCCAGCTCGACCGGCGCGATCGGGCCGACCGCGCGCAGCCGCCGGTACACGGCCACCGGGTCGGCGGCGAACTCGGGCCCGTACAGGGACTCGTGTGCGGGGCAGCCCGGCGGCGGGAAGGGCGGTACGGGGGATGCGGAGGTCACGCGTGCTCCAAGAGGCCGTTGGGGGTTCCCCCGCTCGGGTCAGGCCGAGAGTGGGAGAGGGTCAGGAGATACTCGACGAGATGGATGAGAGCCTCTGTGGACGAGACCCGGTCGCGGGCGTCGCAGCGGACGAGGGGTGTTTCGGGCAGCAGGTCGAGGGCCTCGCGCACCTCGTCGAGCTCGTACGCGGGAGCGTCGTGGAACTGGTTGAGGGCGACTGCGTACGGCAGTCCGTGCTCCTCCAGTACGCCCATGACCTCGAACGACTGGCTGAGGCGGCGGGTGTCGGCGAGGACGAGCGCCCCGAGCGCGCCCTGGGTCATGTCCTGCCACAGCCGGGTGAAGCGCTGCTGACCCGGGGTTCCGAAGAGGTAGAGCACCAGGCGGTCGTTGAGGGTGAGCCGGCCGAAGTCGAGGGCGACCGTGGTGGTCGTCTTGTCCCGCGTACCGGCCAGGTCGTCGACGAGGGCGCCGGCCTCGGTCATGACCTCCTCGGTGCGCAGGGGACGGATCTCGGAGAGCGTGCCGACGAACGTGGTCTTGCCGACCGCGAAGTGGCCCACGATCAACAGCTTGACCGCGGTCTGGACACTGGGCCGCAGGTAGACGTCGTCAGAGGCGGGCGCGGAGTCCATCGAGCACCTCCTGGAGGATTCGGGCGTCGGTCGGCCGGGCGGCGGGAATCGGCGCGTGGGTGACGATGTGACCGCTGTCCATGAGGTCGGCGATCAGCACTCTGGCCACGCCCACCGGCAGCGACAGATGGCCGGCCACCTCGGCGACGGACAGCGCTCCGGGCCGGCACAGCTCCATGAGCCTGCGCTTTTCCGGGTTGAGACCAATCAGTGGCAGATCGCCGGTCGCGATCAGCAGGGTGACGAGGTCCAGGGTGTTGCGGGTGGGGTGGGCGCGGCCGTCCGTGATGACGTACGACCGCACCAGCCGGTCTGCGGGGCGGCGCCGGGGGGTCATGCCGGGCTGCCGGTGTCCTGCCGGGCGGGGCTGGTCAGCTCCTTGCCGAGCCGGTCGACGAGTTTGTGCATGCGGTAGGTGACCGCCTCCATGTCGACGTCCTCGCCGGTGGAGACCGCGAGGTAGGCGCCCTCGCCGGCGGCGACCAGGAAGACGTAGCCGTGCGCGAACTCGATCAGGGTCTGCCGCCACGGGGTATGCGGGGTGCCGCAGAACTCGGCCGTGCTGCGGCTGATCGACTGGACGCCGGACAGGCCGGCGGCCAGCCGTTCGGCATCGTCCCGGTCGATGTCCTTCGAGAAGGCGCGGAGCATGCCGTCGGCGGAGAGCAGGATCGCGTGGCGTGCCTGCGGGACCTTCAGCACCTCGTCCAGCATCCAGCCCAGCTCGTTGCTGGTGGGCCCGGTCATTCGTGGCTGTTCCCTTCGTGTTCGTCACGGGTGTGCTGGGCGGCCCGGCCGGTGCGGGTGCCGCGTGCGAAGGCGCCCATGCGCCGGGCGTTCTCCTCGGCCGAGCGGCCGCCGACCTCGTCGGCCGGTTCGGGCTCCGCGGCCGGTTGCCGTGCGGTGCGGCGACGGCGCCTGGGCAGACCTCCCGGCGTGGTCGCTGCCGCCGGTTCGGTACCGGGCTCGGATTCGGGGGCGGCAGGATCGTCGGTGGGTGCCGTGCCGGGCGAGGGCGCCTGCGCAGGAGAGAGTGCGGGCGCGGCGGCGGACGTGGGCGCAGCCGGTGCGGCCGACGGCACAGGTGCCTGGACGGCGGCGTCCAGGTGCGTGAGCAGGGCAGTCGGCAGGAACACCACAGCGCGTACACCGCCGTACGGAGAGAGCGTGTCGACGGACACGCTGAAGCCGTAGCGCTGGGTGAGCGCCCCGATGACGGCGAAGCCGAAGCGGGGCGGGTCACCGAGCCGGGTGATGTCCACCGCGTGTGCGCCGGCGAGCAGCTCGGCAGCGTGCTCGGCCGCCGGGGCGTCCATGCCGACCCCGGCGTCGTCGATCACCACGCAGGCGCCGTTGTGCACCGTCTGGACGGTGACCTCGACCATCGTGCCCGGCTGTGAGTGACGTGCCGCGTTGTCGAGCAGTTCGGCGACCGCGAGCACCACCGGTTCGACCGCCCGGCTCCGCACAGCGATGTCGACCTCGCCGTTGATGCGGATGCGCCGGTAGTCACGGATGCGGGAAGTGGCGCCACGTACGACCTCGACGAACGCGGAGGTGGCGCGCTGGCGGCCCGGCCACGAGCCGCACAGCACGGCGATGGCCTGGGCACGGCGGCCGAACTGGGCGTTGGCGTGGTCGACTTCCAGCAGGTCGCGCAGCACGCCGGGGTCGTCGTGCCGGTCCTGCATCTCGGCGATGGACACCTGCTGTTCATTGGCCAGGGCCTGGAGGGAGCGCATCGACGCCTTCAGGGCGGCCTTCGCCGACTGGTCGGCACGCGACCGGGCGTGCTCGACCGCGCCGGCGAACCGTTCCAGGACACCGTCGAGGCATTTCGCGAACTCCGTGTCGGCAAGGCGGTCGTCGAGCATGCCGACGGCCGGAACCTGCTGGTGGGACGCGTCCTCCAGGGCCGGCAGCCGGACCGAGACGAGGTGCCGGAGTTCCTCGTCCCGTGCCCGCAGGCCGTCCCTCAGTTCGGCGTTCCGTCTGCGCTGCCGTGCGGTGATGCCGCGTTCGCGCACCATCAGCACGCCGACGGCGAACAGGCCCACGGCCAGGCACCAGAACACCGCCTCCGGTATCCGTTCCGTCATCAAGTCCTCACAGCTGGTGGCGAGTCGACGAGCGCACGACGGTAGTGCCGCATCCGCAGGTCCTCTTGTCCGTGCGCGCAGAGAAGTTGCCGTGGCACGCAGGCGCGTGCGTGGAACCGGCCGATCGCGACGAGCTTGCCCCTGGCGTAGGCCAATGAGGCCGGGACGAGTTCCGGAAACCGATTGCTAATCCCTAGTCTTCGCCGAGTGACAGCCCGCGGAGACCAGGGAGCTCCGGGCTGCTCTCACGGCCGTCGGGACACGTCACAGCAGAGGGGATGGGTTGCCCACGGGAAGCTACGTCGTGGAGACGACGAGGACCGCCGAGGTCGAAGCACGTGAGCAGACCGATCTGTGGAGTGAGCGCGTCGCGGCATACCAGACCCGGATGGACTACAGGTTCACCCGCGCCGAGGTCTTCCGCGGCGAGATGGTCCGGCAGCGCAGTGACACCTACCAGGTCGTCACGTGGGACAGCGACCAGATCGAGTACGCCCGTACACCCGGCCTGATCCGCCAGATGCCGGACCCCGACTACCGGCTGCTCTTCCCGCTCTCCGGCGAAGTGCAGCTGCGGCAGGACGACCGGGAGGTGCGGCTGACGCCTGGCACGGGCAGCTTGATCACACTCGGTGCGCCCTTCGAGATCCTGCACGGCGCGTCCCTGCGCGGTGTCATCATGTCGATCCCGGCGCAGGCCATCGACGGCCCGCTGAACCGGAAGGCACCGCTGGCCACCGGGCTCGATCTGGCCAAGGGGCTGGGCCGCGTGGTGCACTCCGTTGTGCGCAGCCTGAACCAGGAGCGCGACCACCTCGACGCCCCGCAGTTCGACGCCGTCTGTGACCGCGTCGTGGAACTGCTCTGCATGCTCGCCTGCGGCGACGACCGTCCCGACGCACCGGGGCATCTGAGGGAGGTCGAGGCGGTGGTCCGCCGCTACGTGCGCGATCACGCGGCCGACCCCGACCTGTCCGGCAACTCCATTGCCCGCGCCCTCGGCTGGTCCCTGCGCCAGATCCAGCTCGCGCTCCAGCACGCGGGTACCACGCCCCGCGACCTGATCCGCGAGGAGCGCCTGCGGCTGGTCCGCGAGCGTCTCCTGTGCGCCGACTGCGAGCACATGACCATCACGGATGTGGCGTACTCCTCCGGCTTCTCCTCGGGCAGCGCCATGAGCACGGCCTTCCGCCGACGCTTCGGGGTGAGCCCCCGCGAGATGCGTCACAAGGCCCGCTGATCCGGCACCCACCGGGTCGGCCTACGGGACCTCAACGGCCACACGGCACCCAAACCGTGCGCGCCGCCCTGCCCGACACGGTTTGACGTAATCCGGTGAAACGTCGGCAAGCCAGAGACGCAGTGACATCGTCGGATTCGGTGCGTCGTCCATCACCTCGAAGCACCACGCCATGCACCCCCAGACGGCCTGGGCGGCGACACCATGAGCACCCCCTCACCGACGGTCAGCGGCGGCCCGGGCGGAATCGGCCGTGTCGTGGCCGAGCGGCTTGCCCAGCAGGCGGCGCACACGGTCCCGGGTAGGCGCGATCGTCAACTTCTCGACCTGTGTGGTCCGCACCCGGCTGCCGA
>NZ_JBIBVX010000020.1:0-197432 GCF_043080745.1 Streptomyces sp. NPDC014995
CGGGCGGGGGGGGGGGGCGGCGCCCCCCCGGCCCCCCCCCCGCGCGCCGCCGCCCCCCCCCCCCCCCCCCCCCCCCCCCCCCCCCCCCCCCCCCCCCCCCACTCCCGCCGTCTCGCGGGTGCGGGAGCGCGGGACGACCGGATGCGCCTCGCCGCCGGTGCCGACTCCGGTGCGGCGACGGGCTCCGCCTCGCCGCCGAGGTACGGGATCTGTCGGGGACGGCGGGCCCGGACTGCGCGGATTCCGGCCCGTGGGGGGTCACCAGCGCGGCATGGACGGGGTGACCCACTGCGGGTCGGCGACCCGCATCGCCGCCGCGTCGTCGCGCTCGCGCAGCGTGCCGTCGTCGTCGAGCCAGCGGCGGTGGAGGAGCTCCAGCCGGTCGCGGTCGAGCTCGACGCCGAGGCCGGGCGCGTCCGAGACGGTGACCCTGCCCGCGTCGAAGGTGAGGCGTTCGGTCAGGACGTCCTCCGACTGCCAGGGGTAGTGGGAGTCGCAGGCGTGGTGGAGGTTGGGGACGGTGGCCGCGACGTGGGTCATGGCGGCGAGCGAGATCCCCAGGTGGGTGTTGGAGTGCATGGACACTCCTACGCCGAACGTGCGGCAGATCGCGGCGAGTTGCTGGGTGTTGCGCAGCCCGCCCCAGTAGTGGTGGTCGGAGAGGACGACCTGCACGGCGTCCCGGGTGAACGCCTCCTTGATCTCGCCGAAGGTCGTCACGCACATGTTGGTGGCGAGCGGTACGCCGGTGCCTGCGGCCACCTCGGCCATGGCGGCGGTGCCGAGCGCCGGGTCCTCCAGGTACTCGAGGACGTCCCCGAGTTCCCCGGCGACCTTCAGTGACGTCTGGACCGACCAGGCGCCGTTGGGGTCGAGACGCAGCGGGTGTCCGGGGAACGCCTCCGCGAGGGCGCGTACGGCGGCGATCTCCTCGTCCGGCGCGAAGACCCCGCCCTTGAGCTTGAACGACGTGAAGCCGTACCGCTCCTTGAACCTGCGCGCCTGCTCGACGACCCCGGCCGGGTCCACGGCGGCTCCCCAGTCGTCCTTCTCGCAGGCCACGCCCTCGGGGTGGTCCGCCCACTTGTAGAAGAGGTAGGCGCTGTACTCGACGGCGTCGCGCACCTTGCCGCCGAGCAGCGCGTGCACGGGCAGGCCGAGCGCCCTGCCGAGGGCGTCGAGGCAGGCGACCTCGAAGGCGGAGACGACGGACAGGCGCAGCTTGTCGGCGGTCTGCACGCCCCGCAGGCCGCCGACGTCCACCTGCCCGGACACCCGGGACTGGTCGACGTCCACCTCGTCGACGACCGTGAACAGACCGTTGAGATCCGTGATCTGCCGTCCGATCAGGGCGTTCGCGAAGGGCCGGGCCAGTTCCAGGTACTTGGTGTCGCCGTAGGTCTCCCCGACTCCCGTGGTCCCGTCGGCCGTCACCACCTCCACGATCAGGCGGGGGGTGTACGGCTGGTGCACGCCCTGCGTGTTCAGCAGCGGCGGGTCGGCGACCAGGATCGGGGTCAGGCGTACCTCGGTGATGGTCAGGTCGCGGGTCACAGGGTGGCTCCTACGAGGTCGAGTCCGGTGGTGAGGACGGTCCTGAGGTCGGCCAGGTCGGTGGCCGACGGGTCGGTGAGCGGGGCGCGTACGGGTCCGACGGGGCGGCCGCGCAGCCGGGCCGCGGCCTTGACCAGGGACACGGCGTAGCCGGGCACCCGGTCGCGCAGTTCGACGAGGGGGACGTAGAAGTCGCGCAGCAGCCGGTCGGCGGTCTTGTCGTCGCCGTCGCGCAGGGCGGCGAAGAAGGCGTTCGCGATCTCGGGGGCGAAGGCGTGGACGGCGGAGGAGTAGGCGGGGACGCCGACGGTGGCGTAGGCGCGGGCCTGGACCTCGGCGGTGGCGGCGCCGTTGAAGAAGAGGAAGCCCTCGGGGGCCGCGAGGGTGAGGCGCTGGAGGCGGTCGAGGTCGCTGTGGCCGTCCTTGAGGCCGATGACGGTGGGGAGCGCGGCGATGCGCCGCACCGAGTCCGCGGTGAAGGCGACCGGGCCGCGCTGGTAGGCGATGAGCGGCAGCCGGGTGCGGGCCGCGATGTGCTCCAGCTGGGCGACGAGGCCGTCCTGCGGGGCGGCGACGAGGTAGTGCGGGAGGACGAGGAGGGCGTCGGCGCCGGCCTCCTCGGCGATGCGGGCGAAGCGGACGGCCTGCGCCCAGCCGTAGCCGGTGCCGGCGACGACGGGCACGCGGCCGGCCGTCTCCTGGACGGCGAGGGTGACGACCCGGCGGTACTCGTCCTCGTCGAGCGAGAAGAACTCGCCGGTGCCGCAGGCGGGGAAGACCGCGCCGGGACCGGCGGCGAGCTGGGTGGCGAGGTGCGCGCGGAAGCCGTCGGGGTCGAGGGAGCCGTCGTCGCCGAAGCTGGTCAGCGGGAACGACAGCACACCCCGTGCCATCCCCTCCGCCAGTCGTCGCGTCACGGCCGCCGCCTCCGTACCGGTGTCGAGGCTCACCGTCAGTCATCTCCCTGCATGGACGTCATCTACGTATGGAGACGGAGGTTAGATACACGAACAGACCCCGTCAATGGTCCGGCCGGTGGTCCGTCCGCCCGGACTACGATCGGCGCATGTCGGAGACAGGGGACGGGGGCGGCGTCCGCGAGGTGAAGTCCGCGGCGCGCACGGTGGAGCTGCTGGAGCTGCTCGCCGCACGCGGGGACCGGCCGGCGCGGCTCCAGGAGCTGGCGGACGAACTGGGCGTGCCGCGCAGCTCGATGTACGCCCTGTTGCAGACCCTGATCGGCAGGAGCTGGGTGCGCACGGACGTCACCGGCTCCCTCTACGGCATCGGCATCCACGCCCTGCTCACCGGCACGAGCTATCTCGACTCCGACCCGCGCGTCAGGCTGGTGCGGCCGTATCTCGACGAGGCGTCCGAGGCGCTGGGCGAGACGATTCACCTGGGGCGGCTGGACGGGCGGGACGTGGCCTATCTGGCGACCCGGGAGTCGCACGAGTACCTCCGCACGATCAGCCGCGTCGGGCGGCGGCTGCCCGCGCACGTGGGCGCCCTGGGCAAGGCGCTGCTGGCCGAACGCCCCGACGGGGAGCTGCCGGAGGGGCCGTACGAGGCACTGACCCCGCACTCGCACACCGACCGCGCCTCACTGCTGGCGGATCTCGCCGGGGTGCGGGCGCGAGGCTACTCCGTCGACCGCGAGGAGGGCGTCCTCGGCATCGTCGGCTTCGGGTTCGCGCTGCGCCACGAGCGGCCCGCGCAGGACGCGATCAGCTGCTCGGTGCCGGTGGCCCGGCTGACACCGGAGCACGAGGAGCGGATCGTCGCGGTGATGCGGGAGATCCGGGCGAAGATCGAGGCGACGGCACCGGGGGCGGGCGGGGCCGTCAACTGGCGGTAGGAGCGCCTCGTTTACCCGTACTTCCCCACCCCAAACGTCAAGTGATTCAGATCACCCGACCCGCGCTTCTTCTCGAACCGCGTGCTTGATACAAATTGCCCGCGCGTTCCTGTCCGTCGACGGTCGGCGCTCCTCCCTCTTCGAGCCGCTTCTTTCGCATGCCCTGGAACGCCCGTGTACTCCCCCCGCACCACTCCCTGGCCCCTCGTCGCCCTCTTCACGGCCGGGTACCTCGCCCCCTATCTGCTGCCGACCGTCGTCGGCCGGCTGGACGCGGGGCTGCCGCTGTCCGCCACGCAGGCCGGCGCCGTCGGCAGCGCGCTGCTGCTGAGTTCGGCGTCGGCCGGCTTCGCACTGGCCTCGCGCGTCGAGCGGATCGGGGCACGCGCCCTGGCCCGGATCGGGCTGACGCTCGCCGTCCTCGGGTACGGCGGCGCCGCGCTCGCCGGCAGCGTGCCGGCGGTGGTCGCGGGCGCGGTCCTCGGCGGCTTCGGCTCCGGTACGGCCACCACGGTCGCCGCCACCCGGATCGCCGCGCAGCCCGACCCGCACCGCGCCTCCACGCTCGGCCTGCTCGGGGTCTCCGCGCTCGCGGGCGCCGTCTATCTGACGGTCCCCCACCTCGGCGCGGGACACGGGCAGCCACTGGCCGCGATCGCGCTCACGGCCCTCGCCGTCTGGCCGTTCACCGGCCGTCTCCCGGGCCGTACGGCGCCGGCACCGGCCCGGCACGACGCCTCCGGCTCCCGCCGCCTTCCCCATCTGCGCTCCGGGCTGGTCCTGGCCGCGGCGATGCCCTGCTGGTCCCTCGCGCAGAACTCCCTGTGGGGCGTCAGCGGACGGATCGGCCTGACACAGGCTCACCTGAGCGAGGCCGCCGTGGGCGCGGTCTTCGCGGTGGCGCTGGGCGCCGGGCTGCTGGGTGTCCTGGGCGCGGGGGCGCTGGGGCCGCGGCTGGGACGGGCGCTGCCCATCGGCGGCGGCACGGTGCTGATCGCCGGGTGCATCGCGGTCAGCGCGTCGGCGACCGGGCTGGGCAGCTTCGCGGCCGGCGAGATCGCCTGGAACGTGCTGTACCCGATCGTCCTGTCGTACCTGATCGGGCTGGCCGCCTCCCTCGACCCGCGCGGACGCTGGGCGGTGCTGGTCGGCTCGGCGTCCTCGCTGGGCACGGCGGCGGGACCGCTGACCGGCAGCGTGCTGTCGGCACAGGCCGGGTTCCCGGTGATGGGGCTGGTGCTGGGCGCCGGACTCCTGGTCGTCGCCGTGCCGATGACCGCCGTGGCCCTGCACACCGGCGGCCGTCCCCTGCTGCCCGGCGCGGTCCGACGCCGGGGCGGTACTCCGGGCGCCGTGGTCGCCGCCTCCACCGGCACACCGGGCGGCGGCCCGGTACCGCAGGTGGGCGCCCCGGAACAGCCGGTGGTGGACATCTCGCTGGACACCCCGGCCACCGCCGCCCGCGGCGCGTACGACACGGCGGGGCCGCAGCGGGCGGCGGCCGGGTCGGGGAGCGGGTCGGACGGCGGCTGAGCACCGGGCCCGCCCGACGGCCCCACCGAGGGACGGGGACCGAGCCGGCCCGGCCGGCCTCCCCACCGCCGACGGCCGGAGACCGTGCGGGCCCGGCCGACCGCCCGGCCGACCGAGAGGTACCCACGGGCTCCCACGCGCGGAAGCCCTGCCGGTGGCCGCAAGCGTGGACCGCGTCCACCGGACCCGACGGGCGCACCGGCCAGGGGGCCGGCTACGCGGGCCGGTCCGGCGGGAACGTGTACGCGTCCACCTCGGCGAGGCAGCGCGCCCGCCGCTCCTCGTCGTCCTCCAGGAAGGAGGCGAGGAAGGAGTTGCGGGCGAGTTCGCGCAACCGCTCCTGGCTCAGGCCCAGCGTCGTCCGTACGGCGTCGAAGTTGTCGCCGGCGTAGCCGCCGAAGTAGGCCGGGTCGTCGGAGTTGACCGTGCAGACCAGCCCGGCGTCCATCATGGCGGGCAGCGGGTGGTCGGCGAGGACGTCGACGGCCCGCAGCCGGACGTTGGACAGCGGGCACAGCGTCAGCGGGATCCGGTCCCGCACCAGCCGCTCCACCAGCGCCGGGTCCTCCATGCACCGCAGCCCGTGGTCGACGCGCTCGACGCCGAGCAGGTCGAGGGCCTCGGTGATGTACTCCGGCGGCCCCTCCTCCCCCGCGTGCGCCACCCGCCGCAGGCCGAGGGCGGCGGCCGCCTCGTACACCTCGCGGAACTTCACCGGCGGGTGCCCGACCTCGGCGGAGTCCAGCCCGACGCCGGTGATCCGGTCGAGGTACGGCCTCGCGGCCTCCAGGGTCTCCATCGCCGACTCGGCGGACTCGTCGCGCAGGAAGCACAGGATCAGCCGCGTGGAGACGCCGTGCCTCTCCTCACTGCTCCCCAGCGCCCGCCACAGCCCCTCCACGACCGTGCCCATCCCCACTCCCCGGGAGAGGTGGGCCTGCGGGTCGAAGAAGATCTCGGCGTGCCGCACGCCCTGGGCGGCGGCCCGGGCGAGATAGGCGTGGGCGAGGTCCTCGAAGTCCCGCTCGGTGCGCAGGACCGCCATCAGCTCGTAGTACAGGTTCAGGAAGGACTGGAGGTCCTCGAACTGGTACGCCTCGCGCAGCTCGTCCGTGTCCGCGTACGGCAGCCTGACCCCGTTGCGGGCGGCCAGTTCGAACGCCAGCTCGGGCTCCAGAGTGCCTTCGACATGGAGGTGCAGTTCAGCTTTCGGGAGGGGCATCAAAGCATCGTACGGGTGGTTTACCGCCGTTTCGGAACCGGCACCCGCAGAAGGTCGTACGCCACCGTCAGCTCGCCCTCGAACCCGGCGGCCCGCGCCTGCCGCTCGAACTCCTCCCCGGGCTCGGTGTAGCGCTGGCTGAAGTGGGTGAGCACGAGATGCCGCACGCCGGCGTCCCGGGCGACCCGGGCGGCCTGACCAGCCGTCAGATGACCGTACTCGACGGCGAGTTCGACGTCCTCGTCGAGGAAGGTCGACTCGATGACGAGCATGTCGCAGCCGTCCGCCAGCGCGTGCACGCCGTCGCACAGCCGGGTGTCCATGACGAACGCGAACCGCTGTCCGCGCCGCACCTCGCTGACGTCCTCGAGGGTGACACCGCCCAGGGAGCCCTCCCGCTGGATCCGGCCGACGTCGCTGCCCCTGATGCCGTGCGCGGCGAGCCGGTCGGGCAGCATGCGGCGGCCGTCGGGCTCGACCAGCCGGTAGCCGTAGGACTCGACGGGGTGGGAGAGCTTGCGGGCTTCGAGCGTGTACGAGGCCGTCGTGGCGAGGGGACCGTCCGCGTCGACCGGGGCCTCGGTGATGCCGACGGTCTCGCGGTAGGCGGTGGCGTACCGGAGCCGGTCGAAGAAGCGCTGCCCGGAGCGCGGGTAGTGGGCGGTGACCGGGTGCGGGACCTTGTCGAGGTTGATCCGCTGGATGACCCCGGCGAGGCCGAGGGAGTGGTCACCGTGGAAGTGCGTGACGCAGAGACGGTTCAGGTCGTGGGCGGCGACCTTGGCCCGCAGCATCTGGCGCTGGGTGCCCTCGCCGGGATCGAAGAGGATGCCCTCGCCGTCCCAGCGCAGGAGGTAGCCGTTGTGGTTGCGGTGCCGGGTCGGGACCTGGCTGGCGGTACCGAGGACCACCAGTTCACGGACGGACACGGCGGCCTACCCGGGAGGCCAGTGCAGGCCCCGGCCGCCGAGGACGTGCGCGTGGGCGTGCCAGACGGTCTGGCCGGCACCGCTGCCGGTGTTGAAGACGACGCGGTAGCTCTCCAGCTTCTCCTCGTCGGCGACCGCCTGCGTCTCGCGCAGGACGTCCGCGGCGAGCTGCGGCGCCTCGGCGGCGAGGGCGGCGGCGTCCACGTGGTGCGCCTTGGGGATCACCAGGACGTGGGTGGGTGCCTGCGGGTTGATGTCCCGGAAGGCGAGGGTCGTCTCGGTCTCCCGCACGATCGTCGCCGGGACGTGTCCCTCGACGATCTTGCAGAACAGACAGTCGTCCTGCGGCTCCCCTGACATGAGGCTGCTCCTTACGCCGGTGATCTCTTACGGGGCATCGTAGCGAGCGTCCAGCCGATCCAGCCCGTCCGTGGGAGGCCGGGGGGCGGCGGCCCCCCGGCCGACGGTCACGGCAGCGTGGGCGGCACCTTGGCCGGCGTCTCCTCCAGCGCGGCCAACGCCAGCCGCACCGCCTCGTCCAGCTGGACGTCCCGGCCCGCGGCGGCGTCCTGCGGCCGCACGACCACCTCCACGTCCGGATCCACGCCGTGGTTCTCGACCCCCCAGTCGAACCCCTCCAGCCAGATCGCGTACTTCGGCTGGGTGACCAGCGTCCCGTCCACCAGCCGGTAGCGGCTGTCGATCCCGACGGTCCCGCCCCACGTCCGCGTGCCGACCACCGGCCCGAGGCCCAGCGCCTTGACCGCCGCGTTGACGATGTCCCCGTCGGACCCGGAGAACTCGTCGGCGACGGCGACCACGGGCCCCCGGGGCGCGTCCTCCGGGTAGCTGACCGGCCGCATCCCGCGCGGCACGTCCCAGCCGACGATCCGCCGCGCCAGTTTCTCCACGACCAGCTGGGAGGTGTGCCCGCCCCGGTTCTCCCGGACGTCGACGACGAGCCCCTCGCGGGCCACCTCGACCCGCAGGTCGCGGTGGATCTGCGCCCAGCCGGGCGCCTGCATGTCGGGCACGTGCAGGTAGCCGAGCCGCCCGCCGGACCTCTCGTACACGTACGCCCGCCGGTCGGCGACCCAGGCGTGGTAGCGCAGCGCCTCCTCGTCGCCGACCGGGACGACGACGGCGTGCCGCGGCTCGCCCCCGCCGGACGGCGAGACGGTCAGCTCCACCGCCTTGCCCGCCGTACCGACGAGCAGCGGTCCGGGTCCGGTGACCGGGTCCACCGGATGCCCGGCGACGGCGACGATCGCGTCGCCGGCGCGCACGGCGACGCCCGGCGCGGCGAGCGGGGAGCGGGCGTCGGGGTCGGAGGTCTCCGCGGGCAGGATGCGGTCGACGCGCCAACTGCCGTCCTCGTGGCGGGAGATGTCGGCGCCGAGCAGGCCCTGGCGGGCGCCGCGGCCGTAGCCGCCGCGGGGTATGACGTAGGCGTGCGAGGTGCCGAGTTCGCCGTGCACCTCCCACAGCAGGTCGACCAGGTCGTCGTGGGTCGCGACGCGGTCCAGGACGGGCCGGTAGCGGTCCAGGACACCGTCCCAGTCGACGCCGCCGAGGTCGGGCCGCCAGAAGTTGTCGCGCATGATGCGGCCGGTCTCGTCGTACATCTGCCGCCACTCGGCGGCCGGGTCGACGGTCTGGCGGATGCGGCCGAGGTCCACGGTGACGTTGGTGTCGCTGTCCTCGTCGCCGGAGGCGCGCCGGTCGCTGGGGACGACCTTGAGCTTGCCGTCGGACCACAGCAGCAGCCGTTTGCCGTCACCGCTGACCTCGAAGTCGTCGACGTCGGTGGCGAGGTGTTCGAGGCGGTGCTGGGCCAGGTCGTAGCGCTCCAGCTCGGTGTGCGGGTCGGGGTCGTCGGGGGTGGCGCGGGAGGCGCCGAGGACACCGCGCACCGGGTGGCGCAGCCAGAGCACGCCGTCCTTGGCGGAGCGCAGCCCCGAGTAGCGGCCGGCCTCGACGGGGAAGGGGATGATCCGGTCGGCGAGGCCCTCGAGGTCGATACGGGTGGCGGGGGTGCCCTCGCTGTCGGGCGTCTCGTCCTTGTCGGGTGCCTCGAAGGGGCGTCCGTGCCGCTGCGGGCCGAACGGCGAGGGTGTGGTGGCGGCCAGGGTGATCAGGTGCGGGCGGGCGCCGGCGACGAAGGAGAGGTCGAAGGCGTGCTGGTCGTAGACCGGGTCGAAGGCGCGCGTGGACAGGAACGCGAGGTGCTTGCCGTCGAGGGTGAACGCGGGCGCGTAGTCGCGGAAGCGCAGCGGGGTCGCCTCGGTGACCGACAGGTCGGTGGTGTTGGCGAGCTTGAGCTGGCTGAGCGGGCGCGGGCCGGGGTGCGACCAGGCCAGCCAGCCGGAGTCCGGTGAGAAGACCAGGTCGCAGACCTCGCCGTCGTCGCTGCGGTCGACCTCGCGGACCTCGCCGGTCTCCCGCTCGACGAGCAGCAGCCGCCCGTCGTGCGCGGCGACGGCGGCCCGGCTGCCGTCGGGTGCCATGGCGAGTTCCAGCACCCGTCCGAGCCGTCCGGCGGCCAGCCGGCGCGGGGCGGCCCCCGGTGCCGGTCCGGTGGCCGGGGCGAACTCCAGGGCGTCCTCGCCCTCGGCGTCCGTCACCCACACCACCCACTCCTCGCCCTCCGCTCGGAAGGTGCTGGGCATGCGGGCCCGCACGCCGGGCTCGGCGGCGAGCGCGCGGGCGGGCCCGGAGCGGTGGGTGACCCAGTGGACGGCACCGCGCACCTCGACGGCGCTGCCGCGCGCGGTGTGGTCGGGAGCGGCGGAGCCCAGCCAGCGGGCCGCGGTCACCAGGTGCGGCCGCCGGTCGGTGCGCTGCCCGCCGAGCCGCACGTCGAGCCGGCGCGGCTCGGCCCCGTCGAGGTCGTCGAGGATCCACAGCTCACCGGCGCGGACGTAGACCACCCGTCGGCCGTCCCCGGCGGCCTGCCGGGCGTAGAAGCCGTCGAGGGGGGTGTGGCGCCGCAGGTCGGAGCCGTCGGCGAGGGAGGAGTACAGCGCCCCGGTGCCCTCGTGATCGGAGAGGAAGGCGATCCTCTCCCCCACCCACACCGGGTACTCGAGGTTGCCGTCGAGGTCCTCGTGCAGCCGCACGAACTCGCCTGCGCCCTCCCCGTCGCGGACGTCCTCCTCGATCCACAACTTGCCCGCCGTGCCGCCCCGGTAGCGCTTCCAGTGGGCGGCCTCGCGGCCCATGGTGGCGGACAGCAGCACGGTGCGCGGGCCGTGAGCGACGGCGCCGACGGGCCCGTACGGCAGGGTGGTCGCCGGTCCGCCGTCGAGCGGGACGGCGCGGGCCCAGGTGCGGCGCGAGCTCGCCTGGTCGTGGGCGCCGAGCGCGAGGACGTGACCGTCGGGGGTCCAGCCGCGCACCTGGGTGCGGTGACCGCCCCAGTACGTCAGCCGGGTGGCGGGGCCGCCGTCGACCGGGGCGACGTGCACCTCGGGGGCGCCGTCACGGGTGGAGGTCCAGGCGACGGTGGTGCCGTCGGGAGAGATGCGGGGCAGGGAGACCGGCATGTTGTCGGCGCTGACCCGCCAGGCGCGCCCGCCGTCGAGGGGGGCGAGCCACACGTCGTCCTCGGCGGTGAAGGCCACCAACTCGCCGTGCAGGTGCGGGAACCGGAAGTACGCAGCAGGCGTCGCGGACTGTGTCACGCGATCACTCTAGGCAAGGGAGAGGGTCGCGGCCAGGGCTTTCGATCTCCTGGATTCCGCTCACTTGGGCTCGGCGGGCCCGCAGTCGTGGTCCCCCCGGCACCAGACGGTCTCGGTGACCGTCACGGTGACCGTGGGCCTCCCCGGCTCCGCCGGCTGTCCGGAGCCGGGCGGGCCGACGGGCGAGGGCGTCGCGGACCCGCAGTCGCCGAGTCCACCGACCCGGAACAGCTGCTTGCTCCCGACGTCCGCCCGCACGTCGCCCCGCACGCAGGAGTTGTCGACGGCGCGGGTGACCTGCCCGTCGACGGTGATGTCCCGCCCGTCGCCGGTCTCCCCCTCGCAGTCGACGGAGGCGACGGTCTCCTCACCGGCGCGGCCGCCGTCGCCGTACTCGGCGGTGCACGTCAGCCACCGCACGTCCACGTCCCGCCGCTCGATCTCGGCCGTCGCCGTCCCGTCGGTCGTGTACGCCACGGTCGCGGCGGTCGGCCCGCCCGGCTCACACGCCACGGCCCCGCCCAGGGCCATGGCCGCGAGCCCCGCGACGGCCACCGCGCGCGTGCGGTACGCCCGGAGCCGAATCCGTCTCAGAGCCCCCATGGGAGGCAGCGTGCCACCGCCCCGCCGACCGCGGTAGGGCACATACCGCCACTCGTCGCCCGGGCGGAACGCCGCCGTACGGGCGGGAAGGGTACGCCCCCAACACCGCCGCGGGCGGTGACCGGCGCGCGGCGGGCGGCGGGCGTCCGGGGGTCAGGACCAGCGGCCGGTCCTGCCCAGCAGCAGCGCCGTGGCCGCCGTCCCGGCGGTCGAGGTGCGCAGCACGCTCCGCCCCAGCCGGTACGCCTTCGCGCCGGACTCCTCGAAGAGCGCCAACTCCTCGGGGGAGACGCCCCCTTCGGGCCCGACGACGAGCACGATGTCGCCCTCGCGGGGAAGTTCGGCGGTGGCGAGCGGCTCACTGCCGTAGTCGCGGTCCTCGTGGAGTACGGCGGCGAAGTCGGCCCGTGCGAGAAGTGCCGCGACCTGCCGGGTGGTTGCCACGTCGGCGACCTCGGGGAAGCGGACCCGGCGGGACTGCTTGCCGGCCTCGCGGGCGGTGGCCCGCCACTTGGCGAGCGCCTTCAGCCCGCGTTCGCCCTTCCACTGCGTGATGCAGCGGGAGGCCGCCCAGGGCACGATCGCGTCGACGCCGGTCTCGGTCATCGTCTCGACGGCCAGCTCGCCCCGGTCGCCCTTGGGGAGCGCCTGCACGACGGTGATCCGAGGGGCCTCGGCGGGCTCCTCCACCACGTCCTCCAGGCTCACCACCAGCCGGTCCCTGCCCTCGGCGGCGACGACCTCGCCCGGAGCCCAGCGGCCGGCCCCGTCGGTGAGGACGACCGCCTCACCGGGCCGCAGCCGCTTCACCGAGACGGCGTGCCGCCCCTCGGGCCCGTCCAGGACGAACTGGGCACGCCCGGCCGGGAGTTCCTCGACGACGAAGACCGGAGCCGTCATCAGCGCCCACCCCGTTCCGACAGCGCCGTGCGCGCCGCGTCGAGCTCGGCCGCCAGCACCTCCACCAGCTGCCCGGCCGGCAGGTCGCGGGCCATCCGGTGCCCCTGCCCCGCCCACAGCGCCATGCCCTGCGCGTCGCCGGCCTTGGCGGCCGCCTTGCGCAGCGGCGAGGTGAGGTGGTGGACCTCCGGGTAGGCGGCGGGCGCGTACGGCCCGTGCTCGCGCAGGAAGCGGTTGACCAGGCCGCGGGCCGGGCGGCCGGAGAAGGCGCGGGTCAGTTCGGTGCGCGCGAACAGGGGGTTCGTCAGCGCCTGCTTGTGCACGTCGGCCGCGCCGGACTCGGGGGTCGCGAGGAACGCGGTGCCGAGCTGGGCCGCGCCGGCGCCCGCCGCGAGGACCGCGGCGACCTGGCTGCCGCGCATGAGGCCGCCGGCGGCGACCAGCGGCAGGCTCACGGCCTCGCGGACCTGGGCGATCAGCGACAGCAGGCCGATGCCGGAGCCGTCGTTCTCCGGGACGTCCCGGTGGGTGCCCTGATGGCCGCCGGCCTCCACGCCCTGCACGATCACCGCGTCCGCGCCCGCCCGCTCCACGGCGATCGCCTCCTCGGCGGTGGTCGCGGTGACCAGCGTGAAGGTTCCGGCGCGGCGCAGCGATTCCAGCGCGTCCCGGCCGGGCACGCCGAAGTGGAACGACACCACCGGCACCGGGTTGTCCAGCAGCACCGCGAGCTTGGCGTCGTAGCCGTCGTCCCGGCCGCTGTCCGGGTCGCCCAGCTCCGTCTCGTACCAGGCGGCCTCACCGGCGAGCTGGTGGGCGTAGACCTCGACGGCACCCGTCTCCGCGTACTCCGGCTGCGGCATGAAGAGATTCACGCCGAAGGGGCGGGAGGTCATCCCCCGCAACTGCTTGATCTCCTGGTACATGCCGTCGGCGGTCTTGTACCCGGCGGCGAGGAACCCGAGTCCGCCGGCCTCGCACACGGCGGCGGCGAGCCGCGGGACGGAGACGCCGCCCGCCATGGGGGCCTGCACGATCGGGTGAGGGAGGAGATCGGTCAGTGCGGAGGACATGACGGCATGTTGTCACGTCCTCCGAACAAGTCCGAATCGGGCCTTCCCCCCGGCTCGGGCCAGTGCTTTCACAGCGCGGGACCGGTGGAATCAGCCCGTCCGGCGCTCGGGGACGAGGCCCGTTCAGGGCCGGAGCGGGGGCCTCGGGGCAGCAGCCTCCGGTGCCGCCCGCACCGGCCGGCGCGGGTGTCTCGCCCACGCCGGTCGACGCGACGTCACCGCCCGTTGAACGCGTCCTTCAGGCGCGAGAACAGCCCCTGCTGCCCCGGCTGGAACTGCCCCTGCGGCCGCTCCTCGCCCCGCAGCTTGGCCAGCTCCCGCAGCAGTCGCTCCTGCTCGGGGTCGAGCTTGTTCGGCGTCTGCACCTCGACGTGGACGATGAGGTCACCGCGCCCGCCGCCGCGCAGATGCGTGACGCCCCGCCCGTGCAGCGGGATCGACTGCCCGGACTGGGTGCCGGGCCGGATGTCGACCTCCTCCAGACCGTCGAGCGTCTCCAGCGGCACCTTCGTGCCGAGGGCCGCCGCCGTCATGGGGAGGGTCACCGTGCAGTGCAGGTCGTCGCCGCGCCGCTGGAACTGCGCGTGCGGCAGCTCGTGGATCTCGACGTAGAGGTCACCGGCGGGACCGCCGCCGGGGCCGACCTCGCCCTCGCCGGCGAGCTGGATGCGGGTGCCGTTGTCGACCCCGGCCGGGATCTTCACGGTCAGGGTCCGGCGGGAGCGCACCCGTCCGTCGCCCGCGCACTCCGGGCACGGAGTGGGGACCACGGTGCCGAAGCCCTGGCACTGCGGGCAGGGGCGCGAGGTCATGACCTGGCCCAGGAAGGACCGGGTCACCTGCGACACCTCGCCACGACCGCGGCACATGTCGCACGTCTGGGCGGTGGTGCCCGGCGCCGCGCCCTCACCGCTGCAGGTGGCGCAGACGATCGCCGTGTCGACCTGGATGTCCTTGGTCGTGCCGAAGGCGGCCTCGTCGAGGTCGATCTCCAGCCGGATCATCGCGTCCTGGCCCCGACGGGTGCGTGAGCGCGGCCCGCGCTGGGACGCCGTACCGAAGAAGGCGTCCATGATGTCGGAGAAGTTGCCGAAGCCACCGGCCCCGAAGCCGCCCGCGCCGGCGCCGCCCGCCTGCGAGAGGGGGTCGCCGCCGAGGTCGTAGACCTGCTTCTTCTGCGGGTCCGACAGCACCTCGTAGGCGGCGTTGATCTCCTTGAACCGCTCCTGGGTCTTCGGATCCGGGTTGACGTCCGGGTGCAGCTCGCGTGCGAGCCGCCGGAAGGCCTTCTTGATCTCTTCCTGCGACGCGTCGCGGCGCACGCCGAGAACGGCGTAGTAGTCCGTGGCCACCTACGACTCCGCCAGGATCTGTCCGACGTACCGTGCCACTGCGCGTACCGCTCCCATCGTTCCCGGGTAATCCATGCGGGTCGGTCCGACCACGCCGAGCTTGGCGACTGCCTCGCCGCCCGAACCGTAGCCGACCGACACCACCGACGTGGAGTTGAGTCCCTCGTAGGCGTTCTCGTGACCGATGCGTACGGTCATGCCCGAATCCCCGGCCTCGCCAAGGAGCTTGAGGAGCACGACCTGCTCCTCAAGCGCCTCGAGGACGGGCCGGATCGTGAGAGGGAAGTCATGTCCGAAGCGGGTGAGATTGGCGGTGCCGCCGATCATCAGCCGCTCCTCGTTCTCCTCGACGAGGGTCTCCAGCAGGGTGGAGAGCACCGTCGAGACCGTGCCGCGGTCCTCCGCCTCGAAGGCGTCCGGCAGGTCCTCCACGAGCCGCGGCACGTCCGCGAACCGGCGGCCCGCGACCCGGCTGTTCAGCCGCGCCCGCAGATCCGCCAGGGACGCCTCGCCGAACGGCGCCGGGCAGTCCACCATCCGCTGCTCGACCCGGCCGGTGTCCGTGATCAGCACGAGCATCAGCCGGGCGGGCGCGAGCGACAACAACTCCACGTGCCGCACGGTGGACCGGGTCAGGGACGGGTACTGCACCACGGCGACCTGCCGGGTGAGCTGCGCGAGCAGCCGTACCGTCCGCGCCACGACGTCGTCGAGGTCGACGGCGCCGTCGAGGAAGTTCTGGATGGCCCGCCGCTCGGGGGCCGTCATCGGCTTGACGCCGGCCAGCTTGTCGACGAAGAGGCGGTACCCCTTGTCCGTGGGAATCCGCCCCGCGCTGGTGTGCGGCTGGGCGATGTACCCCTCGTCCTCCAGGGCGGCCATGTCGTTGCGGACCGTCGCCGGGGAGACGCCGAGGTTGTGCCGCTCGGTGAGCGCCTTGGAGCCCACCGGCTCCTCGGTGCCGACGTAGTCCTGGACGATGGCGCGCAGTACCTGGAGCCGTCGTTCACTCAGCATGCGCGCACACCTCCAGAAAGTCGTCCCCTTGGCGCCTCGCCTGGCACTCTTCACTTCCGAGTGCCAGCGTTCCCCGGCCCAGTGTACGGCCGTGGGGTACGCCCGGGGCAAGGTCGGTCCCGCCGCACCGTGCCGCGCGGGGTGTCCCCCGCTAGCGTCGCCGTATGACGGTGACTTGGGAAGAGCTCGGGTGGGAGCGGGTCGCGACCGGCGTCGGGCGCTGCCGGCTGCCGGTGTGGGACTGCACGGCGGGGCTGGTCGTCGGGGCGGACGCGGCCCTGGTGATCGACGCGGGGTCGAGCCTCGGGGAGGGGGCGCGGCTGCGGATGCGGGCGGAGGAGCTCGCCGGCCACCGTGTGACCCATCTCGCGCTCACGCATCCCCACTTCGACCACGTCTTCGGGGCGGCGGCGTTCGCGGGCGCGGAGGTCTTCGCGGCGGTGGGCGCGGAGTCGGTGCTCACCCGGAAGGGCCGCGGGGCCGAGGAGCTGCGCGCGGACGCGGTGCGCCACGGTCTCGACGAGACGGCGGCGGCGGAGGCCGTGGACACGCTCGTCCGCCCCCGCCACCTGGTCTCCGGCGAGTGGACCCTCGACCTGGGCGCCGGCCGGCAGGTCCTGCTGGCGAACGTGGGCCCCGGCCACACGGCCCACGACCTGGCGGTCCTGGTGCCGGGCTCGCCGGAGGTGGTGTTCTGCGGCGACCTGGTCGAGGAGTCCGGCGAACCCCAGGCCGGCCCCGACGCCGTACCGTCCCACTGGCCGGCCGCCCTGGACCGTCTCCTCGCGTTCGGCGGCGAGGACGCGCTGTACGTGCCCGGTCACGGGGCGGTGGTGGACGCGGCCTTCGTACGGGCGCAGCGGGAGGCGCTGGCGGCCCGTTTCGGCGTGTCGCCGTGATCGCGTCCGGGCTTCTCCTATCGTCATCCGAATGCGCCAGTACTCCGCCGACCTGACCCCTCCCTGGAAGAAGCAGCGGCCCGTCCCCGAGGTCCCGGCGGAGCCCGGCCTGGTGGTGGAGGAGCCCGGCACCGGCTTCTGCGGCGCGGTGATCCGCTGCGAGGCGGGCACGGTGACCCTGGAGGACCGCTTCGGCAAACACCGCGTGTTCCCGCTGGAACCGCGCGGCTTCCTGCTGGAGGGCCGGGCGGTGACGCTGGTGAGACCTTCCGCCGGTCCGGTACGTCCCACCCGCACCGCATCCGGTTCGGTCGCCGTCCCCGGCGCCCGCGCCCGCGTGGCCCGCGCCGGCCGCATCTACGTCGAGGGCCGGCACGACGCCGAGCTGGTGGAGAAGGTCTGGGGCGACGACCTGCGCATCGAGGGCGTGGTCGTGGAGTACCTGGAGGGCGTGGACGACCTGCCGTCGATCGTGGCCGAATTCGCACCCGGCCCGGATGCCCGGCTGGGCGTCCTGGTGGACCACCTGGTCCCGGGCACGAAGGAGTGGCGCATCGCCCGGTCGGTGACGAGTGAGCACGCCCTGGTGGTCGGCCACCCGTACATCGACATCTGGGAGGCGGTGAAGCCGTCGTCCCTGGGCATCGAGGCGTGGCCGCGCGTCCCGCGCGGGCAGGACTGGAAGACGGGCGTGTGCCGGGCGCTGGGGTGGCCGGAGAACACGGGGGCGGTATGGCAGGCGATTCTGGCGCGGGTGGGGTCCTACAAGGACCTGGAGCCGGAGTTGCTGGGGAGGGTGGAGGAGCTGATCGATTTCGTCACGGACGGCGGCGGGGCCTGACGCCCTCCCGGGTGCCGGCTCCGGTGGAGTCCGGTTCGACGGTCCACAACGGGTCCGGTTCGACGGTCCACAACGGCACCGTCCACAGCGGCACCCCACGCATCGGTGGGGTCCGGTTCGATGGTCCACAGCGTCACCGCGAGGTGGCGTCCACAGCGGCCCCCCACGAATTCGGCCACCCGCTGAACCGTCCTCCCGCCCCGACATGACCGGCCGCGGTGGTCAGTCCACCAGGTCCCGTACCACCGCGTCCGCCAGCAACCGCCCCCGCAGCGTCAGCACCGCCTGCCCCTGCGCGTACGGCCCCCGCTGGAGCAGCCCTTCCGACAGCGCCCGGCGCGAGGCCGCGAGCCCCTCCTCCCGCAGCAGTGACAGCGGCGCCCCCTCCCGCAGCCGCAGCTCCAGCAGGATCCGCTCCACGCGCCGGTCCTCCTGCGACAGGAGTTCCCGGCCCGCCCCCGGCGACCGCCCCGCCGCCAGCGCCGCCGCGTACGCCCCCGGGTGCTTCACGTTCCACCAGCGCACCCCGCCGACGTGGCTGTGGGCTCCCGGTCCCGCGCCCCACCAGTCGGCGCCGCGCCAGTACAGCTCGTTGTGCAGGCAGCGGCCGGCCTCCGAGGTGGCCCAGTTGGACACCTCGTACCAGTCGAAGCCCGCCGACGACAGCGTCTCCTCCGCGATCAGGTACCGGTCCGCGTGGACGTCGTCGTCCGTCATCGGGACCTCGCCCCGGCGGATGCGGCGGGCGAGCTGCGTGCCCTCCTCGACGATCAGGGCGTAGGCGCTGATGTGGTCCGGTCCGGCCCGGAGGGCGGCGTCCAGGGAGGCCCGCCAGTCGTCGTCGGACTCGCCGGGGGTGCCGTAGATCAGGTCGAGGTTGACGTGGTCGAAGCCGGCCGCGCGGGCCTCCGCGACGCACGCCTCCGGCCGCCCGGGCGTGTGCGTACGGTCCAGGATCTTCAGTACGTGCTGTTTCGCGCTCTGCATGCCGAAGGAGATCCGGTTGAAGCCGCCCTGGCGGAGCGTGGCCAGGTACGCCGGGTCCACCGACTCCGGGTTGGCCTCCGTCGTGACCTCCGCGTCGGCCGCGAGACCGAACTCGTCGCGGATCGCGCCCAGCATCCGGACCAGGTCCCCGGCCGCCAGCAGGGTCGGCGTGCCGCCGCCGACGAAGACCGTGCGGACCTCGCGCGGGTCGTCGCCGAGGACCTTGCGGGCCAGCCGGATCTCGTCGATCAGGGTGTCGGCGTAGTTGTCGCGGGAGGCGAGGACACCGCCCGTGCCGCGCAGTTCGGTGGCGGTGTAGGTGTTGAAGTCGCAGTAGCCGCAGCGGGTCGCGCAGTACGGGACGTGCAGGTAGAACCCGAGGGGGCGGTCGGCGGCCCCGGCGAGCGCGGACGCGGGCAGCGCACCGTCGGCGGGGACGGGCTCGCCGTCGGGAAGTGCGGAAGGCATGTCACCCATTGTCCCGTACGCCCGCACCGGCCCCGGCGGCTCGCCCACCACCCACGCCGGTCCCGTACGCCCGCACCGGCTCCCGCAGCTCCCCCACCACCCGTGCCGGATCCCTACGCCCCAACGGGACCTCACACCTCCCCCGCCACCCAGGCCGATCCCGGCGGCTCGCCCGCCAACCGCACCGGTCCCCCAGCTCCGCACCGGGGGCGCCGGGGGGCGGGCCCGGGTCGCTCGCCGCCACCCGCGCCAGTCCCCTACCTCCGCACCGGCCCCCGCCACTCACCCACCACCCGTGCCGGGTCCCTACGCCCCAACGGGACCCCACCGCTCCCCCGCCACCCAGGCCGGTCCCGGCGGCTCGCCCGCCACCCGCACCGGTCCCCTACGCCCTCATCAGCACCACCCACCCACGCCAGTCCCTACGCCCGCACCGGCCCCCGCCGCTCACCACCACCCGCGCCAGTCCCCTACGCCCGCATCAGCCCCCACCATCCACGCAGGTGCGCTCCGTGCCCCGCTCCCTACTCCGCCTGGAGCACCAGCAGCGCCAGGTCGTCCTCCGGTGGCTGGCCGCCGAAGTCGTGGACCAGACGCCGGATGCGTTCGGCGATCAGCTTCGCGTCCAGTCCGGCGCAGCCGGACAGCGCGGTCGCGAGGCCGTCGCCGTCGTCGAACTGGCGTGAGCCCGAGCGCCGCTCCGTGACGCCGTCGGTGACGCACAGCAGGCTGTCGCCGGGGCGCAGGTCCAGGGTCTCGCTGAGGTAGGTGGCGTCCTCGACGACCCCGAGCAGGGTCTGGGGCTGCGCCGCCGTGGTCACCCGGCCGTCGGGGCCGAGCAGCAACGGCAGGGGGTGGCCGGCGGAGGCGAGGGTGCAGCGGACGCCGCCGTCGAAGGGGGCCAGCTCACCGTAGAGCAGGGAGAGGAAGCGGGTCTGCGGGCCGTCGCCGAGGCCGGCGGGACCGACGAAGGCGCGGGCGGCCGCGTCGGCGGCCTCGGTGGCGTCGTCGAGGAGGAGCTGGTTGAGGCGGTCCAGGACGTCGGCGACGCCGTAGCCCTCGCGGGCCAGCAGCCGCAGCCAGGGGCGGGCCAGGCCGATGACGACGGCCGCCTCCGGGCCCTTGCCCTGCACGTCGCCCACCGCGAAGCACCAGCGGCCGTCGCCCGCCGGGAACAGGTCGTAGAAGTCGCCGCTCGGGCCGCCCTGCTCGCGCGGCTCGTGGACGAGGGCGCTGCGCACCCCGGGGATCTCGGCGACCGCGCCGGGCAGCAGTCCGCGCTGGAGGACGGCGCTGATGGTGGCCTGGCGGGCGTACTGGCGGGCCGCTCCGATGGCGAGCGCGACCCTGCGGCCGAGGTCCTCGACGAGCCCGGTGACCTCGTCGGGGAAGCGCAGCAGTCCGGCCCGTCCGATGACGAGCGTGCCCAGCGGGCGGCCTCCGGCGATCAGACGGTAGGCGAGGGCGACTCCCCGCGGGCCGAGCGCGGTGGCGGGCCAGGGGTGGGCGGCGGGCCCGGAGCGCGGGCCGTCGGGCGGGTGCGGCGGGTCCTTCTCCAGGGCGCGCCGCAGCTCCTCGACGTGGTTCTCGTTGACGTGCCAGACGCGGGCCAGCCGCGGCCCGGGGCCGCCCGGGCCCCCGCCGCCCCAGCCTCCCGCGTGCGGCCCGCCGGATCCTCCGGATCCCCAGCGCCCGCTGAGCTCGTCCTCCAGCCACACCGCGCACCAGTCCGCGAGACGCGGGACGAGCAGCTGGCCGGTGAGCGCGGCGACCAGGTCCTCGTCGAGCTGCCCGGCGAGCAGGTCGGAGGCCTCGGCGAGGAAGGAGAGGGCGCCGCGGCCCAGCCAGCCGCGGTCGCGGGCGGAGGGGTGGGGTTCGGGGGCGAGGGCTTCGGCGAAGGTGAGGGAGGCGGCGGGAGCGCCGTCGGCCGTCGTGCGGGGCTGCGCGGGCTCCCCCTCGTCGGGCGTCCCGCCGGGCAGCAGCCGCGCCCACACCGTCTTCGTCCCCCTGCGGTACGTCACTCCCCAGGCGTCGGCGAGCGTGGCGACCAGGCGCAGGCCGCGGCCGTACTCGGGGGGCTCGAAGGGCGATTCGGGGGTGCCGTCGCGGGGGGCGCGGGAGGGATGGTGGTCGGTGACCTCCACGACGACCGCGCGGCTGCCGGGCTGCTCCTCCAGCCGGCAGACCACGTCGACGTCGGTTCCGGCGTGCACGACGGCGTTGGTGACCAGCTCGCTGACGACGAGTATCGCGTCGTCGCCGAGGTCCTCGGGGGTGGTGCCGGTGAGACCGAGGCCGGTCCACTCCGTCAGCGCGGCGCGGACGAGGTCGCGGGCGGCGCCGGGCGCGAGGGAGCCGCCCGTCAGGGTCGCGCGGGTCTGCGGGTGTCCGTCCGCGGGCGCGGGCGCGCCACCGGCCCGGGACGCGGTCTCCCGTTGCGTCGGAATGGCCCTCATGGGCAGCTCCCCGGACGGTCGGACGATGGGGCCTGGATCTTCGGACTTCTACGCCTCTGTCGACGCCGACAGCGTGACAGACCGACCCCGTCCATAAGCGCCGGGTTATCGAAGTGGGCCGTCATGAGTGAGAAGAGTGCGCCGTATGTGCTCGAATACGGCGCATTGCGACCGGAATCCGAGCATCCGGGTTCCGCCTGCCGCTCACCGCGACGACCGCCGCCCGCGACGGCGACTCCCCGAAGCCGCCGGAGACGGGCGAGGGCATGGTGGCCGGACCGACGGCGGTCTTCGACCGGATCCTCGACCGCGGCCTCCACGTCGACACCTGCGTCCGGCACGTGAAACGCGAGCCGATGCGTCACGGCCGCCCGGCCGCCCGGCCGCCCGGCCGCCCGGCCGCCCGGCCACCTGGACGCCTGGACGCCTGGACGCCTGGACGCCTGGACGCCTGGACGAGCGTCCGACGGCCAGTCCCCGTCGGGGCAGGGGGTTCGCGGGTGGACGACGACCAGTCCCGTTCGGGGCGGGGGGTTCAGGGTTGGACGCCGGCCAGTCCCCGTCGCGGCGGCCGCAACGCGCGGGTGGAAGACAACCAGCCCGGGCGACCGGAGTGCGCGGATGGACGACAACCAGCCCGGTCGGGGCGACCGGAGTGCGCGGATGGACGACAACCAGCCCGGTCGCGACGACCGGAACGCGCGGACGGACGACGGCAATCAGTCGCTGCACGCCCCGGTGGCCCCGGCGGCCGACGCATCCCGCGTCCCGCGCGCCGAAGGCGGTGGCACGGCGGCCGGCGGCGATCCGCGCAGCGGGTCGATCCGCAGGACGGCACCCGACAGGCGCGCGCGGTCTGCGGCGACCGGGCCGGGCGGTGAACGCGACGGTGGACCGGCTCCCCCTGTTCACGGGGGAGGCGATCCGGATCAACGGCGGGAGGACACGTGACCCCACCACCACAGAGCGGGGGCCGAACGCCGAAGGCGCCCTTCCCGCCGATGGAGAACCTGGCGCTGCGCACGGGTTGGTGCGGGGGCGCGGGGAACCGCGCGGACGACCACAACGCGTCCGCGGTCGCCCGCGCCCCGACGCCCCTGCCTCCCGAGCTACGCCACCCCGGCTACGCCTCCCGCGTCCCGGCGTACATCTCGTCGATCAGGTGCTTGTACTCCCGCTCCACCACCGGCCGCTTCAACTTCAGGCTCGGCGTGATCTCCCCGTGCTCCACGTCGAGATCCCGCGGCAGCAACCGGAACTTCTTGATCGTCTGCCACTTCTGCAGACCCTGGTTGAGCTGCTTGACGTACCCGTCGATGAGGGCGACGGTCGCCGGCGCGGCGACGACCTCGGCGTACGACTTGCCGCCCAGGCCGTTCTCCTCGGCCCATCCCAGGATGGACGGCTCGTCGAGAGCGATCAGCGCCGTGCAGAAGTTCCGGTCGGCCCCGTGGACGAGGATGTTCGACACGTACGGGCACACCGCTTTGAACTGCCCCTCGACCTCGGCCGGCGCGATGTACTTGCCGCCGGACGTCTTGATGAGGTCCTTCTTGCGGTCGGTGATCCGCAGGTAGCCGTCGGGCGACAGCTCGCCGATGTCCCCGGTGTGGAACCAGCCGTCCGGCTCCAGCACCTCGGCGGTCTTCTCGGGCAGCTTGTGGTAGCCCTCCATGATGCCGGGGCCGCGCAGCAGGATCTCGCCGTCGTCGGCGATGCGCACCTCCGTACCGGGCAGCGGCTTGCCGACCGTGCCGGTGCGGTAGGCCTCGCCGGGGTTCACGAAGGAGGCGGCGGAGGACTCGGTCAGGCCGTAGCCCTCCAGGATGTGGATCCCGGCGCCCGAGAAGAAGTACCCGATCTCCGGCGCGAGCGCCGCGCTGCCGGACACGCACGCCCGCAGGTTGCCGCCGAACGCCTCACGGATCTTCGCGTACACGAGCGCGTCGGCGACCTTGTGCTTCGCGCCGAGCCCGAACGGCACGGAGGCCGTCCCGGTGCGCCGGAAGTTGTCCTGGGCGACCTTGGCGTACTCGCGGGCGACCTCCGCCGCCCACTGGAAGATCTTGTACTTGGCGCCGCCGGCCGCACGGGCCTTGGCGGCGACCCCGTTGTAGACCTTCTCGAAGATGCGCGGCACGGCCGCCATGTACGTCGGCTGCACCACCGGCAGATTCTCGATGATCTTGTCGACGCGGCCGTCGACTGCGGTGACGTGCCCGACCTCGATCTGGCCGGAGGTCAGCACCTTGCCGAAGACGTGCGCGAGCGGCAGCCACAGGTACTGCACGTCCTCGCCGCTGATCAGCCCGGTCGCGGCGATCGCCTTCGCCATGTACGCCCAGTTGTCGTGCGGCAGGCGCACACCCTTGGGCCGGCCGGTGGTGCCGGAGGTGTAGATGAGGGTGGCGAGCTGCTCCTTGGTGATCGCGCCGACCCGCTCCTTGATCAGCTCCGGGTCCTTCTCCAGCCGGGCGGCCCCGCGCTTCTCCAGCTCGTCGAGGGTGAGGATCCAGTCGGCGGTCTCCACGCCGGCCGGGTCGATGACGACGACATGGGTGAGGGCGGGCAGCTCGGCGCGCTTCTCCACGGCCTTGGCGAGCTGGGCCGCGTCCTCGGCGATCAGCACCCGGCTCTCGGAGTCGGAGAGGATGTACGCCGACTCCTCGGCGTTCGTCTGCGGGTAGACCGTCGTGGTCGCCGCACCGGCGCACATGATGCCCAGGTCGACGAGGATCCACTCGATCCTGGTGGAGGAGGCGAGCGCCACGCGCTGCTCGGGCTGCACGCCGAGCTCGATCAGACCGGCCGCGACGGCGTACACCCGCTCGGCCGCCTGCGCCCAGCTCAGCGACTTCCAGTCGTCCGGCCCCTGGCCGGCCGCGGCCGGTACGGGATAGCGGTACGCCTCCGCCTCCGGCGTGGCCGCCACTCGCTCCAGAAAAAGGCCCGCGACGGACGGCGGACGGTTCTCGATCAGTGTCTGTGTGTCGCTCACGACATCCTCCGGGGCCCGCGACGCTGCGGCTGGCTCAGTGCGGCTGGGCTTGCTCACGGGCGGTGGTTCGGCCTGTTGTTTAACTCGCGAGTAACTATCGAGCGAGATCAGAGTAGAGCGCGGCCGCCCGTCGCGTAAGACTCCGCGGCCTGTCACTTCCTACAGAGAGCGACCGCCCACATGCGGAGGGACCCGCCGCACTTTCGTACGACGGGTCCCGATCCGCCCGGTTTGGCGGCGTACCTGCGAGTAACCGGTGGCTACTTCTTGCCCTTGCCCGACCCCGCGCTGTCATCGCTGGACAGGACCGCGATGAAGGCCTCCTGCGGAACCTCCACGGAACCCACCATCTTCATCCGCTTCTTGCCTTCCTTCTGCTTCTCCAGCAGCTTCCGCTTACGGGAGATGTCACCGCCGTAGCACTTGGCGAGGACGTCCTTGCGGATGGCGCGGATGGTCTCGCGGGCGATCACCCGCGAGCCGATGGCGGCCTGGATGGGCACCTCGAAGGCCTGCCGCGGGATGAGCTCGCGCAGCTTGGCGACGAGCCGCACACCATACGCGTACGCCGCGTCCTTGTGGGTGATCGCCGAGAAGGCGTCGACCTTGTCGCCGTGCAGCAGGATGTCGACCTTGACCAGGCTGGAGGTCTGCTCGCCGGTGGGCTCGTAGTCCAGCGACGCGTAACCACGCGTCTTCGACTTCAGCTGGTCGAAGAAGTCGAAGACGATCTCCGCGAGCGGCAGCGTGTAGCGGATCTCGACGCGGTCCTCGGAGAGGTAGTCCATGCCGAGCAGGGTGCCGCGCCGGGTCTGGCACAGCTCCATGATCGAGCCGATGAACTCGGTCGGCGCCAGGATGGTGGCCCGCACGACCGGCTCGTACACCTCGTTGATCTTGCCTTCGGGGAACTCGCTCGGGTTGGTGACGATGTGCTCGGTGCCGTCCTCCATCACCACGCGGTAGACCACGTTCGGCGCGGTGGCGATGAGGTCGAGCCCGAACTCGCGCTCCAGCCGCTCCCGGATCACGTCCAGGTGCAGCAGGCCGAGGAAGCCGACGCGGAAACCGAAGCCGAGCGCGGCGGAGGTCTCCGGCTCGTAGACGAGCGCGGCGTCGTTGAGCTGGAGCTTGTCCAGGGCCTCGCGCAGCTCCGGGTAGTCCGAGCCGTCCAGCGGATACAGACCCGAGAAGACCATCGGCTTGGGGTCCTTGTACCCGCCGAGGGCCTCGGTGGCGCCCTTGTGCTGGCTGGTGACGGTGTCACCGACCTTGGACTGGCGGACGTCCTTCACACCGGTGATCAGGTAACCCACCTCACCGACGCCCAGCCCGTCGGCGGAAAGCATCTCGGGTGAGTTGGTGCCGATCTCCAGCAGCTCGTGGGTGGCGCCCGTCGACATCATCTTGATGCGCTCACGCTTGTTGAGCTGGCCGTCGATGACACGGACGTACGTCACGACGCCCCGGTACGAGTCGTACACGGAGTCGAAGATCATCGCGCGGGCGGGCGCGTCCGCGACCCCGACCGGCGCCGGGATCTCCCGCACGACCTTGTCGAGCAGCGCGTCGACGCCGACACCCGTCTTGGCCGAGACCCGCAGCACGTCGTCGGGCTCGCACCCGACGAGGTTCGCCAGCTCCTCGGCGAACTTCTCCGGCTGCGCCGCCGGCAGGTCGATCTTGTTGAGTACGGGGATGATCGTGAGGTCGTTCTCCATCGCCAGGTAGAGGTTGGCGAGGGTCTGGGCCTCGATGCCCTGGGCGGCGTCGACGAGGAGGATGGTGCCCTCACAGGCGGCGAGCGACCGCGAGACCTCGTAGGTGAAGTCGACGTGCCCCGGGGTGTCGATCATGTTGAGGATGTGCGTGTTGCCCGGGTCCTGGGTGGGCGCCCAGGGCAGACGCACGGCCTGGGACTTGATCGTGATACCGCGCTCACGCTCGATGTCCATGCGGTCGAGGTACTGAGCACGCATCTGCCGCTGCTCGACCACACCGGTCAGCTGGAGCATCCGGTCGGCGAGCGTGGACTTGCCGTGGTCGATGTGCGCGATGATGCAGAAATTGCGGATCAGAGCCGGGGCGGTACGGCTCGGCTCGGGCACATTGTTAGGGGTCGCGGGCACGCAGGGTCCTGTCTCTTGAGGCGCCTTATGCCTCGGGTCGGATCAATACGTAGGTTCCATGGTCCCACGGGCGACGACCGGGGTCCCACGGGCGGCCGCCGGGGACCGGCCGGGGACCGGTTTGGGACCGGCCGGGGACCGGTTTGGGCCGTACTCCGGGCCACTGGTAGCCTGGGTGGCTGTGTCTCATGCCCTCTCAGCGCGAGGCACTCTCAAGAAATCACCTGGTGCGGGGCCCGTGCGGCTCCGTGCCTGAACCTGAAAAGGCTCATTCGTGGCGAACATCAAGTCCCAGATCAAGCGGATCAAGACCAACGAGAAGGCCCGGCTGCGCAACAAGGCCGTCAAGTCCTCCCTGAAGACCGCGATCCGCAAGGCCCGTGAGGCCGCTGCCGCGGGTGACGTCGAGAAGGCCGCCGAGCTCCAGCGCGTTGCCGCGCGTCAGCTCGACAAGGCCGTCTCCAAGGGCGTCATCCACAAGAACCAGGCCGCCAACAAGAAGTCGGCGCTGGCTTCCAAGGTCTCGTCCCTCAAGGGCTGAACCATCTCCCTGATCTGACCGATCCCCGGAGATCTCCAGGGATCGAACCGCCGGAAGGACCCAGAGCGGGCCCTCTCTCATCCGCTCCCGACCGGCACCACGAGCCCATACGCGGCCTGCGTTCGCCACGCGGGTATGGGCTCAAGCGCTTGATCCGAGGCCCCGGTGCCCCGCCCTTCCCCAGGGCGGTGCCGGGGCCTTCGGCATGCCGGTGGGGCACGCCGGTCGTCACGACCAGAACTCGTTGCCCTTGTCGAGGTCCTCGACGCACTCGTCGAGATCGGTCATCTTGTCGCCGACGATCCGGAAGACGATGCCTCCCCGCTCGTCGATGTGCTTGTCACCCCGGTCGGCGGTGAAGCGGTGCACGGACACGGCGTGCCCGCGGCCGTCGACGAACACGTTCTGCAACTCGACCCGGAACGACCCGCCCGTCTCCGAGTAGAGCCGGCCGTAGTAGCCGTCGAAGATCGAGTCGACCCCCTTGAAGTCCCCCGAGAGGGGGTGGGAGCCGGGCACGTGGTGTGTACAGTCCCCGGTCATCATCGAGCGCAGGGTGTCCATGTCTCCGCGCTGGAAGGCCTCGTAGCCCTTGCGGACGAGCAGGGCGTGCGGGTGTTCAGCCACGGCGATCGCCACCTTTCCTGATCAGGCGATGACGGCTGACACGCACGATTCTCCTCCGCCGGGAGGGAAGGGCCACTGGATCACCCGGCCCCGTCGTCGCGGTCAGCGCCCTCGGGACCGGGCCGCCCGCGCGATGGCCACCACGGCCTTCTCCAGGGCGTACTCGGGGTCGTCCCCGCCGCCCTTGACTCCCGCGTCCGCCTCGGCCACCGCCCGCAGCGCGACGGCCACCCCGTCGGGCGTCCAGCCCCGCATCTGCTGGCGCACCCGGTCGATCTTCCACGGCGGCATGCCCAGCTCCCGCGCGAGGTCGGCCGGCCGGCCCCCGCGTGCGGAGGACAGCTTTCCGATCGCCCGCACGCCCTGGGCTAGCGCACTGGTGATCAGCACGGGTGCGACCCCGGTGGCCAGCGACCAGCGCAGCGCCTCCAGCGCCTCGGCGGCCCGCCCCTCCACGGCCCGGTCGGCCACGGTGAAGCTCGACGCCTCGGCCCGACCCGTGTAGTACCGCCCGACGACGGCTTCGTCGATGGTCCCCTCGACATCGGCGACCAGCTGCGACACGGCGGACGCCAGCTCCCTCAGGTCACTGCCTATGGCGTCGACGAGCGCCTGACAGGCCTCGGGCGTGGCGGACCGCCCGGTCGCCCGGAACTCCTGCCGCACGAAGGCCAGCCGGTCCGCCGGCTTGGTCATCTTCGGGCAGGCCACCTCCCGCGCCCCCGCCTTGCGCGCGGCGTCCAGCAGCCCCTTGCCCTTGGCCCCGCCCGCGTGCAGCAGCACGAGCGTGATCTCCTCGGCGGGCGCCCCGAGATACGCCTTGACGTCCTTGACCGTGTCGGCGGACAGGTCCTGCGCATTGCGTACGACCACCACCTTGCGCTCCGCGAAGAGCGAGGGGCTGGTCAGCTCGGCCAGCGTGCCGGGCTGCAACTGTTCCGGAGCCAGGTCTCGTACGTCCGTGTCGGCGTCGGCGGCCCTCGCGGCGGCCACCACCTCCTGCACGGCACGGTCGAGCAGCAGGTCCTCCTGCCCCACGGCGAGCGTCACGGGAGCGAGAAGGTCGTCATGGGCGGTTTTCTTGGCCATCACGAACAGCATCCCACGAGCCACCGACAAGACTCCCCGGGCAGACGCGGCACGGACAGACGCGGCACGGGCAGACGCGGCCCGGGCAGATACGGCTCGGGCAGATACGGGCCCGGACACACGGCACGGGCAGATACGGCCCGGGCAGATACGGGCCCGGACACACGGCACGGGCAGATACGGCCCGGACACACACGGCCCGTCAGGGACACGGGGCCGTACCGACATGCGGCTCCGCCGCGTGGAGCGACCCGCCATGGCTGTGCGGCTCGGCCACGTGTACGCGACCCGCCATGACCATGCGGCTCGGCCGCATGGTCACAACCCGGCCACGAGACGTGCGACTCCGCCGCGTGCACACGCCCCCGCCACGATCAACCCTCAGCCGACGAAGCCCGGTCGGTCACGCGGCCTCACCGGCGGAACGCTACGGCTCCTCCCGCCACCCCTCCCACTCCCCCGCGAACGCGTCCAGCTGCACCGCGTCGAGCCGTCTCTCCTCGTCCCGCAGCACCACCAGCCACTGCGCGTCCTCCGCGTCGTCCTCCCCGGCCAACGCGTCACGGACGACCTGCGGCTCCTCCCGCACCCCGAACCGCTCCGCGAGCGCCTCGACCACCTCCTCGGCGGCGTCACGATCGGGCAGCACCAGCACATGTCTCACATCACTCACGCAGCCATTTTCCGGCACCCACCCGGACGCCCCGCCCCAGGCCCGGTGCGGCTCCCCGGGCCGCTGCCCCTAGGAGGCCCTCTCCGACCCCCGCACCACCGGCACCCGCTCCAACCCGATCCCGAACCGCTCCCTGTACACCGCCAACACCTCCTCGTCCCCCGCCAAGTCCCGCTCCTCACTCACCCCGTCGGCCGCCGTCACCTTCAGCCGGCGCCCGCTGAGCGTGATCCTCCCCCCGTCCTCCGTGACCCGCGAACACACCAGCGACCTGGAGAAGTGCGACTCCGGCGAGGTCCGGTGCCACCAGGCCCCGGCCAGGAAGTCGCCCAGCACCCGGGGCCGCACCTCCAGCCGGTACTCGCGGGTGTCGTTCCGCAGGACGTCCATGTCGGCGGGCCCCACGACGGCCTGCGCCCCCTGGTCCGTCCCGACGAGGCGTCCGACGCCACCCTTCACCCCGGCCGCGTCCGGCCCGGCCTCCACGATCCGGAACAGACCCCCGGGATCCCGCTGTTCACCCCGGTCCTCCCAGCGGAGCGGATAGTGGCTGTGCGCCCCGAATCCGACGTCGGCCAGCCACTCCCCCGCGTCCACCGTCCGCACCAGCAGCGCCAGGTGGTCGTAGGGGATCCCGAGCCGCCCCTCCTTCCCGTACACCCGCGCCGCGAGCAACGTCACATCGAACCCGAGCGCCCGCAACAGCGCCCCGAACGCCCCGTTCAGTTCGTAACAGAACCCGCCCCGCCGGGCCCTGACCACCTTCTCGACCAGCCGCTTCTCCTCCAGCACCATCTCCTCGCCGAGGTGGATCGACAGGTTCTCGAAGGGGACGGTCTGCAGGTGCCGCAGATGCAGCTCCCGCAGCACGTCGACCGTGGGCCATGCCGGGTACGCGACGCCGAGGCGGTGCAGATAGGCCTCCAGCAGACCGGCATCGATCGGTGAGGGGGCGACCCGTACGGAGTCCATGCCCTCAGTCTCCCGCCACCCGCAGCTCCGCGCCCGTACCGGCGACCGCCAGTGCCCCGTCCAGGTCCGTCCGCAGCACCATCGCGCCCGTGGCCCGCAGCGCCGCGACCGTGCTGGGCGCGGGATGCCCGTACGGGTTGTCCTCGCCGCACGAGATCAACGCCAGCCGCGGCGCCACCGCGCGCATCAGGTCCGGATCCTGGTACGCCGACCCGTGGTGGGCCACTTTCAGCACGTCCACCCTCCTCAGCAGCGCGGCCGCCGGCGACCGCGCCAGCGCCTCCTGCGCCGGGGGTTCCAGGTCCCCGAGCAGCAGCATCCGCAGCCCGCCCGACCGCACCAGCAGCGTCACGCTCGCGTCGTTCGGCCCCTGCGGCTCGGGCACCGGACGTACCGGGAGTACCTGCCCGCTCGAGTGAGGGGGAGGGCTTGGCGGAGGCCACAGCACCTCCCAGTCGAGCCCGCCGAGACGCCGCCGCTCCCCCGCCACGGCCCGTACGAGCGGCACCTGCCGCGCCTGCGCCTCCTTCCGGACGAACTCCACCTGATCCACCGGTTCCATGAACCCCGTCGTCTCGATCGCCCCCACCGCCCGCCCCCGCAGCACCCCCGGCAGCCCGGCCACATGGTCGGCGTGGAAGTGGGTCAGCACGACGAGCGGGACGCGAGTGATGCCGAGCGCGCGCAGACACCGGTCGACCAGCCGGGGATCGGGCCCGGCGTCCACCACCACACCGGTGCCCTCGCCCGCCGCGAGCACCGTGGCGTCACCCTGCCCCACGTCGCACACCGCGAGCCGCCAGCCAGGCGGCGGCCAGCCCGTGATCACCCTGGTCAGCGGCGGCGGCTGGACCACCACGAGCAGGAGCAGCACCCCGCAGGCCGCGCACAGCCCCGGATGCCTCAGCAGCCGCCTCCCGAACAGCACCGCACCGGCCGTGGCGAGGGCGAGCAGCAACGCCCCGCCCCAACTCCCGGGCCAGTCCATCCCCGCCCCGGGCAGCGCCGCCCCGGTCCGCGCCACGTCCGCGATCCACCCGGCGGGCCAACTCGCGCACCAGGCCAACGCCTCCGCCACCGGCATCGCCACCGGAGCCGTCGCCAGCGCCGCGAAACCCAGCACCGTGGCCGGCGCCACCGCGAACTCCACGAGGAGGTTGCACGGCACCGCCACCAGGCTCACCCGCGCCGACAACACCGCCACGACCGGCGCGCACAGAGCCTGCGCGGCGCCCGCTGCCGCCAACGCCTCCGCGAGCCGCGGCGGCACCCGGCGCCGCCGCAGCGCCGCACTCCAGCGCGGCGCCAGCGTCAGCAACGCCCCCGTGGCCAGCACGGACAGCAGGAACCCGTAACTCCGGGCCAGCCACGGGTCGTACAGCACCAGCAGCAGGACCGCCGTCGCCAGCGCCGGGATCAGGGATCTGCGGCGCCCGGTCGCGAGCGCGAGCAGCACGACGGCTCCGCAGGCCGCCGCCCGCAGCACACTCGGGTCGGGCCGGCACACCACGACGAATCCGAGGGTGAGCACTCCGCCGAGCAGCGCGGTGCCCCTCAGCGGAATGCCGAGCCGGGGTGCCAGGCCGCGGCGCTCGACCTGCTGGGCCAGGCCGGGCGGCCCGAGCAGCAGGGCGAGCATGATGGTGAGGTTGCTGCCGGACACGGCCAGTGTGTGGGCGAGGTCCGTCTCCTTGAAGGCCTCGTCCAGTTCGGGCGTGATCCGCGAGGTGTCCCCGACGACCAGCCCCGGCAGCAGGGCCCGCGCGTCGGCCGGCAACCCGTCGGTGGCCTCCCGCAGCCCTGCCCGCAACCGGCCCGCGAACCGCTGTGCCGCCGACGGCTCCCGTACGACGGCCGGTCCGGCCCCATGCCGCACCCGCAGCACGGCGGCGATCCGGTCTGCGCCCGTCAGAGCGGGGACCAGCCGCCCGGTCACCCGGACCCGGGTGGACGGCAGCAGCCCGAGCCACGGCTCCCCCGCCGGTCGGCGAGCCGAGCCCGGACGCCCCCGTCCCGCACCCTCGCCGACGTCCACCACCACCAGCACCGGCGTCCGCGTCGCCACCACCGTCCCGCCCCGCACCTCGACACCGCGCACCTCCGCGTCGACCAGCACGGAGTCCCGGGTCATGCGATCCCCGCGCACCCGTGGCCGGGCAAGCCGCGGATCGGAGGTGAGTTCCACGACGGCGGTGACGGTGGCGTACTCCCGCGCCAGCGCCGGCACGGGCCCCCGGCGCAGATCGGCCCCGTGCAGCCCGGCCGACGCGGCGGCCGCGGCCGCGCAGAGCAGCACCGCGGCGACGGTCGCCCACGGCCAGCCGCCGCGCCCTCCCGACGGCCGTCCAGCCCCCATTCGCCACGGCCGTCCAGCCCGCGCCCCGAGTAACCGGCCAGCCTGCCCTCCCGGCGACCACCGCTCACCTCTCGGCCCGCGCCGGCCCACTCCCAGGAGAAGTGCGGCCGCGCTCACACAGGCGAGCGCGACGCCACCCACCACCCCCGGCGACGCGTCCAGCGCCAAGGCCGCCGTCGCCCAGGCCGCGAGAGCCGGAGGCACGAGCCGCAGGTCGACCGGCCCTTCCTGGCGCGGGTTCGCAGCTCCCAGCCGCTTCCCCGACGCGATGTGCACGTCTTGGCGGGAGCGCAGGCCGCCACCCGGACCGGTGCCGGCCGTACCCCCGCCCTCCGTACGCATCCCACCGGAACCCGGGTGGACCGACGAGTCGTTGCCCTCGCCCCTCATGGCCGCACCAGATTCCGCAGATCGGCGAAGCGCCGCTCCCCGATGCCGTTCACCTCACGCAATTCGTCCACCGAGCGGAAACCACCGTGCTGCGTCCGGTAGTCGACGATGTGCTGCGCCAGCACCGGTCCCACGCCGGGCAGCGTGTCCAGTTGCTCCACGGTGGCCGTGTTGAGGGAGACCGGAGCGGCCGGCGCGCCTCCCACCGAGCCGCCCGCGGGCCCCGCCCCCGTCCCCGGGCCCGTCGCCCCGCCGGCCGCGGGCCCGCCGACGACGACCTGCTCCCCGTCCACGAGGAACCGGGCCCGGTTGAGTCCGTCGGTGTTGGTACCCGGCCGTACCCCTCCGGCCGCGGTCAGCGCGTCGACCACACGCGAACCGGCGGGAAGCCGGTGGATCCCGGGTTTGCGCACCTTGCCGCTGACGTCCACCACGATCTCGGCCGCGGCCGTGCCCACGGTGCCCGGCGCTGCCGCCGAAGCGGCGGGCTCGGCCGGACCGCTGTGCTCCTCCACTCCGTAGGGAGCCGCCGCCCGCACCACCTCCGGTGCCTGCACGGGCTGGGCCCGGCCGGCCCAGAAGTGCTGCACGGCGAAGGCCGCCACGGCGACCACCACCACGGCGAGCGCCAGCACACTCCTGCGCTCCAGTCCGCAACGGGCCTGCACCCACACGGGCATCCGCTCCCGCAGAGCGAGCCCGGCCCGCTCCCACCGGTCCCCCGCCCCACCAGCGGCCCTCAGACCACCCTCGCTCGCACCGCCCTGACCCTCCCCGGCGACAGTCGGCCCACCGACACCGCCAGACGGCCCACCGACACCAACGGGCGACTCTCCACCACCGCCTCGTGCCCCACCGACACCAACAGGCGACGCACGACCCCCCGCCCGTGACCCATCACCACCAGCACGCGGCTCATCCACCCCGGCCCACAGCTGCTCCACCCCGGCCCGAGGCTCCCCCACCCCCGCAACCGCTACCGCGTCCTCCTCCCCGACACCGCCATCCCCCGGTGGCGGCCCCATTCCCAACTCCCGCCGTTCCCCGTCCCCTTCCCCGTCCCGTTCACCGAACAGCACCTCCGCCCGTCGGCGCAGGTCCTCCGCCGAGGCATGACGGTCGCTCGCCCGGCTACGGGCAGCGGGTCGCCGGTGTCGGATGCGCCGGTCGGAGCCGGGTCCTCGCCCGGGTCCACTGGTCGCGTTCGTCGTACGTGAGCGTGATCGAAGTGCCATGCGACGAGGATCGACCACTTCGCCGAAGCGCGATGATCTTGCTCGGTTTCCGGGGACGGCAGCCCAGTTGTGGATAACTCCGCCACCCACACGAGTGACGGACGCTCAGGCGGTCACCGCACTCGGCACCTCAGGAGTCGCCGCATCGGGCACCTCACAGGTCACCACATCGGACACCTCAGAGGTCACCGCGTCGACGCCTCAGAAGCGCGACGCATCGACACCCAAGACGCTCACCGCGTCGACACCACAGCCGCCAGCAACCCGGGCCCGGTATGCGCCCCGATCACCGCGCCCACCTCGCTCACATGCAGCTCCCCCAGACCCGGCACCCGTGCCCGCAGCCGCTCCGCCAGGGCCGAAGCCCGGTCCGGCGCGGCGAGATGATGGACGGCGATGTCGACGGGCGCGCTGCCGGCCCGGTCGACGACCAGTTCCTCGAGGCGGGCGATGCCCTTCGACGCCGTCCGCACCTTCTCCAGGGGCTCGATGCGCCCTCCCTCGAGCTGAAGCAGCGGCTTCACCGCGAGCGCCGAGCCCAACAGGGCCTCTGCGGCACCGATCCGGCCCCCGCGGCGCAGGTATTCGAGGGTGTCGACGTAGAAGTAGGCGGAGATGCCGGAGGCTCGCTTCTCCGCGGCCGTCACCGCCTCGTCCACCGTGCCGCCCGTCTCCGCGACCTCGGCCGCCGCCAGCGCGCAGAAACCGAGCGCCATCGCGACCATGCCGGTGTCCACCACGCGCACCGGCACCGGCGCCTCACGCGCCGCGACGACCGCCGCGTCGTAGGTGCCCGACAACTCGGCGGAAAGGTGGAGGGAGACGATGTCGGTGGCGCCGGATTGGGCGACCTTGCGGTAGGTCTCGGCGAACACCTGGGGGCTGGGGCGCGAGGTGGTGACGGAACGTCGCTTCTGCAGTGCCTGGGCGAGGGAGCGGGTCGAGATCTCGGTGCCCTCTTCGAGTGCCTGGTCGCCGAGGACGACGGTCAGGGGCACCGCGGTGATGCCGTGGCGCTCCATCGTCTCCTGCGGCAGGTAGGCCGTTGAATCCGTGATGATCGCGACATGGCGGGACATGAGCTGGAGGTTACCTGGCGTAGCGCCCGCGCGGCAGACCGGGCCCCTGCCGGGCGCCCCGCTCCGATCGCATCGCGCACGACGTCAGGTGGTGCTCTCGGGCCGGGGCTTCTTCTGCCAGGGATACGTGGGACGCGGCCCGGGCGGAGTGATGGCGGGCCGTGCCGGCTGCTCCGCCGCCCGCGAGCCGGGCTTCTCCGGCCAGGTCTGCTGTCCGCTCGCGCTGTCGGCGGCCGGCGCCTCGGGCCACGACTGCGTCGGCGTGTGCTCCGGGGTGGTGGTCCAGTGACGCAGGGCGCCCGCCTCGATGTCGATCTGGGCGCTGAGGGTGTCCAGGTCGTCGTCCGCGAAGCGGCGGGCGCGGTCCCGGGCCGCCCAGCGCAGCGAGTCCGCCGACGCCGTGACGCGCTCGGTGCGCTCCCGCAGTGCCGGCAGCCGCTCGGCGAGGGTGGCCCGGTCGGGCTCCGACTCCAGGCGCTTGAGCTCCTCGTCCAGCTCGTGTCCGTGCGCGCTGAGGCGCTGGAAGAGACCGAGGGACTCCTTGAGCGACTCGTCCTCGGCCACGCCCGCGCGCAGCGCGTCCTGGGTGGCCCGCATCGAGGTGCGCAGCTTCAGGCGGAGCTGGGCGATCTCGCCGGCCGGTCCGAGGTGCGCGAAGGACTTGGCCCGCAGGGTGTGGTCCTCAACGGTGCGGCGGGCGGTGGTGATGGTGCGGTCCACGCTGCGCTTGGCGGCGCCGACCGCCTTCACCGTGGCGTAGGCGCCGAGCGCCACGAAGAGCACGAAGAGCAGGGCGAAGACTGCGATCACTGCTTCCACGAGCTCCTCCTCCAGGAAACCGGTCCCGGCACACCACGCGCCGCTCTTCAACGGTAAACGCAACGGGCAGGCCCGAAGTTCCAGAAGAACCCCGAACCTGCCCGTAGGGGACTACCCGGACGACGCCGCGGGACGCGTCACGCCGGAACGATGTTCACCAGCTTCGGCGCCCGCACGATCACCTTGCGGATCCCGGCGCCGCCCAGCGCGTTGACGACGTTCCCGTCGGCCAGCGCGACCTTCTCCAGTTCCTCGTCGGAGATGGCCGGCGACACCTCCAGACGCGCCTTGACCTTGCCCTTCACCTGGACCACGCAGGTCACGGTCTCGTCGACGACGTACGCCGGGTCGGCGACCGGGAAGTCCTGGTGGACGACCGAGTCGGTGTGGCCCAGCCGGCGCCACAGCTCCTCGGCGATGTGCGGGGCCAGCGGCGCGACCAGCAGCACCAGCGCCTCGGCGACCGGCCGCGGCACGGGGCCGCCCGCCTTGGTCAGGTGGTTGTTCAGCTCGGTGATCTTGGCGATGGCGGTGTTGAACCGCATGCCCTCCAGGTCCCCGCGCACACCGTCGATCGCCTTGTGCAGCGCCCGCAGCGTGTCCTCGTCGGGCTCGGCGTCGACGACGGTGACCTGGCCGGTCGCCTCGTCGACGACATTGCGCCACAGCCGCTGCAGCAGGCGGAACTGGCCGACCACCGCGCGCGTGTCCCACGGCCGGGACACGTCCAGCGGACCCATCGCCATCTCGTACAGGCGCAGCGTGTCGGCGCCGTACTCGGCGCAGATCGACTCGGGAGTCACCGCGTTCTTCAGGGACTTGCCCATCTTGCCCAGCAGGCGGCTGACCTTCTCGCCCTGGTAGTAGTACGCGCCGTCGCGCTCCTCCACCTCGGCGGCCGGCACCGCGAAGCCCCGGCTGTCCCGGTAGACGAACGCCTGGATCATGCCCTGGTTGAACAGCTTGTGGAACGGCTCCGCGGAGGAGACGTGCCCCAGGTCGTACAGGACCTTGGACCAGAAGCGGGCGTACAGCAGGTGCAGCACGGCGTGCTCGGCGCCGCCGACGTACAGGTCGACGCCGCCGTGCGGCTGGCCGTCGCGCGGGCCCATCCAGTACTGCTCGATCTCCGGGTCGACCAGCTTCTCGCTGTTGTGCGGGTCCAGGTAGCGCAGCTCGTACCAGCAGGAACCCGCCCAGTTGGGCATGGTGTTGGTCTCACGCCGGTACTTCTTGGGCCCGTCGCCCAGGTCCAGGGTGACGTTGACCCAGTCCTCGTTGCGCGACAGCGGCGTCTCGGGCTGGGTGTTCGCGTCGTCCGGGTCGAAGGTGCGCGGCGAGTAGTCCTCGACCTCCGGCAGCTCCAGCGGCAGCATCGACTCGGGCAGCGCGTGGGCGATGCCGTCCTCGTCGTAGACGATCGGGAAGGGCTCGCCCCAGTAGCGCTGGCGGCTGAACAGCCAGTCCCGCAGGCGGAAGTTGACGGTGCCCTCGCCGACGCCGGACCGCTCCAGCCATTCGGTGATGCGCGCCTTGGCCTCGACGACGCCCAGTCCGTCCAGGGAGATCCGGTCGTTCGACGAGTTGATGATCTTCGCGTCGTACGATGCGAAGGCGTCCTCCCACGTCGAGGTGTCGGTACCCCGCCCGTCCGTCGGCTCGACGATGCAGTGGATCGGCAGTTCGAAGGCGCGCGCGAACTCGAAGTCGCGCTGGTCGCCGGCCGGGACGGCCATGATCGCGCCGGTGCCGTAGCCCATCAGGACGTAGTCGGCGATGAAGACGGGGATCGGCTCGCCGTTGACCGGGTTGGTGGCGTACGCGCCGATGAAGACACCGGTCTTGTCCTTGGCCTCGGCCTGGCGCTCGACGTCGGACTTCGAGGCGGCCTGCGCGCGGTACGCGGCGACGGCCTCGGCCGGGGTCGCGTGGCCGCCGGTCCAGACGTCGTGCGTGCCCTCGGGCCAGGCGGCCGGGGTGAACTTCTCGACCAGCGGGTGCTCGGGCGCCAGCACCATGTAGGTGGCGCCGAACAGGGTGTCGGGGCGGGTGGTGAAGACGGTGATGCGCTCGCCGTCGATCGGGAAGTCGACGCGGGCGCCCTCGGAGCGGCCGATCCAGTTGCGCTGCTGGAGCTTGATGGCCTCGGGCCAGTCCAGCGCGTCCAGGTCGTCCAGCAGCCGGTCGGCGTAGGCGGTGATGCGCATGTTCCACTGGCGCAGCTTGGCCTTGAAGACCGGGAAGTTGCCGCGCTCGGAGCGGCCGTCCGCGGTGACCTCCTCGTTGGCCAGCACGGTGCCCAGGCCGGGGCACCAGTTGACCGGCGCGTCGGAGGCGTACGCCAGGCGGAACTCGCCCAGGACGTCGGCGCGCTCGGCGGCGCTCAGCTCGCTCCACGCGCGCGTGTGCCCGGGTACGGGGCGCTCACCGGACTCGAACAGGGCGACCAGCTCGGCGATCGGGCGGGCCTTCCCCGCCTCGTCGTCGTACCAGGAGTTGAAGATCTGCAGGAAGATCCACTGGGTCCACTTGTAGTAGTCCGGGTCGATCGTGGCGAACGACCGGCGCTTGTCGTGGCCCAGGCCCAGCCGGCGCAGCTGGGACTTCATGTTGGTGATGGCGGCCTCGGTGGTGACCCGGGGGTGCTCACCGGTCTGCACGGCGTGCTGCTCGGCGGGCAGGCCGAAGGCGTCGAAGCCCAGGGTGTGCAGGACGTTGTGGCCGTTCATGCGCTGGAAGCGCGCGAAGACGTCGGTGGCGATGTAGCCCAGCGGGTGGCCGACGTGCAGGCCCGCACCCGAGGGGTACGGGAACATGTCCATGATGAACTTCTTGGGCTTGCCGACCTGCTCGGGATCGCCCGCCAGGTCGCCCTTCGGGTTCGGCGCCGCGTACGTGCCCTCGCTGTCCCAGACGTCCTGCCAGCGTGCCTCGATCTCGGCTGCCATGGCGGCCGTGTAGCGGTGCGGCGCGGCCACCTCGGCGGTGGCAGCGGGGTTCGTCTCGCTCATGATCCTCAAAGCTCCATCGATCGTCTCTGCCAGCGGCTGTCACACTCAAGAAACGAAAAATCCCCTCACACAGGAGGGGACGCCGCGCCGATTCCGAACCGTCCGGTTCACCGGCGTTCGGGACTGATCAGCGCGGCTCGCTAAGCAGAAGGCGTACGGCACGCATGGCCTCAGGGTACCGCAGCCCTTGAGTAAGCCGCGACGCGCTTCCGTATGCATGGTGGACACGGTGTCATCCGGCGCCGGCCCGACCAGAACCGAGCTCAGCTTGAACCTAAGTCAAGGATTACTTCGCGTAACAGCCGCTAAGGGACACCACACCAGTCACATTGTCCTTTGATAACAACGCAATAACTCAAACCTCGTACCCATCGGTATGGAGCCACTTAGAGTTCGGCAGCGGGACCGCTTTCCCGAACTGCTCGGAGTTGCCCCCATGAACCCTCGTCGTAGTAACAGCTCGCTCCCCCAGCCGGGCCGGTCGGCCTATGGGGTGGCGTCTGCTGTCGTCCTCATCCTCATACCCTTGGTGGTGCTGGTCGGAGGTGACCAGTTCCGCGAGTTCCTGAACTTCGGCGCGGGCGTGCTGTCCCTCGTCTCGCTCAGCTGCTCGGTGATCTGGGGCCTGGTCGCCCAGGACCGGATCTTCCTCAACACGCGCCAGCGGCTCATCGGCCAGGCCGTGCACCGGACGATGGCGGTCGCCTCGATCGCGTTCCTGCTGCTGCACATCACCACGAAGATCGCGCTGGACCACACCCAGCTCATCGGCGCGATCATCCCGTTCTCGCTCGGCATCACCGGCATCGGCGGCCTGATCGGCCTGGGCTCGCTGGCCGGCCTGCTGATGATCTTCGTGGGCATCACCGGCGCGCTGCGCAGCAGGTTCGCCTCCCCGGCCCCGGTCGCGGCCCGCTGGCGCGCCATGCACATGCTGGCCTACCCGGCCTGGTGCGCCGCGCTCGTGCACGGACTCTACGCGGGTCGCCAGGCCAAGCCGATCTTCGTGATCCTGTACGGCCTCTCCCTGCTGGGCGTCATGGCGGCCCTCGCGCTGCGCGCCGCTCCGCGCCCGGTCAAGCGCCAGGTGGCCGACCGTATCGCCGCCGTCCTGGGCAGCGAGGAGCCGACGGGCCGCGACGCGCTGGACGCGAGCCGCGCACGCATGGCGGAGGCCTCCTCCTCGCTGCCGGGCTACGAGAGCCGCTCGGGCCGGTCGTCGACGGCCGACACGATGAGCTCCACGCGCATGACGCCGCCGTCGTCCTCGCCCCTGTACGACACGCCCGCCGCACCGGAGCCCGCGAACGGCTTCGCCGCCGCCTACCGCGCCGTCTCCACGCCCCCGCGCGCGCAACAGCCGTTCGCGGCCGACCAGACCGCGCGCATGGACATGCCGTTCGACATGCAGGCGACGGAGGCGATCCCACGGGTCGACAGCGGCGGCAGTACGTCGGGCAGTTGGCCGATCCCCTCCCCGCCGCCGGTCGGCGAGGCACCCCCGTCGGCCTACGACCCGCTCCAGGACACGGGATTCAACATCCCCGTCTATGGCAATTCGGGCGCCGGCGGCTACGCCGGGAGTGATGTGTACGACACCGGTGAGACGAACCCCCCGTACGGCACGTACAACTCGAACGACACGTACAACAGCGGTCCCGCCAATGAACCATCGCCCGGCGCGTCGTTCGACGCACCGGGTTCGGGCGAACCTTGGAACACGCCTTCCGGAGGCTATAGGTGAACGAGGCCCTGCCCGACGTTCCAGAAGTCCGCGTGGTCGGCCTTCCGCAGCTCACGTCGGGCTTCGACCTTGTCGAAAGACTCGATCTGCCCATGCACCTGAAGGTGCATGGGCCGCTTGAGCCCATGGGCGGAGAGAAGCTCGCGCAGCTCTCCGAGCGCATCAACCTTCGGGGCCGCGGCGGCGCGGGTTTCCCCTTCCACAAGAAGCTCCGCTCGGTCGCCGACGCGGCGATCAAGCGCGGCGTGCGGCCGGTCGTCGTCGTCAACGGCAGTGAGGACGAGCCGGCCTGCCGCAAGGACACGGTGATGATCAACCGTGCCCCGCACCTCATCCTGGACGGCGCGCTGCTGGTCGCGGAGGCGCTGGGTGCCCGCACGCTCGTGGTGGGGGTCACCCGCGAATCGACCCAGCGCTCCATGGAGGCCGCGCTCGCCGAACGCGGCCTGAGCAACGGCCGCCGGTCGGCGCTGAAGGCGTTCGTCCAGCGCAACCCGATCCGCATGGTCACCGGCGCGGCCGCGTCGCTGATCCGCTCCATCGACGGCGGCCCGGCGATCCCGCCCGGCCGCAAGGTCAGCGCCTCGCAGAACGGCGTCGGCGGCGCCCCGACCCTGCTGTCCAACGCCGAGACCTTCGCCCAACTGGCCATCGCCGCCCGCATCGGCCCGGAGCGCTACGGCAACACCGGCCTGTACGACGAGCCCGGCACCGTCATGCTGACGGTCTCCGGCGCCGTAGCCCGCCCGATGGTGATCGAGGTCCCCACGGGCGTCCCGCTGCGCTACGTCCTGCAACTGGCCGGCGCCCCGCCGGTCCCGCAGGGCGTGCTGACCGGCGGTTACCACGGCAAGTGGATCGACGCCGCGACGGTCAACGAGGCGGTCGTCTCCCGCAACTCCCTGGACGCGGTGGGCGGTGCGCTCGGCGCGGGCGCGATCCTGCCGATCAGCCAGGAGACCTGCCCGCTGGGCGAGTCGCTGCGCGTGGCCCAGTGGCTGGCCGAGGAGAGCGCGGGACAGTGCGGCCCCTGCTACCTCGGCCTGCCGGCCGCCGCGCGCGGCATGGAGGACATCCTCAACGGCGGCGGCCCGGCCGCCCTGGAGGCGCTGAAGCAGGTCGCGAAGAACGTGAAGCGGCGCGGCGCCTGCTCGCACCCGGACGGCTCCGCGATGTTCCTGGAGTCGACCATCAAGGCGTTCACGGACGACCTGGCGGCCCACGTCCTCGGCAACGGCTGCGGACGGCCCGTGGAGGGCGTTCTGCCGCTCTTCGAGGGCGGCATGGCCCCGACGGGCATCGCGGGCGGTGGCGAGCCCGCGGACACCGGCGACAGCCGCCAGAAGATCTTCGTGGACTGGACCCTGTGCCGCGGCCACGGCCTGTGCGCGGACATCCTCCCGGAGGTATTCCAGCTCGGCGCCGACGGCTTCCCCACCGTCGCGCAGGCGAAGGTGCCGCGTTACGCGGAGGCGAAGGCGCTGCGCGCGGTGCGCCGCTGTCCGGCGCTGGCGTTGCGGATCGAGGAGGACACGCGCGGGAAGGAGCCCTCCCGCAACCTGCCGGTCCTCTCCCAGGGCCGCGGCCGCCGCGCCCTGGGCCGCTAGCCGGTACGACATCGGGGGCCGCCGCGGAAACAGGCGGCCCCCCACAGTGACGGCCATTCCTGCGTCCGAGCACGACAAAAGATCCCGCCGGATCATTCCGATCCGGCGGGATCTGCTTGTGGAGCTAAGGAGAATTGAACTCCTGACCTCCTGCATGCCATGCAGGCGCTCTACCAACTGAGCTATAGCCCCTCGCGGCGTCCGCCCGGTTTCCCTGGCGGCGACGCCAACATTACACGGTCCAGGGGGTGGACCACCAAATCGTTTCCGTTCCGTCCGGATTCGGCCCGCATGTCACGCGAGGTCAGGTCACGTCATGCGGTGACGAACGAATAGAACCTCTTGAGCGTGCAGTGCTCCTCGAGGAGCCGACCGTAGATCGGCTCGCCCTCCAGTTCACGGTACGTCTCGATCGGGTCGCCCTTTATGATCAGCGCCCGCGCGCATTCCTCGCACCAGTACTGGTAGTCCGGGTTGACCGGCTCCATGTCGCGGACGATCGGGGTGCCACTGCCGCACCAGTCGCACTTTCGCCTGTGTGCACCCATCGATCAGCTCCAGCTGTGGCCGCAGGCCGTGCACACGTAGGAGATCCCGCCGTTGTCCCCGAGGACTTGGGCCACGAACGCGGAACCGCAGGAAGGGCAGCTGAGCCGGGTGGCCGTTTCCCGTGTCAACGCTGCTTCGGAGAGGTGGCCGACCTCTCCGAGGATGCTCGCAGGCATCGCTACTCCCTCCCGTCGGGCCGCGCCCCCTTCCGGCCGTTTGATTCTGCCACGGCCGGGCCAATACGGTCAGCGACGCCTTAGTACCAGTCCGGACACGGCACCCGGCGCGGCTGTCGCAGCGAGCGCGAACATGCATGTGAGAAGCGCTTCCGAAGAGGTATACGCCTCCGGAACCCCAAGTGACTCAAGCCGGTTCAGGAACAGTGTGCCGGAGACGGACACACCGATCAGCTGTCCGAGCCGCGTGACCGTGGCGAGCGGCCCGCCGGCGTCCGCGGCGTCCTCGGGGCGTACGGCGGCCGGCGCCGGGGTGAGCGTCGGGCCGAAGGCGAGCGCGAGCCCGACGCCCGCGCCGGCGTACGCGCCGTACAGCCAGGCGCCGCCGTGGTCACCGCCCCTGAACGCCAGGCCCACCGCGGCCACGGGCAGCGTGGTGAGCGTGAACCCTGCCGGGGTCAGGGGCCGTTGCCGGGCGGCGGGCCAGGTGCGCCAGGTCGGGCCGACCGCACCGAGGACGATCGGGGTCGGCGCGAAGGTCGGGCCGGCGCGCAGCGCGCTGTCGCCGAGGCCCCCTGGACGTGCAGGGCGAGCACGAGCAGGAAGCCGCCGTTGACCGCCATGACGGCCGTGATGCACAGGACGGCGAGGCCCATGTCGGGGTGGCGCAGCACACGGGACGCGATCAGCGGGGCGCCGCCGCGGGCGATGCGGGACTAGTAGCCGCAGAACGGGGCGAACAGGAGCGCGCGCCGGCCGCCGGCGACAGCCAGGACCACAGTGGCCAGTCCTCCTCCTGCCCGAGCACCGGCGGCACGGTGACCCAGGACACGGCCGCCGGTGAGCAGCACCGGGCCGGGCCCGTCCAGGCCGCGCGCCCGTTCCCGCTCCGCGCAAGCCGGAAGGCGATCAGCTCGGCGCCGGCCTGCGCCGGCCCGCAGGCGAGCGCGGCGGCGGAGAAGAGGGCGAGGCTCACCAGGTGGACCCGGCCGTGGCCGAGCCGGTCGCCGAGCCGTGCGTCGGTGATCAGCGGTACGCAGTACGTGATGGCGTGGCCGGCGACGACCAGTTGGAGGCCGGCGCCGGAGGCGTGCGGGTCGGAACCGATCGTGGGTGCCGCGACGTTCGCGAGGAAGACGTCGAACAGTGCCGTGAACTGGGCGGCGAGCACGACCGAGAGCAGCCTCCGGGACCGATTGTCAGTGCCGGGGTCTTTACTGGCGGCAGGAGTTGGCACGGGTGGGAGGGGCGCGGGATCCGGACTCGTCCGGGGTGTCCTCGTCAGGCGGAACTTCCGGGGTGTCCTCGTCAGGCGGAACTGCTGCGGGGCAATGAAAAGATCCCGCCCCCTGGGGGACGGGATCTTCTCCAACCGATCTTTGACAACTGCACAGAGTGTCGATCAGTGGAGCTAAGGAGAATTGAACTCCTGACCTCCTGCATGCCATGCAGGCGCTCTACCAACTGAGCTATAGCCCCTCGCGTTCTTCCCGCTCGGCGGGGCGAACAAGAAGAACTTTAGCCTGCGACCTGCCGGAAAGTGAAATCCGGGTCCCGGGCCGCCCCGGGACGCTCGGTCCGGTGCTCAGTCGTCGTCGCCGAGCACCGGCTGGGGCAGGGTGCCGGCGTTGTGTTCGAGGAGGCGCCAGCCTCGGGCGCCCTCGCCGAGGACGGACCAGCAGCAGTTGGAGAGGCCGCCGAGGCTCTCCCAGTTGTGGGCCTCCAGGCCGAGGAGACGGCCGATGGTGGTGCGGATGGTGCCACCGTGGCTGACGACGACGAGTGTGCCGTCCTCCGGGAGCTTCTCGGCGTGCCGCAGGACGACGGGAGCGGCGCGGTCGGCGACCTCGGTCTCCAGTTCGCCGCCGCCGCGGCGGACCGGCTCGCCGCGCTTCCACGCGGCGTACTCGTCGCCGTACCGGGCGACGATCTCCTCGTGTGTCAGGCCCTGCCACGCGCCCGCGTACGTCTCCCGCAGGCCCTCGTCGTGGGCGACCTCCAGGCCGGTGAGCGCGGCGAGCTCGGCGGCCGTGTTCGCGGCCCGCGACAGGTCCGACGCGACGATCGCGTCGGGCCCGAGGGAGGCGAGCAGCCGGGCGGCCCGGCGGGCCTGGGCCACACCGGTCTCGGTCAGCTGGACGTCCGTGGTGCCCTGGAAGCGGCGCTCCACGTTCCACGAGGTCTGACCGTGCCGCCAGAGGATGACACGGCGGCCGCGGCTCGGCGTGCGGCCGGCCGCGGCCTGGGAGGGGGCGCTCACCGCAGGTCCCCGAAACCGGTGGTGTCCTCCTCGGCCTGCAGCTTGGCGTGCTCCGCGGCCTTGCCGCGAGTGGCCTTGGCGTCGTCGGGCAGGTCCAGCTCGGGGCAGTCCTTCCACAGCCGCTCCAGGGCGTAGAAGACACGCTCCTCGCTGTGCTGGACGTGCACGACGATGTCGACGTAGTCGAGCAGGACCCAGCGGGCCTCGCGGTCGCCCTCGCGGCGCACCGGCTTGGCGCCGAGCTCCTTCAGCAGGCGCTCCTCGACCTCGTCGACGATCGACTTGACCTGGCGGTCGTTGGGGGCGGAGGCCAGCAGGAAGGCGTCCGTGATCGACAGCACGTCGCTGACGTCGTAGGCGATGATGTCGTGCGCGAGCTTGTCGGCGGCCGCCTGGGCGGCGGTGTTGATGAGCTCGAGAGATCGGTTGGTGGCGGTCACTACATGGCTTTCCGTCGGCGGTCGTTTGACCTCAAGGGTCTCACGGACCGCCGACGGCACCCCATGTCATTGACGGATCACTCGCCGGTGGCGGCCGGCACCGGGCCGTTCAGGACGACGAAGGCTCGTAGTCCTGGCCCAGGACGACCGCGACGTCCGCGTTGGCGGCGACCGTCCCCTTCTTCACGGCGCTGGTGGGCAGGCCCAGGGTCTTGGCGACCTCGGTGGCGTTCTCCTTCTCTGCGGCGTCCGCGTAGAGCACCTTGGACGCGGACTGCGTACCGGACGGCGCGCCGCCCTCCAGGAAGGTGAAGCCGCCGTTGAGGAGCACCACGCGCGCGTCCTCGGTGTGGGCCTTGACGCCGCTGGCGTTCTGGACGGAGACGCTGACGGCCGCGTCCTTGTCGGGGCTCTTCGCGGCGCCGCCGAGCACGTCCTTGACCACGCTCGCGCCGGCCTGGGCGCTGAGCGTGCCGTCGGCCTGGACGGGCAGCAGGGCGGTCTTGTAGTCGCCGCCCTTGGCGAGGTCGGCGAGCTTGGCGAGGAAGGCGCCGAGGTCCTTGTCGGTGAGCGAGGGGTCGAGGATCTGGGCCAGGGTCTGGACGGTGACCGTGGCGCCCTGCGCGTCGGAGGACACCTTGCGCAGCACGCCCTGCATGACCTGGCCGAACCGCTCCAGCTGGGCGTTCTGGGCCTCGCCCTCGGCGCGGTAGGTGGCGTAGGCGACGGCCATCCTGCCGCTGAGGGTCTGGTCCTCGCCCTTGCTGACGAGGGGGGCCTGCCCCTTCTTCGTGGCGTCCGGGTCGGGGACGTCGGTGTCGGTGTCGACCTCGATGGTGCCGACGAGGTCGACGAGGTTCTGAAGATAGGGGGTGTCCAGCCGCCAGGTGCCCTCGATGTCGGTGCCGAGGACGGTGTCCAGCGCCTCACGCGTGCCGGCGGAGCCGTCGTCGTCGACGGACTTGGCGAGGGTGGTCGTGGTGCCGTCGTCGGTGGTGACGACGAGGGAGTTGGGCAGCAGGACGGTGGTGCCCTGCTTGGTGGTGGTGTTGTCGACCAGCAGCACCGTGGAGGTGCCGCCCTGGGCGGTGTCGTGCAGGTGGACGACGATCACGTCGCGCTTCTGGGCGGCACTGGCGGTCGTGGTGCCGGTCGCCTTGGAGTCCGACGAGGACAGACCGGGCAGCTTCCCCGCGTACCAGAGGTAGCCCACACCGCCGACCGCGGTCAGGGCGAGGACCACGACCAGGGCGACGAGGCGGCTGCGGGCACGGCGCTTGGCCTCCTCGCGGCGCTCGGTGCGGTTCTCGGTGAAGTTCAGCCAGTCGATGACGTCCTCGGAGTCCGCGTCGGGCTCCTCGACGAACGCGAACTGCTCGGTGTGGTACTCCCGTCGGGGCCGGGCGGAGTCGTCCGGGTCCGCCGTCGTCGTCTCCTCGGCGGCCGGTCCGGCCTGCTGGGGGATGTAGGCGGTCTGCTCGGCGACGCGGGGCTGCTGCCCGCTGGTGGCGGTCTGCCCGTAGGGGTCGTACGGGGCGGCGCTCCGGGCGCCACCCTGCGGGGCGTACGCGCCGGTGCCGTAGGCATCGTGGGCCGGGGGCTGCTGACCGGTGCCGTAGGGGTCGTGGACCGGCGCCTGCTGACCGGTGTCGTACGGGTCGTAGGCGGGCGTCTGCTGCTGCCCGGTCTGCCCGGACGTGGCGTACGGGTCGTAGCCGTAGCCCTGCTGCTGCCCGTACGAGTCGTACGCCTGTTGCGGGGCCTGCTGTTGCGGGACCTGCCGGTACACCGGCTGCCCGTATTCGTCGTAGCCGACGAGCTCGTAGGGGGTCTCCCCGTAGGGCGCGTCGTATCGGTCGTTCACCGGTACCCCTCTCGGCTCACTCGCCGCGGTACAGCTCGCGCTTGTCGATGTAGCGCACGACACCGTCCGGCACCAGATACCAGATGGGGTCGCCCTTGGCGACTCTCGCGCGGCAGTCCGTGGAGGAAATGGCCAGGGCGGGGACCTCGACGAGGGAGACGCCGCCCTCCGGGAGTCCGGGGTCGTTGAGGTGGTGCCCCGGCCGGGTGACCCCGATGAAGTGCGCGAGGGAGAACAGCTCCTCGCTGTCCCGCCAGGTGAGGATCTGGGCGAGCGCGTCGGCACCGGTGATGAAGAAGAGGTCGGTGTCGGGGTTGAGGGCCCGTAGGTCGCGCAGGGTGTCCACGGTGTAGGTGGGGCCGCCGCGGTCGATGTCGATGCGGCTGACCGAGAACTGCGGGTTCTCGGCGGTCGCGATCACCGTCATCAGGTAGCGGTCCTCGGCCGGGGAGACCCTGCGGTGGCTCTTCTGCCAGGGCTCGCCCGTGGGAACGAACACGACCTCGTCCAGGTGGAACTGCGCGGCGACCTCACTGGCCGCCACGAGGTGCCCGTGGTGGATCGGATCGAACGTCCCGCCCATGACGCCGAGGCGGCGCTTGCCGTGGTTCGACGGGCCGGTAGGCATGTCCTGCTCTCCCATGCGTGCAGACCCTACCGGCCCGGCCTGAGGGCACCGGCCGACGGATGCCCGGAGCGCCCCGGTATGGACAAGGTGTGCCTCAGCGGTCGCGGTTGAAGCGGGTCGTGATCCACAGCAGCAGCATCAGGATCAGGAACGCGGCACCACCGGTCACCAGCGGGCTCAGGCTCTCGTGGTTGCCACCGTGCTCCTCGCCCTCGGCGGCGAGGGTGACCAACTGGGCAGCGGCGCTGTGGAAGCTCATCTTCGGCAGGACCTATCCGGTGTGGGCGGGATAAAGACGTCGGCCCATCGTAAGCGGGCGCCCCATCACCCATCACCCCGACTCCACCGTTACCCCTCACGCACCCACGGCGCCGCCCCCACCGTGAAGGAGGCCGGCTGTGTCCCGGCGACGGGTCGGCGAAGGCCGGGGAACCTTCCCGACCGCTCAGTCGTCCTTCCGCTTGTAGCCCCGCAGCAGGAACCAGGCGGTCAGTGCGCAGCCCAGGATCATCACGATCAGGACGATCCGGAGCAGGTTCCCCGCCCCTTGCTGCTGGGCGGCGCCGGCGGCCTGGGTGAGCCAGACCGCTGCGGGGTTGTGCTCCATGGCGCGGGACTCCTTCGGTGTAGTGCCCGTCCACCGTAACTCCGCCTAGGCTGGGTCCTGCTTCGGGGGCGCAAAGGGCTGCACAAGGGTCCGCAAAGGACCTGACATACGAGGGCCACCAACACGCACATGGGGGAAGACATGTCCGACGACGGCCACGAGCAGACGAGCCACGAGAACGTGCCCAGCAGGCAGCGCAAGCGCTTCCCGGGCATCTCCTCGCGTGCGTACGAACACCCGGCCGACCGTTCCGCGCTGGTCGCGCTGCGCAAGCTGAGCGGCTTCGACACCGTCTTCAAGGCGCTCAGCGGGCTGTTGCCCGAGCGGAGCCTGAGGCTGCTGTTCCTGTCCGACTCGGTCCGCGTCTCGGACCAGCAGTTCGCCCACCTCAACGACATGTTGCGGGACGCCTGTTACATCCTGGACCTGGAGAAGGTCCCGCCGATGTACGTCAACCAGGACCCGCAGCCCAACGCGATGTGCATCGGCCTGGACGAGCCGATCATCGTCGTCACCACCGGCCTCGTCGAGCTGCTCGACGAGGAGGAGATGCGGGCCGTCATCGGGCACGAGGTGGGGCACGCGCTGTCCGGCCACTCCGTCTACCGGACCATCCTGCTGTTCCTGACCAGTCTCGCCCTCAGGGTCGCCTGGATCCCGCTCGGCAACCTCGCGATCATGGCGATCGTGACCGCCCTGCGCGAGTGGTTCCGCAAGTCGGAGCTGTCCGCCGACCGCGCCGGGCTGCTCGTCGGCCAGGACCTGAAGGCCTCGATGCGCGGCCTGATGAAGATCGCCGGCGGAAACCACCTGCACGAGATGAACGTGGACGCGTTCCTCCAGCAGGCCGAGGAGTACGAGGCCGGCGGCGACCTGCGCGACTCCGTGCTGAAGATCCTCAACGTGCTGCCCCGTTCCCACCCCTTCACCACCGTGCGCGCGGCCGAGCTGAAGAAGTGGGCCGAGTCCCGGGACTACCAGCGGATCCTGGACGGCCACTACCCGCGGCGCACCGAGGACAAGGACACCTCGGTCAGCGGCTCCTTCCGCGAGTCGGCGTCGCACTACGCCGACCACGTCAAGAGCTCCAAGGACCCGCTGATGAAGCTGGTCACCGACATAGCGGGCGGGGCGGGCGACCTGGGCGGCCGGGTCCGCCGCGGCTTCGACGGCTTCACGAGCTCCGCGCCGCCGAAGGACCGCCCGACGGACACACCCCCGCGCGACGAGGACTGACCCAGCGCTCCACACCGCCCGGCCCGCATCACCCGGACCGGTGCGAGCGGACCCCGCCTGCCCCCGTCCCACCCCACCTGGTGCAGACAGCCGACCTGCACCACCCGTCCCTCACCACCCGGTGCGCTCAGCCCGGCCCGCACCACCCGGTGCGGGCAACCCGGCCCTTAGCGACCGGCCCCCGGCCCGTACCGACCAGCCTCCGCCCCTGCCCCCGCCCCCTGCCCGTGCCGACCGCCCGCGCTCGCCCTCTCGCCCTCACCGCACCGGACCAGCTGATACGCGCCCGGGGCAGCCACTACCCACCAGGGTCGGGTCGGCCGCTGCCGGGCCGGGTCGGGCCGGCCGGGGTCACACCTTCGGCTGCGCACTCCCCGCCAGCGACCCGCACAGCGCCGTCGCCCCGCCGGTCGCGTACGGGTCCGTGCCGGCCGGGCCGCCCTCCTTGGCGGTCTGGCCGGCGAGCAGCGGCCGCAGATGGTTCGTGGAGTCCTCGGCGCAGGACAGCGGTCCGGCCTGGACGTAGGAGACGATCAGCTGGGTCTGTCGCATCCGCAGGTCGTCGCGGTCGAAGCGGAACTGCAGCTCACGGCGGACGGTGAACAGCGAGGCCGGCGTCCTGGCGTCGGCGCCGGGCGACCGTAGGGCGTACACGAAGGTGTGGTCGGCGGTGACCTCGAGGGTGGAGGAGTCGGCCTCGGCGGCCTGCAGCGTGCCGTGGACGCGGATCCTGCGGTCGGCCAGCTCGGCCCGGGCGGGGTCGAAGCGCACCAGCCACCCGGTCGGCGCGTGCCGCCCGTCCGCCGCCGGGTGGGCGAAGCTCTCGTCGAACTGGTCGATCTGGTCGGGGTCGATCAGCACCCGCACGGGGCGCACCTGCTGCCCGGTGAGCACCTCCGGGTAGAGGGAGGAGCGCACGATGTACTCCTTGGCGGTGGTCAGGGCGGTGACGACCTGGCTGTCGGAGAAGTGCGCGGTGCGCCGGGACGCGGGCAGCGGGATGCCCTCGGCACCGATGCGGTAGTGCGCGGCGGGGCTGTGCGCGTACAGGTACTCGGGGTCGGCCGTGCCGGGCACGGCGCCCTGCGGGGCGAGCGGGATGACGGTCATCCGCAGGGGTTCCACGGGCCGGCGGGCGGACGGGTTCTGGTAGGGGTGGCGGACGCCCATGAAGAGTGCGGTGCCGAAGGCGAGGGCGATCAGGACGACGAGGACGAGCGCCTGCCGGGGCAGGCCGCGGCGCAGGGGCGGGCGGCGGCGGACGGCGGGGGCGTGATCGGCGATGCGTTCCTCGGCGGAGTACTCCTGGAGGCGGGCAGCACGAACGAACGATTCGTCGAAGACGACGGATCGGTACTCGTCCTCTCCTCCACCGGGAGCTCCCTCGGGTGTCCCCTCCGGTGGGTCTCCGGGCCCGCCCATACTTTCAGGGTAGGTCGCGCGGAGCGCGGGTAAACGCTGTGCCGGCCCGCAACTTCTGACAGGTCCTCATCCACCGGAGAGGCCACCTGGGAGCCCTTTTCCCGGCCGCCGTGCCGCCCGTGCTCAGGGCGTGCGCGGGACCGCCGAGACGGGTGGCCGGGAGTGGTCGGTGGACGCGGACGGGGTGAGTCCGCTCCCCTGCCCGAGCCCGGTCGAGGCGGGCAGCGGCACCTGGTCCCGGCTGCTGCCGGAGGAGGCACCGCGGTAGACGGCCGCGAAGGCCAGCACGACCATGCCGACGCCCATCACCAGGGCGAGCATCCAGGCGACGGGACGGTGCCAGCGGACCTGCTTGCCGTAGGTCCCGAAGCTGCCGTAGCGGCGGTCCCAGGCGTCGGTGTCGTCGCTGTCGTCCAGGTCGTCGTAGTCCGGATCATGGCCGAAATCGCCGGGGCCGTCGGGACCGTACGGGTCGTCGTAGCGGTCGCCGCGGGCGCGGGCGCGGCGGGCTTCGGCCTCGGAGGCCTCGGCTCTCGCCTGCGCGGCGGCCAGGAGGCGTTCCACGGCGGTCGGCTCGTGCACCACGGCCGCCTGTACGAAGGCCTCGTCGAAGACCACGGAGGCGAACTCTTCGTCCGACACCCCGCGGTCGTGGTCGTCGTCGGGCTCCCAGCCGTCAGGGAACGGCGTGCCCCCCACGTCCTCCGGCACGGATCCAGAGTAGACCTGGGGGGTCATTTTGGGCAGACGGTATGGAAATTCATCCGCCTGATGAGACGCCTCCCACGGCCCTTGCGCGCGCCCCCGCCGGGCGCCGCACGCCCCCCGTCAGCGGCGTACGTGCCCGTCGCCCGTGACGATGTACTTGGTGCTGGTCAGCTCCGGCAGGCCCATGGGGCCGCGGGCGTGCAGCTTCTGGGTGGAGATGCCGATCTCCGCGCCGAAGCCGAACTGGCCGCCGTCCGTGAAGCGGGTGGAGGCGTTCACGGCGACCGTGGTCGAGTCGACCAGCTGGGTGAAGCGGCGGGCGGCCTGCTGGGAGGTGGTCACGATGGCCTCGGTGTGGCCGGAGGTCCACAGCCGGATGTGCTCGACGGCCTTGTCGAGCGAGTCGACGACCGCCGCCGCGATGTCGTACGACAGGTACTCCGTCTCCCAGTCCTCGGGCGTGGCCTCGACGACGGTGGCCTTGGAGTCCGCGGCGTACGCCAGTACGCGCTCGTCGGCGTGGACGGTGACGCCGGCGTCGGCGAGGGCGTCCAGGGCGCGGGGCAGGAACTCGGGGGCGATGTCCTGGTGGACCAGGAGGGTCTCGGCGGCGTTGCAGACGCTGACCCGCTGGGCCTTGGAGTTGATCAGGATCTCGATGGCCATGTCGATGTCGGCCTGGGCGTCGACGTAGACGTGGCAGTTGCCGGTGCCGGTCTCGATCACCGGAACGGTGGACTCGGCGACGACCGTCCTGATGAGGGAGGCGCCGCCGCGCGGGATCAGTACGTCGACGAGACCGCGGGCGCGCATCAGCTCGCGCACGCTCTCGCGGCTCTCCCCCGGTACGAGCTGGACGGCGTCGGCGGGCAGCCCGGCACCGCCGACGGCGTCACGGATCACCCGGACGAGGGCGGTGTTCGACGCGTAGGCGGAGCCCGAGCCGCGCAGCAGTACGGCGTTGCCGGACTTCAGGCACAGTGCCGCGGCGTCCACCGTGACGTTCGGGCGGGCCTCGTAGATGATGCCGACGACGCCGAGCGGGACGCGGACCTGCCGCAGGTCGATGCCGTTGGGGAGGGCCGAGCCGCGCACGACCTCACCGACGGGGTCGGGCAGCGCGACGACGTCCCGCACGTCGGAGGCGATGGCCCGCACCCGCTCCGGGGTGAGCGTCAGCCGGTCGACGATGGCCTCGCTGGTGCCGGCCTCGCGGGCCTTGGCGATGTCCTTGGCGTTGGCCTCGACGATCTCGCTCGCACGGACCTCCAGCGCGTCCGCGATGGCGAGCAGCGCGTCGTCCTTGGCGGCCCGGGGCAGCGGCGCGAGGTCGGCGGCGGCTGCCTTGGCGCGGTAGGCGGCCTGGGTGACCGGGGACAGGGCGTCGTACGGCGAGAGCGTGGTCATACGGGAAGGGTAGTGCGCGGCGCGGGCCCGTCCATCGGCTGTTCCACACCCCGAGACGCGCGGGACGCGGGCCGAGACGGCTGCACGGATCACCGGGACGACGACTGAGGAGACAGGGTCAAAAGGGGTGAACTCCGACAGGGGTCGCCGGCGACGGGCCGAAGCCCTCGGCGAGGCGCTGGTGGTAGGTCTGACGGTCGATGACCTCCAGGCCGACGATCTCCCAGGGCGGCAGTCCCGCGGTCTGGCGGTGCTCGCCCCACAGGCGCAGGGCGACGGCGGCCGCGTCGTGCAGGTCGCGGGCCTCCTCCCAGTAGCGGATCTCCGCGTGGTCGACGGCGTAGCGACTGGTCAGGAGGAAGGGGTGGTCGTGGGCGAGCTGCTCGAGGGCGCGGCGCAGTTCCTTCAGGTCGGCGTCCTCGCCGGAGACGCTCAGGGTGACGTGCCACAGGCGGGGCAGGTCCTCGGGCCGGGGGCCCTCCGGTCCGTCGCCCTGCGGTGCCCGGTACCGCTCGCCCGCCGCCACGCTCGTCAGGGCACGCTCCTCGCCGGCCGCCCGCGAGGACGGCTTGCCGGCGAAGGAGGCCGCACCCGACGACGCCCTACCGGACGACGCCACGGCGGGGGACTCCGTACCGGACGGCATCGCACCGGAGGCCGCCGTACCAGAGGTGCCAGAGGACGTCGTGCCGGAGGACGCCGTGCCTGCCGAGGACGTCCTGGCGGCCCCGTCGGTACTCCCACGGGCCGCTGCCACCCCAGGGCGCACTCGTCTCACGACGGCCTCCTTTACGCAGCGCTCGTGCGGAATGTGTCCCAGAGACAAAGTTGAGCAGGCGGCAGGGCTCCGTGGGGCGGTTTCACGGAACGTCCCCCACCGGTACGGATCGTTCGAGCGGGTCCGGGAGCGGTCGTTCGACTCGGCTCAGGGGTGCAGGATCACCAGATCGTCCCGGTGGACGACCTCCCGCTCGTACTCCGCGCCCAGCTCGCGCGCCAGTTCGCGGGTGGAGCGGCCGATCAGCTGCGGGATCTCCTTGGCGTCGAAGTTGACGAGGCCGCGGGCCACCGCGTGCCCCCGGCCGTCGCGCAGCTCGACGGGGTCGCCCGCGCTGAAGTCGCCCTCGACGCCGGCGATTCCGGCCGGCAGCAGCGACGTGCGCCGCTCGACGACCGCCCGGACCGCCCCGTCGTCCAGGGTGAGCGAGCCCTGCGGGGTGGAGGCGTGCTGGAGCCAGAGCAGCCGGTCGGCGGAGCGCCGGCCGGTGGAGTGGAAGTAGGTGCCGGTGTCGCCGCCGGAGAGGGCGTCGGCCGCGTGCACGGCGCTGGTGAGGACCACGGGGATGCCGGCGGCGGCCGCGATCCGGGCGGCCTCGACCTTCGTGACCATGCCACCGGTGCCGACGCCCGCCTTGCCGGCGCTGCCGATCTCGATCCCCGCCAGGTCGCCGGGCCCGCGCACCTCCGGGATCCGCGAGGTCCCCGGCTTGCCGGGGTCGCCGTCGTACACGCCGTCCACGTCGGACAGCAGCACGAGCAGGTCGGCGTGGACGAGGTGGGCGACGAGGGCGGCGAGCCGGTCGTTGTCGCCGAAGCGGATCTCGTCCGTGGCGACGGTGTCGTTCTCGTTGACAATCGGGAAGGCACCCATCGCCAGCAGCTTGTCGAGGGTGCGCGAGGCGTTGCGGTGGTGGGCGCGGCGGCTCATGTCGTCGGAGGTCAGGAGCACCTGGCCGACACGGACGCCGTAGCGGGCGAAGGAGGCGGTGTAGCGGGCCACGAGCAGGCCCTGGCCGACGCTGGCGGCTGCCTGCTGGCGGGCGAGGTCCTTGGGCCGGCGGCGCAGGCCCAGCGGGGCGAGGCCGGCCGCGATGGCGCCGGAGGAGACGAGGACGATCTCCTTCTCTCCCCCGCTGCGGCTCTTGGCGAGGACGTCGACGAGTGCGTCGACCCGGTCGGCGTCCAGCCCGCCCGAGGCGGTGGTCAGCGACGAGGAGCCCACCTTGACGACGATCCTGCGGGCCTCGCGTACGGCCTGCCTTGCCCCTGCCACCTTGTCCTTCGTCCCCTCGCCTAGTCACGCCTGCCCCTCAGGCAATCTACGCGAAGGGGGTCGCCGGCCGCCCCTGGGTTCCACTCCCCGGAACGATCACGTACAGTAGGCATTCGCTTACCGTTTGCGTACGGCAAAAAGGTTGTAGGGGTTCCCCGTGGAACTTGAAGAGAGTCAAAATTTATTTTGAAGTTTCGGTCACCTAAAGTTCGCTCTGTGAAGCGCATACTCCTCCGATCGGGGAAGGGCCCCTTCGACGTCATTCCCGTCGAGGAAGCCCTCCACCGCGACGTGATCGCCACCAATTCCGGCAATCTGATCTTCAGTGACGCCGCCCACAAGATCCTCACGACGCCGAACGTCGAGGTCTTCTCGAACGGGATGCGGACCGACGTCGGCGCGGCCGGGCGGATCAACGAGGAGTACGACGCCTTCGTCGTGCCTCTCGCCAACGCCTTCCGGCCGTCCTTCGAGGCCGCGCTGCAGCGGCTGACCCGGCTCATCGGCAAGCTGAAGATCCCGGTCGTGGTGCTGGGTGTCGGCGCGCAGACCGGGGTGACCTACGACCCGGCGCGGCTGAAGCCCATGGAGCCGACCGTGCGCGCCTTCTGCGCGGCGGTGCTGGAGCACAGCGCGACCATCGGCGTGCGCGGTGAGTTCACCGAGAAGTACCTCAACGACATGGGCTTCAAGGACGTCGAGGTCATCGGCTGCCCGTCGATGTTCATGTACGGCGACCAGCTCCCCATCGAGAAGCGGGCGGCGGCGCTGACCGCGGACTCGCGGGTGGCGGTCAACGGCTCGCACACCGCGGTGCGCGGCGGGGGCCTGCACAGGATCATCACCCGGGCGCACGCGCAGTACCCGAACCTGCGCTACATCGGCCAGAACCTCACCGACGCCAAGCAGTTGCACTGGCGGGACGTGAACTCCCCGGCCGGCCGCATCACCGAGATGCCGACCCACCCCGACCACCCGATGTACCGGGAGGACAAGGTCCGCGTGTACATCGATCCGGTCACCTGGATCGACGACCTGCGGGACTTCGACTACTCGTTCGGCTCGCGCATCCACGGCAACATCGCGGCGCTGCTGGCGGGCACGCCCGCGACCGTGCTGGCCTTCGACTCGCGCACGCTGGAGCTGTGCCGCTACTTCGAGATCCCGCACCGGCTGCTCAACGAGGTGCCCGCGGAGCTCGACCCGGCCGAGCTGTACGAGGAGGCCGACTTCGGCCCCCTGAGCGGCAACCACAAGGAGCGTTTCGACCGCTTCACGGCGTTCCTGGACAAGAACGGTCTGGAGAACACCTTCACGCACGGCGACGGGGGCGAGGCCTTCGAGAAGAAGCTGCGGTCGCTGACCTTCCCGGCGGGCGTGCGCCCGTGGAACGACGTCGACCTGACCTCCGTGACGAGCCGGTTCGGGTGGCTCCAGCAGCGCATCGCCGAACTGGACAGCGCGAACGCGCAGTTGAAGCGGGAGCTGACCAAGTCCAAGGTCAGCGCCAAGGCGGCGGCCGCCAAGGCCGCCCTTCCGACGCCGTCGATCTACCGCCGCGCACGGCGTGTGGTGGGGGGACCGCTGCGACGGGCACTGAAGCCGACGAAGTAGCTCCGCGGGACGCTCACGCGGGGGCGCGCCGTAGGGGTTGCCGGCCGTCGCCGCGTGCGCGGCGCCCGCGCGGCGGAACGCCATGGGAGTTGCGGCCGTCGCCGGGTGCGGGAGGTGCGGGACACGCACGCGGCGGTACGCCGTGGGGGTGCCGGCCGTCCGCATGCGCGGCCCCCGCGCGGCGGCCCGCCATAGGAGTTGCCGGCCGTCGCAACGTGCGAGGCGCCCACGCGGCGGTACGCCGCAGGAGTTGCCGCCCGTCGCCGGGGCCACGGCGTGCGTGGCTTGTCACGCCCACGCGGGCGGAGCCGCGTATCGCTGCGGCCCCCGCGCCCCTGGGTCGGCAGGCTCACGTCGGCCGCGGCGCCCCGGCCGACCGGCCCACGCCCACCACACCGCCCAGGTAGGCCCGCCTCACGCCGCCGTACGCCTCCCGCCTCACACCCGGCAGGCCCGCGCCCGCACACCCCGTCGGCCGTCTCACACCGTCGTGGCGCTCCTCGGTGTCACCCGGTGCTGGGACAGCAGCCTGCGCAGCTTCCGGGTCGCCCGTCGGAGGAAGGACTCGGTCGGGCCCTTGCGCCAGCCCGGGTACGCCTTCGCCTCGCGGGGTTCGGCGAGGTAGACGCGGTCGGGTATGCCGGCCCCCGTGGACCGGAAGTGGGGGTAGGCGAGGTAGAGGCGGGTGCCGCGCTTCTCCAGGACGGGAGCGGGCTCCTGCTTGGCCTTGATGAACTCGAGGACGTCCGCGAGGAGATCGGCGCGCTGCTGGGCCACCAGGTGCAGGCGCAGCCGTTCGTGGACCCTGAGGCGGTGGGCGACGCCCTCGTTCCAGTAGGTCTCCATCAGCGGTTGGGCCAGCTCCATCTTGGTACGCCGGATCTCCTCGTCGTTCCGCAGGAACACCGGCCCGAACTGCGGCAGGAGCGTGATGAGGAAGGGGCGGACCATGAGCGTGTCCCGCTTGGCGCCGGGCGGGAGCATCCGTGCGATCAGCTCCATCAGGGCGCGCGCGGAGTCGAAGCGCAGGGTGTAACTCCCGCTCTTCGTCACGTGCTTGCCGTCCGTACGGCCCACCAGGTAGTAGCAGGTGTAGTCGGCAAGCACGGAGACGCCGTCGGCCCGCAGATAGGCCTCCATCGTGAACAGCGCGTCCTCGCCGGTCCACAGGGACTCGTCGAAGCGCATGCCGTGCCGCTCCAGCATCGCCCGGCGGAACAGCTTCTGCGCGCTGAGCGTGAACTTGATGTTGGAGGAGAAGACGTCCGTGCGGTCGAGGGTCTTGTTCCACATCGACCGGGGCGGCTTGCGGTTGACGCCCTCGACGCGGCCGAGGACGACGTCCGTGCCGTTGCGGTCGGCCATGGCGACCATGCGTTCCAGGGCCTCGGGGCCGAGCCGGTCGTCGGCGTCGAGGAAGAAGACGTAGCGGCCGGTGGCCTTGGCGAGGCCGACGTTGCGGGGGCCGCTGGGGCCGCCGGAGTTCTCCTGGTGGATGACCGTGACCGCCATGGGGGCGCGGGCGGCGAACTCCTCCAGGCAGTCGCCGGTGCCGTCCCGGGAGCCGTCGTCGACCGCGATGACCTCGATGCGCGCCGGATCCATCGACTGCGCCTCGACCGACGCCAGGCACTCGATCAGGTAGGGCATGGCTTCGTAGGCACCGATGATCACGCTGACATCAGGCTCGGCCAGGGTCACTTGTCCCCCTCATAACGCACGCTTACCCCTTAGTCAATAGTCCGACAACCCGATAGACGGGTGATTAAGGAGAGGGGTTGCTTCCGTTACCTCCGCACCTGCATGTGTGCCGCGTCACAGCGAACGGAAACGGCTCGGCCCCCGGAGATCACTCTCCGGGGGCCGAGCCGATGGGCGCCGGGTGCCGTGCCCGACGGGTCTCAGACCGTCGTCGGGCCGTCGTCACACCGCCGTGACGCCGTCCTCCGCCAGTTCCGGCCCGCCGGCCGCCGACGCGGCGGCCCGGGACTCCTGGCCCATGTTGCGTGCCTCGGCCTTCAACGCGAGGTCGGAGACGGCGGTGTTGAACTGCTCGATGGAGGTCGGCTCGTCGGGGCCGAGCAGGTACTCCTTGAGCTCCTTGCGGTCCTCGGCCAGCGGGTCGGCGGCCGGATCGCGTACGGCGTCCAGCAGCTGGTCCAGCTCGGCCGCGCCGTTGGTGAGGATCACGGCCGCGCGCACGGCGGTGTTCTGCCGCTTGAACTCCTCCGCGCCCAGCTCCGCCGAGTCCGTGACCGCGTACGGCTTGCCGCTGGCGATGAAGTCGGAGACGACGCTGGAGATGTCGGACACCATCGCGTCGGAGGCGTTGAAGCAGTCGTACAGACGCGGTTCGGTGCCGGTGATGACGCGGTGCTCGAAGGCGGGGAAGGAGCGCCAGTAGGCGTCGTTCCACTCGGTGCGCAGCCGGGCGGCCTCTTCGTGCTTGCGCATGTCGACCAGGCCGTCGCGGCTGGTCACGGCCTCGTCGGCCTTCTCGTCGAAGGCGAGGGACAGCGCGTCCAGGCGGGACTTGAGGCGGGTCAGCTCGGCCTTGGCCTTGGCCTGGGCGGCCGGGTCCCCGGTGAAGCGGGGGTCGGCGGCGCGTCCGGCGGCGGCCTTCTTGATCAGCGCGGTGATACGGCGGTGGGCGGCGGCGGCCTTGGCGCTGCGGGTGCCGGTGAAGGGGTGCGGCTTGTACAGGACGCGGACCGGGGGCTCGGCCGCGACCAGCTTCTTCACGATGTTCTCGCCGGCCAGCAGGATCGAGGTGTTGCCCGGGTTGTCGTCCCAGCCCTCCCAGGTGGGCGCGTACAGGATCGTCGGGATCCGGCCGTCGGGCGTGCCCTTCCACGGCTTGATCGGCGCGAGCTGCGGGCGGCCCACCTCGACGATGTCCTCGTCGCGTATGCCGACGTCGGCGATGGCGTAGCGGTCACGGCCCGCGCGTCCGGCGGTCCACACCTCGTCGTAGACCTTGCTGAACGGGTTGACGCTGGCGAGCTTGTCGCTGTCGCCGTGGCCGATGAAGACGTGCTTCATCGTGGGGACGCGCAGCAGGTGGATGTTCTTGCCGACGTTGGCCGCGTACAGCGCGACCCGCACCGTGGACAGGTCCAGGTTCATCAGGTGCACCCCCCCGGGCACGCAGATGACGGGGACCGTGGTGGGCGCCATCTTCTCCAGGATGTAGCGCTCACGCAGGATGATCAGCGGACGGGAGTCCAGCTGCTCCATCGTCTCCAGCCACATGTTGACCTGGTAGGCGGAGTCGGCGGAGCCGGAGAAGTACAGCACCGTCTCCGGCCGGTACTCGCGCAGCCAGGCGCTGACCGTCTTCAGCACCTTGTCGGCCTTCGGCGGGATCCGCCGGGCGCGCAGGTACGGCGCCAGCGCGACGACGTACAGCGCACCCAGGACCAGGGTGACGCCCACGCCGACGAAACCGGCGAGCTCCACGTCCGTGAGGGCGTAGACGAGCAGGCCGACGACGGCCGCGAGGTCCAGGTGCAGCATCTTCACGCCGGCCCGGCTGAGCAGGCGGCGCGGCGGGGCGTCCGGGATGCGCATCCGGGAGACCAGGTCCACGTTGCGGGTGACCACCGGCATCTGGCGGCGGTTGCCGATCAGGGTGACGAGCGCGCCGTGCGGGGCCTGGAGACCGAAGAAGATCGTGAAGCAGGCGATCGCCGCGTAGAAGACCGGCTCCTTGGAGAGGTCGAGTCTGGCCAGCAGCAGGATCAGCAGCAGTTCTCGGACCAGGAAGCGCGTCGACAGACCGGCTCTCACCTTTCCCAGGAGGGTGATGAGGTAGCTGCCCTTGCGGTGGAGATAGAGGTCCGCCAGGTACGTCACGGCGGCCGCGGCGGCGAAGGCGGGGACGCTCGGGACGAGCGCGGCCAGCATGAGGCAGGGGTAACCCAGCGTCATGAGGGCCGCCGCGGCCAGCTCGGCCGCGCTGCCCACCCGGGCGACCCGAATAGCGGTGGTTATCACGGAGGAACCTGCTCTGGGAGGGGTGCCGGTCATAGAAGCCGGAAAGTCCGGAAAATCCCTTCTGGAGGTTTCGGGATTTTTACGGATTCAGGCCTCTGCGAATTCTCCGTAAACCAGGAGCCACAGAGGCCTGAATTCCAATGGCTTTTTGCGGTTGATTATGCCACGCCGTCCTGTCGGTCCAGCACGCCCGCCAGGGCCTGCTCGAAGCCGGAGGCGCGGCTGGCGTCGGCGGTCGGGTCCTGCTGGCGGACGTCGATGACGTGTCCGGTCAGCTCGGACAGCAGCACGTCGAGGGAGGTGCGGGCGACCGCCTCGGAGGACAGCAGAGTGCCCGAGGGCTCCTGGCCGAAGGCCTTGGTGCGCATGGGCGTCGCCGTGCGCTCCGGGTTGATGCAGTTGACCCGGATGCCGTCGCCGGCCCACTCGTCGGACAGGGCCTGGGTGAGATTCACCATGGCGGCCTTGGTCGAGGAGTACAGGCTGTACTCGGCGCGGCCGCGGGTGTAGCTGCTGGAGGTGTACAGCAGAAGCTGCCCGTTGGTCTCGGCGAGGTACTTGTAGGCCGAACGGGCGATCTGCACGGGGGCCAGGTAGTTGACCTTCAGCGCTTCCTCGATGGTCGCGTTGTCGGTCTCGGCGAGCTTGCCGATGCGCAGGACGCCCGCGGTGTTGACGACGTAGTCGATCCGGCCGGTCTCGGAATACGCCTTGGACAGCGCGTCGTCGACCTCCTCCGGGTTCTCCACGTGCGTGCCGGTGGTGGAGCGGCCCAGGGCGTACACCTTGGCGCCGTAGGACTCGGCGAGTTCGGCGATGTCCTTGCCGATGCCGTACGAACCGCCGAAGACCACCAGGGTCCTGCCGGTGAGCAGTTCGCGGTAGGCGTCCTCGCCGTTCTGCTCCGGGGCGGCGGTGGAGGCGAGCTGGAAGAGCTTGTCGGCGATGAAGACGTCGACCGGCTGCGTCACCTTCATGTTGTACTCGTCACCCGCCACGACGTGGATCGGCACGTCCGGCAGGTAGCGCAGGACGACCGTGCAGTCGTCGGTGGCCTGGAAGTTGGGGTCGCCCGCCGCCACCTCGTACGCCCGGCGGATCGTCGACAGCTTGAACGCCTGCGGGGTCTGGCCGCGGCGCAGCCGGGAGCGGTCCGGGATCTCGGTGATGAACTCGCCGTCCTCGCCGTGCGTGCGCGTGACGATGATGGTGTCCGCGGACGGGATGGCGACGTCGACGGCCTGGTAGCGCTCGAGCGCGGCGACGCAGTCGTCGATGACGCGCTGCGAGAGCAGGGGGCGTACGGCGTCGTGGAAGAGGACGTTGCGGTCCTCGCCGTCGGCCAGCCCCTCGCCCAGGGCGGCGATGGCGCGCTCGGTGGTCTCGTTCCGGGTGGAGCCGCCCTCGATGATCCGGGACACCTTCCTGAACCCGGCCTTGGCCACGATCTTCTCGACGTCCGGCACATAGCCCGGCGCCATCAGCACGATGACGTCGTCGACGGAGTCGGCCTTCTCGAAGGTGGTCAGGGTGTGCTCGATGACTGCCTTGCCGGCGATCTTCAGCAGCTGCTTGGGGATCGACAGACCCACCCGCTGACCGGTGCCACCGGCCAGGATCACTGCGGTGGTACGGGGCTTGGCTATGTGCTGGGACACAGGTGACCTACCTTGGGGCGACAGGGAACGGGGAAATGGTCCCACTTGCGGTAACCGCGATGCAAGGTGAGCGCCCTTCAGTGCATATGTGCGCGCCACCTGTCATTCACCTGGCGCTGCGGTGTTTGACGAGACGCGACTGAGCCTTCCTCGGACGCCCCCGTTAAATCCTGTGAGTAACTCCACAGGGTGCGGAAGAGAGCCGAGAGTGACGGGAAAGCAGCTCAGCGGCGTCGCAGCCGCTTGAGGCAGCGATGCCCCAACACTTTCACGAGTTCCTTCGAGGACGTCCGCCGCACCGGGCGCGACGCGCCCCCCGCCGCCCCCTCGGCCACCGCGGCGAGCGCCCCGTACAGTGCCTGAGCGGCCACTTCGGGCGCGATCCGGGGTTCCCCGGCGGCGCCGCGGACCGGTTCCGGTACGGCGGCCAGCAGGTCCGGATCACCGATGACCCACACGCCCATCGCCCCGATACGCCCGCTCATCTCGGCGCCGATCGCGGCGGCCGCCTCCACCGCCCACGCGGGTGTGGAGATCTTCACGTCGCGCGGTGTGGGACTGCACGCGTTCTTCATATGCATGACCGCGCCGTTGCGAACCAGCTTGGAATAGAGCTCGTCGGGGAGACCATTACCACGAAATTCCCTATTGAGATGTCGCAGCATTTCGGTCTCACCGAGGGTGAGTGAACGATTCGCCGTGTCGGGAACGGGCTCCAGGAGACGCGTGGGCAGTCCCAACAGCGTTTCGAAGGCGCGCATCAGCCCGTCCCGGTCCCGGTCGTCGACCACCACGACGGTGACCCGGTCGGCCCCCACCACCCGCGCCCACCGCTCCACCAGCCGGTCGTGCCGGTGCCGCCGCCAGAAACTGGGATTGGGCTTCTCGTACGGCGCCTTGCGGAGCATGTGCTCCAGCCACTCCTCGTAGCCCATGCGCAGCCCGTTCTGCACGTACTGCTGCCACTGCGAGGGCATGATCCGCACCAGCGGCCGCAGGGTGACCAGCACGTGCACGCGGTCCCCGCCGAGCTGCTCGACGATCCGCGCGACGGTCGCGTCGTCGGGGGCGTCGGCGAAGAACTCGCTGCTGACCACCGACGTGCTCCGTCCGGTGGCACACACCTGTTCGACGAGCCGGGTCCAGTGCCGCTCGGTGGGCGTGGTGTCACCGATCATGCCGGGGCGGGCACAGGCGGCCAGCACCGCCTGCATGGGGTGCCTGCTGGTCGCCGGGAACTCGACGCCGTACGCCGGCATCCGCTCCTTCGCCGCGAACAGGGCGCCCTGGACGGCGGTGGTCCCGGTCTTGTGCGGGCCGATGTGCAGCAGGCGGGTGCCGGCGGGCAGGGCTCCGGGCGGGGTGGTGGTGCGGCCGGCGTTCCCGCGGGCCTCGTCGTTCGTACAGTCCGTCTCCATGGTCAGAGGACGGTAAGAGCGGTTCCTGAGGCGACGCTGAGAGGAGCATGGGACATGGCTGAGTCCTCGTGCGTCCCGGGCTCCTGCCCCGCCTCCGTCACCCGAGCAGGACGCCCGGCCTGCCGTCGGCGACCCGCAGGCGGGCGAGCGTGCGGGCGGTCGCCCGCGGCTTCAGGACGGTGTCCACGACGCGGACCCGCGCGTCGACGGCGTCGCGGCGGACGTCGAAGAGGTGGTAGCCGCGGTGGGCGTCGATCAGCTTCCAGTGCGGGTTGTCGGCCTTCAGCGGGTCCCACTGGGCGTGGAAGGCGGCCTGGTCCTGGTCGCCGTTGCTGGAGATGGAGGTGCCGACGAACTCGGCGCCGACGACCGCGGAGGACGGATCGGCGAAGTCCCTCCTGAGGTCGCTGATCATGGTGAGGTGCCGGTCCCCGCTGAGCACGACGGGGTTGCGGACCTGCTGGAACTCCCCCAGCAGGGCGTTGCGTTCGACCTGGTAGCCGTCCCAGGCGTCGTAGTACCACCGCTTGCCCGCTCCGGCCAGCAGGTCGGTCTCGGCCATCATGATCTGCGAGGCGACGAGGTTCCAGCGGGTGTTCGAGCCGTGCAGCGAGTCCAGCAGCCACCGCTTCTGCTCGGCGCCGAGCATGGTGAGCGCGGGGTTCTGGGCACCGGTCTGGCTGGTGGCCTGGTCGCTGCGGTACTGCCGGGTGTCGAGGACGTTGAGCCGGGCCAGCCTCCCGAACTGGAAGCGCCGGTGCATGCGGATGTGCGGCCCCGTGGGGATCGCGGTCGCCCGGACCGGCATGTGCTCGTAGAAGGCCTGGTAGGCCGCGGTCAGCCGGGCCACGAACGCGTCGTGCGGCTGCTTGGCCGGGTCCTGCGGGATCTCCCCGGCGAAGTCGTTGTCCACCTCGTGGTCGTCGAAGGTCACCACCCAGGGCGCGTGGGCGTGCATCCGCTGGAGGTCGGGATCGGTGCGGTACTGCGCGTACCGGTTGCGGTACTGGGTGAGGCTGTACGGCTCCCCGCTCCCCTCGTGCCTGCGCGGCGCGGTCGCCGACGGCCCCGACTCGTAGATGTAGTCCCCGACGAAGACGACGACGTCGGGATCCTGCGCGTACATGTCGGCGTACGGGGTGAAGTAGCCGTGCTGCCAGTTCTGGCAGGAGGCGAGCGCGAGACGCAGGGAGCCGCCGGAGGCGAGCGGCTGGGGCGCGGTGCGGGTACGGCCGACGCGCGAGAGCTGTCCGCCGGCGCGGAAACGGTACCAGTAGGTGCGGCCCGGGCGCAGTCCGCGTACGTCCACGTGAACGCTGTGCCCGTACTCGGGCCGGGCCTGGGCGACGCCCCGGCGGACCCCGGTTCTGAACCGCTCGTCCGGCGACATCTCCCACTCCACCTGGACGACGCGGTCCGGCATGCCGCCGCCGTTCAGCGGGTCGGGGGCGAGCCTGGTCCACAGCACGACGCCGTCGGGCAGGGGGTCCCCGGAGGTGACTCCGAGGCTGAACAGCCCGTCCGGGAGCGGGGCTTCGGCGGCCCGTGCGGTGCCGGGCAGCCACAGCTGGGCGGAGGCGGCGGCACCGATCACGGCGGCACCCGCGGTGAGGAAGCGGCGGCGGTCGGGGGAGGAGGCGGCTCGGTCCGGTCCAGCGCCCATCGGTGAACTCCCTTGTGTCACTGGTCTCTTGGACACAGGGAAGCTGTCATGCACACCTAGTCAGCGCACTGAACGGAGTGCCGCGCGTTCATGACAAGAAGGGAGACAAAGGGGGACCCGTTGCGGGAGGGCAACTGGTGCCTTGCCGCAACGGGTCCCTGAGACTACGGGGAGCCGGAGCTCTTGGTGCCTAGAAGGGCTCGAAGCCCTCGAACTCCTGGGCCGCCTCGTCGCGTTCGGCCTGGCGGTCGCGGCGGCGCTGGGTCGCCGGACGCGGGGCCTCGAAGCGGTGGTCCTCACCGCGGCGGCCGAGCATCTCGGCGCCGGCGGTCACGGACGGCTCCCAGTCGAAGACGACGGCGTTGTCCTCGGGTCCGATGGCGACGCCGTCGCCGGAGCGGGCGCCCGCCTTCATCAACTCGTCCTCCACACCGAGGCGGTTGAGCCGGTCGGCGAGGTAGCCGACGGCCTCGTCGTTGGAGAAGTCGGTCTGCCGCACCCAGCGCTCGGGCTTCTCGCCCCGGACGCGGAACAGCGCCTCCCCGCCGACCTCCTCGCGCGCGACGGTGAAGCCGGCGTCGTCCACGGCCTTGGGCCGGATGACGATCCGGGTCGCCTCCTCCTTGGGCTTGGCGGCCCGCGCCGTTCCCACGAGGTCGGCGAGCGCGAACGACAGCTCCTTCAGCCCCGTGTGGGCGACGGCGGACACCTCGAAGACGCGGTAGCCGCGCGCCTCCAGGTCGGGCCGGACCATCTCCGCCAGGTCCTTGCCGTCCGGTACGTCGATCTTGTTCAGGACGACGATGCGCGGACGGTTGCCGAGCCCGCCGTACTCGCGCAGCTCCGCCTCGATGACGTCGAGGTCGGAGACGGGGTCGCGGTCGGACTCGAGGGTGGCCGTGTCCAGGACGTGCACCAGCACGCTGCAGCGCTCGACGTGCCGCAGGAACTCCAGACCGAGCCCCTTGCCCTGGCTGGCGCCCGGGATGAGGCCGGGGACGTCGGCGATGGTGTAGACGGTCGACCCGGCGGTCACGACCCCCAGGTTCGGCACGAGGGTGGTGAACGGGTAGTCGGCGATCTTCGGCTTGGCTGCGGACAGCACGGAGATCAGGGACGACTTCCCGGCGCTCGGGTAGCCGACCAGCGCCACATCGGCGACGGTCTTCAGCTCGAGGACGACGTCCCGCAGGTCCCCCGGCTCGCCGAGCAGCGCGAATCCGGGCGCCTTGCGGCGGGCGGAGGCGAGGGCGGCGTTGCCGAGACCGCCGCGGCCGCCCTGGGCGGCGACGAAGGAGGTGCCGTGTCCGACGAGGTCGGCGAGCACGTTGCCGGCCTTGTCGAGGACGACGGTGCCGTCCGGCACGGGAAGGACGAGGTCCTGCCCGTCCTTGCCGGACCGGTTGCCGCCCTCGCCCGGCTTGCCGTTGGTGGCCTTGCGGTGCGGGGAGTGGTGGTAGTCGAGCAGGGTGGTCACGGACTGGTCGACGGTGAGGATGACATCCCCACCCCGGCCGCCGTTGCCGCCGTCCGGGCCGCCGAGCGGCTTGAACTTCTCACGGTGGACGGAGGCACAGCCGTGACCTCCGTTACCCGCGGCGACGTGCAGTTCGACGCGGTCCACGAAGGTGGTCATGGTTCGGTGCCTCCAGAGACGTACGGGTACTACTTGGGTAACACGCGAAAGGCGGACCCGCCTTCCCCGGGGGGAAGTGAGGTCCGCCTCGCGAAGCGTTCGGTCTAAGCCGTGAAGTCGTGTGACTGGGACGACTCAGGCGACCGGAACGATGTTCACGACCTTGCGGCCACGGTGGGTACCGAACTCCACCGAACCGGCCTGCAGCGCGAACAGCGTGTCGTCGCCGCCGCGGCCCACGCCGGAACCCGGGTGGAAGTGGGTGCCGCGCTGGCGGACCAGGATCTCACCCGCGTTGACGACCTGACCGCCGAAGCGCTTCACGCCGAGCCGCTGGGCGTTGGAGTCGCGACCGTTCCGGGTGGACGATGCGCCCTTCTTGTGTGCCATGTCTCCTCAGTCCCTTACTTCGCAGCCGCGGGGATCTCAGTGACCTTGATCGCCGTGTACTGCTGGCGGTGGCCCTGACGACGGCGGTAGCCGGTCTTGTTCTTGTAGCGCAGAATGTCGATCTTCTGCCCCTTGTGGTGGTCCACGACCTCGGCCTGGACCTTGATGCCGGCCAGCACCCACGGGTCGCTGGTCACAGCGTCGCCGTCGACAACGAGCAGGGTCGAGAGCTCGACCGTGTCGCCAACCTTGGCAGTGGAAATCTTGTCAACCTCAACGATGTCGCCGACAGCAACCTTGTGCTGGCGACCACCGCTGCGCACGATGGCGTACACGCGGATCTCACTCTCTCGCTCGGAACGGCACCCCCGCAGTCCAGCCGCCCGGGCATGAACACGAACGGCCTCTCCCAGCCACCGAGGTACCCGGGAGGAAGAGGTTTACGGGGATGTGGCACGACTATGGACACGCCGACGGTCAAGGTTACGGGGAGGTCTTCCGGGGGTCAAACCGGGGCCGGAGCGCTCCCCCGCCTCTCACCTCTGCTCGTCCTCGGGCCTCTCGTCCTGCTCCACGACGAACCCGGATGTGTCGAGGTCGAAGTCGAACGGGGCGGGGATGCGCACGGGCCGCCCGAAGGGGGCGGTGGTCCGGGAACGGTAGCCCTTGGGGGACGGGTCCCAGAAGGCGGTGATCTCCCCCACCTTCATGTCGGGCAGGAGGTACACGGGGACGATCCGCCCGTACGTCTCCATCCTGTCGAGCCAGTCGGCGTCCTTGGCGGAGTCCGAGGTCAGCTCGGCGACGAGGGAGAGGGCGGCACCGTCGGCATGGCGGCCTTCGGCATCGAATGCGGATTCGTCGGCGACAAAGAGATCGGGCCCGTAGCCGCGCTCGGAAGAAGGGAAGACGAAGAGGAAGGGCGAGGTCTCCGTGACATGCCCCTCCGGCGCGTGGGCCTCGATCTGCGCACGCAGCCTTCGCATGGGACGCAGGTAACGCAGCTTCGACCACGGCGACACGACGATCTTCCCCCGGATGAGCTCGGCTTTATAGCCGGCAGGTGTGTCCAGCTCCTCGACGATGCGGAGCATCTCCTCGAACGACCCCGTCGGAGGTGCGCCTATGCCCGGAGGGCGCTCGGTCATGATGGTCACCACGATCCTCCAGTGATTACGGAGCGTGTCGCTTGATTCACGAAGCGCCGACCTGTGACAGACGCCCCGCTCACGCCGCGACCCAATGCGCGGCGGGTACCCCGACCTCATACCACAGCAGCTTCCCACCCCGCCCGAAGAGGTGATCGCCGAGCGGATAACCACCCCAGGCCTCCACGTAATGACATACGAGGAACAGCCCGCGTCCACCGTCGGCCTCGGCCGGTACGGGGCCCACGGCGGGCCCGGACCGCTTGTCGAAGGGCGTCGGAATGTAGGGGTTGGCTTCCCAGACGCTGACCCGCAGCCGATTACTACCGACGCCGCGCAGACGGAGGGCGGCAGGGCCACTGGAGTAGCGGTACGCGTTGGTGACCAGCTCGGTCGCCAAGAGTTCGGCGCTGTCCTGGAGTTGAGCCATGCCGTGCCCGGCGAGAACGGCACGGAGGGGGGGCCCGGGCGATGCGTGCGGCCCGCGGGTCGTGGGGCAGTTGGAGGGCATACGCCCAAGTTGGGACCGCTTCGCACTCCGACGGGGATACGGTGACCATGAACGCCTCCTGCGGTGGGGGGACTCGGTTCGATCGATGACCCGGCCGGAGCGTCCGGCTCTTCGGTGGGGCTGTGAGCGGCTTGGTCTTCACCGCAGACTGCAACCCCTGAACCTTTTGCAGGAAGCAGCAAAAGCTTCAGGTATTTACCTCGTGTGAGTGACAGCCGCACCAGGTGTACGAAATGGAGCGACATGGCACCGCGAAACGTCCCCACCGCACGCCGCCCCAGGACGCTGACGTCGCCTGTCACAACATCGTACGTGTGCACGTCGCTGACAGCGAGGTCATGAAACGTCAGCGCCAGTACCATTCAACGCTGATTGGTCGTAATCCGAAACCAAAGGAGGCCCACCAGTACCGCAACCGATGGACCTCCTCACTCCCGCCAAAACCGAACGAGGCTATCGCTTCACTTTCAGCCCCTATACCCCTCGACCTGTTCGGCGATTTTCTCCAGAGCCTCAGCCCCGATGACGTTTTCCAAGGAGTCACCCACAAATTCACGGGCTCGAGCAAGGCGCGCGGGGAGGCTGTGCTCCACCACATACTCAACGAGTATATTGGGATCTTCTCCTGCCCCGATACGTGACAGCACCCGATCCAGAGACACTACGTACTCCTCCAAATCCCGAAACAATTCGGTGAATCCCGCCAAATCCACTTGGATACTCTGAGTCACGCCCGTCACCTTTTTACTCGAATATTATCGACCGGCAGATCACCGTCAGCAACCCATTCGGTGATGCCCATCGTTGAATTGTATCTCGATCGAACTCGGCCAGCCGGGACGTCAAATTCGAGCACGTGATTCCCCCTGCCACGACCAATCCCCAGTGTGGCCTCGGCGTCACGCGGACTCATCGGCTTTCCCTTAGCTGGAACGAGGAAGACCTTGTTCTGGTCGCTCGCTCTGATGACCTTACTCTGGACGATTCCCGCCTTTCCTCGCGCATTCGTGTAATGCCGCATCCGAATCATCTCTTCAGCGGCATCATCGCCACCTGAAGGACAATTGTGGACGAGGACAGGCGCGTCCCCGACCGCCACGTAGTACGTGTGCGCGGTGTCGACGGTGAGGTTGTAGACCGCCGCCTGCTGCGTCCACGCGCTGACCGCGTCGACCTGGACCCACGTACCGGAGCCGGTCTGTAGCCACTGGCCGGGCTTCAGCTCACCCGCCTTGAGCCACTTCTTCAGGTCCGGGACCCAGAAGGGGTGGCCCGTGGTCGCGGTGATGGTGTCGGTGGCATCGCCCTTGTCGCCGTCCGTGTCGACCGTGAGCTTGACGAGCTTCTTCTGGCCCTTGCCCTCGATCGTGTCGGTGACCTTCTGGTTGGAGGTCTTGCCGGTCGTCGGGTCGGTGGCGAGGACCTCGTCGCCTTCCTCGACCTCCTCGATGGGTTTGCGGCTGCCGTCGGCCATGACGACTTCGGTTCCCGGCACGAAGCTGTTGGCGGAGGCCATCGAGGCCACGTCCATCGCCGTGCTCGTGCACTCGACCGCGGTCTCGATCTTGTCGGCAACGTCCTCGGTCTTCTCGGCCGCCTTCGCGATGTCGTCCGCGTATTTGGCCGCCTTCGTCGCCATCCGTCCGGCCTTCGCCGCCCGCACGGCCGCCGCGCCGGCGCCGCCGAGCAGGACTCCGCCCACCGTGGCCGCGGCCCAGGCGCAGGCCTCCATGTCGCCCTTGGTGACGCAGTTCTTGATGTCGTTGAAGCCGGTGACCTCGCCGACGACGTTGCCGACCGTCTTGACGCCTTCCCACACCTGACCCCAGTCGACCGCTTCGGAGACGGTCTCGATGACGCTGCCGACCTGCTTGACGACCTCGTCACGGATGGCGTCCACGGTCCTGGCGACATCGGCCACGACCTGGACGGCCAAGCCGACCACGAGCGCCGGGAGGTTGGGGTCGCCCGTGACGATGGCCTTGCCGACCGCGATCAAAGGCTTGGCCGCGGCGACGATCTGCGGGATCGGGTTGTGTTTGGCCGCGTAGGAGACCGCTGCTTTGGCCTTCTTCGTGATGTAGACCTTGGCCTGGTAGGCCGCCCGGGCGGCTTGCCTGGCCTTCTCGCGGGCCCATTGGGTGAAGCCGGTCTTCTGGCCGACCCACTTGACGGCGTTGACGGTGGCGTCGACGACCGTCTTCAGGCCCGACTTGCGATACAGATAGTTGGCGGCCTTGCCGACGTAGCTCAGCGCCTTGTTGAGCGCGGCTCCCGGGTGGCGCACCGCCCACTGCACGCCGTGATAGACGGACTTGGCGGTCTTGTAGGCGTAGCTCGCACCCCGGGTGATTTTATTGCCCGCCCACTTCACGGCCTTCTTGCACCAGCCGCAGCTCGGCCAGTGGCCGTCCGGGTCGCTGTAGTCCAATGGGGCGCCCGCACCGTAGGTGTAGCGGTTGGCCAGGATCGACGCGCCGGAGCTGTAGGTGTAGGAGTCGCGGGAGTCGAACGCGCCGGTGCCCGGGTCGTACCAGCGGGCGTGCATGTTGACCTGGTCGGTGTCCGGGTCGGTCCAGTCGCCCTGGTAGCCGACGTTGCCGTCCATACCCTCGGAGCCCTCGGCGCTCGCGGTGCCGCGGACCTGGCCGAAGGGGTCGAACGCCGTGGACTGGTCCAGGGCCGTCGCGGTGCCGTTCGTCGCGGACATGTTGCCGACGATGTCGCCGTGCTTGTCCTCCAGCGTGAGCCGGGCCGCGCCGCCGTTCTCGGCGACCGCCATGAGCTCGTCGGCAGCGCCGCGGCCGTACGTCGACGTCTGGTCCTTGACCGGATCGGGTGTGAAGCCGGCGTAGGAGAAGTCCACGCCGTTGCGTGCCGCGACACGGTCCAGCGAGTCGTAGGTGTACTCCGTGCCCGACTCGCCCGCCTTCACCATCCGGTCGAAGGCGTCGAAGGTGAACTCCTCCGTCAGACCCGAGCTGGTACGGGTCGCCAGCGTGCCGCGCGGCGTGTGGTCGTAGGTGTAGTCGCCGTCGGACAGCAGCCGGTTGCGCTCGTCGAAGGTGGCGGTCTTGCCGCCGTTCTTCACGCGGTTGCCGCTGTCGTCCCAGCCGTACTCCGTGGTGGTGCCGTCGGCCGTCCAGGACGTGAGGCGGCCGGCGTGGTCGTAGCCGTAGGTGCTGGTCTCGGCCTTGGCGGTGCCGGCCGTGGTCTTCGACGTCAGGTGATCGTCGGTGTCGTAGCCGTAGTCGGTCGACGCCATCGTCTGGCCGGCGCTGTTCTTCAGCGTGTCGGTGTCGAGCCGGCCGAGGTCGTCGTAGGTGAAGGCGCGGGACTGGCCCGCCCCGTAGTCGACCTTCTTGACCACGCCCGAGCCGTCGTAGGTGTAGCTCTGCCGCACTCCGGTGAGCGGGTCGGTCGCCGAGGTCAGCTGCTGCTTGGCGTAGGTGAAGAGGGCGGTGCCGGCCGCGTCGGTGCGGCTGGCGAGCAGGCCGTCGTTGTTGTACTCGTACGTGGCGTCGCCGGACGGGCCGGTCGCCTTCAGCAGGCCGCCCCGGTCGGTGTACTCGTAGGTGTTGTCGCCCTTCGGGGACGAGGCCTTGACCAGCCGGCCCGCCGGGTCGTACTCGAACCGCTTCTCGGGGGTGGTCGCTTCGGCACCGCTGCCGGTCTCCCGGACCAGCTGACCGGCCTTGTCGTACTCGCGCTCGCGGACCACGTTGCCCGGTGCCGTGAGCTTCACCGGCTGGCCGGCGGCGTCGTACGCGGTGGTCCAGGTGCGCGCCTCCGGTGCCGGGTCGCGGGCCGTCGAGGGCTCGATCACCGACTCGGCGAGGCCGAGCGAGTTGACCGTGTAGATCGTCGTGTTTCCGCGGCCGTCGGTGTAGCGGGTGCGGTTGCCGAGTTCGTCGTAGCCGAAGGTCGTGGTGATGGCCTTGGTGTCGGAGACCGGCTCGGTCTGGCTGGTCAGCCGGTTCATCGCGTCGTACGCGTACGTCGTCGTACGGTTCAGCGGGTTGGTCGACGTGACCAGGTTCCCCGCCTTGTCGTAGGTGTAACTCACCTTGCGCAACTGACTGTTGACCGGGTCCAGGTCCTGGTCCTGGACGAGCTGGCCGAGCGGGTCGTAGAGCTTCGCCGAGGTACGGCCCATGCCGTCGGTGCGGCGCACCTCGCGGCCCGAGGCGTCGTACCCGAACTGGGTGATGGCGCCGCTCGCCTCCTGCAGCCTGGTCAGCTGGCTGAGCCCGTCGTAGGTGTACTGGCTGACCGCGCCGCTCGGCGAGGTCTGCTTGACCACATTGCCCGCGTCGTCGTACTCGACGCGGGTGGTGAAGGCGCCTGGCAGCGGCTTGCGCTCGATCTGGGTGGTGGTGACCGGGCGCTCGAGGTCGTCGTACGTCGTCTCGGCGCGGGCGCCGGTCGGGTCGGTGACCGACAGCACCTTTCCGGTGCGGGTGTACGTGTACTTCCACTGCCCGCGCTCGTCGCCGGTGCCTACGGGCACGTCCTTGACGGTGAGCCGGTTCTGGCGGTCGTACTGGAACTTCGTCACGCGGCCGAGCGGGTCGGTCGTCTCGGTGACGTTGCCGAGCGCGTCGTACTTGTTGGTGACCGTCGGGGCGACGGTCTGCGACGAGCCGGGCGGAGTGTAGGCGGGCGCGGTCGCGGTGACCGCGCGGCCGAGCCGGTCGTAGGCGGTGCGGTTCATGCGGCCGAGCGCGTCGACCGACTCGGTGACCGCGCCGAAGGTGTCGTAACCGGTGAAGGTGGCGGGCCGGGACGTGGCGGGCGCGTTGCCGCCGGACTCGGTCTGGACGGCGGGCGCGGTGACGGAAACCGCCCGGCCCAGCTCGTCGTAGCCGTACTCGGTCTTGTTGCCCGCCGGGTCGGTCTTGGACGTGGTGAGTCCGCGGTCGTCGTAGGTGTAGAGCATGGTGCGCGAGTCGGTGCTGTTCTCCACCGTCTCGTGGGTGACGTTGCCCGCGTCGTCGTACTGGTAGCGGACGGAGTCGCCGCTGACGCTCACCGGCCAGGGCACGTTGGAGGGGGAACCGCTGGAGGCGGTCGTCTCCACGTTGCCGGCGATGTCGTAGGTGTAGGTGGTGCGCCTGGCCGGCCCACCGGGATTCATGACCTCGGACTTCACCCGGCCGACCGCGTCGTACGTGTACGCGGTGACGAGCTTGCCGTTGGCACTGGTCTCGGTCAGGACGTTGCCGGCCCCGTCGTAGGTGTTGGACTCCACGACGATGTCGCGCTTGCTGCCGTCGGGGTTGTGGAAGTCCTTGAGCGTGATCGACTTGACCAGGTCGTCGCCGTAGTACTGGTAGATCAGCGAGCGGCCCATCGAGTCGGTGTGCCGGACCAGGCGGCCGCCCATGTCGTAGGCGTACGACTGCAGGACGGTGTGGTCCCCGTCGCCTCCGTCGTCGTCCCAGTCACGCAGCCGGGTCTCGGCCATCATGTTGCGTGCGGTGTAGACGTAGTCGAACTGGTTGCCGTTGGCATCCACCATCGACGTCTTGTTGCCGAAGACGTCGTAGGTGTACGTCGTCTCGTTGCCCTCGGCGTCGGTGACCCGCTCGGGGCGGCCGTGGTCGTCGAGTTCGAAGGCCATGACGCGCGTGGCGTCGCCGCCCAGCAGGTCGCTGATCTCGGTGCGCACCACGTTGCCGTCGGCGTCGTAGGTCGTGGTGGTCTTCTGCTGGTGCCTGGCGGAGGTGACGACATTGGTGGCCGCCGGGTCGGTGAGGGTGGCGACCCGGGAGAGCTTGTCGTATGTGAAGGTCGACGTGGTGCCGGACGGGTGGGCGTCCGTGACGACGGTCTCGGTGAGCTTGCGGCCCAGCGCGTCGTACGTGTAGTTGGTGATACGCCCGGACGGCTCGGTCACCCGAGCCAGGTCGCCGTTCGTGTAGTACTGGTAGCGGGTGATCTTCCCGCGCGGGTCGGCGGTGGTCAGCGGCAGCCCGGTGGGTGTGTTGCCGCCGCCGACGGCCTGTTCGAAGCCGGTCGTGTAGGTGTTCCTGGACGTGCCGCCGTCGGGAGCGGTCTGCGTGAGCAGGGCACCGCTGGCGGGCTACCTGTGGATCCAGGAGTACCCGTTCAAGACGGCCGGTACGGGCGACTACACGTACAACGGCATGATCTTCGCCATGTTCGGCCTCTGGGACTACTTCCAGCTGACCGGCAACGAGCTCGCGGCCCAGTTGTACGACGGCGCCTGCACGACCATGGCGCGGTACTTCTCCCTGCTGCGCAACCCGCGCTGGTACTCGTACTACTGCCAGACCCACCGGATCCCGGCGGTCACCTACCACCACCACATCACGCTGTGGCAGCAGCTGCACTGGCAGACCAACAGCGCGGTCTTCGCCCACCAACTGGACCTGCTGATCGAGGACTTCCCGCCGCCGGGCGTGAAGGCCGGGTCGGTGATCGCCATCGCCGCCGGCGCGCACACCCTGTACAAGGTGGGCACCAAGGCGGACGGCAACTACGACAAGGCCCAGCAGGACAAGATCCTCGGCACGAAGAAGGTCAGCTTCGCCAAGGCCACCCAGGCGCCCATCGACATCCGGCGGCGGATCAAGGGCGCGGGCGTGTGGTACCGGATCGCCACCGGGGCGTACAAGGGCTACTGGATCGGGGAGGCCTACCCGAAGGCGTTCCTGCGCGGTGAGCACCTGCCGGTCACCTACCGGGCGCCGCGCACCCTGACGGTCGCCGCGAACACCTCCGTCGAGGCGATCAAGTTCGGCACCAACGGGACGGCCGGCACGCTCAGGACGCTGAAGTACTCCGAGGCGCACAGCCTGCAGTTCGACCGCCGGTCCATGGTCAACGGGCGGTCGATGCTCAGGATCACGTCGGAGGAGCTGGCCGGTTACTGGATCCCGGCGAACCAGGTCGTCACCGACGGCCGCTGACCGGGCACGACCGCACCGACGGCACTCGGCCGCACCACGGGTCCACGGGGCCGCCCGCACAGCGGGCAGGCCCCGCTCCGCCGCGTATGCTCGCCTGCGCGAACCCGAACAGTGGAAGGCGAAAGACGTGAACTACAGGGTCCAGCCCAGCGCCCAGGTCGACGAGAGCGCCGAGATCGGCGCCGGGAGCAGCGTCTGGGACCTCGCGCAGATCCGGGAGGGTGCCCGGCTGGGTGAGGGCTGTGTGATCGGCCGCGGCGCTTACGTCGGCTCCGGTGTCCGCATGGGCGACAACTGCAAGCTGCAGAACTACGCCTTGGTCTACGAACCGGCCGAGCTCGGCGACGGCGTCTTCATCGGCCCGGCCGTGGTTCTCACGAACGATCACAACCCGCGCTCCGTCGACCCCGAGGGCAATCAAAAGCGCGGCGGCGACTGGGAGGCCGTCGGCGTGAAGATCGCCGACGGGGCGTCGATCGGGGCGCGGTCGGTGTGTGTCGCGCCGATCACCATCGGCCGCTGGGCGATGGTCGCCGCCGGCGCCGTCGTGACGAAGGACGTGCCCGACTTCGCCCTGGTCGTGGGCGTCCCCGCCCGGCAGGTCGGCTGGGTCGGGCGCGTGGGCGTCCGCCTGGTCGAGCGGGAGGGCGAGCCGGGTGTGTGGGAGTGCCCGCAGACCGGCGCCCTGTACGACGAGAAGGACGGCGTGCTGAGCGAGCGCGCGGTCTGAGACCGTCGCACGACGTTCACCGAGGGCCGGCCCGGCATCCGCTCGGGCGGCCGTCACCCATATTCGGCCGTAGTTTCGAATCCACCTTCCCCTCGCTGATCTCCCCCCTAAGGTTCACAACGTTGTTGATCATCGTTGGGGGGAATCAGCCATGGCTGACGTCAGACGTTCCTCGGTGGGCCGCGGAGAGGTCGACCGCAGAGGGTTCATCCGTCTCACCGGGAGCGCCGCGTTCGGCGCCTCCCTCGTCGGCTTCGGAGGCGAGGCCGCAGCGGCCGCCTCGGGCATGCAGGCCGCCGGAGACCCGCGCTTCTCCGGCATACCCCGGTCCTGGGTGCTTGGGTCTGGACCGGCGACGTCCTCACCGACGGCCGCTGAACCCCCGGTCACGAAATCGTTATGACGTCCCTCCGAGGGCGCACAACGGCGTCTGACCACGGCATGGACACGACCTTCCCGCCCGAGGCCATCCCGGCGCGGACCTGGTCAGCACGGTCATTGCCTACCATTGCTTCCGGTGTGCGTCCGTGACACCACGGCCGCCGCCCGGCACGCCGGTCCGCCCCACCAGCCCGACCCGAGAAGAAGAGTGCTCAGTGAAAGTCATCAGCATCGTCGGAGCCCGACCCCAACTGGTGAAGCTCGCCCCCATCGCGGCGGCCTTCGCGGAGACTGAGCACGAGCACGTGATCGTGCACACCGGGCAGCACTACGACGCCGACCTCTCCGACGTCTTCTTCTCGGGCCTCGGCATCCCCGACCCCGACGTCCACCTCGGCGTCGGCTCCGGCAGCCACGGTGTGCAGACCGGTGCCGTGCTCTCCGCACTGGACCCGGTCCTGGAGCGGGAGCGGCCCGACTGGGTGCTCGTGTACGGCGACACCAACTCCACCATCGCCGGCGCCCTGTCGGCCGTGAAGATGCACCTGCCGGTGGCGCACCTGGAGGCGGGCCTGCGCTCCTTCAACCGGCGGATGCCGGAGGAGCACAACCGCGTCCTCACCGACCACTGCGCCGACCTGCTGCTGGCCCCCACCGAGGAGGCCGTGCGCCACCTCGCGAGCGAGGGCCTCGCCGACCGCACCCGCCTGGCCGGCGACGTGATGGTCGACATCTGCCTGCGCATCCGCGACCAGGTGCGGGCCGGCGAGTTCCCGGCGCCCGAGCTGCCCGAGGGCATCGACCCGGCGCAGCCGTTCCTGCTGGCGACCCTGCACCGCCCGGACAACACCGACGACCCCGAGCGGCTCGCCGCGATCATCGACTCGCTCGCGAAGCTGCCGGTGCCGGTGGCGCTCGCCGCGCACCCGCGTCTGGTCGCCCGCGCCAAGGAGCACGGCATCGAGCTGGCCCAGGGCAACCTCCACGTCGGCCGCCCGCTGCCGTACGCGAGCCTGGTCGCCGCCGTCCTGGCCTCCGTCGGTGTGGTCACCGACTCCGGCGGACTGCAGAAGGAGGCGTTCCTGCTGGAGCGCATCTGCACCACCATCCGCCCCGAGACGGAGTGGGTGGAAACCGTCCACACGGGTTGGAACGTCCTCGTTCCCGACCCGCACACGCTGTCGCCGCAGGAGTGGGCCGAGACGGTGACCCGTCCCGTGCCGACCGCCGACCCCGGCACGCCCTACGGCGACGGCCGCGCCGCGCACAACGTCGTACGGCTCATGGAGGAGTGGAAGGGGGGCAGCCGGCCCGTCTGACGCGGTACCGGAGGTCGTGGCCGTCCGCCTCACGGGCGGCCACAAGCGACCAACAGTCCGCGCACGTCAGCGTGCTAGCGTCAACAGCTATGTCATCGTCTCCCCCGCCCGGTCCGCCTGCGGAAGGCAAGCGGCCCCACGTCATCTACCTCGCCATCGGATTCCCGCCGGCCGCCAAGAGCTCCACGTACCGGATGCGCGAGACCGCCAACCAGTTCGTCAAGGTGGGCTGGGACGTCACGGTCGTCAATATCGCCCGGGAGTCCTGGGAACTCGACTCCGGCATCGACCTCACCCTGCTGGAGCAGGTCGACCCCCGGGTGAAGATCGTCGAACTGCCGCTGGCGCGCGAAGACCTGGAGACGGACATCCGCCTCTACGACGAGGCGCGCGCCCTCGACCCCAACGGCTGGGTCGCCCAGCTCCGCCGCCGCCAGACCAAGACCTTCCCGGAGCCCAACTTCGGTGAGTGGCGCGGCGACCTGGAGGAGGCCGTGCTGCGCATCCACCGGGAGCACCCGGCGGACCTGCTGCTCGCCAGCTGCGTGCCGTACGTGAACCTCGCCGCCGCCTGGAAGCTGTGGGAGGAGGCGCAGGTGCCGTACGCGGTGGACTTCCGCGACGGCTGGTCCATCGACGTCATCGACGGCGTCGAGGCCTTCGCCCGCGACTCCGAGGAGGGCCGCTGGGAGCAGAAGGTCCTCGACCACGCGGTGTCCCTGTGGGTCGTCAACGACCCGATCGCCGAGCACTACCGCAAGCGCTACCCGGAGTTCGCCGACCGCGTGCACGTCGTACGCAACGGCTACGACGCCGACAGCGCGCCGGGCTGGGTGCACAAGGCGGACCGCGAGTCCGGCCTGGTCTTCGGCTACCTCGGCACGGTCAACTTCACCATCCCGCACCTGGAGACGGTGCTGAACGCCTGGCGTGCGGCCCGTGAGAAGGACCCGCTGCTGGCGAACGCGCGCTTCGTGCTGCGCGGCCACCTCGGCAACGGCGCCAGCCGTGGGGCGAACCGGCACGCCGAGGTCCTCAAGGAGGCCGAGGCCGACGGCGTCTTCTACGGGGGACCCGCGGCGAAGGCCGAGGTCTCCTCGATCTACGCCGGCTGGGACGCCATGGTGCTGATCCTGATCGGCGGCCGGTACGTCACCTCCGGCAAGGTGTACGAGTACATGGCGACGGGCCTGCCCATAGTGTCGGCGCACGCCGTCGAGCACGACGCCTCCAACGTGCTGAAGGGCCACCCGTTGTGGACGGGCGCCCCCGGCCTGGATGTGGAGGGCCTGACCGAGTCGTTCATCAAGGCCGCGCACATGGCGGTGGACACGACCGACGCCGAGCACGCCGAAGCGATGGCCCACGCCGACCAGTTCACTCGTGAGGCGCTGATGTCCGTCGCCGTCAAGAACCTTGTCGAGGAGCTCGCCAAGTGACCGAAGTCCTGCTCGTCGCCACCGACCGGCCGCAGTTCGGCGTCCTGGCATCCACGGTGCGCAAGTTCGAGGCCCTGGGTGCGCGCGTCTACCTGGCGGGCAGCTTCCACCTGGAGGCCGAGGGTGTCCCCGAGGAGCTCGCGGAGGTCGGACTGGCCGGCGCCCACCAGCTGCCGCGCAACCTCAAGCACCGCAGCCAGGCGCTGCGCCGCCGGGCCGGCAAGTCGCCGCGCGGCCTGCGTCTGTGGATGCAGATCGGCCGCGACTCGTGGCTGCGCTCCCGGGCCCGCAAGGCCGACGTGCTCGTCGCGCTGGACGCCTCCGCCGTGTACACGGTGTGGCGGCTGGCCGAGTACAACCGGGGCGCCGCCGCCAAGTTCGGGCTCGCGCCCGCGCTGAAGGCCGTGGAGGAACTGCGGGAGAAGGGCGGCACCGCGGCCCGTTCCTCCGTCCTGCCGCCGCTGCACGCCGTCGCCCGCGATGTGCGCCGCAGCGTCGACAATCTGCCCGCGCAGCTGGTGCGGGCGGCCACCCCGCGGCCCGTGATGCGCTCGGGCGTCGGCGCCCGGCTGTGGCGCTCCGCCGTCACCGCGCCCGGCATGCCCATAAAGGTGCGCGCCGCGACCTCGCGGTACGTCGCCGAGGGCATGCAGTGGGCGGGCCGCACCAGCGGTGCCGCGCTGACCCTCGCGGACGCCGCCGCGAAGATCCCGGACCTCAAGCTGCGGGCGGACCTCTACTACGAGGGCGCCATGCAGGAGATCCGCAGGGGCATCAGCCCGCGCAACCTCGGCAAGGCGGTCGGGGCCCATCTCGCGTACGCCGACGCCGAGTTCGCCGCGGGGCGCACCGACGAGGCGGCCGAGGCGCTGAACCGGGCACTGTTCCTGGACTTCCACCGGGTGCTGCACATCGACCAGCTGTCGTCGCCGCTGGCGAAGGACGCCGAGGGCTTCGTCGCCCCGATGTACCGCTCCAAGGCGTTCCAGGCCCTCAGCCGCCCCCGCGGCCGCAAGGTGCCCGCGGCGCCCGTGCCCACCGACCGCCCGCTGCGGCTGCTGGTGGCGACGAGCGCCAACGACAACTTCCTGCACCTCATCAAGGAGCACTTCGCCGACCACCCCGGCGTCGAGCTGCGCTACCTGGACCTGGCCGCGAACAAGCACCTCAAGCGGATCTCCTGGGCGGCCCCGAGGATGCTCAAGGACCGTCTGGCCGACGGCGCGAGCGACTACCAGGAGGAGGTGGAGCGTCTGATGCGCCCCTACCTCGACTGGGCGGACACGGTGTTCCTGGAGTGGGCGGCGGGCCCGGCCGGCATGCTCACCACGATCGACCCGGGCGACACCCGGATCGTCGTACGCCTGCACAGCTACGAGGCGTTCACGCGCTGGCCGCACATGACGGACTTCTCCCGGGTCGACGACCTCGTCTTCGTCGCCCCGCACGTGAAGGACCTCACCACCTCGCTCGTGCCGATGCTGCGCGGCGAGCAGGCCCCGCGCTTCCACGTCCTGGACAACGCCATGGACCTGTCGGGCTTCAACCGGCCCAAGCCGGCCGAGGCCCGTTTCAACCTGGGCCTGATCGGCATCAGCCAGGTCGCCAAGGACCCCAAGTGGGCCGTGGACGTCCTGGAGCGGGTCCGCAAGCACGACGAGCGCTACCGGCTGATCCTGGTCGGCGGCGACATGGACCCGAAGACCAGCCAGGCCACCCGCGAGTACCGGCGCGAGTTCGACAAGCTGGTGGCGCCGCTGGAGGAGTCCGGCGCGGTCGTGAAGGTCGGCCCGACGGACGACGTCCCGTCGAAGCTGGTCGAGATCGGTACGATCCTCAGCTCCTCGGTGCGCGAGGGCTGCCACGTCGGTCTGATGGAGGGCGCCGCCAGCGGTGCCGTCCCGGTCGTGCGCGACTGGCCGTTCTACGCGGGCAAGCCCAACAGTGCCCGCACCCTCTACCCCGAGGGCTGGGTCGTCGCCTCCCCCGCGGAGGCGGCCGAGCGGATCCTGAAGGTCACGGCGACGGAAGAGGCCTGGCACGCCGCCGGCGAGCTCGCCACCGAGCACGCGCTGACGGTGTGGGACTGGCCCGTGGTGCGCAAGCACTTCGAGAAGCTGTTCCTCGAGGAGAGCTGACCGAGGAGAGCGGATCGAGAATGCCGATCCAGCAGAGCTGACGCCCGCCGGCTGACGCGTGCATGGGGAAGGGCCCCTGGGACACTCCCAGGGGCCCTTCCCCATGCACGTCACCCGGTCGGGTCACGGGTGCCGCAACCGCCAGCCCTCCCAGGCCGACTCCACCATCTCCCGCACACCCCGCCGCGCACTCCAGCCGAGCTCCTCGCGGATCAGGTCGGCGGAGGCCACGACCCGCGCCGGGTCGCCGGGACGGCGCTCACGCACCCGCGGCTCGGCGTCGGTGCGCCCGGTGACGTCCTGGATGATGCCGACCATCTCCGCGACCGAGACGCCCTCGCCACGGCCGATGTTGAGGACGAGCCGGGCCTGCGGGTCGGCGGCGAGCCGGCGCGCGGCCGCGACATGGGCGGCGGCGATGTCCTCGACGTGGATGTAGTCGCGGATGCAGGTGCCGTCCGGAGTCGGGTAGTCGTCACCGAAGATCCACGGCGACTCGCCGGCCTCGAGCCGCTCGAAGACCATCGGGACGAGGTTGAAGACGCCGTCGTCGCCCAGCTCGGGCGTGGCCGCGCCCGCCACGTTGAAGTAGCGCAGCGACGCGGTCGCCATCCGGTGCTGGGCACCGACCGCCGCCACCAGCCACTCGCCGGCCAGCTTGGTCTCGCCGTACGGGTTGATGGGCGCGCACGGCGTCTTCTCGGTGACGAGGTCGACGTCGGGCATGCCGTACACGGCGGCGGACGAGGAGAACAGGAACCGGCCGATGCCCGCGGCGACGGCCGCGTCGAGCAGCACGCGCAGGCCCTCGACGTTCTCGCGGTAGTAGTACAGCGGCCGTGCGACGGACTCGGCCACCTGCTTCTTGCCGGCGATGTGCACGATGCCGGTGACGGCGTGCTCGCGCAGCACCCGGTCGACGGCCTCGCGGTCGAGGACCGTGCCCGTCTCCAGCACGACTCCGTCCGGGAGCCGCTCGGCGCGGCCCGTGCTCAGGTCGTCCAGGACGACGACGGACTCACCGGCGTCGGTCATCGCCTTCACCACATGCGAGCCGATGAAGCCGGCGCCGCCCGTGATCAGCCAGGTCATGAAGAACCCTTCCTGCACCAGAGCCCCGCCCCGGGGTTACGGGGGCGGGGCCACGAGGTTGTTCGCGTACGAGCGTCCTCAGCCGCCGATGACGACCCGGCGGACGCCCTTCCAGGCCTCCGGGTCGGTCGTACGGCGACCGTCGACCAGGACGGTGACGTCCGGCAGGTCGGCCGGGGTCAGCGAGCGGTACTCGGCGTGGTCGGCCTGGAGGATCGCGGCGGTGACCTTCTCGCCGTTGTGCGGGGTCAGGCCGTGCGCCGTCAGCTCCTCCGCCGTGTACATCGGGTCGGAGACGAACGGGACCGCGCCGCGCGCCTTGAGCGCCTCGACGGTCGGGAAGACGCCGGAGAACGCGGTCTCCTTGACGCCACCGCGGTAGGCGGCGCCCAGTACGAGCACGTTGACGCCGGTCAGGTCGCCGTAGGCGGCGGCCAGCAGGTCGACGGCGTACTCGGGCATCGCGGCGTTCGCCTCACGGGCGGAGCGCACGACGGTCGCGGCCGGGTCGTTCCACAGGTACATCCGCGGGTAGATCGGGATGCAGTGGCCGCCGACGGCGATGCCCGGCTGGTGGATGTGGCTGTAGGGCTGCGAGTTGCAGGCCTCGATGACCTTCTTGACGTCGATGCCGTTCTGGTCGGCGAAGCGCGCGAACTGGTTCGCCAGGCCGATGTTGACGTCCCGGTAGGTGGTCTCGGCGAGCTTGGCCAGCTCGGAGGCCTCCGCGGTGCCCAGGTCCCACACGCCGTTGGGCTGCGGCAGGTCGGCGCGCTCGTCGAAGTCGAGGACCTGCTCGTAGAACTCCACACCGCGGGCCGTCGACGCCTCGTCGATGCCGCCGACCAGCTTGGGGTAGCGGCGCAGGTCGGCGAAGACCCGGCCGGTGAGGACGCGCTCCGGGGAGAACACCAGGTGGAAGTCCTCGCCCGCGGTCAGGCCCGAGCCCTCGGCCAGCATCGGCGCCCAGCGGGTGCGGGTGGTGCCGACCGGCAGCGTGGTCTCGTACGAGACGAGCGTGCCGGGCCGGAGGCCCTCGGCGATCGCCTTCGTCGCGGAGTCCATCCAGCCGAAGTCCGGCACGCCCTCGGCGTCCACGAACAGCGGGACGACCACGACGACGGCCTCGGACTCGGCGACGGCGGCGGCGGTGTCCGTCGTCGCGCTCAGCAGCCCGGCGTCGACGGCCTGCTTGAGCTTGACGTCGAGGTCGTGCTCGCCGGGGAACGGCTCGACACCGGCGTTGACCAGCTCGACGACCTTCTCGTTGACGTCCGCGCCGATGACCCGGTGGCCCTTCGAGGCGAACTGCACCGCCAGCGGGAGCCCGATCTTGCCGAGCGCTACTACACAGATGTTCATGGAGGGTCGCTACTTCCTTTTGGAACCGGTCGGCTTCTTGGCACCGTTCGGCTTGGACTTCTTGGCACCGCGCCGCTTCACGCGGACGGCACCGGACTTCAGCTTGCGGACCAGGCGCCCGAGCGCCCGTCGGACCAGTGTCCTCTTCGGGGGGTACAGCTGGGCCGTGTCGATGACCACACGCCCCTTGTCGTTCACCACGGCCGACGCCCGGTACGGGTCCCCGGCCGGCCCCCACAGGCGGGCCAGCGGCATGGGCAGCCCCTCGCCGCGCACGGGGATCTCGTACGTCCGGCCGGCGAGGTCCAGATAGACCCGGACGCCTCGCTTGGCGGTGTCGTGGTCCAGCGGCACACGGGCGTGCAGCACGCTGGCGGCGCCGTCCTGGGCGGGCTCCACCCGCATCTCGCCGACGACCGGCGGCAGGACGTGCCCGACCTTCAGGCGGCGCCCGCCCGGCTTGTCCGCCGACTTGGGCATGGCGCCCTTGACGAGCCGCAGCACGAGCCGGGTCGCGTCGGCGTCACCGACGACCGGCACCCGCACGGACACCGAGTAGGTGAGCCGGTCGTCCTGCTGCTCCCAGGCGGAGGCCAGCAGTTCGGTGCCCTCGGCGAGCCGGCCGGGGACCGACTCCTCGAGCAGCTGGTAGGTGCGGTCGGACAGGCCGATGCGCGGGTCGCGGAAGCCCGGGTAGCGGGCGTAGGCGCGGTCGCCCTCGACGACGAACGGCGGGGCCCCGTGCTCCTTCTCGGAGGTGATGGCCTCGCACAGCTCGTCGATCGCCCCGGCGTGCGCCAGCGCGATCCGCACCCGGCGCCGGACGTCCATCGCGTCGCGGATGCCGTCGGTGAAGTAGGTGTCGGCGAGGCGCGCGATGCCCGCGCAGATCTGCCGCTGCAGTTCGCGGTCCAGGCCGGGGAAGTCGTCCTGGATGAGCTTGGCCAGCTCCCAGGTGAAGTGCCGGCGCAGCACGGCGTCACGCTCCGGGCCCGCCTCGATGAGGCCGGCCGTGAAGTCCATGATCTCCGCCGCGCACCGCAGCCGCGCCAGGTGGTCGGCGCGGTAGGTGATGTTGCTCGCGTCGCCGCGCTTGACCGCGAAGTAGCAGATGTAGTCGGCCACCACCGAGATCTTCCGGGCGCGCACGCACGCCTCGATGGTGAACGGCTGGTCGCTGCCCACGGGCATGTGCTCGGGGAAGCGCAGCTTGTGCTTCTCGACCAGCTCACGCCGGAAGAGCTTGGTGTTGGCCAGGGTGAACGGCAGCGCGGAGTCGTACAGGCTGACGTCCGCGACGTTCTCCTTGTAGAGCGCCTGGTGGACGTACCGGCCGTTGGTGCCGACCATCTTGCCGACGACGACGTCCGACTCGTTCTTGTCGGCGCACTTCACCATGCGCTCCAGGGCTTCCTCGCCGAGGTAGTCGTCGGAGCCGATGAAGTACACGTACCGGCCGGTGGCCACCTCCAGCGCCCGGTTGCTGGGCGCGGCGGGGCCGCCGGAGTTGGGCTGGTGGATCACCTTGACGGTGTCCGGGTACAGCGCCGCGAACCGGTCGAGTTCGCGGCCGCTGTCGTCGGTGGAGCCGTCGTCGACGGCGACGATCTCCAGCCGGTCCCGGCCGATGCTCTGCCCGAGGAGGGAGTTCAGGCACTCCGTCAGGTAGGGCATCGTGTTGTAGACGGCAACGATGACGCTGACGTCAGGCGCAGCACTCATTCTCCGGCTCCTGGTCTCCGACAGCCGACGGCCGGCTGGGTCCTGCGGGGAAGGTCTCACAGAACATAGGAGTCCCACCGAGCACACACCGTTCCCCCGATGGGTGACGCTCAGCTGCCATGGACGGCCAGATCCTCCGGCTGAAGGGACACGCTGCGGTTGTCCGTCGCCGACTGCAGCACGGCGGCCGCGACCTCGACGGTCCGCATGCCCTGGCGGAGCGTGCAGATGTCGGCGGCCTTGCCGAGCACGGCGTCCCGGAAGAGCTCGTGCTCGACCAGGAGCGGCTCGCGCTTCGGGATCGCGTAGCGGATCATGTCGCCCTCGGAGACACCGCGGAAGGCCCGCAGCGCCTCCCACTCGGTGGTCACCGCCGCGTTGGAGTGGAACGTCAGGTCCGCGGTGAGGGTGTCGGCGATGAAGCAGCCGCGCTCACCGGTGACCGACGTGAACCGCTCCTTGAGCGGGCTCAGCCAGTTGACCAGGTGGTTGACCATGGTGCCGTCGTCCAGGCGGCCGACCGCGGAGACCATGTCCTCGTGCTCACGGCCGCTCTTGGAGACGGTGTGCGCGGCGATGGACACGTACTGGCGGCCCGTCACCCAACCGGTGAGGTCGATGTCGTGCGTGGCGAGGTCCTTGACCACGCCGACGTCCGCGATGCGGTGCGGGAACGGGCCCTGGCGGCGGGTGACGACCTGGTAGACGTCGCCCAGTTCGCCGGCCTCCAGGCGGGCGCGCAGCGAGCGCAGTGCCGGGTTGCATCGCTCGATGTGGCCGACGCCGGCCACCAGACCGCGCGACTCGAACGCCTCGACGAGCCTGCGGGCGCCGTCGACGGTGTCGGCGACCGGCTTCTCGATCAGCGCGCAGACGCCGGCCTCGGCGAGCGCCAGACCGACCTCCTCGTGCAGATGGGTCGGACAGGCCACGACGGCGTAGTCGACCCCGAGGGCGATGAGTTCCTGAACGGTGTTCAGGATGGGGGCGCCCTGCGCGGCACCGAACTTGTCGCCCATCGGGTCGACCACACCGACCAGTTCGACGCCGTCCAGACCGGACAGCACACGGGCGTGGTGACGCCCCATCGAACCGAGGCCGATGAGTCCGGCCCGCAGCGGCTTGCTCACAGCTGTTCTCCCAGCGCGTTCACAGCGGTCACGATGCGCTCCAGGTCCTGCGCGGACAGGGCCGGGTGGACGGGCAGCGAGACGACCTCGGCGGCCGCCCGCTCGGTCTCCGGCAGGTCCCAGGTGCGGCCGGCCTTCTGGTCCGGCTCCCAGTACGGCTTCAGACGGTGGATCGGGGTCGGGTAGTACACGGCGTTGCCGATGCCGGCCTCGGTGAGACGGGCCATGGCGGCGTCACGGTCGCCCCGGATGCGCACGGTGTACTGGTGGTACACGTGCCGCGCGCCCTCGGCGACCTTCGGCGTGACGACGTTCGCCGCGGTGATGTGCTCGGTGAGGTACGTGGCGTTGGCGATGCGCCGCTCGGTCCAGCCCGTGAGCTTGGCACGCTGCACCCGGCCGATCGCGGCGGAGACGTCCGTCATCCGCACGTTGGCGCCGACGATCTCGTTGGCGTAGCGCTGCTCCATGCCCTGGTTGCGCAGCAGGCGCAGGGTCCGGGCGACCTCCGCGTCACCCGTGCTGACCATGCCGCCCTCGAGGCTGTGCATGTTCTTGGTCGGGTAGAAGCTGAACGTGCCCGCGGAACCGAAGGCACCGACCGGGGTGCCGTGCAGCGCGGCCGCGTGGGCCTGGCAGGCGTCCTCGACGACGGCGAGCCCGTGCTGAGCGGCGATCGCCATGATCCGGTCCATCGCGGCCGGGTGGCCGTACAGGTGGACCGGCATGATCGCCGCCGTGCGCGCGGTGAGGGCCGCCTCGACCGCCGCCGGGTCCAGACAGAAGGTGTCTGCCTCGATGTCGGCGAAGACGACGTCGGCGCCGACCAGCCGCACCGCGTTGGCGGAGGCCGCGAAGGAGAACGACGGCACGATGACCTCGTCGCCCGGGCCGATGCCGAGCGCCATCAGGGCCAGGTGCAGCGCGGAGGTGCCGGAGTTGACCGCGACACAGTGCCGCCCGTCGACCAGCTCCGAGAACTCCTCCTCGAAGGCTGCCACCTCGGGGCCCTGGACGACCCGGCCGCTGCGCAGCACGCGCACCGCGGCCTCGATCTCCTCCTCGTCGATCACAGGTCTGGCGGCCGGTATGAACTCATGGGCGTCGGTCATCGACATCCCCTCCTCTACGGCGACCTCGAAGGCGCGTCGTGCATGATCGGGAAGGGGCCGCGTCGAACCCGGCACGGCCGCATCCCTGGGTGTTCACCGCTGCCGGTGGGCGGGCGAACGGCTTGGACACAGGACCCCGCCCCCGAGGGTTCCTTGCGGGAAGACAGCCGTATCCGGGCTGGAGGACCGGACGTGCAGGTCGGCTGCGGTCACGGTGCGCATGGCTGTGGCCACCGAGACCACAGTTCACGTTACCAGCATGAGGATGGCGATTTTCCCCAGGGTTACCACAGTGAAACCCCCTCGGCGGGTGCGGTCGATCACAAGCGAAACACAGGGTAACCCGCCCGGTAAGGGGCAGCGCCGCAAGCGGCGGCGCGGGTCGCCCGGTGTCGGAACCGGGTGCCCCGCGCCGCCCATGTGACGCCTGCCCTGCGGTGTGCGGGACTGGTCAGTCCTCCGTCGTGGCCGAGACGGACGGGACGCTCTGCTGCGCCGCCGCCGTCTTCTTCGCCGTCGTCTTCGCGGCCTTCTTCGCCGTCGTCTTCTTGGCCGCCGTCTTCTTGGCGACCGTCTTCTTGGCCGCCGTCTTCTTGGTGGTGGCGGCCTTCTTCGCCGTGGCCTTCTTGGCCGTCTTGCGGGCGGCCGCCTTCTTGGCGGGAGCGGCCTCGGCCGGCTCCTCGCCCGCCTCGGCGTCGGCCGGAGCCTCCGCCGGGTTCTCGGCAGCGGCTTGCGCGGGTGCTTCGGCGGCGGGCTCGGCCGCAGCCTCCGCCGCGGCCGACGGGACGACCACGACGGCCGTCTCCTCGGGCGCGGTGGGCGCGGTGGCCTTGCGCACGGCACGGCGCCGCGGACGGGCCGGAGCCGCGCTCTCGACGACCGGTTCGGCGACGGCCTCCGCCTCGGCCGTGCCCTCGGGCTCGGCGGGCCGCTCCGCCGCGACCTCCGCCGGCGCGGACTCGGCGACCGTGACCACGGCAGCCTCCGCCCCCGCGGGCGAACCGGCCGGCGCGGACACCTTGCGGGTGGCCCGACGACGGGTACGGCCCTTGGGCGCGGCCTCCTCGACGACCGGAGCCTCGGCGGCCGCGGCCTCGACGACCGGGTCCTCGACGGCGACCGGCTCGGCCTGCGCGGCCACGGCCTCGGCCGGCTGCACCGGACGCTCCGCCTCCTCCTCGACCGTGACGTCCTGCGCCGTGGGCGCCTCCATGGGCGCCTCGTCGGCGACCGCCTTCCGGGAACCGCCCCTCGGCGCGCCCGCCGGAGCCGACGCCCGGCGGCTCGCCCGGCGACGGCCGCGTCCACGCGTGGCCGCGGCCTCCGCCTCGGCGACGCTGCTGTACAGCTCCTCGTCCGGCGCGAAGTCGGGGGCCTCCAGCGCGAGTGGCGCCGCCGCCTCGGCGGCGACCTCGGCCTCGCTCTCGGCCTCCGCGGCGACGGCCACCACGGCCTCGGCGGTCTCGGCGGCCACGGCCTCGTGCTCGTGGGCCTGCCCGTCCCCGCCGCGGCCGCGCTTCTTGCGCTTGCCGCCGTTGGCGGAGGACGGCTGGTCCAGATGGACGATGACACCGCGGCCGTTGCAGTGGACGCAGGTCTCGGAGAACGACTCCAGCAGGCCCTGTCCGACCCGCTTGCGGGTCATCTGCACGAGCCCCAGCGAGGTCACCTCGGCGACCTGGTGCTTCGTACGGTCACGGCCCAGGCACTCCAGCAGGCGCCGCAGCACCAGGTCCCGGTTGGACTCCAGCACCATGTCGATGAAGTCGATCACGATGATGCCGCCGAGGTCGCGCAGCCGCAGCTGGCGCACGATCTCCTCGGCCGCCTCCAGGTTGTTCCTGGTGACCGTCTCCTCGAGGTTGCCGCCCTGACCGGTGAACTTGCCGGTGTTGACGTCGATGACGACCATCGCCTCGGTCCGGTCGATCACCAGCGAACCGCCGCTCGGCAGCCAGACCTTGCGGTCCAGCGCCTTGGCGAGCTGCTCGTCGATCCGGTACGTGGAGAAGACGTCGACCTCGGAGGTCCACCGGGACAGCCGCTCGGCCAGGTCCGGCGCGACGTGCGAGACGTACCCGTGGATGGTCGACCAGGCGTCGTCACCGCTGACGACGACCTTGGTGAAGTCCTCGTTGAAGATGTCGCGGACGACCCGGACGGTCATGTCCGGCTCGCCGTACAGCAGCGTCGGGGCGTTGCCGCTCTTGGCCTTCTTCTGGATGTCCTCCCACTGCGCCTGGAGCCGCTCGACGTCACGGCGCAGCTCGTCCTCGCTCGCGCCCTCGGCGGCGGTGCGCACGATGACGCCCGCGTCCTCGGGGACGATCTTCTTGAGGATGGTCTTCAGCCGGGACCGCTCGGTGTCGGGCAGCTTGCGGCTGATGCCGGTCATCGAGCCCTCGGGCACGTACACGAGGTAGCGGCCGGGGAGGGAGACCTGGCTGGTCAGACGGGCGCCCTTGTGCCCGATCGGGTCCTTCGTCACCTGCACGAGGACCGACTGGCCCGACTTCAGGGCGGACTCGATGCGGCGCGGCCCGTTGGCCATGCCCAGCGCCTCGAAGTTGACCTCGCCGGCGTACAGGACGGCGTTGCGGCCCTTGCCGATGTCGATGAAGGCGGCCTCCATCGACGGCAGCACGTTCTGGACCTTGCCCAGGTAGACGTTGCCGACGTACGAGGTCGACTGCTCCTTGTTGACGTAGTGCTCGACGAGCACGCCGTCCTCCAGGACGCCGATCTGCGTACGGTCGCCGTTCTGCCGGACGACCATCACGCGCTCGACGGCCTCGCGACGGGCCAGGAACTCGGCCTCGGTGATGATCGGGACGCGGCGGCGGCCCTGCTCACGGCCTTCCCGGCGGCGCTGCTTCTTGGCCTCCAGACGGGTCGAGCCCTTGATGGACTGCACCTCGTCCGACGGCTCGCTCGCCTTGCGCGGCTCGCGCACCTTGACGACCGTGCGCTCCGGGTCGCCCTCGTCCGGCTCGGCCTCCGCGGCGCCGTCCCCGGCACGGCGGCGACGGCGACGGCGGCGACGGCTGCCGGCGGTGGAGCCGCCGGTCTCGTCGGCGTGCCCCTCCTCGGCGTCCTCTTCCTCCTGCTCGGCGGTGTCCTCGGCGTCCTGCTCGGCCTGCTCGGCGGCGAGTTCCTCGGCCTCGGCCTCCCCGGCCTCGCCCTCGACGGCCTCACCGCGACGGCGACGACGGCCACCCCGGCGGCGACGGCGCCGCGAACCGCTCTCCTCGCTCTCGTCGTCACCCTCGACGACGTCCTCGGCCTCGTCGGCCTCCTCCGGCTCCGCCTGGTCCTCGGCGACGGCGGGCACGGCGGCCTCAGCGGTCTCCTCGCCCTGGCCGGCACCACGGCGCCGACGGCGGCGCCGCGCCCCGGTCTGCTCCTCGGGGAGCTCCTCCACGGGCTCGACGGCCTCGACGGGCTCGGGCTCGACGGGCTCCGCCCCGACGGCCGCCGCCTCGGCAGCCGCGCGCTGCGGCGTCTGGAACCTGGGCTCGGTGAACACGGGCGGCTGGAACACGGCGACGGCGGGGCGCGCCGGACGCCTCGGCGCCTCGGCCTCCTCACCGGCCGGCCGCGCGGGCTCGGAGAAACCGACCGCGGCCTTGCGGGCGACGCGCCGCCGCCCACGACGGGGAGCGGCGTCCTCGTCGGCCTGAGCGGCGGGAACCTCAGCGGCCTCGGGGGCCCGGGCAGGCTCGGAGACCTTGGCGGCCTCAGCCTCGGGCGCCTCGGGAGCCTTCACCTCGGCGGCGGCGGGCACCTCGGCCTCGGGGGCCTCGGCGGCCTCCGCCGGTTCGGCGGGCGCGGCCACACGGCGCGTGGCCCGACGACGGGTACGCCGCGGGGCGGCCTCCTCGGCGGCGGGAGTCTCGGTGGGGGCCTCGGCGGACGCCTCCGCCTGGACCGTCACCGGCTCCTCGGCGACCTCGGCGGTCTCCGCCTCCGCCTCGGCGGCCTTGGGCGCACCGGAGGGCGCGGCGACCCGGCGGGTGGCACGACGCCGCGGACGCGCGGACGCTGCCTCGGCGACGGGCTCTTCGACGGAGGGCTCCTGCACGGGCTCCTCCGCGGTCTCGACGGCGGCCACCGCGGTGTCGCCCGCCGCGGCGGGCGCGGACACGCGGCGCGTGGCGCGGCGGCGGCTACGGCGCGGGGCGGCGTCCTCGACGACGGCCGCGCTCTCCTCGACGGAGGTGATGTCCTCGGCGGACGCGACCTCGGCGACCGGCTCCGGCGTCTCGGCGGCGGTCACCGGCACCACCGTCTCGGCTGCCTCGGCGGGCGCGGGAGCCCCGACGGGCGCGGTGGCACGACGGGTGGCACGGCGGCGCGGCCGCGCGGACGCGGGTTCGGCGGCGGACTCGACGGCCTCGTCGACCGCCGCGGCCGGAGTCCCGGCAGCCTCCGCGGTCTCGTCCGTCTTCTCCTCGTCGCTGTCGTCCGTCACCAGATCGGCGGCGGGCGCGGCGGCCGGTATGGCCGGCGCGACGGTCTCGGCCGGGGTGTCGGCGGAGGCGGCCGGCGGGCCGGCGGGGCGGGAAGCGGCACGGCGCCGGCGACGCGGCGGCAGGGTGTCGCTGGGGGTGTTCGAATCGGAGTCCGTCACGGACTCTGTGGTTTCGGTCGGCTCGAGCATGCGGGTGTATCTCCCGTCAGGCTCCCGGGCGCCGCACCTGGTCCGGCGTCGATCTCGTCGATCGCCGTTGACGTCCGCGGCTCGCGCTGTGCGCGGTGCCGCCGTCCGGGGCGCGGCCGCCGCACGGGAGCTCTCTGTGTCCTGTCTCGCCGGTTCCGTACACATGTTGCGTACGGCCTGGCGAAAGTCTTCTGGTCGGTGCGCTGCCCGACCCAGGTGGCTCCCGAGTACGAGGGCGGCGCTACGACGTCCGTCCCTGTGCGGAACCTTCCTTACGCCGGCGCCTTCGCGGCGGCAGTCGGATCGGCCGTTGAGCGGGCCTCGGCTGCCTCGCGGTCGGGCGCGAGCGGGTCGGTCACCGCGCCGGTCTCTTCATCGAACAGCCCCTGCGCCAGCCTGGTCACCGCTGCGGGGACCGGCGGCGCCAGGTCGGCCACGGCGCGGAGACCGGACAGGACGTCGTCGGGTCGTACGGCAGGCGTCACGTGCCGAACCACCAGCCGCAGTATCGCACAGGGCTGGTCGATAGGCCTATCAGCCTGTGGAAAGTGCGTTTCCAGCCGTACGACGGCGGAGCGGGCGTCGAAGGTGCGGACGCCGTTCTTGGTGAGGCGCTGGACCTCGACGGTGTCGGCCGCGTTGAAGGCGTTCACCGCGCGGTCGGCGTCCGCGGGGTCCACGCCCTCCAGGCGCAGCTCCCACACGGAGGCCGTGAGCCGGTCGGCGAGCCCCGGGGTACGGGCCTCGACCGCCTCGATCACGTCGAGCCCGGCGGGCAGCGACTCGTCGAGGAGCTCACGCAGCTTCTGCGGGTCCCGCGCCTCGGTGAGCGCGATCTCCAGGTACTCCGCCTCGCTGCCCGTGCCGGTGGGTGCGGCATTGGCGTACGACACCTTCGGGTGCGGCGTGAACCCCGCCGAGTACGCCATCGGCACCTCGGCACGGCGCAACGCACGCTCGAAAGCGCGCTGGAAGTCACGGTGGCTGGTGAACCGGAGGCGGCCGCGCTTGGTGTAGCGCAGTCGGATGCGCTGCACCGCGGGTGCGGGCGGCGGGCCTTCGGGCTGTCGCTTGCCCAGTGTCGTTCAGTCCTTCGTGAGAGCGGTCGAACTGCCACCAAGAGTACGTGTCCCACGGCGGGAAGGTTCCCCACGGACCACGGCCTCCCGCTTCCGGGGTTCCCCGAAGAGCATCCGCCGCACGTCGGCGCGGGCCTGGCGTACGGACTCCCGGGCGGCGGTCAGGGCCTGGCGGGTGGCCCGGCCGACGGCGCGGGCGGCCTCGGCGGCGGGGCGCAGGACGGTGTCGCGGACGACGTGCCCGACCGGGGTCAGCACGGTGCGGTACACCCAGCGCACCGGCTCCACGAAGATCCACCGGAAGAGGCTCGCCAGGAACCGGCCGACGGCGAGCGAGACGCGTCCCGCGATCCGCCAGGCGTGCCCGAGGGCGTCCCACACCTCCCGTCCCACGACGGCGAGGACACGGCCGGCCGGCGCGAGGACCCAGCGCCACAGCGCGACCGCCGGCAGCACGAGCAGGATCCGGGTGACCCAGTACAGGACCCGGCCGACACCGGCGACGAGCAGTCCGAGGAGCCGCCACACCCCTCGCGCGCACCAGGCGATCGCCCGCCCCACGGGCGCGAGGATCCAGTCGTACAGCCATCGGGCGGGTACGACGACGAGGTGGCGCGCCAGCCAGGCCGCGGCCGTGGCGATGCCGACCCCGACGGGGGCCAGCACGTGCGCGTACATCCAGGTGAGGACGGCGCCGGTACCTCGCGCCAGCCAGAGGAGGGCGTGGCCGACCGGGGTGAGGAGGTGGCGGTGGCACCACACCAGCGGGACGACGACCAGCACCTTGCCGAGCCAGGCGAGCGCCCGGCCGACGGGGACGACGACGTACCGCCACAGGCCGACGAGCGGCCGGACGACGAGGACCGCGCCCAGCCACAGCAGGGCCCGCCCGAAGGGCCGCAGCACCGTGTCCTTCAGGAAGCGGCCGGCGACGACGAGCGCGTCCCAGGCCATCCGCACCGGCACGACCAGCACGAGCACGACGATCCGCACGGGCAGCCGGACCGCGACGACGAGACAGCCCTCCGGGGGCTGCTGTGCGGGCTGTCGGGCGGGCGGCTTGTCGAGGTCCATGTCCACGTAGACGCCACAGCCGCCTGCCCGGATCCCGCCCGCGCGGGTCGTGTTCGGTCAGTTGCCGCCCGGCTCCGCTGCCGGTTCCGGTCGGGAAGGGATAGGGGGCGCAGCGGTCGGCTCGGGGGTGGCCGTGCGCACTCCCCGGCCGGCTGCTTCACCGGCAGCGGCGGCGGCTTCTCCGCGGATCCCCCGTCGGCCCAAAGCCGGCGCACACTCCGCACATGGCGAGGCACCGCGGCCCCAGGCGTTCCACGAGCGTCGCCACCACCGGCGCGGTCGCGGTGGCCCCCATCCTGGTGGGCCGTGCCAGAGCCACGGTCATGCTCGAGCCGTCGGCCAGGGCGTACCTGCCGACGAGATAGGGGGTCAGGGGCTCCGGCTCACGTTCCTCCCACGCCCCGACACCGGGGTGTCCCGCATACCCGGCCGAGCCGGCGGCGCGGGCCGCGTCGTACTCCTCCTTCAGCGCCGTGATGATCAGCGCGTCGACCTCGCCCATTCCGCCTCCCGTGACGGGCCCACCCAGGACGCACCTCGCCTGTCCGATGCTCGATACCCAAACACCCCGGCGGACAAGGCTGGTCGCACCGCGCGCGAAAGGCAACATCACCCTCAGCGGGGGCGGATGCCCGTATCCGGCGCTTGATCAAGTGGTGGCCCGGCTGCGGGGCGGAGCTCCACGGCGTCCGGCTCAGGACTCACTCCACGGGACACGAACGAGCCCCCTCCCCACGTGGAAGGGGGCTCAGCTCGTCACGCGGTCGCGCATGAGCCTGGGACGGGCCTCACATGATCCGTTCGCTCGCTCAACCCGGCCGGCGCCTCGATCACCGGCACGAGTGCCTCACTCGCCTCAGTGCGTGTGACCGCTCGAAGCGGGCGCCGGTGCGGCGTTCTTGACCGACAGCGGCAGCAGCTTCTTGCCCGTCGGGCCGATCTGGATCTGCGTGTCCATCGCGGGGCAGACACCGCAGTCGAAGCACGGCGTCCAGCGGCAGTCCTCGACCTCCGTCTCGTCGAGGGCGTCCTGCCAGTCCTCCCAGAGCCAGTCCTTGTCCAGGCCGGAGTCGAGGTGGTCCCAGGGCAGGACCTCCTCGTAGGTGCGCTCACGGGTGGTGTACCAGTCGACGTCCACGCCGAACGCGGCCAGCGCCTTGTCGGCACAGCTCATCCAGCGGTCGTACGAGAAGTGCTCGCGCCAGCCGTCGAAGCGGCCGCCGTCCTCGTAGACGGCACGGATGACCGCGCCGATACGGCGGTCGCCGCGGGAGAGCAGGCCCTCGACGATGCCGGGCTTGCCGTCGTGGTAGCGGAAGCCGATCGAGCGGCCGTACTTCTTGTCGCCGCGGATCTTGTCCCGGAGCTTCTCCAGGCGGGCGTCCGTCTCCTCGGCGCTCAGCTGCGGCGCCCACTGGAACGGGGTGTGGGGCTTCGGGACGAAGCCGCCGATCGAGACCGTGCACCGGATGTCGTTGGAGCCGGAGACCTCGCGGCCCTTCTGGATGACGCGCGTCGCCATGTCGGCGATCTGGAGGACGTCCTCGTCCGTCTCCGTCGGCAGACCGCACATGAAGTACAGCTTCACCTGGCGCCAGCCGTTGCCGTAGGCGGTGGCGACCGTGCGGATCAGGTCCTCCTCCGAGACCATCTTGTTGATGACCTTGCGCATGCGCTCGGAGCCGCCCTCGGGGGCGAAGGTGAGGCCGGACCGCCGGCCGTTGCGCGTCAGTTCGTTGGCGAGGTCGACGTTGAAGGCGTCCACGCGGGTGGAGGGCAGCGAGAGGCCGATCTTGTCGTCCTCGTAGCGGTCCGCCAGACCCTTGGCGACCTCGCCGATCTCGCTGTGGTCGGCGCTGGACAGCGACAGCAGGCCGACCTCCTCGAAGCCGGTCGCCTTCAGGCCCTTCTCGACCATGTCGCCGATGCCCGTGATGGAGCGCTCGCGCACCGGGCGGGTGATCATGCCCGCCTGGCAGAAGCGGCAGCCGCGGGTGCAGCCGCGGAAGATCTCCACCGACATGCGCTCGTGGACCGTCTCGGCCAGCGGAACGAGGGGCTGCTTCGGGTAGGGCCACTCGTCGAGGTCCATGACGGTGTGCTTCGACACCCGCCACGGCACGCCCGACTTGTTGGGGACCACGCGGGCGATCCGGCCGTCCGGCAGGTACTCGACGTCGTAGAAGCGCGGGATGTACACCCCGCCCGTCTTCGCGAGGCGGAAGAGGACCTCCTCCCGGCCACCGGGGCGGCCCTCCGCCTTCCACTCGCGGATGATCCTCGTCATGTCGAGCACGGCCTGCTCGCCGTCGCCGATGACCGCCGCGTCGATGAAGTCGGCGATCGGCTCCGGGTTGAAGGCCGCGTGGCCGCCGGCCAGCACGATCGGGTCGTCGATGGTCCGGTCCTGGGACTCCAGGGGGATGCCGGCGAGGTCCAGGGCGGTGAGCATGTTCGTGTAGCCCAGCTCCGTGGAGAAGGACAGGCCGAACACGTCGAACGCCTTCACCGGACGGTGGCTGTCCACCGTGAACTGCGGGACACCGTGCTCCCGCATCAGGGCCTCCAGGTCCGGCCACACGCTGTACGTGCGCTCGGCGAGGACGCCCTTCTGCTCGTTGAGGACCTCGTAGAGGATCATGACGCCCTGGTTGGGCAGCCCGACCTCGTACGCGTCCGGGTACATCAGAGCCCAGCGGACGTCACAGTCGTCCCAGGGCTTGACGGTGGAGTTCAGCTCGCCGCCCACGTACTGGATCGGCTTCTGCACATGCGGGAGCAGGGCTTCGAGCTGCGGGAACACCGACTCGACAGACATCGGGGGAACTTTCGTGAGCTGACAGGGTGACCATCTAGCGTAACCCGGTCGGAAGAGCTCTCAGACCGCCATCGCCGCGCCGATCGTCGCCCACGCCTCCGGCAGCGCCGCCTCCGCCAGCTCCGCGCGCCGTTCCTCGTGGCCGTACAGCAGCCCGTAGGTGAACGCGCTCTCCCCCGCCGCGTGTGCCTGGGCGGCGAGGTCGCGCAGGGCCTCGCGGGTCATCACGCTGTCCTGGTGGTCACCGAGCAGGCCCTGGAGGGACTTCATCAGCCGGACCAGGTCGACGGCCGGTTCGCCGAGCGCCGGCGCGGCCGCCTCCGCCGAGTACCGGGTCCGTTTGGCCTTCTTGCGGGCCTCGTGCAGCGCCAGGTCCCGCTCGGGCCCGGGCTGCTGCCCGAGCGCCTCCTCGACCAGCGCGGCCACCTGCCCGAAGTCCTTGCGCACGGCCTTGGCGATCACCTTCGACGGCTCACCCGCGGCGGCCGGGAGCAGGGGCGGGTCGTCGACCAGCCGGTCCAGCGCGTCGAGCAGCGCCAGGTACCGCCCGCCGTCCAGTACGGCGGTCAGGCGCCGGCGTGAGCCGCTGCCGCGCGCCCGTGACCAGGTGCGCAGCCGGTTGCGGACCGGGCCGGTGACCAGCGGGCGCGGGAGCGCGTCGAGGGCGGCCGTCAGCCGTTCGGTGAGCACCTCCTGGTCCCGGTCCACGCCCAGCTCCCCGGCGAGCCACTTCAGTTCCTCGCCGATCGGGTCGGTGACGGCGCGGTCGAGGACCTTGGCGTACGAGCGGAAGGCGCCGCGCGTGCGGCGGGTGGCCACGCGCATGCGGTGCACGGAGTCGGGGAGGTCCCGGCGGACGGCCGGGTCGAGCTCGACGAGGGCGTCGCGCTGGGCCCGCAGGTAGGCGAGGACGTGGTCCCCGGCGGTCACCGGCCCGCCGGAAGCTCTCCCCTCGCCGGCCGTCTTCGCCCGCCTGCCGTTCCGCTTCCCGCTCCTCTTCCCGTTCCCTTTGCCGTTCTCCTCCCTCCGCGCTCTCCCCTTCTTCCGCTTCGGCTCCGTCTCCGCCAGTGCCCGCGCCAGCTTCGACGCGGATCCGGACGGCCGTACGCCCGCCTTGCGGAGCCGTTTCTCCACCTGGTCGAGGAAGGCCGGGTCGCCGCCGTCGGCGAGCTCGACCTCGATCTCGGTCCACTGGGCGGAACCGCCCCGCCCGGCCAGCCGGTCCGCCCGGACGGCGTCCACGCTGACCTCGGCGAGCAGCCGGCCCTCCGCGTCGACGAGGTCACGGACATCACGGGCGGAGCGCAGCCGGACCACCGGTACCAGCTCGGCGTCCCGCACCCGGGAGCGGACCAGCCCGGCGAGGACGTGGGGGACGGTGTCGGACAGCGGGGCTCTGATCTCGTCCCGGACGCCGGGGGCGACGGGGAACTTCAGGTGCCAGCCCGCGTCGGAACCGCCGGTGCGGCGGCGCAGGGTGAGGGAGGCGGCGGCGAGCCGTTCGTCGGCGGTGTCGTAGTAGGTGGCGTCCAGTTCGGCGACGCCCTTGTCGAGGACGGCCGCGACCCCGGCGACGCCGGTCAGGTCGGGCAGCCCACTGTCGTCGGATTCGTACTTGCGCTCGATCTCGCGTTTCGTCTCCGCCATGGACCGAATCTAGTGGCAGCCGAGCCCGGGCGGCAGGGCCGACCGGGCTCGGATCGCCGCCGCGCACAGGGCCGGCAGCACGTCACGCGAGGTCCACGCGCCCTATGCCGACATCGGCCGCTGCACCCGGATCGACTGCAACAGCCCCACCGCCACCCACACCGCGAACATCGACGAACCGCCGTAGGACACGAACGGCAGGGGCAGGCCGGTGACCGGCATGATGCCCAGGGTCATGCCGATGTTCTCGAAGGACTGGAAGGCGAACCAGGCGACGATCCCCGCGGCGACGATCGTGCCGTACAGCTCGGTCGTCTCGCGGGCGATCCGGCAGGCGCGCCACAGGACGACGCCCAGCAGGACGATGATCAGGCCGCCGCCGACGAAGCCGAGTTCCTCGCCGGCCACCGTGAAGACGAAGTCCGTCTGCTGTTCGGGGACGAACTGGCCGGTGGTCTGCGAGCCCTGGAACAGTCCGGCGCCGGTCAGTCCGCCCGAACCGATCGCGATACGGGCCTGGTTGGTGTTGTAGCCGACGCCCGCCGGGTCGAGGCTGGGGTTGGCGAAGGCCGCGAAGCGGGCGATCTGGTAGTCGTCCAGGATGTGCAGCTGCCAGACGGCGATCGCGCCGGCCGCGCCCGCGCCGAGCAGGCCGAAGATCCAGCGGTTGGAGGCGCCGGAGGCCAACAGCACACCCAGCACGATGATCACCATGACCATGACCGACCCGAGGTCGGGCATGAGCATCACGATCAGCATCGGCACCGTGGCGAGGCCCAGCGCCTGCACCACCGTGCGGTGGTCGGGGTAGAGCTTGTCTCCCGCGTCGACCCGGGCCGCCAGCAGCATCGCCATGCCCAGGATGATCGTGACCTTCACGAACTCCGACGGCTGGAGCGAGAAGCCGCCACCGAGCACGATCCAGGAGTGCGCGCCGTTCACGGTGGAGCCGAGCGGCGTGAGCACCAGCAGGATCAGCAGGAGCGACAACCCGTAGAGGAACGGCACCGCGTTGCGCAGGGTGCGGTGGCCGAGCCAGACCGTGCCGATCATCAGGGCGAGCCCGATGCCGGTGTTCATGAGGTGCCGGACCAGGAAGAAGTACGGGTCGCCCTGGTTGATCTCGGTGCGGTTGCGGGTCGCCGAGTACACCAGCAGCGAGCCGATCAGCGACAGGGCCGTGGCCGACAGCAGTATCGGCCAGTCCAGGCGCCGGGCCATCGAGTCGCGGGCGAAGAGCCGCGTCCAGCCGGCCCGTTCGGGTCCGTACCCGGAGACGGAGAAGCTGTTCACGCCGGTCATGTGCGCTTCCTCCGGCTTCCTCGCCCGCGCCGTCCCCGGCGCCGGGTGTCACGGTTCTCCGCCTCGGGCGAGGCCACGGTCGCCGCGGGCTGCGTGCCGTCGGCCGCGGGCGCACCCTCCTCGGTGGCCTTCTGGCCGGCCTGCTGCTCCTTGGCCGGGTCCTTGGAGATCTTCGGGGACGCGATGGTGCCGTCCGCCTTGACCTTCGGCAGGCTCTTCTGCGGGGTGGGCAGCAGCGCGTTCTTCTTGTTGATCGTGCCGTCGTCGGAGACGCCGTACAGCGCGTCGTAGATGTTGCGCACGGCCGGACCCGAGGCGCCGGAACCCGTACCACCCTGGGAGATCGTCATGACGATCGCGTAGTCCTTGGTGTACGTGGCGAACCAGGACGTCGTCTGCTTGCCGTAGACCTCCGCGGTACCGGTCTTGGCGTGCATCGGGATCTCGTCCTGCGGCCAGCCGCCGAAGCGCCAGGCGGCGGTACCGCGGGTGGCCACGCCCTCGAGGGCGTCGTCCATCTGGGCCAGCGTCTGCTTGCTGACCGGCAGCTTGCCGTGCGACTGGGGCTTGATCTCCGTGACCTGCTTGCCGTCGGGGCTGACGATGGCCTTGCCGACCGTCGGGTCGTACAGCGTGCCGCCGTTGGAGATGGCCGCGTAGATGGTGGCCATCTGGATGGGCGTCACCAGGGTGTCGCCCTGGCCGATGGAGTAGTTGATCTCGTCACCGGCGCGCATCTTGTTGCCCTCGAGGCAGTTCTCGTACGCGATCTTCTCGACGTAACTGCCGTCCTTCTTCCCCGTCTTGCACCAGGCGTCCTTGTTGGCCTTCCAGTACGCCTGCTTCCACTCGCGGTCGGGGACGCGGCCGGAGACCTCGTTGGGCAGGTCGATGCCGGTCTCCTTGCCCAGGCCGAACTGGTGGGCGGCCTTGAAGAAGTAGTCGTTGGGCTTCTTCTTCGGGTCGATGCCGCCGTCCTTCTGCCACTGGGCGTGCGCCAGGCGGTAGTAGACGGTGTCGCAGGAGACCTCCAGGGCGCGGCCCAGGCCGATCGCGCCGTGGTTCTGCGACTCGAAGTTCTTGAAGACCTGGCCGCCGACCGAGTACGAGCTGGAGCACTCGTAGCGGCCGTCGAAGTCGTAGCCGGCCTGGACGGCGGCTGCCGTGGAGACCACCTTGAAGATCGAGCCGGGCGCCGCCTGACCCTGTATGGCCCTGTTGAGCAGCGGGTAGTTGGAGGACTTCCCGGTCATCTTGGTGTAGTCCTTGGCGGAGATGCCGCCGACCCACGCGTTCGGGTCGTACGTCGGGTTGGACGCCATGGCGACGATGCGGCCGGTCTTGGCCTCCATCACCACGACCGCGCCGGCGTCGGCCTTGTAGTTCTCCCCGGTGTTGCGGTCGAACTGCCTGCGGGCCTCCTTCATCGCCTCGTTCAGCTCGTACTCGGCGACGCGCTGTACGCGGGCGTCGATGCTGGTGACGAGGTTGGAGCCGGGCTCGGCCGGGGTGGCCTCCGCCTGGCCGATGACCCGGCCGAGGTTGTCGACCTCGTAGCGGGTGACGCCGGCCTTGCCGCGCAGTTCCTTGTCGTACTGGCGCTCCAGGCCGCTGCGGCCGACCTGGTCGGAGCGGAGGAAGGGCGAGTCGGTGTCCTGGGCCTTGGTGATCTCCTCGTCGGTGACCGGGGAGAGGTAGCCGAGGACCTGGGCGGTGTTGGCCCGGCCGGGGCTCGGGTAGCGGCGTACCGCCTCCGGCTCGGCGGTGATGCCGGGGAAGTCCTCGGCGCGCTCACGGATCTGCAGGGCCTGCTTGGGCGTGGCCTCGTCGGTGATGGGGATGGGCTGGTAGGGCGAGCCGTTCCAGCAGGGCTGGGGGGTTTCGGCGTCGCACAGCCGGACCTTCTGCATGACCTCCTCGGGGGTCATGCCGAGGACGCCCGCGAGCTTGGTCAGGACGGCCTTGCCGTCGTCCTTCTGCTTCAGCAGGTCGGTGCGGGAGGCGGAGACGACCAGCCGGGTCTCGTTGTCGGCGATCGGCACCCCGCGCGCGTCCAGGATCGAGCCGCGGACGGCGGGCTCGACGACCTGCTGGACGTGGTTGCCGGAGGCCTCCTCGGCGTACTGGTCGCCCTCCCGGATCTGGAGGTACCACAGCCGGCCGCCGAGGGTGCCGAGGAGGGAGAGGACGAGGATCTGGATGACGACCAGCCGGATCTGGACCCGTGGGGTCCGCCCGGTCTCGGGAATGTTGGTCACTGCGGCTGCCTCCCCCTCCCCGTGCGCGAACGTGTGTGCGCGGACGTGTGTGCGCGGACGAATGATGAACGACCGGCCTGTGAGGCCTCGTTCCGCCGGAACTTCCCCGTTCGGGTGAACTCGCCCGCGGTCACAGCCGCTTGACCCCCTTGATACGGCCGGCCCGGGCGACCCGCGAGCGGGCCGCCCTCAGCTTCAGGCCGCCGCGCTGGCCTCCGATCCTGAGGCCGGTGCCGGAGGCGAGCCAGCCGGAGGAGATGTCGGCCGCCTTGGCGGAGGTGGTCTCGGCGAGCGGGTCGTTCTCCGAGCGCCGGGCCAGGAACATCACGGCGGGGACGACGAAGGGGGCGAGCAGCAGGTCGTACAGGGCCGCGGAGAACAGCAGGCCGGTGAGGCCCACATGGCGGGCGGCGGTGTCGCCGACGAGGGCGCCGACGCCCGCGTACAGCAGGGTGGAGCCGATCGCGGCGGCGACGACCACGACCATCGGGCCGGTGGCCGACTTGATCTGGCCGGTCTCCGGCTTGACGAGCCCGGCGAGGTAGCCGATCACGCACAGCACGAGCGCGTAGCGGCCGGCGGCGTGGTCGGCGGGCGGGGCGAGGTCGGCGAGCAGGCCGGCGCCGAAGCCGATGAGGGCGCCGCCGACATGGCCGTAGACCATCGCGAGGCCCAGGACGGTGAGCAGGAGCAGGTCGGGCACGGCGCCCGGGAGATGGAGGCGGGCGAGGACGCTCACCTGGATCACCAGGGCGACGACGACCAGGGGGACGGAGAGCAGGATCCGGTTGACGCGCATGGGTAGTCAGCTCCTACTGCTCTTGCTGCTGGCCGTCGACGGGTTCGTTCGCGTTCGGGGTGACCGTGACGGTCACCGTCGGCGTGGGGACCGGCTTGGGCTTCGCGGGGAGCACGGTGTCGCGCGGGTCCTTCTTCGGGGCCTCGACGACGACACCGACGATGTCGAGCTTGGTGAAGCTGACGTACGGCGTGACGTAGAGGGTGCGGGTCAGGTCGCCGCCGGAGGGGTCGACGCGGGAGACCACGCCGACCGGCACACCGGGCACGAAGGGCTTGTCGGCCTGCGAGCCGAAGGTGACGAGCCGGTCGCCCTTCTTCACCTCCGCCTTGCCGTTGAGGAGTTCGACGCGCAGCGGGCGGTCGCCCTGCCCGGAGGCGAAGCCGAGCTCGTCGCCGGCCTCCATGCGGGTGCCGACGGTGAAGTCCGGGTCGCTGGCGAGCAGCACGGTCGCCGTGTCCGGGCCGACGGTCGTCACCCGCCCGACGAGGCCGTCCCCGTTCAGGACGGTCATGTCGCGCCTGATGCCGTCCTTGGCGCCGATGTCGATGGTGACGGTCCAGGAGAAGCCCTGGGCCGCTCCGATGGCGATGACCTCGGCGCCCTTGATGCCGTACTGGCCGGCGCCGGCGGTCTGCAGCATCTTGTCGAGCTGCGCCAGGCGGCTGCGGTTGCGGTCGTCGCTGCCGAGCTTCGCCTTGAGGGCCGCGTTCTCCTTCTCCAGCTCCGCGAGCCGGTCGTGGCGCTCACCGGAGTCGCGGACCGCGGAGACGGCGTTGCCGACCGGATCGACCGCCGAGGACACCCCGTCCTCGATCGGACCGAAGACCGCGGCCGCGGCCTGCCGGGCACCGTCGACCGGGGAGTCCTCTCCGCCGCGGATGTCCACCGTGATCAGCGCGAACGCGACGGCGATCAGCAGCACCAGGAGCAGCCGGCTCTCTCGTGTGTCCCTCACGTGCGGCGGCCGTGTCCTTCCTCATTGGAATGCGGAATTCGGATTGCCCCTGGAAACCCGAGGGGCGCGGTATGAGGTGCTTCGAGACTCTTATGGATCTTATGCCTCTATATCAACGATCCGCCGCACGAGAGGAGATCATCTCGTACGGCGGAATCGAAGCGTTACGTCATCTGCGGGGCGCGGCGTCCAGGACCTGCTGGAGCGCCTCGAACTCCTCGACGCACTTGCCGGATCCGAGCGCGACGCTGTCCAGCGGGTCCTCGGCGATGTGGATGGGCATGCCGGTCTCACGCCGCAGCCGCTCGTCCAGACCGCGCAGCAGGGCTCCGCCGCCGGTCAGAACGATTCCGCGGTCCATGATGTCGCCGGACAGCTCCGGCGGGCACTTGTCGAGGGTGGTCTTCACGGCGTCGACGATGGCGTTGACGGGCTCCTCGATCGCCTTCCGCACTTCCGCGGCGGAGATGACGACCGTCTTGGGCAGCCCGGAGACCAGGTCCCGGCCACGGATCTCGGTGTGCTCGTCGGAGTCGAGGTCGTACGCCGAGCCGATGGTGATCTTGATCTGCTCGGCCGTCCGCTCACCCAGGAGGAGGGAGTACTCCTTCTTGATGTGCTGGATGATCGCGTTGTCCAGTTCGTCGCCCGCGACGCGGATGGACTGGGCGGTGACGATGCCCCCGAGCGAGATGACCGCGACCTCCGTGGTGCCGCCGCCGATGTCCACCACCATGTTGCCCGTGGCCTCGTGGACCGGCAGGCCGGAGCCGATGGCCGCCGCCATGGGCTCCTCGATGATGTGCACCTGCCGCGCGCCGGCCTGGGTCGACGCCTCGATGACGGCGCGGCGCTCGACGCCGGTGATGCCGGAGGGCACGCAGACGACGACGCGCGGCCTGGCGAGATACCGCCGCTTGTGGATCTTCAGGATGAAGTAGCGGAGCATCCGCTCGGTGATCTCGAAGTCGGCGATGACGCCGTCCTTCAGCGGCCGCACGGCGACGATGTTGCCAGGGGTGCGCCCGATCATCTTCTTGGCTTCGGCGCCGACCGCGAGGATGCCGCCGGTGTTGGTGTTGATCGCGACGACGGACGGCTCGTTGAGTACGATCCCACGACCCCTGACGTACACCAGCGTGTTGGCGGTCCCGAGGTCGACAGCCATGTCACGGCCGATGAACGACATTGAGTTCCCCATCAGGATTCGACTGGCCTTCCCATGAGCTTTTGAGGGCTTTTCAGGTCGGCGAGGTGGGTGCTGTGACGTGAAGGCTTCCATCGTAAACGCGCCTGCACGAACACTGCGCGAGGGTCTTCGCCATTGTCAGCAGATGCCGCGGCGCCTCGCTCGTGGAGACGGTCCATCGGGGGCATGCGTTCCCCCGATCGGCACGCATATGCCAAGGGACGACCGAAAAGGTACGGCCGTCCCTGGTCAGACGGAGAGGTGAGGTGACGCTCCCTCAGAAAAAACCGCGAAACATCCGCGACCGACGCCGTGCCGTCGTTCAGGAACGCCCGGGGAAGAAGATCTTCACCTCGCGCTCCGCGGACTCCTCGGAGTCGGAGGCGTGGATCAGGTTCTCGCGGACGATGACGCCGTAGTCGCCGCGGATGGAGCCGGGGGCGGCGGCGATCGGGTCGGTGGGGCCGGCCAGCTGGCGTACGCCCTCGATGACGCGGTCGCCCTCGACGATCAGGGCCACGACCGGGCCGGAGGACATGAACTCCACCAGCGGCTCGTAGAAGGGCTTGCCCTTGTGCTCGCCGTAGTGCTGCTCCAGCGTGTCCTGGTCGAGCGTGCGCAGCTCCAGCGCCGTGATCCGCCAGCCGGCCTTGCGCTCGATGCGGCTGATGATCTCGCCGGTCAGGCCACGACGGACGGCGTCGGGCTTGAGGAGGACGAGGGTGCGCTGGCTCACGGGGGGCTCCTTCTACTGCCGGTGTGCGGTGGGACGAGATTACAGGGCGTGTCCGGACGCCTGTTACGCAGCGTCAGCAGCGGAGGAGTCGGCCTGGGCGGCGAAGCGGGCCTTCGCCTCGTCGATCTTGCGGCCGAAGTGCACGGACGCCCACCACAGGGCCCCGAAGAGCACCCCCAGCACGAACATCATCGGCACGAAGAAACCGGACGCGACCAGCGCGATCTGCAGGACCCAGCCGAGCACGACGCCGCCGGGCCGGGTGACCACGCCGCAGAGCAGAAGGCTCAGCAGCATCGCGACACCGCACACCGTCCACACCGTGGACGTGGACAGGCCGGGGTCCTTCATGGCGACCAGACCGGCGAACCCGATGATGAGGAACTCGCCGATCAGGGTCGAGGAACAGAGCGTACGCATGTGGAGGACTCAGCCCTTCCCGAGAAGCAGTCGGGCCTCCCCGACCGTGATGACGGAACCGGTGACCAGCACGCCACCGCCCGCGAACTCGCCCTCCTCCTCGGCGAGCGTGATCGCCGCCTCCAGGGCGTCGGGCAGCCGCGGTTCGACCTGGACGCGCTCCTCGCCGAACACCTCGACGGCGATCGCGGCCAGCTCGTCGGCGTCCATGGCGCGGTGGCTGGAGTTCTGGGTGACCACGACCTCCGCGAAGATCGGCTCGAAGGCCTCCAGCACCCCGCGCACGTTCTTGTCCCCGCTGGCCCCGACCACGCCGATCAGCCGGCTGAAGTCGAACGCCTCGCCGATCGCCTCCGCGGTGGCGCGGGCGCCGGCCGGGTTGTGGGCGGCGTCGAGGACGACGGTCGGCGACCGCCGGACGACCTCCAGGCGGCCCGGCGACGACACGGAAGCGAAGGCCTTGCGGACGGTGTCGATGTCCAGCGGCTCGGGCCGCTGGGAGCCGACGCCGAAGAACGCCTCGACGGCGGCGAGCGCGACGGCGGCGTTGTGGGCCTGGTAGGCGCCGTGCAGCGGGAGGTACACCTCGCCGTACTCGCCGCCCAGCCCGCGCAGGGTCAGCAGCTGACCGCCGACGGCGACCTGCCGGGCCACGACCCCGAACTCCAGCCCCTCCCGGGCCACGGTCGCGTCGACCTCGACGGCCTTCTTCAGCAGGACCTGGGCGGCCTCGACCGGCTGCTGGGCCAGGATGACCGTCGCGTCCTGCTTGACGACGCCGGCCTTCTCGGCGGCGATCGCGGCGGGCGTCTCGCCGAGCCGGTCGGTGTGGTCCAGGTCGATCGGTGTGACGACGGCGACGTCCGCGTCGATGACGTTGGTCGCGTCCCAGGAACCGCCCATCCCGACCTCGACGACGGCCACGTCGACGGGCGCGTCGGCGAAGGCGGCGTACGCCATGCCGGTGAGCACCTCGAAGAAGGACAGCCGGTACTCCTGCTGCGCGTCGACCATGTCGACGTACGGCTTGATGTCCTGGTACGTCTCGATGAACCGCTCGGCGGAGATGGGCGCCCCGTCGAGACTGATGCGCTCGGTGATCGACTGCACGTGCGGCGAGGTGTACCGCCCGGTCCGCAGCTCGAAGGCGCCGAGGAGGGCCTCGATCATGCGGGCGGTGGAGGTCTTGCCGTTGGTCCCGGTGATGTGGACCGACGGGTACGACCGCTGCGGCTCCCCCAGCACGTCCATCAGCGCGGCGATCCGGCTGACGGAGGGCTCCAGCTTGGTCTCGCCCCACCGCGTGGCCAGCTCCGCCTCGACCTCGCGCAGGGCCTTGTCGACCTCGGGGTCCTCGGGCCGCGCCGGCACATCGGCCTGCGGCGGACCGCCCTGCGTGCGCAGGGTGCGGCTGCCGGCCTCGATGACCGCGAGGTCGGGGTCGCGGTCGGTCTCGGCCGCGATGATCTCCTCGAAGGAGTCGAGGGGGTCGGGCTGGTCGTGGTTGCCGTTCGGGGGGAGCTCGCTCACGGGGTCAGTCTACGGAGCCGCGGTGACATGGCGTGCGGTGGCTCAGCGGCCGGTTCCGGGCGGCGGGTGACTCCCTCGGCCGAGGGCGGTGTGGGGCTGGTCGCCCGGTTCGCCGCGACGCGCCCCTGGGGACGGGAAGGCCCCCGGCGCCGAGACAGCTCTGGGGGCCTTCACCGACGTACGGACGCCTACGCCTGCGGCAGCCGCTCCAGCTGGGTCCGGATGCGGGCGATGTCCTCCTCCGCCTTGGCCAGCCGCGTCCGGATCTTCTCCACCACGTGGTCCGGCGCCTTGGCCAGGAACGCCTCGTTGCCGAGCTTGGCGGTGGCCTGGGCCTTCTCCTTCTCGGCGGCGGCCAGGTCCTTCGCCAGCCGCTTGCGCTCCGCCGCCACGTCGATCGTGCCGGACAGGTCCAGCGCGACCGTGGCCCCCGCCACCGGCAGGGTCGCCGTGGCCGAGAAGGCCTCGCCCTCCGGCTGGAGCCGCAGCAGCTGGCGGATGGCCGCCTCGTGGGGCGCCAGCGCCGTACCGTCCAGCGTCAGCCGGGCGGGGACCCGCTGGCCCGGCTGGAGGCCCTGGTCGGCGCGGAAGCGGCGGACCTCGGTGATGACGGACTGGAGGGTCCCGATCTCGCGCTCGGCCTCGGCGTCCCGGAAGCCGCTGTCCGTCGGCCACTCGGCGATGACGACCGACTCACCACCCGTGAGGGTGGTCCACAGCGTCTCCGTGACGAACGGGACGACCGGGTGGAGCAGCTTCAGCGTGACGTCCAGGACCTCGCCGAGGATGCGCTTCGAGACCTCGGCCGCCTCGCCGCCGGCGGCGAACGTCGTCTTCGACAGCTCGACGTACCAGTCGAAGACCTCGTCCCACGCGAAGTGGAAGAGGGCGTCGGACAGCTTCGCGAACTGGAAGTCGTCGTAGTGCGCGTCGACTTCGGCGACCACCGAGTTCAGCCGGGAGAGGATCCAGCGGTCCGTCGAGGACATGGCGGACGGCTCCGGCAGCGGCCCCTCCACCGTGGCGCCGTTCATCAGCGCGAAGCGCGTGGCGTTCCAGATCTTGTTGGCGAAGTTGCGGGAGCCCTGGACCCAGTCCTCGCCGATCGGGACGTCGACGCCGGGGTTGGCGCCCCGGGCCAGGGTGAACCGCAGCGCGTCGGAGCCGTACTTGTCCATCCAGTCCAGCGGATTGACCGCGTTGCCGAAGGACTTCGACATCTTCTTGCCGAACTGGTCGCGGACCATGCCGTGCAGGGCGATGGTGTGGAACGGCGGGGTGCCGTCCATCGCGTACAGGCCGAACATCATCATCCGGGCGACCCAGAAGAAGAGGATGTCGTAGCCGGTGACCAGGACGGAGTTCGGGTAGAACTTCGCGAGCGACTCGGTCTGTTCGGGCCAGCCGAGCGTCGAGAAGGGCCACAGGCCGGAGGAGAACCAGGTGTCGAGGACGTCCGTGTCCTGGTGCCAGCCCTCGCCGGAGGGCGGCTCCTCGTCCGGACCGACACAGACGACCTCGCCCTCCGGCCCGTACCAGACCGGGATGCGGTGGCCCCACCACAGCTGCCGCGAGATGCACCAGTCGTGGAGGTTGTCGACCCAGTCGAAGTACCGCTTCTCCATCTCCTGCGGATGGATCTTGACGCGTCCGTCGCGGACGGCGTCACCGGCCGCCTTGGCCAGCGGGCCGACCTTGACCCACCACTGCATGGACAGCCGCGGCTCGATCGTGGTCTTGCAGCGCGAGCAGTGCCCGACCGAGTGGACGTACGGCCGCTTCTCGGCGACGATCCGGCCCTCGGCGCGCAGCGCGGCGACGATCGCGGAGCGGGCCTCCAGCCGGTCCAGGCCCTGGAAGGGACCGTGCGCGGTGATGACCGCGTGCTCGTCCATCACCGTCAGGGACGGCAGGCCGTGGCGCTGGCCGATCTCGAAGTCGTTCGGGTCGTGGGCCGGGGTGACCTTGACGGCGCCGGTGCCGAACTCGGGGTCGACGTGCTCGTCGGCGACGACCGGGATGGAGCGGTCGGTCAGCGGCAGCCTGATGAGCTTGCCGACCAGGTGCTTGTACCGCTCGTCCTCGGGGTGAACGGCGACGGCCGTGTCACCGAGCATGGTCTCGGCGCGGGTCGTGGCGACGACGATGGTGTCGTCCCCCTCGCCGTACATCATGGAGACGAGCTCGCCGTCGTCGTCCTGGTACTCCACCTCGATGTCCGAGATGGCGGTCAGACAGCGCGGACACCAGTTGATGATGCGCTCGGCGCGGTAGATCAGCTCGTCGTCGTAGAGGCGCTTGAAGATCGTCTGGACGGCTTGGGACAGGCCCTCGTCCATGGTGAAGCGCTCGCGGGACCACGCGACGCCGTCACCGAGGCGCCGCATCTGCCCGGAGATCTGCCCGCCGGACTCGGCCTTCCACTGCCAGACGCGCTCGACGAACGCCTCGCGCCCCAGGTCGTGCCGGGACTTGCCCTCCTTGCCGAGCTCGCGCTCGACGACGTTCTGGGTGGCGATGCCGGCGTGGTCCATGCCGGGCTGCCACAGCGTCTCGTAACCCTGCATGCGCTTGCGGCGGGTCAGGGCGTCGATGAGCGTGTGCTCGAAGGCGTGCCCGAGGTGCAGGCTGCCCGTGACGTTCGGCGGCGGGATGACGATGGTGTACGGAGGCTTGTCGCTCTTGGCGTCGGCCTCGAAGTAGCCACGCTCTACCCAGCGCTCGTACAGCGGCCCCTCTACATCGGCCGGCGCGTACTGGGTCGGCAGTTCGGTGTGGGGCGCTGGTGGCTGCTGCTGAGCGTTCTCGGTCACGGGCTCAGTTTAGAGGTGTCACGACGCGGTCCCGAAACGCGTTTGTTCTGTAACGGTGAGGGCCCCGCCGCCGTGGCCCCTTGGCCTCTGGGCCAGGATGTGAAAACCACATAAGCATCTGGAGGGGAACCCAGAGATGAGCTACAACCAGCCGGGCCCGTACGGCGGGCAGCAGCCTCAGCAGCCCGGTCCGTACGGCCAACCGGGTCCGTACGGCCAGCAGCCGCAGGCCCCCCAGCCCGGCTACGGCTACCCCCAGCAGTCCCCGCAGGGCGCCCCACCCCAGACCCCGCCCTACGGCCAGCAGCCCGGTCCGTACGGCCAGCAGTCGCCCACCCAGCCCCTCGGCCAGGCCCCTTACGGCCAGCAGCCCCCGTACGGCCAGGCCCCCTACGGCATGCCGCAGCCACCGGCGCCGAGCGGCGGGAAGAAGACGGCCGGGATCGTCATCGGCGCGGTCGCGGTCGTCGCGGCGATCGGCGTGGGCGCGTACTTCGTGATCGGCGGGGGCGGCGGCGCGGGCGGCCTGAAGGACGACGGCGCGCACAAGCTGACGACGCCGACCACCGTGCTCAGCGACTACACGCGGGCCTCCGAGGACGGCGCGAGCGCCGGCGACGATTCGGTGGCGGAGCTGGAGAAGAGCGGCGTCAAGGACGGCAAGTCCGTCATCGGCATCTACTCGACGGCCGACCTGTCCGGGTACGACCCCGAGGACCCGAGCACGCTGCCCGACGAGACCGAGCTGGCGACGGCCAAGGGCATCACCTTCGCCGGCGCGTACGGCGAGGTCGCCGACCCGGAGAAGGCGTTGGACACGTTCTTCACCAACTTCAAGAAGTCGTCCGAGGAGGACTCCTCCGGCTCGACCGGCACCCAGACCGAGCTGGTGGGCGAGCCCGTCGAGGCCGACCTCGACGGCGCGGTGATGAAGTGCCAGGCGGCCAAGGGCACGGACAAGACCACCAAGCAGGAGAAGACCGACTGGTTCTGCGCGTGGGCCGACTACAGCACCATCGCCATGGTCTCCCCGGGTGACGCCACGACGGGCATCACCAAGGACGTGGCGATCGACATCACCACGAAGCTGCGCGAGGAAGTCCGCGTGAAGGCCTGACGCCCGCAACTGCGAAGGGGCCCCGGTCGGTTGACCGGGGCCCCTCGTCGTGTCGTGTCACGGGGTGGCGGTTACGCCGTCTTCTGCTCCCCCGGCCCCCGGCCGTTGCGCGCGTCGCGCGGGATCAGGGTCGGGTTGACGTTGGAGTGGACGACGTCCGCGGTGATGACGACGCGGGCCACGTCCTTGCGGGAGGGGACCTCGTACATCACGGACATGAGGACTTCCTCCATGATGGCGCGCAGACCGCGGGCGCCCGTCTGGCGCAGGATCGCCTGGTCGGCGATGGCTTCGAGGGCCTCGCGCTCGAAGTCCAGCTCCACGCCGTCGAGTTCGAAGAGGCGCTGGTACTGCTTCACCAGCGCGTTGCGCGGCTCGACGAGGATCTGCAGGAGCGCCTCGCGGTCCAGGTTGTGGACCGAGGTGATCACGGGCAGCCGGCCGATGAACTCGGGGATCATGCCGAACTTGACCAGGTCCTCGGGCATGACGTCCTCGAACTGGTCCTTGGCCTCCAGCTCCCGCTTGGAGCGGATCGTCGCGCCGAAGCCGATGCCCTTGGCGCCGGCCCGGGACTCGATGATCTTCTCCAGTCCCGCGAAGGCACCGCCCACGATGAACAGCACGTTCGTCGTGTCGATCTGGATGAACTCCTGGTGGGGGTGCTTGCGGCCGCCCTGCGGCGGCACCGAGGCCGTGGTGCCCTCGAGGATCTTCAGCAGGGCCTGCTGCACGCCCTCACCGCTCACGTCGCGCGTGATCGACGGGTTTTCGCTCTTCCGGGCGACCTTGTCGATCTCGTCGATGTAGATGATCCCGGTCTCGGCCTTCTTGACGTCGTAGTCGGCGGCCTGGATCAGCTTCAGCAGGATGTTCTCGACGTCCTCGCCGACGTACCCCGCCTCGGTGAGTGCCGTGGCGTCGGCGATCGCGAACGGAACGTTCAGCATGCGCGCCAGGGTCTGCGCGAGGAGGGTCTTGCCGGAGCCCGTGGGGCCCAGGAGGAGGATGTTGGACTTCGCCAACTCGATGGCGTCCTCACGGCTTTGACCGCCGCCGTTCTCACCGGCCTGGACGCGCTTGTAGTGGTTGTACACCGCGACCGACAGGGCCTTCTTGGCGGCCTCCTGGCCGACCACGTAGCCCTCGAGGAACTCGTAGATCTCGCGCGGCTTCGGGAGTTCCTCCCAGCGGACCTCACTGGTCTCCGCGAGTTCTTCCTCGATGATCTCGTTGCAGAGGTCGATGCACTCGTCGCAGATGTACACACCGGGCCCTGCGATGAGCTTCTTGACCTGCTTCTGGCTCTTGCCGCAGAACGAGCACTTGAGCAGATCGCCGCCGTCACCGATGCGTGCCACGGTGTGCTTCCCCTTCGCCTGGGAACCGCCTGGACCCTAAGAGTCCAGCGGCTCCTGGTGCTGCCTTATGTCGACGGTACCTTGCCGGGCCCCCCGTTCGGGCCCCCCTTGGCACGGTTCACGTCCACGCACTTCCACATGGACCGTGCCACACCGTGCCAAGGGGCGGCAGACGATACTCCCCCTCGCCCGCTAGCGCAGCGAGGTGTTGTTCATCTTCCGGGTCGAGATGATCTGGTCGATCAGGCCGTACGAGAGCGCGTCCTCGGCCGTGAGGATCTTGTCGCGCTCGATGTCCTCGCGGATCTTCTCGATCGGCGTGGTGGAGTGCTTGGCCAGCATCTCCTCCAGCTGCGAGCGCATCCGCAGGATCTCGTTCGCGGCGATCTCCAGGTCGGAGACCTGGCCGCGGCCGGTCTCGCTGTACGGCTGGTGGATCAGCACACGGGCGTTCGGCAGCGCCATGCGCTTGCCGGGCGTACCGGCGGCCAGCAGGATGGCGGCGGCGGAGGCCGCCTGGCCCATGCAGACCGTCTGGATGTCCGGCTTCACGAACTGCATCGTGTCGTAGATCGCGGTCAGCGCCGTGAAGGAGCCGCCGGGGCTGTTGATGTAGACCGAGATGTCCCGGTCGGGGTCCATCGACTCCAGGCACAGCAGCTGCGCCATGACGTCGTTGGCGGAGGCGTCGTCGATCTGGACGCCCAGGAAGATCACCCGCTCCTCGAAGAGCTTCGCGTACGGGTCGTACTCGCGGATGCCCTGGGAGGTGCGCTCGACGAAGCGCGGGATGACGTAGCGGGACTCGGCCGTCGGGCCGGTGTACTCGGCGCTGGCGCGGTCGTACCGGCCGCTGCCGGGGAAGTCGTTCACGGTGTCTCCTGGAGAGAGGGCTGGGGCGGTGGGCTGGAGGGGCTGGGTGGGGGCACTGACGGCTCGGGGTCCGCGGGGCCCTGAGGGACCCGTGGAGGCCCTGCGGGGCTTGCGCGGGTCCCGGGAGGCCCGGGAGGCTCCGGCGGGACCCTGGAGGCCCGGGGAGCCCCGGCGCGGCCCTGCTGCCGTGGCCGGCCCTTACGCCGCCCCGGTACCGCCGCCGCCCGGCATGCCGGCGGCCGTGGGGATCACGTCGTCGATGAGGCCGTAGTCCTTGGCCTCGAAGGCGTCGAACCAGCGGTCGCGGTCCGAGTCGCGGGTGATCTGCTCGATCGTCTGGCCCGTGTGCTGGGCGGTGAGCTCGGCCATGCGCTTCTTGGTGTGCAGCAGCCGCTCGGCGTGGATCTTGATGTCCGAGGCGGAGCCCGCCAGGCCCGCGGAGGGCTGGTGGATCAGGATCTCGGCGTTCGGCAGCGCGAAGCGCTTGCCGGGGGTGCCCGCGCTGAGCAGGAACTGACCCATCGAGGCCGCGAGGCCCATGGCGATGGTCACCACGTCGTTCTTGATGAACTGCATGGTGTCGTAGATCGCCATGCCGGCCGTGATCGAACCGCCGGGGCTGTTGATGTACAGGTAGATGTCCTTGTCCGGGTCGGCGGCAAGGAGCAGCAGCTGTGCGGTGATCTTGTTCGCGATGTCGTCGTCGACCGGCTGGCCGAGGAAGATGATCCGCTCGTTGAGCAGCCGGTTGTAGACCTGGTCACCGAGGCCACCACCGATGGAAGGCTCGCCGGCGGCGGAGGGCATCAGATTCGTCACGTATCCACCTGCTCGTCTTACGACGGCGCCGGGCCGTCTCACGTGTTCTGCCGGGGCGCGGAGCCGTCCGGCGGTTCGGCGACTCCCCTGCCCTCGTATTCATGGACCCTAACGCGCGGGTCCCTTCGGGGAATCCCGGAGAGGTGGGTGTTCGCCGGGGGCGTAGCGCGGGCCTACGGCGCGTGAGCGGTGCGGTCTCGTCGGGGCGGTGGGGAAACGCCGGGCCCGCCGGTCGGGGTGGCCGGTCCGGCGGTGCGGAAACCCGCCGGGCCCACGGGTGCGAGGTGGCCGGTCCGGCGGCGGCCGCCGTCAGACAGATCGCGGCCGACGGCCACGCCGCCCCGAACGCCTGGAGGGGCCCGCGCGGCGCGGGCCGCGCACCGACACGGCCCGCGCCCCCTCAGGGACGCCGACGGGCCCCGGGAGAGAGAGTCCCGGGGCCCGTCGTCCGTACGTCAGAGGTGACGCGAGGCTGCTCAGCCCTCGGTCTTCTCCTCGGAGGCGTCCGCCTCGGAGGTGCTCGCCTCGGCGGCGGCCTCCTCGGACTCCTCCTCCTCGTCGTCCAGGTCGATGATCTCGCCGTTGGTGTCCTTGACCGTGGCGGACTCGACGACCAGGGCCAGGGCCTTGCCGCGGGCGACCTCGCCGACCAGGAGCGGAACCTGACCGCCCTCGACGACCGCCTGGGCGAACTGGTCGGGCGACATGCCGGAGGAGGCGGCACGGCGCATGAGGTGCTCGGTGAGCTCCTCCTGGTTGACGTTGAGCTTCTCGCGCTTGACCAGCTCGTCGAGGACGAACTGGGTCTTGATGCCCTTGACCGCGGCCTCGCGGGTCTCGGTCTCGAACTCCTCGGCGGTCTTGTCCTGGATCTCCAGGTACTTGTCGAGGGTCAGACCCATCTGGCCGAGCTGGTGGTGCTCCAGGTTGTGCTTGCGGGTGTTGATCTCGTCCTCGAGCAGCTTCTCGGGGACGGGCACCTCGACGAGCTCCAGGAGCTTCTCCAGGACGCGCTCCTGGGCCTGGGTGGCCTGGTCGTACTGCTTCATGTTCGCGAGGCGCTTGCGGCTGTCGGCCTTCAGCTCCTCGAGGGTGTCGAACTCGGAGGCGAGCTGCGCGAAGTCGTCGTCCAGCTCGGGCAGTTCGCGCGCGGCGACCTGGGTGACCTTGACGGTGACCTCGGCCTCCCGGCCGGCCCCGGAGCCGCCCTTGAGCTCGGAGGTGAAGGTGGTCTCGCCACCGGCCTCCAGGCCCTTCACGGCGTCGTCGATGCCCTCGAGGAGCTCGCCGGAGCCGATGGTGTAGGAGACGCCGTTGGCGACGCCGTCCTCGAGGACCTCGCCGTCGACCTTGGCCTGCAGGTCGACCGTGACGACGTCGCCGTCCTGGGCGGCGCGCTCGACCGGGGAGGTCGAGGCGAAGCGCTCACGGAGCTGCTCCACCGACTTCTCGACGTCCTCGTCCGTCACCTCGACGGCGTCGACCTCGACCTCGATGGAGGAGAAGTCCTCGGGGAGCTCCAGGGCGGGACGGACGTCGACCTCGGCGGTGAAGTTCAGCGTCTCGCCGTCCTTCAGCTCGGTGATGTCGACCTCGGGCTGGCCGAGAACGTCGATCTCGGCCTCGTTGACCGCCTCCGTGTAGAACTTCGGCAGGGCGTCGTTGACGGCCTCCTCCAGCACGGCACCACGGCCGAAGCGCTGGTCGATGACCCGGGCGGGGATCTTGCCCTTGCGGAAGCCCTTCACCGTGACCTGCTGGTTGATCTTCTTGTACGCCGCGTCGAGGCTGTCCTTGAGCTCCTCGAAGGGCACCTCGACAGTGAGCCGAACCCGAGTCGGGTTCAGGGTCTCCACGGCGCTCTTCACGGTTCGGTCTCCTTGTGGCTGACTTCTTGGGTTTCGCCGGAGCCAGACAGGTCCGGCGATTCGCCGCCCGGAGGAGGTAGGCCGATTAGGCCGGACACACGGGCGCGCAGCTTGCATAGTAACCGCAGCCGCTGAACGGCCCAAAAGACGATCAGCGGCGAGGCGCCCGGATGATCGCGCAGGTGGTCGGGGTGGCGGGATTTGAACCCACGGCCTTCCGCTCCCAAAGCGGACGCGCTACCAAGCTGCGCCACACCCCGTCTGGTGCGAGACGTAGGGTACATGCCCGCAGGCCGCCCGACCGCCGCATTCGCCGAGCCCTCCGGGCGCGGGGCGGCGGGGCCGGAAACGGGGTGTGCGGGCGAGGGGGCCGACCCGCTACGATGCCTCCAGTGCCGCGGTCGTCCGACCAGCGGCGCGTCCTGTGCGGGCGTAGCTCAATGGTAGAGCCCCAGTCTTCCAAACTGGCTACGCGGGTTCGATTCCCGTCGCCCGCTCTGTACGGCCCGGGGCCGGGTGGAAGGTCAGCCTTCCGTCCGGCCCCTGGTGTTTTCCCGGACCGGACCGCTCCACCCCGGAGGCCGATCGAGGCCTCGGGGCTGATCAAGACCTCGGGACTGATCAAGGCCTCAGCGGGCCGATCGAGACCCCGGAGGGCTGATCGAGACCCCGGAGCTGATCAAGGCCTCACGGACTGGTCGAGACCCCGGGGCTGATCAAGGCCTCAGAAGCTGATCGAGTTGATCGTTTCCGCGAGGGAGTTGAGGAAGCGGTTGATCGACGGGGCCATGCCGGTCGAGGCCAGGAAGAAACCGAACAGGATCGCGACTATGGCGGGGCCCGCCTTGATCGACCCTCCCCGGATCAGTACGACCAGGACGATCGCCAACAGCAGCACCACTGACAGTGAAATGGCCACAACTGATCACACCCTTGGTCGGTCCGCTCTCCCGGCCCGGGAGTGCCAGCCCGCACACCCCCGCCAGAGACCATCGTGCCACCAACCCGGCCTCCCTATGCGGCCGGTGAGACATCGGAGACGGCAACTCCCCATCCGCGGGCGGCACCGAACCCCTCCGGAAGCCCTGCCGCACAACAATTCGACGGCACTCTTCCTCCGGAAATTCACAACGGGCGTGCAGGTATTTCGAATTACGAGCACAGGGGCGCCAACAACACCCCCACAACCGGCGTTATGCACCTTTTAGTCGGGATGAATCGTGACATCCTGGGCGACGAGGGGAGCCTCGCCCCGGTCAATTGAGGAATGACATCGCGATGACGTGGCACGTTTTACGCATTGCCACAGACAACGCTAGGGTGCCTCAGATGTTCCACGCCGCTTCGTCTCTCGTGCCGAGTCCGCGCTCCCCCCAGAACCAGAAAGATCAGCACCACCAGTCCCCCGACAGACGGTCAAAGCAGCGTGACGCGTTCTTCGACAACGCCAAGTACATGGCGATCGTGCTGGTGGCCGTCGGGCACGCCTGGGAGCCGCTGAAGGGCGACAGCCGGGTGCTCACGGCGGCGTACGTGCTGGTGTACGCGTTCCACATGCCGGCCTTCATCCTCATCTCCGGCTTCTTCTCCCGCGGTTTCGACGGGAGTCCCGGCAGGCTGAAGCGGCTGGTGACGGGCATCGTCGTGCCGTACATCGTCTTCGAGACCGCGTACCCGCTCCTGAAGACGTACGTCGACGGCGTCCCCCAGGACATCAGCCTGCTCGACCCCTACTACCTGACCTGGTTCCTGTGCGCGCTGCTCATCTGGCGGCTGACCACCCCCTTCTGGAAGCTGGTCCGGTATCCGCTGCCGCTCGCGCTGGGCATCGCCATGCTGGCGTCCGTCACCCCGGACATCGGTGACGACCTGGACCTCCAGCGCGTCCTTCAGTTCCTGCCGTTCTTCGTGCTGGGCCTGAACCTGAAGCCGGAGCACTTCCGGCTGGTGCGCCGGCGCTCGGTCCGGATCGCGGCCGTGCCGGTGTTCGCCTTCGCGCTGGCCTTCTGCTGGTGGGCGGTGCCGCGGATGAACAGCGGATGGCTCTACCACCGCAACTCCGCGCAGGAACTGGGCGTCCCCTGGTGGGTCGGTCCCGTCATGCAGCTCGCCCTGTTCGGCTGCTCCCTGCTGCTGACCGCCTGCTTCCTCTCCTGGGTGCCGGGCCGCACGATGTGGTTCACGGCGCTCGGCGCGGGCACGCTCTACGGCTATCTGCTGCACGGCCTGGCGCTCAAGGCCGCCGACTACCGCGGCTGGTTCGACCACCCCGCGCTGCACCGCCCGCTCGGGGAGATCGCCGTCACCGTCGGGGTGGCCGTGTTCGTCACCCTGCTGTGCACCAGGCCAGTGCGACAGGTGTTCCGGTTCGTGGTGGAACCGAGGATGGAGTGGGCCTTCAAGCGGGACGCGGCCGAGCTCGCCCGGGAGCGGCAGCCGCAGGAGACGTCGCGCGAGCGCGAGAAGGTCAACGCCTAGGCGTGCTCGTGGCCGAGGCCGAGGAGTGCGCGCATCCGGGCGTACTTCCCGCTCAGCCGGGTGCGGGTCGGTTCGTCCAGGACGGCCAGGCGGGCCGGGTCCGCGTTGTGCGCCAGGTCCGCCTCCTTCACCAGCAGCGCGCCGGGGGTGGCGCGGATGCGTGCCGCGTACGCCTCCGGCGTCTCCCCCGCCCGCTTGGTGACGGCCAGGACGATGGCCTTCGTGCGGTCGCTCAGCGCGGCCCCGAGCAGCCGGTCCTCGGTGAGGGCGTCGTCCTCGACGGCGTCGTGCAGCCAGGCCGCCGCGATCTGGTCGGCGTCGCCGCCCCGGGACCGTACGCCCTCCGCGACCGCCCGGAGGTGCTCGGCGTAGGGGCGGCCCGCCTTGTCGGTCCGGCCCTCGTGGGCGGCGCGGGCGAGCGCCTCGACCTCGGTCAGGGTGAGCATGGGACTCCCGCGGGTGGTGTCAGTGGACCGGGACCGTCTGGGCCGTCGGGCCCTCGCGGCAGATCAGCAGCAGGGCCCGGTCATCGTTGACGTCCTTGGCGACCGCCTCGATCAGGTGCCAGGCGGCGCCCTGGAAACCGCCGGCGACATAGCGGTCGGCCTCGCCGGTGAGGCGGTCGATGCCCTCGACTATGTCGCGGTCGGAGGTCTCCACCAGGCCGTCGGTGAAGAGCATCAGCACGTCACCGGGGCGTAGGGAGCCCTTCACCGGGTCGAACTGGGCGCCCTCGTACACCCCGAGCAGCGGACCCTCCGCGGCCTTCTCCTCCCAGCGGCCGCTGCCCGCGCTGAGCTGGAGGCCCGGCGGATGCCCGGCCGAGTACAGCTCGTAGTCGCCGGAGTCGAGGTCGAGGACGAGGTGGATGGAGGTCGCGAAGCCCTCCTCCCAGTCCTGGCGGAGGAGGTAGCCGTTGGCGGCGGGCAGGAAGGCGTGCGGGGGAAGGCTGCCGAGCAGGCCGCCGAAGGCGCCGGACAGGAGCAGGGCGCGGGAGCCGGCGTCCATGCCCTTGCCGGAGACGTCCGTGAGGACGACCTCCAGGGTGCGGCCGCCGTTGGTGCGGGCCGCGACAACGAAGTCACCGGAGAACGACTGGCCCCCGGCGGGCCGCAGCGCCATCTCGCGGTGCCAGCCCTGCGGGAGCTTCGGCAGCTTGCTCTGTACCCGGATGCGTTCGCGCAGGTCGAAGAGCATGGTGCCGCCGCGCCGCCAGGGCACGCCGACCCGGCTGCGGAACTGGGCGATGAGGAGACCGAAGAAACCGCAGGCCGCCACGACCAGGACCACGCCCGGGGTGACCCGGGAGGGGCCCTCGGTGTAGGGGCCGAGCTGCACCGACTCCACGATCAGGGCGGTGGCCGCCGCCGCGTACAGGCCGAGCAGGCTCGCCGGGCGCAGCAGCAGGCCGCCGGCCACGATCGGCAGGACCAGCGCGGCCGGTGAGCACCACACCGAGTTGGCGAGTGTGGTGGCCGCGATCAGCGGGACGGTGAGCAGCAGGCCGGCCAGCGCGATCCAGTCCGAACCGTCGCCGCGGAAGTAGTCCACGGCGCTTCTGCGCACGCCGGTGCGGACCCGGTGCACCAGGTGCTTGAACCGGGCCGTCAACGTCTCGGCTTCCGAGCGCCGCTGTCGTCCTGCTGCCATTAGTTCGGGACCCTATCCATCCAACCCACCGCTTGGCACGGGAGGTCCCACTTGTCCCCCGTCCGAGGCTCGACTTCACAGTGAACGACATGGAAAGCGCTCGCGCCGCGCAGAGGGAGAAATTCCCTGGCTCGCCCCGCAATGGGCTGCTAGGCATGGGTCCATGACAACTGAGGCGACGGGTACGACGGGCCGCGCCGGCCCCCCGGTGGCCGAGCTGCGGGTGCTGCGGCCGGAGGACTGGGACACGTGGTACGACACCCTGCTGCGCGCCTTCGGCGGGGTCGAGGAGTCGGACGAGGAACGCGCGCTGTGGAAAGGGCTCACCCTGTGCGAGCGCTCCCTCGGGGCCTGGGACGGGGGCGAGTTGGTGGGGACGGCCGGGGCGTTCGACTTCCGGCTGACGGTGCCCGGCGGGGCCTCGGTGCCGGCCGCGGGCGTGACGATGGTCGGCGTGACCGCCACGCACCGGCGGCGCGGGGTGCTGACGTCCATGATGCGGCGGCAGTTGGACGACGTCCGCGCCTGGGGTGAGCCGCTGGCGGTGCTCACCGCCTCCGAGGCCGCGATCTACGGGCGGTTCGGGTACGGTGCGGCGACCTTCGGGGTGAGCGCGGAGATCGACACCGACCGGGTGCGGCTGTCCGTCCCGGACGGGACGGACGACGTACGGCTGCGGTACGCCGCGCCCGTCGACGTCCTCGACCGGTGTGCGGCGGTGTACGCGCGGACCGTGCCGAGGCGTCCCGGGATGCTGGCGCAGCGGCCGGGGTGGGAGCGGTTGGGGGTGCTCGATCCGGAGAGCGAGCGGGACGGGGCGTCGCCGTTGCAGTGCGTGGTCGCCGAGCGCGGCGGGGAGACCGTCGGGTACGTGCGGTTCCGGGTCAGGCCGGAGTGGACCGACACCGGGCACAACGGGCAGGTGGTGGTGCAGGATCTGGCCGCGGTGGAGCCCGCGGCGGAGGCGGCGCTGTGGCGGTTCCTGTTCGGCATCGACCTCACCACCTCCCTGAAGGTGCGGGGACGGCCGCTCGACGAGGCCTGGCAGTATCTCGTCTCCGACCTACGGCGGTGCCGACTGCGGGTGCGGGACGCGCTGTTCGTGCGGCTGGTCGACGTGGGGGCCGCGCTGGGGGCACGGACCTATCAGGCGCCGGTGGACGTGGTGTTGGAGGTGGAGGACGCCTTCTGCCCGTGGAACGCGGGGCGTTGGCGGTTGTCGGGCGACACGAAGGGGGCGAGTTGCGTGCGCACCGCGGACGCGGCCGATCTCGCGCTGTCCGTACGGGAGTTGGGGGCGGCGTACCTCGGAGGAGTGAGCCTTGCCTCGTTGGCGGCGGCCGGGCGGGTGCGGGAGCTGCGGGCGGGGGCGCTGACGGAGGCCTCGGTGGGGTTCGGGACCGCGGTGGCGCCCTGGCTTCCGCACGGGTTCTAGGCCGCCGGGTTTTCGCGGCCGGGCGTCAGTTCTTCTGGCAGGTCGGGCACCAGAAGAGGTTGCGGGCGGCGAGGTCGGCGGTGCGGATTCCGTCGCCGCAGAGGTGGCAGGGCTGGTGGGTGCGGCGGTAGACGTAGACCTCGCCGCCGTGGTCGTCGACGCGGGGTGGGCGGCCCATCGCCTCCGGGGTGTGTTCCGGGCGGACCGTGTCGATGCGGTTGGTGCGGACGCCCTCGCGCATGAGGGTGACGAGGTCCGACCAGATCGCCTTCCACTCGGCCGGGGTGATGTCCCTGCCCGGACGGTACGGGTCGATGCGGTGACGGAAGAGGACCTCGGCGCGGTAGACGTTGCCCACGCCCGCGACGACCTTCTGGTCCATGAGGAGGGCGGCGATCGTCGTACGGCTGCGGGAGACACGGTGGTACGCGGTCTCGGGGTCGGCGTCGGCGCGGAGCGGGTCCGGGCCGAGGCGGCCGTGTATCGCGCGCTTCTCGTCGTCCGTGATCAGGGCGCAGGTGGTGGGGCCGCGGAGGTCGACGTAGGCGGTGGGGTTGGCGAGGCGGAGGCGGACGGTGTCGGTGGGCGGGGGTGCGGGCGCGTCGCCGAAGGTGACCTTGCCGAAGAGGCCGAGGTGGATGTGGATCCAGGTGTCGTTGCCGAAGCCCAGGAAGAGGTGTTTGCCGTGGGCCTCGGTGGTGTGCAGGACCGTGCCGTCGAGGAGGGCGGCGGCGTCGGAGAACTTGCCCTGCGGGCTGGTGAGGAGGGCCGGCCCGCCGGAGAAGCGGGCGGCGTAGTCCTGGGCCAGCCGGTGAATGGTGTGCCCCTCTGGCACGGTGCGGCGTCCTTTCCTGCCCTGCTCCCGCCCACCCGTCCCGGTGGGAGCAGGGTGGGCGGGTTCTGCGTCAGCCTTGCTGCGGGTGGTGCGCCGGGATGGGCGGGAGGTCGCCGGTCGTCTCGTACGCCGAGAGCATGTCGATGCGGCGGATGTGGCGCTCGTCACCGGAGAACGGCGTGTTGAGGAAGGTCTCGACGAACTTCGTCGCCTCGTCCTGGCTGTGCATGCGGGCGCCGACGGCGACGACGTTGGCGTTGTTGTGCTGCCGGCCGAGGGAAGCCGTCTCCTCGCTCCACGCGAGGGCGGCGCGGACACCCTTGACCTTGTTCGCGGCGATCTGCTCGCCGTTGCCGGAGCCGCCGATCACGATGCCGAGGGAGTCGGAGTCCGCGGCCGTGCGCTCCGCGGCGCGGAGGCAGAAGGGCGGGTAGTCGTCCTGGGCGTCGTAGATGTGGGGGCCGCAGTCGACCGGGTCGTGACCCGCCGCCTTCAGCCATTCGACGAGGTGGTTCTTGAGTTCGAAACCTGCATGGTCCGAGCCGAGATACACGCGCATGGGATGAGTGTGACACGCGTGTTGCCGGGTGGCAGCGCCGGGTGTCCTGCCTGAAAAGCGTGAGCAACACTACAGAACCTCAGGAAAACCTCAAGTAACGATCTGGATTCAAAGGTTCCTGTATTCGTACGCCTCCGATTCACTGGACCGGCTCGAACACCCCGGGTGGAGCCCGTACACCGCTCGTACGGGAGACACCCCCACGCGGCGCAAAGGAAATCCGTTCCATGACTTCGCAGCCGACCCTGACGAAGGCCGAAAACGGCCCCGGAGGTCCCGGCGATCCCGGTACCGGCCTCCAGGCGGGCCTCAAGAACCGCCATCTCTCGATGATCGCCATTGGCGGTGTCATCGGAGCCGGACTGTTCGTCGGTTCCAGCTCCGGCATCGCCACCGCCGGGCCCGGCATCCTTCTCTCCTACGCTCTCGTCGGCACGCTCGTGGTGCTGGTGATGCGGATGCTCGGGGAGATGTCCGCGGCCAACCCGACCTCCGGGTCGTTCTCCGCGCACGCCGACCGCGCGCTCGGCCCCTGGGCCGGGTTCAGCATCGGCTGGCTGTACTGGTTCTTCTGGGTCGTCGTGCTCGCCGTGGAGGCCACCGCGGGCGCCGCGATCCTCGAGTCCTGGATTCCCGCCGTTCCGCAGTGGGGCTGGGCGCTCATCGTGATGGTGGTGCTGACCGCCACCAACCTCGTCTCCGTCGGCTCCTACGGCGAGTTCGAGTTCTGGTTCGCCGGCATCAAGGTCTTCGCCATCGGTGCCTTCATCGTGGTGGGCGGGCTCGCCGTGTTCGGCGTGCTGCCCGGCGCCGACAGTGAGAAGGCCGGGCTCGGCAACCTCGTGGACCACGGCGGCTTTCTGCCGAACGGGCCCGGCGCCATCCTCACCGGTGTGCTGCTCGTCGTCTTCTCCTTCATGGGCAGTGAGATCGCGACCCTCGCGGCGGGTGAGTCGGAGGATCCGCAGCGGGCCGTCACGAAGTCGACCAACAGCATCATCTGGCGCATCGCCGTCTTCTACCTCGGGTCGATCTTCGTCGTCGTCTCGCTGCTGCCCTGGAACGACCCCTCCATCAAGGAGAAGGGCTCCTACGTCGCCGCCCTCGACTCCCTCGGCATCGCGCACGCCGGTCAGATCATGAACTTCATCGTCCTGACCTCCGTGCTGTCCTGCCTCAACTCCGGGCTGTACACCGCCTCCCGCATGGCCTTCTCGCTGGGGCAGCGCGGGGACGCGCCGAAGGCGTTCGCCCGGACGACGTCCCGTGGCGTGCCGATGGCGGCGATCATCGCCTCCGTGGTGTTCGGGTTCGTCGCCGTCTTCTTCAACTACAGGTTCCCGGACTCCGTCTTCCTCTTCCTGGTCAACTCCAGTGGCGCCGTCGCCCTGTTCGTCTGGCTCGTCATCTGCTTCTCGCAGCTGCGCATGCGGAAGATCATCCAGGCCGAGGCACCGGAGAAGCTGGTCGTGCGGATGTGGCTGTACCCGTACCTGACCTGGGCCACCGCCGCGCTGATCGTCTTCGTCCTCGCCTACATGCTGACCGACACGGAGCACGACGGGCGCGAGACCGTGCTGCTGTCACTGCTCGTCGCGGCCGTCGTCCTCGTGATCGCCTTCGTGAAGGAGATGGTGAAGGGGAAGGGGCAGGGTGACAGCGGGCAGGACGCCGTCCTGGAGGACGCCGTCAAGTAGTCCCGGCGCGGTCCCGTCAGTCCCGTAGTCCCGTAGTCCCGTAGTCCCGTAGTCCGGAAGAAGGGGCCTGCGTTCGCAGGTCCCTTCTTCCATGTCGCGGCGTCGCAGCACCGTGAAGCTGTCCTTCACCGTCCCGTACGTGCGCGGTGCCGTCGTCTCGGGCTCCGCCGCGCACCAGGTGGTGATCCGGTACGACTTGCCGCCCTGTCCTCGACGGTGGGGGACGCGCTGTGCGGGTCCGGGGTCGGGACGGTGGCGGACGGCTGGGGCGAGGAGGCCGCCCGGTCGTCGCCGTCGCCGGATCCGGGGCGCGGCGCGAGCACGATCGCGACGGCTGCGGCCACCACCAGGGCCACGGCTGCCGCGGCGGCCGTCAGGGTCGTGCGGCGGGCGGTGCGGGCGCGGGTCCCGCGGGGAGTGGGGTCGGGGGGGCGATCCCGGGCGGCGCGGGTCCCGTGGTCCCGGCGCTTCGGGTGCGGGGAACGCCACGGGGCGGGGCCGACTCCAGGTCGGTGAGGCAGGCGCGCACCGTCGGCTCCTTCTCCAGGAGGGCGGCCAGGCGCGCAACGGTCCTGGGGCGGGCGGGAGTTCGGGTTCCTCGTAGAGCGCCGCGTGCAGGGTCGCCAGGGTCATGTGGTGGGAGGAGGGCGAGTGGCCGGCCCGGGCCGCGCGGAGGGTGGCGCCCAGGGACCACACGTCGGAGGGCGGGCCCTGCGGACGGCCGGAGATGCGCTCGGGAGCCATGTAGTCGGGCGAGCCGACCAACGAGCGAGGATCGGGCGGACGGGAAATTGGGAGCCGGGAGCCGGGAGACCGGGAGCCGGGAGACCGGGAGCCGGGAGACCGGGAGCCGGGAGACCGGGAGTAGGGAAGCCGGGAGCCGGGCGACCGCGTGGCGCGGCTTCATGACGCGGAAACGCGGAAGAGGTCCGCCGGGGTCGAGGTGCACACGACCCCGGCGAACCTCTTCGGTGCCGGCCGGCGTCGGGGGATCAGCGGTTGGCGAACTTCCAGGCGGTGGGCAGCAGGCCCATCGCCAGGGCCGCCTTGAGCGCGTCACCGATCAGGAAGGGGGTGAGGCCGGCCGCGATCGCGGCGGAGGCGGAGATGTCGGCGGCGTAGGCCAGGTAGGGGACGCCGACGGCGTAGATGATCGCCTCGCCCACCAGCATCGCGCCCGCCATGCGCCACACGCTGCGGTCCGCGCCGCGGCGGGCCAGGGCGCCGACCACGGTGGAGGCGAGGATCATGCCCAGGATGTAGCCGAAGGAGACGGCGGTCGCGCCGGAGGTGCCCTGCGCGAACCACGGGACGCCCGCGACGCCCGCCACGGCGTAGACCGCGAGGGCGAAGAAGCCGCGCTGTGCGCCCAGGGTCGTGCCGACGAGCAGCGCGGCGAAGGTCTGGCCGGTCACCGGCACCGGGGAGCCGGGAACGGGCACCGAGAGCTGGGCGGCGAGGCCGGTGAGCGCGGCACCGCCGAGCACGAGCGCGACGTCCCGGACACGGGACGCCGGGAGGAGGTCGGCGAGGACCTGTCCTGGGCGGACGGGGGTGGCGGCGGCGGTGCTCATGGGGACTCCGCGGGGTCGGGGCGGGACGGGACACCGCGACGCTATCCCAGGGGGCTCGGGACGATCACCGTCAGTGGTCGACAAACGGTCCTTCGCGGGCTTGGTGGTCTCCCGACAAAGAAGGGTGGTTACACACGGTACGGCGTGACACTGGTCACTGAGGTGACGTGGTTCCTGATACGGGGACGGGGTGACGGGCGTCTGTAGGGTTCCACCAATCGGGACGACCGGGCCGCCGTAACCGGGCGACGACGCTGGGTGCCGGACGCGTCCGGATGGTGGGCAGTCTCTCCGTCCTCGCGGAAGGGCTGTCCAGACTGTGGGCGTTTTTGCCCTCTCACGCATTGGACGAGCCGCGCCCATGCCCAGTACCACCCAGGTCGAGTCGCCGCCCCACGAGGACGCCGCCGCCTCCCTGTCCCACGGCCTCAAACAGCGCCACCTGTCGATGATCGCCCTCGGCGGCGTCATCGGCGCGGGTCTCTTCGTCGGGTCCGGCGCGGGCATCGCCGCCGCCGGTCCCTCGATCGTCCTCGCCTACGCCCTCTCCGGTCTCCTCGTGATGCTGGTGATGCGGATGCTGGGCGAGATGTCGGCCGCGTATCCGTCCTCGGGCTCCTTCTCCGCGCACGCCGAGCGCGCCATCGGACCGTGGGCGGGCTTCACCGCGGGCTGGTCCTTCTGGGTCCTGCTCTGCACGGCCGTCGGCCTGGAGGGCATCGGCGCCGCGAAGATCGTCACCGGCTGGCTGCCGGGCACGCCCGAGTGGGCCTGGGTGGCGCTGTTCATGGTCGTCTTCTGCGCGACGAACCTGGCCGCCGTGAAGAACTTCGGCGAGTTCGAGTTCTGGTTCGCGGCCCTGAAGGTCGGCGCGATCACGCTGTTCCTGGTGCTCGGCGTGCTGGCCGTCGCCGGGCTCCTGCCCGGCACGGACTCCCCGGGCACCTCGCACCTCACCGACTTCCTCCCGAACGGCGGCGAGGGCCTGGTCGTCGGCCTCCTCGCCTCCGTCTTCGCCTACGGCGGCCTGGAGACCGTCACCATCGCCGCGGCCGAGTCGGAGAACCCGGTGCGCGGCGTGGCGAGCGCGGTCCGTACGGCGATGTGGCGCATCGCGCTGTTCTACATCGGCTCGATGGCGGTCATCGTCACCCTCGTCCCCTGGGACTCCGAGGCGGTCGTGGAGAAGGGCCCGTACGTCGCCGCCCTCGACCAGCTCGGCATCCCGGGCGCCGGCCAGCTGATGAACGTGGTCGTCCTGGCCGCGCTGCTGTCCGCGATGAACGCCAACATCTACGGCTCCTCGCGCATCGCCTACTCCCTGGTGGAGCGGGGGCAGGGCCCGAAGGCGCTGGGCCGGGTGTCGGGCGGGGTGCCGAGGATCGCGGTCCTCGCCTCCTGCGTCTTCGGCTTCGTCTGCGTGGTGCTCAGCTACTGGCGGCCCGACGACGTCTTCCCCTGGCTGCTGAACATGATCGGCGCGGTCATCCTGGTCGTCTGGATCTTCATCGCCGTCTCGCAGCTGCGGCTGCGCGGCCGGCTGGAGCGCGAGGCGCCCGGGAAGCTCGTCGTGCGGATGTGGGCGTTCCCGGTGCTGACGTGGGTCGCGCTGGCCGGCATGGCGGCGATCTTCGTCCTGATGGCCCGGGAGCCCGACACGCGCGTGCAGTTGTACTCGACGGGCGGGATGACGCTGTTGCTGGCGGTCGTCGGATACGCCTGGCAGAGGGCGCGCACCAGGGCCTGAGCCTCCGTTCGCCCGGGCCCGAGGCCCGCACGTGATCACACGTGGGGGCCTCCTTCTTGCCCGCACCCGGCTTCTTGTTGCTAGCCTGCACCTGCAAGCTCTTTGCAATAAGAGGTTCGGAGGGGAACCCCCATGCCCGTCTACACGCTTCCCGAGCTGCCGTACGACTACGCGGCGCTCGCCCCCGTGATCAGCCCCGAGATCATCGAGCTGCACCACGACAAGCACCACGCGGCCTATGTGAAGGGCGCCAACGACACGCTGGAGCAGCTCGCGGAGGCACGGGACAAGGAGCAGTGGGGGTCGGTCAACGGCCTGGAGAAGAACCTGGCCTTCCACCTGTCCGGGCACATCCTGCACAGCATCTACTGGCACAACATGACCGGCGAGGGCGGCGGCGAGCCCCTCGCGGCGGACGGTGTCGGAGAGCTGGCGGACGCGATCACCGAGTCCTTCGGGTCCTTCGCGCACTTCAAGGCGCAGCTCTCGAAGGCCGCCGCGACCACCCAGGGCTCCGGCTGGGGCGTCCTCGCCTACGAGCCGCTCAGCGGCCACCTGATCGTCGAGCAGGTCTACGACCACCAGGGCAACGTCGGTCAGGGTTCCACCCCGATCCTCGTCTTCGACGCCTGGGAGCACGCCTTCTACCTCCAGTACCGCAACCAGAAGGTCGACTTCGTCGAGGCGATGTGGGAGGTCGTCAACTGGCAGGACGTCGCACGGCGCTACGAGGCCGCGAAGTCGCGTGCGGACGTGCTGCTGCTGGCGCCCTGAACTCCCCGTGAAGCGTCCCGCCTCGTGATCGTCTTCTCACCCTTCACGACGGCGGGCGAGCACGGTACGGCCCCGTGCGTGCGGTGCCCCTCCGGGGGGCCGACGCGCGGGGCCGTACCCATGGGCGCGCTCGGCAAAAAGCCCCACTCGACGAAAAAACCCCGCTCGACGAAAAGTCTCGCTCGCCGAAAAGCCGCGCTCGACGGAAGCCCCGTTCAACGAAAAGCCGCGCTCGGCAAAAAGAAAGGCAAGGAGGTCACCCACTCCTTGCCACTCTCAACGTATAGCGCACCAGGGGCCTTGCGGCAAGACCGGGGTCCTCCTGCAGAATCTCCGACCGAGGCCGGAAGCTGCGGAAATCAGGGATTCGCGAAATACGTGCGCCTTTCGCGGCGTATGGGTGCCGCGGGCGTCGAAACCGAGGAGCAGCCGGCCGAAACGCGACCGTGTCGAAATGGGGGGTTCTGATGATTGACGTGATTGTCGCCGGTGGTGGACCGACGGGGTTGATGCTGGCCGGCGAGTTGCGGCTGCACGGCGTGCACGTGGTCGTGCTGGAGAGGGAGACGGCGCCGACCGGGCTCTCCCGCGCGCTCGGTCTGCACGCGCGCAGCGTCGAGATGATGGACCAGCGCGGTCTGCTGGAGCGGTTCCTCGCGCGCGGCCAGCGGTTCGCGACCGGCGGCTTCTTCGCCGGCATCGGCAGGACGTGGCCCGACCGGCTGGACACCGCGCACTCGTACGTCCTCGCCATCCCGCAGGCGGTCACCGAGCGGCTGCTGACCGAGCACGCCACCGAGCTCGGCGCCGAGATCCGGCGCGGCTGCGAACTGGTCGGGCTGAGCCAGGACGAACACGGGGTGACCGCCGGGCTGGCCGACGGCACGCGGCTGCGCTCGCGCTACCTCGTGGGCTGTGACGGCGGCCGCAGCACGGTGCGCAAGCTGCTCGGCGTCGGCTTCCCCGGCGAGCCCGCCAGGACCGAGACGCTGCTGGGCGAGGTGGAGGTGGCCGTGCCGCCGGAGACGCTGGCCGCCGTGGTGGCCGAAGTCCGCAAGACGCATCTGCGGTTCGGCACCATGCCCATGGGGGACGGGGTGTACCGCGTCATCGTGCCCGCGGAGGGGCTGGCCGAGGACCGCACGGTCCCGCCGACCTTCGAGGAGTTCCAGCAGCGGCTGCGGGTGCTGGCCGGCACCGACTTCGGCGTGCACTCACCACGCCGGCTCTCCCGGTTCGGCGACGCCACCCGGCTGGCCGAGCGCTACCGCGTCGGCCGGGTGCTGCTGGCCGGCGACGCGGCGCACATCCACCCGCCGACCGGCGGGCAGGGGCTCAACCTGGGCGTCCAGGACGCGTTCAACCTCGGCTGGAAACTGGCCGCCGAGGTGGGCGGCTGGGCACCGGAGGGACTGCTGGACAGCTACCACGCCGAACGGCACCCGGTGGCCGCCGACGTACTGGACAACACCCGCGCGCAGATGGAGTTGCTGTCCCCCGAGCCGGGTCCCCGGGCGGTGCGCCGGCTGGTGTCGGAGCTGATGGACTTCGAGGAGGTGAACCGGTACCTGATCGAGAAGATCAGTGGGATCGGGGTCCGCTACGACGTCGGCGAGGGTCACGAGCTGCTCGGCCGGCGGTTGCGGGACGTGGGGCTCAAGCGGGGGCGCCTCTACGCGCTGATGCACGGCGGCCGCGGGCTGCTGCTCGACCAGACCGGCCGGCTGTCGGTGGCGGGCTGGTCGGACCGGGTCGACCACGTCGTCGACGTCAGCGAGGAGCTGGACGTGCCCGCGGTGCTGCTGCGGCCGGACGGTCACGTGGTGTGGGCCGGTGAGGACCAGCAGGATCTGCTCGGCCGGCTGCCCCAGTGGTTCGGCGCCGCCGTCGGCTGAGCGCACGCGCGGGCTCGCGAGGGCGGGACCCGTCTCCGGCGGTTCCCTTGATCCGGGGATGGGGATGACGTGGGCGACGACGCCGAGGTCGGCCGCCCGGCGTCGGGGAACCGGCGCCCGCCCGCCCGCTCGACCAGACAGCGGATGCTGCCGGCGAGGGGGCGAGGGGGTGCGCCGATGTTCCTACGGCTCGCAGGGCACGTTCAGTGACACCAGCGCCGTGCTCGACCCCTCCATACGGATCTCGCTCACGGCGGCGTTGCGCAGCCGGGGGAAGACCCGGCGGTAGTGCTCGACGGGATCGACAGCAGTCGGCACAGGGCCGGCCGCAGCACGGTGTTGTGGCCGACGACCAGGACGCGCCCGCCCTCGTGGCCGGCGGCGATCCGGCGCAGGGCGGCGGTGCCGCGGGCAGCGGCGGTCCGCGGGTCCTCCGCCTCCGGGAAGGGGTGCCCGACCGGGTCCGCCCGGAAGGCCTCGGCCCGCCGCGGGTCCGTCACGGCGAACTCGGCGAGCGTGCGGCCCTCGACGACCCCGAAGTCGCACTCCCGCAGGGCGGGTTCGCGCCGTGCGGTGAGGCCGAAGGCCCGGCAGGCGGGCTCGGCGGTGGCGACGGCACGGGAGAGGGTGGACGTCCAGACCGCGTCCACGGGATGGGCGGCGGCCCAGCGGCCGAGCGCCTCCGCCCGGGCTCGGCCCCGCTCCGTGAGGGCCACGTCGGTCAGTCCCGCGTAGCGGTTCTCGGCGTGCCGCACGGTCTCCCCGTGCCGGGCCAGCAGCAGGGTCGTCCGTGTACGGATCGTCGCCGCGAACCGCTCGTCCCCGGTCTCGCCGGTCTCGCCGGTCACGTCGGTCTCGCCGAGCTCCCCGGTCTCGTCGGTCACGTCGGTCACGTCGGTCCGGCCGTTCCCCACGGTCCTCACAGCGCCCCCCAATGTCGGCCAACCGTCTGTCGCAGGGGCGGATACGTCGTACCGGCCGGTCCGGCTCACCGTCGCGGACGTTTCACAGGTTGGGCCGCGCCGGCGTGGGGGCGGGGGCGCCGGAGGTGATCCCGCCGTCCCGCCCCGCCCGGGAACGGGGGGAACGCGTCGGGCTTACAGGTTGCTGAAGTCGGGACCCTTGGTGCGGGTCCGCTTGATCTCGTAGAAGCCCGGGACCGAGGCGACCGCGAGGGCGCCGTCCCAGAGGCGGGCGGCCTCCTCGCCCTTGGGGGCCGGGGTGACGACCGGGCCGAAGAAGGCGATCTGCTCGCCGTCGGGGCCGGGGACGGCGATGACCGGGGTGCCGACGTCCTGGCCGACCTTCTCGATGCCCTCCTTGTGGGAGGCGCGCAGCTCGGCGTCGAACTCGAAGTCCTCCTGGTCGGCGTAGTCGATGAGGTCGGCGGGCAGACCGACGTCCGCGAGCGCGCCGGCCATCGCCTCCGGGGTGGGGCCCTCGCCGTTGTTGTGGAAGCGGGTGCCGAGCGCCGTGTAGAGCGGGCCGAGGACGTCGGCGCCGTGCTTCTGCCAGGCGGCGGTCACCACCCGGACCGGCTGCCAGGCCTTGGTGGCGAGCATGTCGCGGTACTCCTCGGGCAGCTCGTCGAGCTTGTCCTCGTTGAGGACGGCGAGGCTCATCACATGCCAGCGGACCTCGATGTCACGGACCTTCTCCACCTCCAGCACCCAACGGGACGTCATCCAGGCCCAGGGGCACAGCGGGTCGAACCAGAAGTCGACGGGGGTCTTCTCCGACATGTCTCTCCTCAAGGCGAACCGTTTCCCCGGTGAACACCACCGTCCGTGCAGGTCATTCCCCGCTGTCCGGCGTCAGGGGCGCGTGGCAGGATCGGTCCTGTCCGGCGCCATCCGCCACACCCTGAGGGAGTACCGCCCGTGCCTGGTGAGAACCTGTCCCGCGACGAGGCCCGGGAGCGGGCCGCCCTGCTGTCCGTCGACGGGTACGACGTGTCGCTCGACGTGCGTTCGGCCGTGGGCGACCAGGCCGGGGACGGTCCCCGCACCTTCCGCTCGGTCACCACGATCCGCTTCCGCTGCAACGAGCCGGGCGCCTCCAGTTTCGCCGACCTCATCGCCCCGACGGTGACCGCCGTCACCCTCAACGGCCGTGATCTGGACCCCGGTGAGGTCTTCGACGGCTCCCGGATCCTGCTGGAGGACCTCGCCGCCGAGAACGAGCTGGTCGTCGACGCCCAGTGCGCCTACTCCCGCACGGGCGAGGGCCTGCACCGCTTCCTCGACCCCGAGGACGGCGAGGTCTACCTCTACACGCAGTACGAGCCGGCCGACTCCCGCCGGGTCTTCGCCAACTTCGAGCAGCCCGACCTCAAGGCCCCGTTCCGCTTCGAGGTGCGGGCGCCCGAGGAGTGGGTGGTGTGGAGCAACGGCACCGGCGAGCGGACGGACGGGGTGTGGCGGTTCGCCGAGACGAAGCCGGTCCCGACGTACATCACGTGCGTGGTGGCGGGGCCCTACCACTACGTCACGGACTCCTACGAGCGGGTGTTCGAGGACGGGACGCGGCTGGAGATCCCGCTCGGCGCCCTGTGCCGCAAGGGCCTCGCGCCGCACTTCGACGCCGACGACGTCTTCCTGGTCACCAAGCAGGGCCTGGACTTCTTCCACGACCACGTCGACTACCCCTACCCCTTCGGGAAGTACGACCAGGCGTTCGTGCCCGAGTACAACCTGGGCGCGATGGAGAACCCGGGTCTGGTGACCTTCCGGGAGGAGTACATCTTCCGGGGCAAGGTGACACAGGCCTCCTACGAGGCGCGGGCCAACGTGATCCTGCACGAGATGGCGCACATGTGGTTCGGCGACCTGGTCACCATGGAGTGGTGGGACGACCTGTGGCTGAAGGAGTCCTTCGCGGACTTCATGGGCACCTTCTCCCTGGTCGGCGCGACCCGCTTCACCGACGGCTGGATCACCTTCGCCAACCGTCGCAAGGCGTGGGCCTACCGCGCCGACCAGCTCCCCTCCACCCACCCGATCACCGCCGACATCCGCGACCTCCAGGACGCCAAGCTCAACTTCGACGGCATCACCTACGCCAAGGGCGCCTCCGTCCTGAAGCAGCTGGTCGCGTACGTCGGGCAGGACGCGTTCCTGGAGGGCGCCCGCCGCTACTTCAAGCGGCACGCCTACGGCAACACCCGCCTCGGTGACCTGCTGTCCGTCCTCGCGGAGACCAGCGGCCGGGACATGGGCGCGTGGGCGCGGTCCTGGCTCCAGACGGCCGGCGTGAACTCGCTCACCCCGCAGGTGCTGCTGGACGCGCGGGGCCGGGTCGAGGAGCTGTCGGTGCTCCAGGAGGCGCCGGAGTCGCACCCCGAGCTGCGGCCGCACCGGGTGGCGATCGGGCTGTACCGCCTGGAGGACGGCCGGCTGGTGCGCTACGCGCGCGCCGAGGCGGACGTCGACGGGCCGCGCACGGTCGTGACGGAGCTGGCGGGCGCGGAGGCGCCGGAGCTGGTCCTGGTCAACGACGAGGACCTGACGTACTGCAAGATCCGTTTCGACGAGACCTCGCTGGAGACGCTGCGGGACCACCTCGGCTCGGTGGCCGACCCGCTCGCCCGCGCCCTGTGCTGGTCCGCGCTGTGGAACCTGACCCGGGACGCGCTGCTGCCCGCGCGGGACTTCGTGGACCTGGTGCTGCGGTTCGCCGGGCGCGAGTCCGACATCGGGGTGCTCCAGATGCTGCACGCGTGGGCGCAGTCGGCACTGGTGCACTACGCGGCGCCGCAGTGGCGGCCGGTGGGTGAGCGGCTGCTGGCGGAGGGCGCGCTGGCGGAGCTGCGGGCGGCCGGGCCGGGCAGCGAGCACCAGCTGGCGTGGGCGCGGTTCCTGGCGTCGGTGGCGTCGTCCGAGGAGGACCTCGCGCTGCTGCGGGGGCTGCTGGAGGGGAGCGCGAAGATCGACGGGCTGGAGGTGGACCAGGAGCTGCGCTGGGCGCTCCTGGAGCCGCTGGCCGCGCACGGCGTGGCGGACGAGGGCGTGCTCGCCGCCGAGCTGGCCCGCGACGACACCGCGTCCGGCAAGCGCCACCAGGTGCGCTGTCTCGCGGCCCGCCCCTCGGCGGCGGTCAAGGCACAGGCCTGGGCGCAGCTCGTCGAGTCGGACGCGCTGTCCAACGCGCTGGTCGAGGCGACGATCGCGGGCTTCGCGCAGTCCTCGCAGCGGGAGCTGCTCGCGCCGTACGCGCCGAGGTACTTCGAGGTGATCGGGCGGATCTGGGAGCAGCGGTCGATCCAGATCGCGATGAGCGTGGTCAAGGGCCTGTTCCCGTCCCTCCAGGACTCCCCCGGGACGCTGGAGGCCACGGACGCCTGGCTCGCGGCGCACGAGTCGGCGCCGCCGGCCCTGCGGCGGCTGGTCCTGGAGGCGCGGGACGACCTGGCGCGGGGGCTGCGCGGGCAGGCGTGCGACGCGGCGGCCGACGCCGGCTGACCCCCAGATCTTTGGCCTGAGCTCCGGCGGACGGTGACCGTTACGGAATTCGGGCAATCGTGCCCGTAACCCCTGGCGCCCATGCGATGGACCAGGGGTTTTCGGCGCCTACTCGGGATCCGAACACCCGTCCTTTAGGACGAGCTTGTCCGGATGTGTCGACGGATGTGTAACAGCGGTTAAGGGCCGGATCCGGCGCGGGAATCTGCCGTTCATGAACCACAACACCCCGCTCCCCCCGGCCACTCCCCGCCCCGTGCGTCGCCTCTCGGACGTACAGCGCCGCGTGATGACGGCGGCCCAGCTCCGCTCGCACGGCGTCTCGTCCGCCGAGACCGGCGAGCAGTGCCGGCCCGGCGGCCCCTGGCAGCAGATCCTGCCGGGGGTGTACCTGCTCCACCCGGGCCCGCCGACCAGCGAGGAGCGGCTGCACGCGGTGCTGCTGTACGCGGCGCGCGGGGTGTCGGCGTCCGGGGTGCCGCTCCAGCCGGGCGCCGCGGAACCGCACCGGCCGGTGTACGAGGAGGCGATGATCACCGGGCTCGCGGCCCTCACCCTGCACGGCTTCACCTCCGCGCCCCCGCTGCTCTCCCTGGAGCGGATCGACGTCCTGGTCCCCCGGCTGCGCCGACTGCGCTCGACGGGCTGCGCGCACGTCGTCCGTACCTCCGCGCTGCCGGCCGCCCACCAGGTGACGGGGATTCCGGTGACCCCGGTGCCGCGCGCGCTGGCCGACGCGGTGGCCCAGATGACGGACGCGGGGGCGGTACGGCGGCTGCTGTCGGAGGCGGTGCGCGGAGGCCACTGCGAACCGGCCGCCGTGGTGCGGGAGTTGAACAACGCGAAGCTGCTGAGCCGCCCGCAGGTGGTGGACGCGGTGGACTCGCTGCTCGCCGAGGGCCGGGCGATCACCGAGAACCGCCTGTACACGATGGTCCGCGAGTACGGTCTGCCGGACCCGATGTGGAACGTCGACCTGCGCCTGCCGGGCGGCCCGCACCTGGGGGGCCTGGACGCGTACTGGCCGGAGCAGGCGGTGGGGGTGGAACTGGACACCCGGGCACCCCGTCAGGACGACGACACCCTCTGGTCGGAGTACGCGCGCAAGCGCGAGCACATGGAGCGGCTCGGCATCACGGTCGTGTACATCACGCCCAAGAAGCTCCGGGACGCGATGGAACAGCAGGCGACGGTGGTGCGTACGGCGCTGATGGCCTCCGGCGACCGAGATCCGGCCGCGTATGTCATGGTGCTGCCCCGGTAGTGACGAACCGGGGACGGCATCAGGAGGGGAGAGGAGGGGCCGCGCGGGTCGGATCCGGCGGCCCCTCCCCGTGCGGATGGCCCGCTGCCGGCCTTCCCCCGCTCCCCCTACGACTCCGGCGGCACGGACACCCGGCCGTTCACCGGCCGTTCCCGCCACAGCCGCAGCGCCACGTCGACCAGCCGCACCCGGGTCAGAGCGGACACGGCGTCCAGGTCGTGCCAGGCGGCCATGTCGGTGGAGCCGTCGACCTCGTTGCGCAGTTCACCGCCGACGACCCGCCCCTCGTAGACGATCCGGACACCGTGATGGTCCCGGGGCCCGCGCAGGCCCTCGCGGCGAAAGGTGCGGCGGAAGGAGTCCACCCCGAGGAGGCCGGAAACCTCGATGCGGTAGCCGGTCTCCTCCTCGAGTTCGCGCACGACGGTGTCGTGGGGATCCTCGCCGTGCTCCATGCCGCCACCCGGCAGCACCCACTCGGGGGTGCCGTCGGGCGCGGGCGAGCGGGCGAGCAGGAGCCGGCCGTCACGGACACAGACGGCGTAGGCCGCCACCCTCAAGTTCTTGCGCACAGCAGGACGTTAACGGCCGGGCACCGGATCGGCAGGTGAGTATTCGGGGCGCGGGACGGCGCAGGGGGTGCGCGGAGGGAGGTCACGGAGACCCGGGTGGCCCTGTGGACGACCTGACGAGTATTTGAGGGATGTACGGCCCCAACGGGCGACTTGCCCGGTTCGACTCCGTTGCCCGCATAAGTCATCGCGGGTTTTCCCCATACATGCATATCGATTCGGTCAACTCTCCCCAAACATCAGTCCCTTAGGTAAAGCTGTGCGGTCGTCCGGGATCGCATTCCGGACGCTCGCGATCAGGGCAGGAACGGCCCGGTCGCGTAACGCTCGTTCCTTTACCAACAAGGGATGCCGATGACCCACACCCCCCAGCGCGAACCCGTATCGGGCGCAAGACGCGCGGCACGCATAGCCGTGGCCGCGGGTCTGGTGGCCGCGCTGTCCGCGGCCGGGCCGATACCGATGGCCTTCTCCGCCGACCAGACCCCGGCCTCCGCCGACCCCGGCGTGAAGTCCTCCGCCGACAAGCTCGGTTCCGACGACGCCGACCTCCTCGCCGACGCCAAGGCCGCCGGCGACAAGAACGTCACGCTGATGGTCGCGACCGCCCCGGGCAGCACCGAGCAGGTCGCCGACGAGCTGGACGCGGTCAAGGGCGGTTCCGTGGGCCGCTCCTACGACAAGCTCGGCTACGTCCGGGCCACCGTCCCGACGGCCAAGGCCGACGCGGCCATCGCCGCCGCGGCGAAGCTCTCCTCCGTGCACGCGATCGACCTGCGGCAGGAGATCGTCCTCGACGACCCGACGCCGAGCGCGGACACCGCGAAGGGTGCCCGGACCACCACGACGGCGACGACGTACCCGGCTCCCGGCAGGAAGACGCCCGCCGAGAACCCGTACAACCCATCCTTCGAGACGGGTGCCGTCGACTTCGTCGAGGACCACCCGAAGGCCGACGGCCGCGGCGTCACCATCGGCGTCATCGACTCGGGTGTGGACCTGGGTCACCCGGCGCTGCAGAAGACCACCACCGGCGAGCGCAAGATCGTCGACTGGGTGACGGCGACCGACCCGATCGTCGACAGCGACGGCACCTGGCGGCGGATGACCAACCCGGTCAGCGGCCCATCCTTCACCTTCGGGGGCGCGTCCTGGAAGGCGCCCGAGGGCGGCTACCAGGTCAACCTGTTCCGCGAGTCGGTCACCGCCGGCGGCGACGCCAAGGGCGACGCCAACCGCGACGGCGACACCACCGACGTCTGGGGTCTGCTGTACGACCCGGCCGCCGGCACCGTCCGCGTGGACCTGAACAACAACTTCGACTTCACCGACGACACGCCGATGAAGCCGTACAAGAACGGTTTCCAGATCGGTTACTTCGGCACCGACGACCCGGCCACCGACGTCGTCGAGCGACAGCCGTTCGTCGTGGAGATCCGCAAGGACGTGCCGACCGACCCGTACGGCGGCGAATGGGTCGGTAAGACGGCCGACTTCGTCAACGTCGGCGTCATCGAGTCCGAGCACGGCACCCACGTGGCCGGCATCACCGCCGCCAACGGCCTGTTCGGCGGGAAGATGAACGGCGCGGCCCCCGGCGCGAAGGTCGTCTCCTCCCGTGCCTGCACCTGGAGCGGCGGCTGCACCAACGTCGCGCTCACCGAGGGCATGATCGATCTCGTCGTCAACCGCGGCGTCGACATCGTCAACATGTCGATCGGCGGCCTGCCGGCGCTGAACGACGGCAACAACGCGCGCGCCGAGCTGTACACCCGCCTCATCGACACCTACGGCGTCCAGCTCGTGATCTCCGCGGGCAACGAGGGCCCCGGCGCCAACACCATCGGCGACCCCGCCCTGGCCGACAAGGTCATCTCGGTCGGCGCGGCCATCTCCAAGGAGACCTGGGCCGCCAACTACGGCTCACAGGTGAAGAAGAAGTACGCGCTGCTGCCCTTCTCCTCGCGCGGCCCGCGTGAGGACGGCGGCTTCACGCCGACCCTCGTCGCCCCGGGCGCCGCGATCAACACCATCCAGACCTGGCTGCCGGGCGCCCCGGTCGCCGAGGCGGGCTACACGCTGCCGGCCGGCTACGCGATGCTCCAGGGCACCTCGATGGCCTCCCCGCAGGCCGCGGGCGCCTCGGCGCTGCTGCTGAGTGCCGCCAAGCAGAAGGGCATCGAGCTGACGCCCGCCACCCTGCGCACGGCGCTCACCTCGACCGCCGACCACATCAAGGGCCTCCAGGCCTACGAGGAGGGCGCGGGCGCCATCAACATCGTGGACGCCTGGGACGCCATCGAGGACGGCGCCACCGCCCACGACTACACGGTCAAGGCCCCGGTCGACACCGCGATCGACTTCGCGCTGAAGACCCCGGGCTTCGGTACCGGCGTCTACGACCGCGAGGGCGGCCTCAAGGCCGGCCAGAAGAAGACGTACGACGTCACCATCACCCGTACGTCCGGCGCCGACAAGGCGGTCCGCCACGAGCTGCACCTGGAGAACAACGCGGCCGGCACCTTCAGGATCCTCGGTTCGGACGAGGTGAAGCTGCCGCTGAACAAGCCGGTGACCGTCAAGGTCCAGGCCGCGCCGAAGTCCGCGGGCATCAAGAGCGCGATCCTCGAGGTCGACGACCCGAAGACCGAGGGCATCGACAAGCAGATCCTCAACACGGTCGTCGTCTCGACGCCGGTGGCGCACACCTTCTCCGCGAAGAACACCGTGCAGCGCAACAGCTCGCAGCACTACTTCGTGACCGTGCCCGAGGGCGCCACGTCCCTCGAGGTCGCGATGAGCGGGCTGAAGGACAAGAGCCAGACCCGGTTCATCTCCATCCACCCGTACGGTGTCGCCGTCGAGGACAGCGCCACCATCTACTGCTACAACAACTACCTCGACGGCAACGGCTGCAAGCCGGACACCCGCTCCTACGCCGACCCGCAGCCGGGCGTCTGGGAGATCGAGGTCGAGTCGCGGCGTACCTCGCCGCTGCTCGACAACCCGTACAAGCTGGACGTCACCGTGTACGGCGCGGCCTTCGACCCGGCGACCGTGACCGTGCCCGAGGCGAAGGTCGGCACCCCGGCCGCCGTCTCCTGGAAGGTGACGAACGAGTTCGCCGCCATCGACGGCAAGCTGGCGGGCGGCCCGCTCGGCTCGTCCAAGACCGCCCGTCCGACGATCAAGGACCACGAGAACCAGACGACCACGGTCGAGGTGCCCGCGGGCGCCACGTCGCTGGACGTCTCCATCGGCGGGGTCTCGGACGCCTCCGCCGACCTGGACCTGACGGTGTACGACGCGGCCGGCAACCAGGTCGCGCAGCAGGCCGACGGTGACTCGGAGGAGGCGGTCTCCATCCCGTCGCCCGCCGCCGGCACCTACACCATCGAGGTCGCGGGCTACGCGGTCCCGGCCGGCTCCACCGAGTACGACTACCTGGACGTGTTCTTCTCGTCCGGGCTCGGCACGGTCGCGGTCGACGAGTCCACGCCGGTGAAGCTGGCCACGGGCGCCACGGCGTCGGTCTCCGCGACCGTCACCGCCCTGGCCCCCGCGCCGGCGGGCCGCGCCTTCTTCGGCCAGGTCCAGCTGGTCAACGCACGCGGCACGGTCGCGGGCATCGGCAACGTGGCCATCGAGAAGGTCACGCCGTAGCACCTCACCGAGCATCGGGGGCGGGCGTCCGTACGGGCGCCCGCCCCTCGCTCATTCGCAGGTGACACCCTCCGTCTGGGGTGTCGCCCGGGCGATCGCCGACCGCTCGGCGGCGATGTCGGCCGCGCCGACGGCCCAGACGTCCGGGGACGCCGACCCCTGCGCCAGGCCGACCAGGACGTGGTCGCCCTCGGCGAGGAGCGGGTCCATGTCCTCCTCCATCACGAAGTCGACCTCGGGCGCCGCCTGCTGCTCCGGCTTGTACGAGCGGGTGACGCGCAGGGTGACGCGCTCCCGGGTGGTGCCCGGCACCCGTTCGACGTCCGTCACATCGCCCTCGACGACGAGCCGGGCCTCACAGGCGAGGTAGCCGGGATCGCCGAGAGGGCTGTCGCCGGCCGCGCCCGACGCCGCCGCCCTCTCGTCGGCCGCCGCGCCGTCGTCGGCGCTCTTGGACGCCCCGATGTCGGCCGCGCCCCCGCCCGCCCGGACGATCAGCCAGCCGGCCCCGACGACCAGGGCACCCGCGGCGGCGACGCCGACGGTGCGCAGGGCGAGGGGCAGCAGACGACGCCGGGGCGGGCGGACCGGCCGTACGGCCGCGGGCCGGGCGGGATGCGGGAGGGGCTGCCGCGCGGGCTCCGTGAGGGCGTCCGCGATGACGCCCAGCTGCTCGCGCAGCAGCGCCACGTCGGCCGTCGCCGCGCGGTGGCCGGCCATGAAGAGGGGATCGGCGCGGGCCTCCTCGGACAGGGGGGCGTCCAGGATGGCGGCCATCAGCGCGTCCATGCCCTCGTGGCCGTCGCGGCTGTCATGACCGTCACGGCTGTCATGACCGTCGCGGCTGTCATGACCGTCGCTGCCCTCGTACCGGTCGTGGCCTTCGCGCCTGTCGCGGCCGTCGCGGCCGTCGTGCGTCTCGTGTTCGTGTCCGGCGGGCACGTCACACCACCTCGTCCTCGTGCAGGCGGGCGCGCAGGGCCCGGACCGCCGTGTGCAGGCGGCTCTTCACCGTGCCCTCGGGGACGCCCAGCTCCTGGGCGATGGAGCGCACCGGCAGGTCGGCGTAGAAACGCAGGACGAGCACCTGCCGCTGGGCGTCGGGCAGCTCGTCCAGGCCCTGGGCGACGGCGAGGGAGAGCACGCTGGTGTCCTCGCCGGAGGGGTGCTCGTGCTGGCGCAGCGAGGCCAGCCGCTCGCCGAGGCGCTCCTGGCGCCGTTTGGCCCGGTGCCAGTCCATGGCGAGGTTGGAGGCGACGACCGCCGCCCACGCGGAGACGTCCCGCGGCGCCTCGTGCCCCCTCGCCGCGCGCTCCAGCAACCGCAGGCGGACCTGCTGCACCCCGTCCGGCAGGTCCGCCTGCGGCACACCGCCCAGCGCGAGCACCGCCCGCACCCGGCGTTCCTGCACCGCGTCCAGAGGATCACCGTGTGCGTCCCCCTGGGCGCGGCGGGCCGCCTTTCTGCGCAGCACGGACACCCCTCCCCTCCCCGCGTTTCCCCTATGACGCCGGGACGGACGGAAACGTTCGACACGAATCCGGGAAAGGGCTGCGAGGCGTACGTCACACCGCTCGGCGGGGCAGCACAGCTTGCGGCACGGAGCGGCCCCGGGGCGAATTCCTCCAGCTCAGCGGGGGCGGGAACGGCAGTTCCGCAACCGTTGATCGCGGTGCGACGTCCCAGCCCTCGGGCATGGCGCCCAAAGAATTGGACAGGCGGGCCGGGGTCGGCCGCATGATGGAAGAGCCTCGGCCAGGCAATACGCACGTAACGAGACAGAGGAGTCGCCGTGAGGGTCGGAATCGTCGGAGCCACCGGTCAGGTCGGCACGGTCATGCGCAGGATCCTCAAGGAGCGGAACTTCCCGGTCACCGAGCTGCGCCTGTTCGCCTCGGCCCGCTCCGCGGGGAGCGTGCTGGACGACGTGACGGTGGAGGACGCGGCGACCGCCGACTACACCGGCCTGGACATCGTGCTGTTCTCCGCGGGCGGCGCGACCTCGAAGGCGCTGGCCGAGAAGGTCGCCTCGCAGGGCGCGGTCGTGATCGACAACTCCTCCGCCTGGCGCCGGGACCCGGAGGTGCCGCTGGTCGTCTCCGAGGTGAACCCGCACGCGATCGTGAACCGCCCCAAGGGCATCATCGCCAACCCGAACTGCACGACGATGGCCGCGATGCCGGTGCTGAAGCCGCTGCACGCGGAGGCGGGCCTGGAAGCCCTCGTCGTCGCCACCTACCAGGCGGTGTCGGGCTCCGGCCTCGCGGGCGTCGCGGAGCTGCACGGCCAGGCGCAGAAGGTGATCGCCGACGCCGACCGGCTCACCCACGACGGCGAGGCCGTCGACTACCCGGAGCCGCAGGTCTACCAGCGGCCCATCGCCTTCAACGTCGTGCCGCTCGCGGGCTCGATCGTCGACGACGGTCTGAACGAGACGGACGAGGAGCAGAAGCTCCGCAACGAGTCCCGCAAGATCCTGGAGATCCCCGAGCTGAAGGTCTCCGGCACCTGCGTGCGCGTCCCGGTCTTCTCCGGCCACTCCCTCCAGGTCAACGCCCGCTTCGCCCGCCCGATCAGCGCCGCGCGCGCGACGGAGCTGCTCGCGGACGCCGAGGGCGTCGTCCTCACCGACATCCCGACCCCGCTCCAGGCGGCCGGCAAGGACCCGTCGTACGTGGGCCGCATCCGCGAGGACGAGACCGTGGAGAACGGCCTCGCCCTGTTCGTCTCCAACGACAACCTCCGCAAGGGCGCGGCCCTGAACGCGGTGCAGATCGCGGAGCTGGTGGCGGCCGAGCTGAAGGGTCAGTCCCGCCCGACCTCGTAGAGGAAGCAGCCGTACTCGACGGCCCGGACGTGGAGGAGTGCCACGGCCGGGTCGTCGAACGCTTCCCGGAAGGCCTCCGCGAGGCCCTCGGCCGAGGTGTCCTCGACGAGCCGGCCGCCCAGGATGCGGCCCTCGGCGCAGTAGCGGCGGACCGTGCGGTGCGCGCCGGTGAAGGGCGGGGCGGCGCCGGCCGGGCCCGGACAGGGGTCGGCGTGGACGAAGACGGGGCCCTGTTCGTCGTAGGCGCCGGGGTCGGTGCCGGTCTCGGCCGCCCAGCGGCGCAGCGGCGCGTACGAGACGAGGGCGATGCGCTCCCCCGGCGTGCTGCGGCGCAGGCAGCAGCGCAGCGGGGCGCCGCCCTCGGCGTCGGTGAAAGGGGTGGTGGGGCGGCCGGCGTCGTCGGTGACGCGGAGTTCCGTCAGGGCGGCCGGCGCGATGGGGCGTGCGGAGCACGTCGTGGTCGGGTGTCGGAGATCGGTCATGGGCCCCAGGTTCACGCGCGGCGCCCCGGCCCCACCGGCGGTTTCCGGACCTCGTGCTCGCGCGCGACGGGGGCGCCCGGTGTCACACCGGGCGCCCCCGTCGTCGTACGGCGTACGGCTTACCGTGCGTCGGCCGCCTGGGCCCGCAGGGCGCGCTCGACGCCCGCGCGGGACTCGGAGACGAGGCGGCGCAGGGCCGCGTTCGGCTCGGCGGAGGTCAGCCAGGCGTCGGTCTTGCGCAGGGTCTCCTCGGAGACCTGGATCGCCGGGTAGAGGCCGACCGCGATCTGCTGGGCGATCTCGTGCGAGCGGGACTCCCAGATGTCCTTCACGACGTCGAAGTACGCGTCCGTGTACGACGCGAGCAGCTCACGCTGGTCGGTCTGGACGAAGCCGCTGATCACGGCCTCCTGGACGGCGTTGGGCAGCTTGTCGGACTCGACGACCTGCGCCCACGCCTCCGCCTTGGCCTCCGGCGTCGGGCGGGCGGCGCGGGCGGTCGCCGCGTGGCGCTCACCGGCGGCCGTCTTGTCGCGCTCGTACTCGGCGGCGATCTCCGTCTCGTCGAACCGGCCGACCGCCGCGAGCCGCTGCACGAACGCCCAGCGCAGCTCGGTGTCGACGACGAGGCCCTCGATCGTCTGCGAGCCGTCCAGCAGCGCCTCCAGGAGGTCCAGCTGCTCGGGGGTGCGGGCCGTGGCCGCGAACGCGCGCGCCCACGCCAGCTGGTGGTCGCTGCCCGCGTCGGCGGACCGCAGGTGGGCCAGCGTCGCGTCGGTCCAGCGGGTCAGCAGGGCCTCGCGGGCGGTCGGGTCGGCGTACAGGTCGACGGCGAGCTTGACCTGGCGGTGCAGGGACTGCACGACGCCGATGTCGGACTCCTTGCCGATGCCGGACAGCACCAGGGACAGGTAGTCGCGGGTGGGCAGTTCGGCGTCCCGGGTCATGTCCCAGGCCGAGGCCCAGCACAGGGCGCGCGGCAGGGACGCCTCGAAGTCGCCGAGGTGCTCGGTGACGAAGGCGAGGGACTTCTCGTCGAGGCGGACCTTGGCGTACGACAGGTCGTCGTCGTTGAGCAGCACGACGTCCGGCCGGCGCCTGCCGGCCAGCTGCGGTACGGCCGTCAGCTCGCCGTCGACGTCCAGCTCGACGCGCTCCCCGCGCACCAGCTTGCCGCTGTCGCCGTCCAGGTCGTAGAGGCCGACGGCGATGCGGTGCGGACGCAGGGTCGGCTCGCCCTTGGCGCCGGCGGGCAGGGCCGGGGCCTGCTGGCGGATCGCGAAGGAGGTGATGACGCCGTCGTCGTCGGTCTCGATCTCGGGACGGAGGACGTTGATGCCCGCCGTCTCCAGCCACGCCTTCGACCAGGCCTTCAGATCGCGGCCGGAGGTCTCCTCCAGGGCGCCGAGGAGGTCGGAGAGGCGGGTGTTGCCGTAGGCGTGGCGCTTGAAGTACGCCTGGACGCCCTTGAAGAACTCGTCCATGCCGACGTAGGCGACGAGCTGCTTCAGGACGCTGGCGCCCTTGGCGTAGGTGATGCCGTCGAAGTTGACGAGGACGTCGTCCAGGTCGCGGATCTCGGCCATGATCGGGTGGGTGGACGGCAGCTGGTCCTGCCGGTAGGCCCACGTCTTCATGGAGTTGGCGAAGGTGGTCCAGGAGTGCGGCCAGCGGCTGTCGGGGGCGTAGGCCTGGCAGGCGATGGAGGTGTACGTGGCGAACGACTCGTTCAGCCACAGGTCGTTCCACCACTCCATGGTGACCAGGTCGCCGAACCACATGTGGGCCAGCTCGTGCAGGATGGTCTCCGCGCGCAGCTCGTACGCGGCGTCGGTCACCTTGGACCGGAAGACGTACTGGTCGCGGATGGTGACGGCGCCCGCGTTCTCCATCGCGCCCGCGTTGAACTCCGGCACGAACAACTGGTCGTACTTCTTGAACGGGTACGGGTAGTCGAACTTCTCCTGGAACCAGTCGAAGCCCTGCCGGGTGACCTCGAAGATCGCGTCCGAGTCGAGGAACTCGGCGAGCGAGGGACGGCAGTAGATGCCGAGGGGAACCGACTGCCCGTCCTTCTCGTACACGCTGTGCACCGAGTGGTACGGGCCGACGATGAGCGCGGTGATGTACGTCGAGATCCGGGGCGTCGGCTCGAAGACCCAGACGTCGTCCTTGGGCTCGGGCGTCGGGGAGTTGGAGATGACGGTCCAGCCGCTCGGCGCCTTCACCGTGAACTGGAAGGTGGCCTTCAGGTCGGGCTGCTCGAAGGAGGCGAAGACGCGGCGGGCGTCCGGCACCTCGAACTGCGTGTAGAGATAGGCCTGTTCGTCGACCGGGTCGACGAACCGGTGCAGGCCCTCACCGGTGTTGGTGTAGGCGCAGTCGGCGACGACCCGCAGGATGTTGCGGCCCTCGAGCAGGTTGGGCAGGGCGATCCGCGAGTCCGCGAAGACCTCGGCGGGGTCCAGGGTGTCGCCGTTGAGCGTCACCTCGTGGACGGTCGGCGCCACCAGGTCGATGAAGGACTCGGCGCCTCCCTCGGCGACGTCGAAACGCACCGTGGTCGCGGACCGGTAGGTACCGCCCTCCTGCGCGCCGGAGAGGTCGAGATCGATCTCGTACGAGTCAACGGTGAGCAGCTTCGCCCGCTGCTGCGCCTCTTCGCGAGTCAGGTTTGTGCCAGGCACGCGGTCATCTCCTCGTTATGTGTCGGTTGCGTCATCCTTCCACGCGACCCCGGCGTTGAGCGACGACCCGGTCCTCGACGCGAGGCCCCCTCGTCCGTCACCCGTCCGTCGTCTCGCGCCGCCGCGGGCCTCACCGGGGCGGCAGCCCCCGACCCCCGGCCCGTGCCCGCCCGCGCCCGTCTCCCTGAGCTCACGCGCATGAACAGGCTGGAGCGGCTACGACCCGGCCGCGCAAGCCCTGCCGGCGTTCGAACGAGCAGACCGCGTCGACTGGCGACGGACGCCCCGGCATGCGCCACCGCCGCCCGCTCGATCAGATCCGCGCGTAGGGGCGGCGTACCCGCACGGCGGGTGAACCGGGCGACGCCGGGCCGGTGCGCGGGCCGAGCTGTCCCGCCACCGTCGCGCCGAACGCCAGCGCCATGCCCGCCAGTTGCGGCGCCGTCAGCGTCTGGCCGAGGGCGGCCCAGCCGACGACCGCGGCGGTCAGCGGGGAGAGCGGGCCGAGGAAGGTGGCCTGGGTGGCGGTGAGGCGGCCGATCCCGCGGAACCAGAGCCAGTACGCGACCGCCGTGTTCGCCAGGGCCAGGTAGAGGTAGCCGCCGACGGCTCCGGTGTCCAGGGCGGGCGGGGCGCCCTCGACGAGGAGGGCGACGGGGGCGATGAGCAGGCCGCCGGCGGTGAGCTGCCAGGCGGTGAGCGCGAGGGGCCCGACCCCCTCGGGGCGGCCCCACTTCTTGGTCAGGACGGTGCCGGCCGACATCGAGGCCGTGGAGGCGAGCGCCGCCAGCACGCCGAGCGCGTCCAGCGCCCCGGCCGCCTTCAGGACGACCAGGCTGACGCCGGACGCGGCCGCGATGCCGGTCAGCAGGGTCCGGGCGGTGGGCCGCTGCCCGAGCATCAGCGCCGAGAGGCCGACGACGAGGAGCGGTCCGACCGAGCCGACGACGGCCGCCATGCCGCCGGGCAGCCGGTAGGCGGAGAGGAACAGGAGCGGGAAGAACGCGCCGATGTTCAGGGCGCCGAGCACCGCCGCCCTGCCCCACCAGAGGCCGCGCGGCAGCACCCGGGCGATCGCGAGCAGCAGCAGGCCGGCGGGCAGGGCGCGGGTCAGGGCGGTGAAGAGGGGGCGGTCGGCCGGCAGGAGCTCGGTGGTGACGGCGTAGGTGGTGCCCCATGAGACGGGGGCGAGGGCGGTGAGCAGGACGGTCGCGGGCCGTGGCATGGCCGGCACCCTTCTCCGAGGCGAGGGAGTAGCTTGGCAATAAGTAGCTTAGCGCTAAGCAACTTGCGGTCAAGCTACCTTCTTGCGGGTGACCGGAGTCCGCCGGATACTCCCCGCATGAGTGCACAGCGCAGGGATCCGGTCGACGCGATCATCGAGCAGTGGGCGGTCGAGCGGCCCGACCTCGACACCACCGCCATGGAGGTGTTCGGCCGGATCCACCGGCTCTCGCGCGCGATCGGCGACCGCATGGAGAAGGCGTACGCGTCGCTCGGGATCTCGCGCGGCGAGTTCGACGTGCTGGCCACCCTGCGCCGCTCCGGCGCGCCGTACGCCCTCTCGCCCCGCCAGTTGTCGGCGACGCTCATGCTCACCACCGGCGGGATGACGGGCCGCCTCGACAAGCTGGAACGGGCCGGACTGCTGCGCCGCTCCCCCGACCCGCACGACCGGCGGGGCCTCAGGGTGACGCTCACCGAGCAGGGGCTGGCCCTGGTCGATGAGGCGGTCGGCGCGGGTCTCGCCGTCCAGACGGAGGCGCTGTCCGCCGCCCTGGCCGGCGAGCAGGCCGGCCTGCTGGCCGGCCTGCTGCGGGAGTTGCTGCTCGCGACGGAGAAGTAGCGGCCCTCCTGGAGGGACCCTCCTGAAGGGGCGGAGGGACCGCGCCGCCTCAGCCGACGTGCGCGGCGAGGGCGCCCTCGATCGCGGCCGGGTCGGCGGTGTCGGCCGCCCAGGCCACGTACCCGTCGGGGCGCACCAGCAGCGCCCTGCGCCGGTCGTCCGCCCAGTGCTCCACGGCGAGCCGGTCCTTGCGGGCGCCGCCCTGGTCGTCGTACGCGTCCGGCGGGGTGATCAGGACGAAGCGGCCGCCGCGCAGGGCCTCGTACAGGCGGCGGCCGTCGGCGAGGGGGACGTCGGGGACGCGGCGGCCGGTGAGGCGATGGGCGCCTCGGGGGGCCGGGTAGCGGTAGCCGATGCCGGTGACCTGGCCGAGGGCGCGGCGGCGGGCGGGGCCGACGACGTTCAGGAAGGACGCCCCCACGGCGCGCAGCGCGCGCAGCCAGAGGCTCTTGGCCATCGCGAGACGCACGATGCCGCCGCTGCTGCGCAGCACCGTCCGGCCGACGGGGTGGCGTTCGGCGTGGTAGGTGTCGAGGAGGACGTCGTCCGCGTGGCCGTGGATCACCTGGGCGAGCTTCCAGCTCAGGTTGGCCGCGTCCTGCAACCCGGTGTTCATGCCCTGCCCGCCCGCCGGGGTGTGCACGTGCGCGGCGTCGCCGGCGAGGAAGACCCGGCCGACGCGGTAGGAGGGTGCCTGGCGTTCGTCGCTGTGGAAGCGGGACAGCCAGCGGGCGTCGTGCATACCGAAGTCACGGCCGAGGGCGAGGCGGGTGATCTCCCTGACCTCGTCGAGGCCGAGGGGCTCGTCCTCGGGCACGTCACGGCTCCGGTCCCAGCCGATCACCCGGTGGTAGCCGTCGCCGAAGGGGGCGAGGAAGGCGAAGGCGTCGCCGACGGCGTCGACGGTGAGCAGCGTCTCCGGCTCCTCGGCGAGACGGACGTCCGCGAGGACGACGGAACGGATCACGGAACGGCCGGGAAAGGGCAGGCCGACGGCGCTCCGCACGACGCTGCGCATACCGTCCGCGCCGACGACGTAGGCGGCGTGCAGTGTCTCCGTCGCGCCGGTGGCCGTACGGGCCTCGACGGTCACGCCGTCGGCGTCCTGGGCGAGGCCGATCACCTCGGTCTCGTGGCGGAACCGCGCCCCGGCCTCGACCGCGCGCCGCTCCAGCGCCTTCTCCACCTCGTACTGCGGGATGACGAGGAGGTGGTTGAAGCGGGAGGGGAGCGTGTCCAGCGCGAGGGTGAGCCGCTCGTAGAGGCGGAGGCGGTCGAGGCGGCGGCCGACGGCCTCCAGCTCGTCGGCGAGACCCCGGGCGTCCAGCTGTTCGAGGGTGCGGGCGTGCAGGACGAAGGCGCGGGAGAGGTTGCTGATCCTGTGGGGCCGCTTCTCGAGGACGGTGACGGGGACGCCGGCGGTGGCGAGGTCACCGGCGAGCAGGAGACCGGTGGGCCCGGAGCCCACGACGATGACCGCGTGCGGGTGGGGGGTGCTCGCGCCGTGCGGGGTGCCGTTCATGGGGCCTCCTGGATGCCAACGCCGACGAGTCAACCACGGCCGTTCACCCCCACCGACCCGTTTCGGACGGCCCCTTGACATCCCCGACGGGTTCCCCTGACGTCCCCTTCCTCCCGTCACGCGCGAAAGCGCCGCTCCCCTGGTCGTACGGCGGAAACGCGTACGACGACGGGGGCGGCGCCCTCGGCGGTGCGTGCGGCGGACCCGGTGCGGGTCCGGCGGGGCGGGAGCGCCGGAGCGCCCCCCGTCAGGCCTTGGCCTTGGCCTTGGTCTGCGCCTCGTCCTTGACGGTGATGTTGGAGCTGGTGGTGTCCTGCCGGTCCTTGGACCTGTCGAGGACCCACACCAGGCCGGCGATGACCACGAACAGCGCGATCGGGGCCACCACGAAGAGGCCCAGCGTCTCGATGACGCTCAGGCCCGTGCCGGGGTCGTCGCCGTCGTCGCGGGTCAGCGCGAGCGCGGGGGACGACATGAGCAGCATCATCAGCGTCGTACCGGCGGCCAGGGCGCCGGCGCGCAGGGCGTTCTTCTTGTCCACGGTGCCCAAGTTAGCGAACGGCGGGGAGCACCGCGCGGCCGGGGTGCCGTATGGGCCGCCTGCGCTGGTGCCGGGGTGGCGGGGTGGGTCTCGGGGCCGGTGTCCGAGGACGGTTTCCGGGTCGATGTCAGGCCGGTGTCCGGGGTCGATGTCCGACCGGTGTCCAGGCCGGTGTCCGGGCCAGTGCCCAGGGCCGGTGGCCGGGGCCGGTGTCCGGGCCAGTGCCCAGGGGGGCCGGTGTCCCGGGCCGGTGTCCGGGGTTGCCGGGGGCTGCCGCCCCCGAGCCCCCGCTTCGGCCCCGGACAAGCCTCGTCCTCGGACTCACCCGTACGGGTGGTCGGTGTCCGCCCCGTCCGAGGCGTCCCCGCCGTGCCGGTGTCCGGGACCGGTGTCCACAGGACCGTGTCCGGAACCGCTGTACGGGGCCGGCACCGGACCCGCTGTACGGGGCCGGTGTCCCGGTGCCGGTGTCCCGGGCTGCCGAGGGCTGCCGCCCCCGAGCCCCCACCTCGACCCCGGACGAGCCCGTCCCCAGACTCACCCGGACGGGTGGTCGGCGCCCGCTCCCGTCCGAGGCGTCCCGGCCGTGCCGGGCGCACCGGTGTCGCGCAGGACGTCGATCAGCGCGCGCAGTCTCGGGGACGCCGCCAGCTCCTCCAGCGTCACCGGGCGCCCCTCCGCGTCCGCGATCGGCAGTCGCCAGTTCGGGTACTGGTCCCAGGTGCCGGGGAGGTTCTGGGGGCGGCGGTCGCCGACGCCGTCCGGGAGCCAGACGCCGATCATGCGGGCCGGGGTGCGCAGCAGGAAGCGGTGGACGGCCTGGACCTCGGCCTCCTCCGCGGACGGGCCGCCGCCCCCGCCGGTGCCCAGGAGGAGTCCGAGCCGGGCGAGCAGCTCCCGCCACTCCCCCGTGTCCGCGGCGGCCTCCGCGCGCTCCTCCTCCAGGGGCCGCGTCAGCAGGCCCAGCCGGTCGCGGAGGTCGACGTGTTCGCCGGTGAGCCGGGCGGCGGTGGACGGCAGGTCGTGGGTCGTGGCGGTGGCGAGACAGCCGGCGCGCCAGCGGTCGGGGGGCAGGGGGCGTCCGTCGCCCTCCCAGTCCCGCTCGAACCACAGCACGGACGTGCCGAGCACCCCGCGCTCGCGCAGGGCCTCCCGTACGCCCGGCTCGACGGTGCCGAGGTCCTCGCCGATCACCACCGCGCCCGCCCGGGACCCCTCCAGCACCAGGACGGCGAGCATGGCCTCGGCGTCGTAGCGGACGTAGGTGCCCTCGGTGGGCGGCTCGCCCTGGGGGACCCACCACAGCCGGAACAGGCCCATGACGTGGTCGATGCGCAGGGCGCCGGCGTAACGGAACAGCGCCCTCAGCAGCCGCCGGAACGGCGCGTAGCCCGACTCGGCGAGCCGGTCCGGGCGCCACGGTGGCAGGCCCCAGTCCTGGCCGCGCGCGTTGAAGGCGTCCGGCGGCGCGCCGACCGACATGCCCGCGGCCAGGTACTCCTGCTGGGCCCAGGCGTCGGCGCCGCCGGGGTGCACGCCGACGGCGAGGTCGTGCACGATCCCGACCGGCATGCCCGCCTCCCGCGCGGTCCGCTGGGCGGCGGTCAGCTGGGCGTCCGTGAGCCAGGCGAGACGCGACCAGAAGTCGACCCGGTCCCTCAGCTCACGGCGGGCCCGCGTGGTGTCCTCGGACCGGGGATCCCGCAGGCCCTCCGGCCACCGGTGCCAGTCGGAGCCGTGCACCTCGGCGAGCGCGCACCACGTGGCGTGGTCCTCCAGCGCCTCGCCCTCCTCGGCGAGGAAGTCGCCGTGGGCGGCGCGCCGGCCGGGCCCGAGCGGCACGGCGGCGACCAGTTCCAGGGCCTCCCGCTTCAGCTCCCACACCGCGTCCCGGTCGATCAGCGCCCCCTTGTCCAGCACGGTCTCCCGCAGCCGCCCGGCCCGCTCCGCCAGCGCCCGCACCCGGTCGGGGTCGGCGACGTACGCGAACTCGGGGACGTCCTCCACCCGCAGATGCACCGGGTCGGGGAAGCGGCGGGAGGACGGCCGGTACGGGGAGGGGTCGGTCGGCGCCCCGGGCACGGCCGCGTGCAACGGGTTGACCTGCACGAACCCGGCCCCCAGCGTCCGCCCGGCCCAGCCCGCCAGCTCGGCCAGGTCACCCAGGTCCCCCATGCCCCAGGAACGGCCGGACAGGAGGGAGTAGAGCTGGACGAGGAGTCCGTACGTGCGTCCCCCGGGCGCGGGCAGGCGGGGCGGGGCCACGACCAGGTGGGCGCGGGCGGTGCGGCCGTCGGGCGCGGTGGCGGTCACCCGGTGGACCCCCGGCGGGAGCCGCTCGACGGACGCGCGGGTCTCGCCCTGCTCGGTCTCGACCAGCAGCCGGGTGCCCCGCGGGAGCGCGGCGAGCGCGGCCGGGGTGTCACCGCCGCCGCCATCGCCGTTGCCGCCACCGCCGTCGCCCTCGGCGTTGTCGCTCCAGGACACCACGGTCGGTGGCAGCAGCCGTTCGCCCAGCTCCCGTTCCCGGGCGGCGAGCGCGGCACGGACCGCCCGCGGGCCGCTCGCGTCGACGCCCAGGGCGGCCAGGACGCGGGTGACGGCGGCGGCCGAGGCGGTGACCGTACGGTCCGGGGACGGGCTGTAGGAGGTGGCGACGCCGTGCAGGGCGGCGAGGCGGGTCAGCTCCTCGTCGGGGGGTGCGGCCGGCCGGGGTGCGGTCATCAGGGCCTCGTGACGTCGGAGTCCGCGGCGGCGAGCGGCGGCTCGCTGGTGAGGGGCTCGGCGTCGGGCAGCGGCGGCTCGCTGGTCAGCGGGGCCTCGGCGCAAGTTCCCTCCGCGCTGAACACACACAGGTGGGTCTCTTCGAGGACGGCGGTCGGCTCCGCCGGGCGTTTGGAGTGGACCAGCAGCAGGGGGTGGGTCGACGCGGCCACGGTGGCCTCCTTGTCGGGTACGGCGTCTGACAGGTCAACCGCAGCCCTACCCAGCGGGCGCGCGCGCAGACGTCGGGGAGCGGGCAACGCGCATCTCGTCACATCCCTCACCCGGACATTCTTTGCAGAACGTGATGATCACGACATGTCGGCCGCGTCGCGGTGCGGGGGTGAACCGTCGGCGACGGGCCGGCCGACAGACAGGGTGTGAGACTGTTCCGCCCCATGAGGGGCCACGGGGAGAGCGACACCGACGCGGCACTGCTGCGGGCCGTCGCAGGCGGGGACGCGGCCGCCCTGGCCACGCTGTACGACCGGCACGCCGGCTGGCTGCACGCGCGGCTGACCCGGCGCTGCGCCGACCCCGAGGTGGTGCGCGAGGTCCTCCAGGACACCTTCGTCACCGTGTGGCGGTCGGCGGCCGGGCACGGCGGCGGGGAGGCCGGCGGCTGGCTGTGGACCATCGCCGCCCGGCGTCTGGTCGACGCGCGACGGGCGCAGGAGCGGGCCACGCGGATCGAGACGGCGCCGATGGACACGGTCCGCGTCGAGCAGGCGCCCGCGGGGGCCCTGCCGTCCGCCGAGGAACGGGTGCTGGCCGGTCTGGAGTTCGGCGACGTCGGCACCGCCCTCGAGCGCATCTCCCCGGAACTGCGGGAGGTGCTGCGCGCGACCGTCGTCGACGGGCTCACCACCCGGGAGACGGCACGGCTGCTCGGCATCCCCGAGGGCACGGTCAAGACCCGCGCGATGCGCGCCCGCGCCGAACTGCGCGCGGCACTGGCCCAGTTGAGCCCGACCCCGGCGGGAGGCCCGGCATGAGCCCGACCGACTGGCACGCGTCCGACGACCTGGTCGCCCGGTACGCCGACGGCTCCCTCGCGGAGGCGGACGCCTGGTCCCTGGACAAGCACCTGGAGCACTGCGTGAGGTGCGCCTCGCGCGTCTCGCACGCGGTCGGCGAAGGAGCGGCGGGCGTCGTGCTGCGGGAGGTGCGGGCGGCGGTCCTGGCAGCCGCCACCCCGCTCACCCCGCCTGCGCCTTCGCCCGTCGCCTCCCCGCGACCCTCGCCGGCTCCTTCGCCCGCCCCCCTCCCGCTGCCCTCGCCCGTTCACCCCGTCTCCCCTTCCCCCTCCCCCTCCGCGCGCGCCCGTCTCCGGTCCTCTCTCGGCTCCGTCCGGCTCGCGCGTGTCCTGTGGGCCGCCGGGCCCGCCGTGCGCGGTGCCTGGCCGGTGGCCGTGCTGGTCGTCGCCCTGGGGGCGGTGGGGCTGGCGTACGGGGCCGGTGTCCAGGCGGCCCGTCCGCTGCTGCTGGCCGTCGCGCCGGTCGTCCCCGTCCTCGGGGTCGCCCTGTCCTACGGGCCGCACGCCGACCCGCTGCACGAGATCACGGCGGCCACCCCCTCCGGCGGGCTGCGGCTGCTGCTGACGCGGACGGCCGCCGTCCTGGCGGTCAGCCTGCCGCTGCTCACCCTCGCCGCCCTGCTGCTGCCCGCCTCCGGTGCGCCGGGCGCGGCCGCCTGGCTGCTGCCGGGGCTCGCGCTGACGCTGGCCTCGCTGGCCCTGGCCGGGTACGTCGGCTGCCGTGCCGCCACGGCGGTGACCGGCGTGGGCTGGCTGGCCGCGGTCCTCGTCCCGGCGCTGTCCTCGCCCGCCGGCGCCCCGCTCACCCGGCTGACCGAACACCTGTCCAGCTGCCTCGACGGCCCGCTCGCCCAGGGCGCGTGGGCGGCCGCGGCCGTGCTGTGCGCCGCGGCGCTGGCCGCCCGCCGCTCCGCCTACGACCGCGCGGCCCGACGGTGACCCCCTCTTCCTACGACGGAGACCCCTTGAGCACGATACGAGTGACCGGCCTGCGCGTCCGGCACCGCAAAACCGTCGCCCTCGACGCGGTGGACCTCCGCCTCGGCCCGGGCGTGCACGGCCTGCTCGGCCCGAACGGCGCCGGCAAGACCTCCCTCGTCCGCGTCCTGGCCACCGCCGCCCAGCCGGACGACGGCCGGGTCGAACTCCTCGGCGAGGACGTCGGCGAGCCCCGGCGGCGCGGCCCGGTCCGCCGCCGGCTCGGCTACCTGCCCCAGGAGTTCGGCTACTACCCGGGCTTCACGGTCCGCGAGTTCGTCGCCTACGTGGCCTGGCTGAAGGAGCTGCCCTCCGCCGACACCCCGGCCGCCGTGGAACGGGCCGTCTCCCGGGTCGGCCTCGGCGACCGCATCGACGCGAAGGTGCGCACGCTGTCCGGCGGCATGGTCCGCCGCGCCGGCATCGCCCAGGCCATCGTCAACGACCCCGACGTGCTGCTCCTCGACGAGCCGACCGCGGGCCTGGACCCCGAGCAGCGCGTGGAGTTCCGCGAGCTGCTGCGCGAGCTGGGTGCCTGCGCGACGGTCGTCGTCTCCACCCACCTGGTGGAGGACGTGGCCGCCGCCTGCACGGAGGTCACCCTCCTCGACGCGGGCCGGGTCGCCTACCGCGGTACACCGGCCGAGCTGGCGGCACTGGGCGACGGCCCGGACGGCGTCGGCGACAACCCGATCGAGCGGGGCTACACGGCGGCGCTGCGGGCCCATCGCGGCCGGCCGCACCCGGCGGCGGCCGTCAGAGGGGCGACGCGATGACCCTCGTACGGGAGGTCCCCAGGACGCGGCGCGGAGCGTTCGGCCCGGCCCGTCCCCTGCGCGCCGAGACCCTCCGCGGCTTCGCGCCGGCCGCCGGCGTCGCCGTCCTGCTGACGACGGCCGTGCTGCTGGCCGGGTCGGCCGAGCAGTGGCAGGGCGGGTGGGCCGAGACGCGGTCGCGGACCCACGAAGCGCTGCTGATCGTCCTGCCGCTGGCGGCGGCCGCGGGCTGCCGGCAAGGCGGGCGGGAGCGCCGGCGCCGTACGGAGGAGCTGTGGGCGACGGTCGCGCGCGGGCCGCTGGCCCGGTTCCTGGTGTCGGCGCTGCCGGTGGCGCTGTGGGTGGCCGCCGGGTACGCGGTCGCCGCGGCCGGTGCGCTGCTGGCCACCTGGCCGTACGCCACGGGTGACCGGCCCGGCACGGACCTGCTGCCGGCCGACGTGGTGGCGCTCGCGGCGGCTTCGGTCGCGGGGCAGGTCGTGGGACGGCTGGTGGCCTGGCGGCCGGCGGCTCCGCTGCTCGCGGTGGCCGGGTTCGTCGCCCTGGGTCTCGCCGAGGATGCGCGCGGCGGCTCCGGACGGCTCCTGAACCCGGCCTTCCCGGTCGGCGTCGGCACGGTCCCGGTCCCGTGGCAGCCGGTGGCGATGGCGGTGTGGGTGTCCGGCGCGGCGGCGGCCGCGGTGCTGGCGTACGCGGCCCGGCGCCGTTGGGCGGCCCTGCTGCCGCTGGCGGCGGCCCTGACGGCGGGCGCGCTGCTGGTGCGGGCCGGGAACGACGGCCTGTGGCACGCCGACCCGGCCCGGGACCGCCAGGTGTGCGACACGTCGACCACGCCCCAGGTGTGTGTCAACGCCCGCAACGCCCGCCTGCTGCCGCAGGTGGCGGACGCCCTGTCGGGGATCACCGGCCGTCTGGAGGGCGTACGGAACCTGCCCGTGCGGTTCGAGGACCGTCCGGGGGACCCGGGGCGGGACGAGGCCGAGCTGCCGATGCTGACGCCGTTCGGCTGGTCGGTCGTGCGGGGTCGGCTGACCGATCCGGAGCAGTACGCGTGGGAGGCGGTGCAGGCGCTCCAGGCGCGCGGGGACTGCGACCGCCTCCAGGCCCGTGTGCACCGGGCGGACGACGCGGTGACCCACTACCTCGCGCCGAACCCCCTCCAGGAGGACTTCGACGAGCACGACGCCGGGGGCGACGAGGCCCGGCGCGCCGAGCTGGGGGAGCGGCGGGCGGCGCGCGCCCGGCTGGCGTCGATGGGCGAGGACGAACGCCGGGAGTGGCTGTCGGCGTACTTCGCGTCGGCGGGCGACTGCGACCCGAGCGGGGTGCCGGACCTGTGACCGGTACGTTCCTCTTCGCCCGCTCCCGTACGCTCCCCGCCACCGTCGCCGCGCTCGCCGGGACCGTCGCCTTCGCGGTGTGGGCGGCGGGCCGGCTGGACGCCCACCTGGATCCGCATCAGCGGGTACCGATCGTGGCTCTGGCCCCGCTGCTGGCCGCCGCGGTGATCGGGGCGAGCCTGCACACCCCGACCGACGAGCTGGACCGTACGGCCGTACGCCCCTGGTGGCCGCGGCGGCTGGCCCAGCTGCTGGGCCTGACCGCGTCGGCGGCGGCGCTGCTGCCGCTCGCCGTCCTCGGGAACGCCCTCGCCTTCGGGCCCCCGGCGATGATCCGCAACACCCTGGGCTGCGTCGGCGTCACGGCGGCCGCGGCCGTCCTGCTCGGGGCGCGGCTGAGCTGGCTGCCGGCGTTCGGCTACGTCGGCGCGGCGTACCTGGCGTCGGGCGGGGTGCGTGGGCGCGCGGTCACCGTGTGGGCCTGGCCGATGCAGCCGGGTCCCCAGACGGGCGCCTGGCTCGTGGCGGCCGCCGCGTTCGCCCTGGGCACCGCCCTGTACGTCGTACGCGGGGCGCGGCCGGAAGGGGCGCGCGACTGAACCACGAGGGCCGGCCGCCGAGCCACCGCGACGGGAGGCGGGAGCCTCGGCCGGGCCGGCCCCGAGGGGCCCGGCCGATCCGTTCGTCCCGGGAGGCGGCAGTCCCCGTGGCCAGGGCGGCGGGATCCTGGCCACGGAGCGTGCGAAGGCCCGGACCGTCAGGCGGAGATGCCGTCGATCCGGGCCAGGGCGTCGTCCGCGCCGTACGGCTGCAAGTACGGCAGCCAGCGCGGGTCCCTATGGCCGGTGCCGATGATGCGCCAGGCCAGACCGGTGGGCGGGGCGGGTTTGTGGCGCAGCCGCCAGCCGAGTTCGACGAGGTGCCGGTCGGCCTTGACGTGGTTGCAGCGGCGGCAGGACGCCACCACGTTGTCCCAGACGTGCTTGCCCCCGCGGCTGCGCGGGATGACGTGGTCGACGCTGGTTGCGACGCCACCGCAGTACATGCACCGGCCGCCGTCGCGGGCGAAGAGCGCGCGGCGGGTGAGAGGAACGGGCCCCCGATAGGGAACCCGGACGAATCGCTTGAGCCGGACCACGCTGGGTGCGGGGACAGTGACGGTCGCGCTGTGCAGGAAGGCGCCGGATTCCTCGAGGGAGACGGCCTTGTTCTCCAGGACGAGGACGAGCGCGCGGCGGAGCGGTACGACGCCGAGTGGCTCGTACGACGCGTTCAGGACCAGGACATGCGGCACGGATGCCTCCTCGGGCGTCGGCGGCGCGTGGCTCGCGCCGGGACGAACTGTGGTCAGTCTCCCCTCTCGCCTGGTGGGCGCGCCACCATGTCCCGGTAACGGGCTGGGAGTGTTTTCGACCACAGGAAAAGCATCCCCCGGTTGACAACCCGTTCAAGCGCAGGTGAGCACGGTCTCTCCTTCTCGTATCCCGCCGAAGCACACACGATGCCCCGTTAGTGTGGTTGTCCTGCCCCTCCGGTGACCTTTTCGTGACCTTGAACACCGTGCCCGCCGCACCGGACGGAGCAGTGCCGCACGTGGAGGTACCTGTCGTGTCCTTGTCCGCCGCCCTACTGGCCGCCGGTTCGTCACCGTCGCCGACCCCCTCGGAGTCACCGACGGTGACGGTCCCGACGCTCCAGGACGCCCAGGAGAGCGCGACGAACGCCGCCAGCTGGGTCGAGCAGAACTGGTCGACGTGGCTGGCGATCGGCCTGAGGGTCCTGCTGATCCTGGTGATCGCCGGGATCCTGAGAATGGTGGTGCGGCGGGCGATCACCAAGCTCATCGATCGCATGACCCGCACGGTGCAGGCGGTGGACGGCACGGCCCTGGGCGGTCTGCTGGTCAACGCCGAGCGTCGCCGCCAGCGCTCGCAGGCGATCGGCTCGGTGCTGCGCTCGGTGGCGAGCTTCGTCATCCTCGGCACGGCCGGGCTGATGATCCTGGGCACGTTCGAGATCAACCTGGCCCCGCTGCTGGCGTCCGCCGGCGTCGCGGGCGTGGCGATCGGCTTCGGCGCCCGCAACCTGGTCACGGACTTCCTCTCCGGTGTGTTCATGATCCTGGAGGACCAGTACGGCGTCGGCGACCAGATCGACGCGGGCGTCGCCACCGGCGAGGTCATCGAGGTCGGTCTGCGCGTGACCAAGCTGCGCGGCGACAACGGCGAGATCTGGTACGTCCGCAACGGCGAGGTCAAGCGGATCGGCAACCTCTCCCAGGGCTGGGCGACGGCCGGCGTCGACGTCACCGTCAAGGCGAGCGAGGACCTGGACAGGGTCAAGGCCACCCTGGACGAAGTCGCCGACAAGATGGGCAAGGAGGAGCCCTGGAACGAGCTCCTGTGGAGCCCGATCGAGGTGCTCGGCCTGGACAGCGTGCTGCTGGACTCGATGGTGGTCCGCGTCTCCGCGAAGACGATGCCGGGCAAGGCCCTCACGGTCGAGCGCGAGCTGCGCTGGCGCATCAAGCGCGCCTTCGACGCCGCCGACATCCGCATCGTCGGCGGTGCGACCGCTCCCGCGGAGGGGGCCCCGGACGCGGACCCGACGGCCGGCGTCGCGGCCCCGTCGGTGTACTCCAACTCGGCGTCCCCGCAGGCCCAGGCGGCGACGCCGATCACTCCGGCGGGGCCCACCGCTCCCCTGAAGTGACGCGGCCGACGAGCCCCCGGACCACCGCACGACGAACGGCCGGCGCCTGACGCGCCGGCCGTTCGTCGTGTGCTGCCCGAGGCGACGACCGTGTCGCTCGGCGGTGGTCTCTTGACGGTCGCTCCACGGCGGGCCTACCTTCCCTGCATCCAAAAGGAAACCTTCCTTACAGTGATGGGGCACGGTCTCCCTCGACGGACTTCCCCCGAGGGTCACCGAGGAGCCGGGCAGCCGAGAGGCAGGGGTCGACCATGGCAGGTACCGCCGGTGCGCCGGGCACCCCGCGCGTCCTGCGCGCCATGAACGACCGCGCCGCCCTGGACCTCCTGCTGGCGCACGGCCCCCTGTCCCGCACCCGGATCGGCAGGCTCACCGGCCTCTCCAAGCCGACCGCCTCCCAGCTCCTGGCCCGCCTGGAGGCCGCCGGACTGGTCCTGGCGACCGGCACCACCGAGGGGGGCCCCGGACCCAACGCCCAGCTGTACGAGGTGAACCCGGCCGCCGCCCACGCCGCGGGCCTCGACGTCACCCCCGAACGCGTCCTCGCCGCCGTCGCCGACGTCACCGGCCGCACCGTGGGCACGCACGAGGTGCCCACGCCCGGCAGGAAGGGCACCGGGGCCGTCGTACGGCAGGTCACCGAGGCGCTCGACGGCGCGGTGAAGGCGGCGGGACTGACCCGGGACGACGTGCGACGGCTGGTCGTCGCCACGCCGGGCGCCTTCGACCCCGGCACCGGCCGACTGCGCTACGCCTCCCACCTCCCCGGCTGGCACTCCCCCACCCTGCTCGACGACCTCGCCGCGGCGCTGCCGATGCCGGTCGAGTACGAGAACGACGTCAACCTGGTCGCCGTCGCGGAGCAGCGGCTCGGCGCGGCCCGCGGCCACGACGACTTCGTGCTGCTGTGGAACGAGGCAGGTCTCGGCGCCGCCCTCGTCCTCGGCGGCCGGCTGCACCGCGGCTGGACCGGAGGCGCGGGGGAGGTGGGTTTCCTGCCGGTTCCGGGCGCGCCCCTCGTCCGACAGGTGACCAGGGCCAACAGTGGCGGCTACCAGGAACTGGCCGGTTCCCAGGCGATTCCCCGACTGGCCCGGCAACTGGGCATCACGGACATCCCCTCGGGTCCGCACGCCGAGGCCGCCGCCGCGCTCGTCCGGCGGGCCGCCACTGAGGACACCGTCCCGCACGGGCTGCTGCTGCGGACCTACGCGACCCGGCTCGCCACCGGTCTCGCCTCCCTCGTCTCCGTCCTCGACCCCGAACTCGTCGTCCTCGGCGGCGCCGCCCTGACCGCCGGCGGCGAGGCACTGCGCGCCCTCGTCCAGGCCGAACTGGAGGAGCTGGCCGCCTCCCGGCCGAAGCTCGTCGTCGGCCAGGTCACCGAACGCCCGGTGCTGCGCGGCGCGCTGGAGAGCGCGCTGGCCGCCACCCGCGACGAGGTCTTCGACACCTCCCGCTGACCCGGCCCGCCGACTCCCCTTCGCCTCACCTCACCGCCCTGTCCCGCCCCTGCGAGGAGGCCCGTCGTGCCCACACCCCCACCCGAAGCCGTCCGGGGGACGGCTACCGCCCCGACCGCCCCGACGGCCCTCGCGCGGGAGGCGTGCGTCCAGGGTGTGCGTGGGGGGCGTCACCCCGACCGGAGTGAAGGGTCGAGGCAGACATGAAACTCACCGTGGTCGGCGGAGGCTCGACCTACACGCCCGAACTCGTCGACGGCTTCGCGCGCCTGCGGGACACCCTGCCCGTCGAGGAACTGGTCCTCGTCGACCCGGCCGCCGACCGCCTGGAGCTGGTCGGCGGCCTGGCCCGGCGCATCCTCGCCCGGCAGGGCCACCCCGGCCGGATCGTCACCACCTCCGACCTGGACGCGGGCGTCGACGGCGCCGACGCGGTCCTGCTGCAACTCCGCGTCGGCGGCCAGGCGGCCCGCGAGCGGGACGAGACCTGGCCCCTGGAGTGCGGCTGCGTGGGCCAGGAGACGACCGGCGCGGGCGGCCTGGCCAAGGCGCTGCGCACGGTCCCTGTGGTCCTGGACATCGCCGAACGGGTCCGCCGGGCCAACCCCCGCGCCTGGATCATCGACTTCACCAACCCGGTCGGCATCGTCACCCGCGCCCTGCTCCGCGCCGGCCACCGGGCGGTCGGGCTGTGCAACGTGGCGATCGGCTTCCAGCGCAGGTTCGCCGGAATGCTGGGCGTCCCCCCGGCCGAGGTCCACCTCGACCACCTGGGCCTCAACCACCTCACCTGGGAGACGGGGGTGCGCCTCGGCGGCCCCGAGGGAGAGGACGTGCTGCCGAAGCTGCTCTCGGGCCACGGCGACACGATCGCCGCCGGCCTCCACCTGCCCCGCGCCCTCCTGGACCGCCTGTCCGCGGTCCCGTCGTACTACCTGCGCTACTACTACGCGCACGACGAGGTCGTACAGGAGCTGCAGGCGAAGCCGCCGCGGGCGGCGGAGGTGGCGCGGCTGGAGCGGGACCTGCTGCGGATGTACGGCGACCCGTCGCTGGACGGGAAGCCGGAGTTGCTGGCCGAGCGCGGCGGCGCCTACTACTCGGAGGCGGCGGTGGACCTGGCGGCGGCGCTGCTGACCGGCTCCGGCAGCCCCTGCCAGGTGGTGAACACCCACAACCGGGGCACGTTGCCCTTCCTCCCGGACGACGCGGTGATCGAGGTCCAGGCGGCGGTGGGCCCGACGGGCCCGTCACCGCTGCCGGTCGCACCCCCGGATCCGCTGTTCGCGGGACTGATCGCGAACGTGACGGCCTACGAGGACCTGGCCCTGGAGGCGGCCCTGCACGGTGGCCGCGGCCGCGTCGTCCGGGCCCTGCTCGCCCACCCCCTGATCGGCCAGTACGCGTCCGCCGACGCCCTCGCCGACCGGCTGATCGCCCACAACCGGGAGCACCTCGCGTGGGCCTGACCGCGAGCGTCCTCGCCATCGACGCGGGCAACAGCAAGACCGACGTCGCGGTCGTGGCGGCCGGCGGGGAGGTCCTCGCCACCGCCCGCGGCGGCGGCTTCCGCCCGCCCACGGTCGGCGTCGGCCCGGCGGTGGACGCCCTGGCCGACACCGTCACGCGCGCGTACGCGTCCGCCGGCGTCACCTCGGCGGCCCATGTCTCGGCCTGCCTGGCCAACGCCGACCTGCCGGTCGAGGAGGAACGGCTGGCGGCGGCCCTGCACGCGCGCGCGTGGGGCTCGTCCGTCGAGGTCCGCAACGACACCTTCGCGGTCCTGCGGGCGGGCGTGGCCGAACCCCGGGGCGTGGCCGTCGTCTGCGGCGCCGGCATCAACTGCGTCGGCCTGCGCCCCGACGGGCGCACCGCCCGCTTCCCCGCCCTCGGCCGCGTCTCCGGCGACTGGGGCGGCGGCTGGGGCCTGGCGGAGGAGGCGCTGTGGCACGCGGCGCGGGCGGAGGACGGCCGGGGCGGCCCGACGGCACTGGCCCGCACCCTGCCCGCCCACTTCGGACTGCCGTCCATGGACGCCCTGATCGAGGCCCTCCACCTCGGACACGTCCCGCCCGCCCGCCGCCACGAACTGACCCCCGTCCTCCTCGCCACGGCCACGGACGGCGACCCGGTCGCCCGCACGATCGTCGGCCGCCTGGCGGAGGAGGTGGTGACGATGGCGGTGGTCGCCCTGACCCGGCTGGAGCTGCTGGAGGAGGAGACGCCGGTGCTGTTGGGGGGAGGTGTCCTCACGGCACGGCATGAGCAACTGGACGACCGCGTCCGTGAGTTGCTGGCTGCGCGGGCGCCGAAGGCGGTGCCGGGGGTGGTACGCGAGCGACCGGTGCTGGGGGCGGCGCTGCTGGGGCTGGATCGGGTGGGGGCGGCCAGGGAGGCCCAGGAGAGGACGCGGACGTTTTTCGCGGCGTGAGCGCCACGCACCCCGAGGGGCGCGGCACGGTCTCCGGACGCGGCTCCGCCACGCGGCCCCGACCAGCCACGCGGCAGCCCCCACCCGGCCACGACCCCACCCCCGCCACGGAACCGAACACACACCCACAACGTGTTCAGGAGCAGGGCCCGACTGCGATCTGATCAAGATCCAGTGAAGCCCGGTGCGCAGGACCGCCCCCACCGGCGATACTTGCGCCGACAGATGACCATGGGGGAGGTCAGCAACGTGGCAAACCCGGCACCGACCAGTACCGCACCACCGCCCAGCCGCCGGACGGCCTTCGCCGAGGGCGTCGACCAGGTGCGGGCCGCCGCCACCACCGAGCCCGGCCGCCTCCGCATCATCGGCGCCCTCCTCGCCCTCCTCGTCGTCGGCTTCGGCGCCGTCACGGCCTGGCAGACGACCGACCGGGCGGCCGCCGCCGACGACGTACTCCACAAGAGCCAGCCGCTGAGCACGGCCGCCGCCGACATCTACCGTTCCCTCGCCGACGCCAACACCGCCGCCTCCAGCGGCTTCCTGGCGGGCGGTCAGGAGACGGCCGAGTCCCGCGAGCGCTACGAGCACGGCATCGACACGGCCGCCGCCAAACTCGTCACCGCGGCCAACAACTCCGACCCCGGCTCCCCCTCCGCGGCGGCCATCACGAAGCTGAACAAGCTGCTGCCCGAGTACAAGGGCCTGGTCGAGCGCGCCCGTACGTACAACCGGCAGGGCTTCCCGGTCGGCGGCGCCTACCTGCGGTACGCCAACCAGAAGATGCAGCAGGAGATGCTCCCGGCGGCCGAGGACCTCTACAAGAAGGAGAACCAGCGCCTGCGGGACGACTACGCGGACGCCACGCCCTACCCGTGGGCGGCGATCGCGCTGGGCGTCCTCGCGCTGGCCGCGCTCGCCTGGACCCAGCACCGCACCTACCGCCGTACGAACCGGGTGCTGAACCACGGCCTGGTCGCGGCCACCGCGGCCGCCACCGTCGTCCTCCTCTGGCTCGTCGTCGGCCACAGCGTGGCCCGCGCGGGCCTGCACGACTCCTACGACCACGGCGTGCGCTCGCTGAACGTCCTGCACGACGCCCGCATCGCCTCCCTCAAGGCCCGCGGCAACGAGAACCTCACCCTGGTGGCCCGCGGCGCCGAGACCGTGAAGGCCGGAGACGAGACGGTCGACGCGTACGACCACGACTTCTCCGCGGACATGGGCGCCCTCGCCAAGGGCCTCGCCGAGGCGCGGCGGCTCGCCGACGACACCACCGGCGCGCAGCCCGTCGAGAAGGCCGAGAGCAACATGGCGGAGTGGCGCAAGCGCCACACCGCGGCCCGCGCCCAGGACGACAACGGCAACTACGAGCAGGCGCTGGCCCTGGTGATCGGCGGCAAGGGCGCGACGGGCGAGTGCTTCGACAGCGTGGACGACAATCTGGCGAGCGCGCTGACGCACGAGCAGAACGAGTTCAAGCGGGCGGCCGGCGACGGCCTGGACGCGATGGGCGGCCTGCCGCTGGGCGCGGCCGTCCTCGCCGTCCTGGGCGCGGCGGGCGCGGTCCTCGGCATCGGCCGCAGGCTGTCGGAGTACCGGTGAAAGGGGGCGTACCGGTGGGAAGGGGTGTGACGATGCTCGCGCGACGGATACGGGCCGGCCTGAGGGGCTGGGGCGGAGTCGGTGCGATGGCGGTCGTCTGCGCCCTCGCGCTGGCCTTCGCGCTGCTGCTGCCGTGGACCCAGTCGCACGGCGACGGCAGCACCGGCGTCGGCGGCCCGGGCGTGGCCGACGGCACCCCGGCGGCCGACTCGCCGTGCGAGGACCCGGAGAAGCAGACGCTGTCGCCGTCGGCCGCGGACGGCCCGACGATCGCCGCGATCAAGGCCCGGCAGGGCGAGAAGCGCAAGCTGATCGTCGGCGTCGACCAGAACAGCTACCGCTGGGGCTACCGCGACCCCAACACCACCGGTGCCGCCCTGGAGGGCTTCGACATCGACCTGGTGCGCCGGATCGCCCAGGACCTCCTCGGCGACCCCGACGCGGTGCAGTTCAAGGCCATTCCGACCAACCAGCGCATCCCGGCGATCCAGGAGGGCCGGGTCGACATGGTCGTGCGCACGATGACGATCGCCTGCGACCGCATCAAGGACGTCGCCTTCTCCGCCCCGTACTTCAGGACGGGCCAGACGGTCCTCGCGCCCAAGTCCTCGACGATCACCGGCTACAACGACACGCTGGCGAAGAAGAGGGTCTGCACGGCGGCCGGTTCGACGGCCAGCACGCGGCTGACCGAGGACCGCAGGACCGGCAGGCTGCCCGCCACCACCGACATCTCCGCCACGGTGCCCAACCAGCTCGACTGCCTGGTGCGGTTGCAGCTCGGCGAGGCCGACGCGGTCGTCACCGACGGCGCACTGGCGGCGAGCCAGGCCGCCCAGGACCCCACGGTGGAACTCAAGGGCGACCCCTTCACGACCGAGTACTACGGGGTGGCGATGAAGAAGGAAGCCGACGATCTGGTACGCCGGGTCAACCAGATCCTGGTGCAGTACCGGGCGAACGGCTGGCAGGCGTCGTACGACAAGTGGCTGTCGGCGACACTGGGTGAGGACGCGGCGACCTCGAAACCGCCCGCCCCGCAGTACCTGCGCACGAGTTGACGGACCGACGGGCGGGCGGCGGCGGACCGAGCGAGAGACCGACACAGCAGCGAGAGGTGATCGATGGGCGTCACGGGACCCCCCGGGCCGGTAATGGACCGGGACGAGGTGGACCGTGCGCTGGCCCGGCTCGGCCAGGAACACGAGGCGATCGAGACCTCGCTGCTGGCCCTCCAGGACCACGCGGGCCGCAGACTCCTCGAGGGTGCCCGGCTCACCGGCGTCACCGAGGCGCGCTGGGCGGACACGGAGGCGTCGATCACGCTGCTGTGGGCGTACTTCGACGCGTACACGGACGCGTTGCGCTCCGCCCGGGAGATCCGCTCGCGGCGCCGCTGGTCCAGCCGTGAGGACCTGGTGGAGCTGACGGAACTGCTGCGCGGCGAGTCCGTCACGGTCGCCGGCTCGGCGCTCGCGGGCGCGCCCGCACCGCACGGCGCGGGCCTGCTCAGCCAGAGCCTGTCCCTCACCGAGCTGGTCGACCGGATGAACGAGCTGTACGCCTCGTCGCTGGACATGGTCGTCGCCGCCGACGCGGTGTGGTCGGCGCTGCCCGCCCGGATCGATTTACTGGCCGCCGAACTCCAGCGCACCCGGCAGCTCGCGCACTCCGTCGGCGTACGCCCGGGTGAGCACCCGGCGGGTGACGACCTGGAGCGCATCACGCGCACGCTGACCCGGCTGCGCGAGCAGGTGGTGTCCGACCCGCTGGCGTTCTGGGTGCCCGCGCAGGGCAGTTCGGCGCCCGGCGGAGGCCGCCCCGACACCACGGTCTACGACCGTGAGGCGCGCGCCCTGGAGGACGTTCGCCGTGAGATCGACGCGGTTCTGACGGTGCGTCAGGATGCGGAGAAGCGGCTGGTGAGACTGCGGGACGTGCTCAGCCGCGCCGACCGTACGCTCGCCGAGGCCAGGACCGCGCGCGGCGAGGTGCTCGCGAAGATCGCCGCGACGGAGGTGCCGGTCGTCAGCGGCCCGCCGACCGCGCTCCAGGAGCAGCTGGCGACGGCCGCCGAGTACCGCCGGCAGGCCCAGTGGCACCGGCTGTCCCCGCTGCTCGAGTCCCTGGAGCGGAAGGCGGAGGACGAACTGCTGCGCGCCCGCGAGTCGTTGACCGCGGTCACCGCGCCGCTGGCGGTCCGCGCGGAGCTGCGCGGCCGTCTCGACGCGTACAAGGCGAAGGTCGCCCGGCACGGCCTCGCGGAGGACCCGCTGCTCGTCGAGCGGTACGACGCGGCCCGCCGCATGCTGTGGAGCGCGCCCTGCGACCTGCGCGTCGCCGAACAGGCCGTCCTGCGCTACCAGCAGGCGGCCGCCGAACTGCTCACCGTCCCACGGGTGCCGGAGCAGGGCGGACCCCAGGACCGTAGGGGGGAGTCGAGGTCATGAGTCAGGCAGGGCAGCCGTGCCAGCGGCCGGGCTGCGACGGGGCGTACGAGGACATGGGCGGCGGCGAGCTGTACTGCGACACCTGCGGTCTGGCCCCGGTCGTCTCGGCCGGGGGTCCCCCCTCTGGGGGAGGACTGGTCGCCTCACCCCCCACCGGGGTGACGGGCGGCGGCAAGGGCTCGGCGGGCAGCGGCAGTTCGCGTCCCAGCGCCCGCAGCACGCGGACGTCCTCGCAGTCGGCGAAGTCGCGCCGTTCGGTGTCGGGACGCCTCTCCCGGTCGCTGTCGGGCACGTCGACCGGCCGCTCGGTGTCGGTGCGCAGCTCCGGCTCGACGGCCGGCTCCTCCGGGCGCGCCCGGCTGGGCGTCGGTCTGGTCACGGTGCCGCAGGTGCCGAAGCCCGACCCGCGCGCGATGGTCCTCGACAACCCCGAGGTGCCCGAGCGCAAGCGGTTCTGCTCGCGCTCGGACTGCGGTGCCCCGGTGGGCCGTTCCCGCGGTGACCGGCCGGGGCGCACGGAGGGCTTCTGCACCAAGTGCGGCCATCCGTACTCCTTCGTGCCCAAGCTGAAGGCCGGCGACGTCGTCCACGGCCAGTACGAGGTCGTGGGCTGTCTGGCGCACGGCGGTCTCGGCTGGATCTACCTGGCCGTGGACCGCGCGGTCTCCGACCGCTGGGTGGTCCTCAAGGGCCTCCTCGACACCGGCGACCAGGACGCGATGGCCGCGGCGATCTCCGAGCGCCGCTTCCTGGCCGAGATCGAGCACGCCAACATCGTGCGGATCTACAACTTCGTCGAACACCTCGACCAGCGCACCGGCTCACTCGACGGCTACATCGTCATGGAGTACGTCGGCGGCAAGTCCCTGAAGGAGATCGCCAACTCCCGTCGCACCCCCGAGGGCAAGCGGGACCCGCTGCCGGTGGAGCAGGCCTGCGCGTACGGCATCGAGGCCCTGGAGGCCCTCGGCCATCTGCACAGCCGCAACCTGCTGTACTGCGACTTCAAGGTCGACAACGCGATCCAGACCGAGGACCAGCTCAAGCTGATCGACATGGGCGCGGTGCGCCGGATGGACGACGACGAGTCGGCCATCTACGGCACGGTCGGCTACCAGGCGCCGGAGGTCGCGGAGGTCGGCCCGTCGGTGGCCAGCGACCTCTACACGGTGGGCCGCACCCTCGCCGTCCTCACCTTCGACTTCCAGGGCTACACCACCGTCTACGCCGACTCGCTGCCCGACCCGGACGGCATCGAGGTCTTCCGCCGGTACGAGTCCTTCTACCGGCTCCTGGTCCGCGCCACCGACCCCGACCCGGCCCGCAGGTTCGCCTCCGCGCAGGAGATGGCGGAGCAGCTGACGGGTGTGCTGCGCGAGGTCGTCTCGCTGCAGAGCGGCCGGGCGCGGCCCGCGCTGTCGACGCTGTTCGGGCCCGAGGTGAAGGTCACCGACACGGAGTTGGTCCCCACGCTGGACGGGGAGGTGTCGCGGCTGGGAGCCCGGCCGGCCGGCCCGCCCCGGGCGGCGGTCGGTTCGGGCGTGCGCACGCCGGCGGTCGGTTCGGGCGTGCCCACGCCGACGGTCGTCACCCCCGGCCTGGTCAAGCCGGTCAACGCCCCCGCGGCCGCCCTCGCGCTGCCCGTCCCGCACGTCGACCCGGGCGACCCCAACGCCGGGTTCCTCGCGGGCCTGTTGACCTCCGCCCCGGCAGAGCTGATCACCGCCCTCGCGGCCGCGGCCGCGCCCTCGGTCGAGACCCGGCTGCGGCAGGTCCGCGCCTGGCTGGAGAACGGCGACTGCGACGCCGCCCTCATGTCCCTGACCAAGCTGGAGGGCGAACGGCCCGACGACTGGCGGGTCGTGTGGTACCGGGGCGTGGCCGCACTGGTCACCGGCGACCAGGAGGGCGCCGCGCTCGCCTTCGACGCGATCTACGACGCCTTCCCGGGCGAGCCCGCGCCCAAGCTGGCGCTCGGTCTGTGCGCGGAGATGCTGGGCCAGTTGGACAACGCCGCCGAGTACTACCGGCTGGTGTGGTCGACCGACCCGAGCTATGTGAGCGCCGCGTTCGGCCTGGCCCGCGTCCAGCTCGCGGCCGGCGACCGCAGAAGCGCCGTACGGACGCTGGAGTCGGTGCCGGAGTCCTCCATCCACTACACCGCCGCCCGGGTCGCGGCCGTCCGCGCCCGGCTCCGGCAGCGGACGGCGGCCGCCTCCGACGTACCCTTTCTGGAGGACCTCACCGCCGCCGCGGCACAGGTCGAGGCGCTGGACGCGTACGGGCTGGACCCGACGCGGCGCGAGCAGTTGTCGGCCGAGGTCCTCGGCAGCGCCCTGGACTGGATACTCTCCGGTGGCCAGGGCGCCGGCCCCGGCGCCCGGCGGGTGCTGCTCGGCAGCGACCTGGACGAGCGGGGGCTCCGCTTCGGACTGGAGCGTTCGTACCGCACGCTGGCCCGGCTGGCGACCGGCGGTGAGGAGAGGATCGACCTGGTGGAACGTGCCAATCGTTACCGCCCCCGGACGTGGGTGTAGTTGATGTCCCAGATGCCCCGGCAGGCCGCCCTGCCGACGTGTCCGAGCTGCGCGGAGCCGCTCGACGCGGGTGACCGCTTCTGCGGAGCGTGCGGATACGACCTGTCCGCCGTACCGCCCCGCCCGCACGACAACCCGACCCTCACGATGAACGGCTCCGCGAGAGTGCCGCCGGGCGCGGAGGCGCGGGGCGCCGAAGCGCTGGGCACGGAGGCTCGGCGCCCGGAAGCGCTGGGCGCGCCGGCTCCGGGCGCCCCCGCGTGGGGCCCCGGCATCGGCGCCACACCGCCTCCGGGCACCGGCCCGAGCGGCACACCTGCGCCCGGCCCGGGCTTCGGCGGGGTGCCGTCCCCGGGTGCGGTCATGAGGGGTGCGGCGTCGCCGGCTGCGGGCATGGGCGGTGTGCCGTCCCCGGCTGTGGGCAGGGGTGGTGCGCCTGCGCACGGCTCCGGCTTCGGCGAGGCGTCGTCCCCGGGCGCCGGCATGGGCGGCACACCTGTGCACGGCTCGGACTTCGGCGGTACGCCGTCCTCGGCTGCGGGCATGGGCGGCACACCTGCCCCCGGCTCCCACCTCGGCGGTACGCCGGATCTTCCGGCCCCCGGCGGAAGCGGTGTGCCCCTCCCCCCTTCGGCCCCGACCGCACCGCCCGCCGCGGCCCATGTTCCGCCGGGCGGACCCGTGCCGCCGGGCGGCAGTCCCGTACCGCCGGGTGGTCCCGTGCCTCCCGGGGAACCCGTGCCTCCGGGCGGCAGCGACCCCGTGCCGCCGGGCCCCCCGGCCGTCCCTCCGCCGGCCCCCGTCACCCCAGCGCCCGGTGTTCGTTTCGATCGGCCGGCGGAGCCCGAGGAGTACCCCTTGCAGGCACCCGACCCCCGGGTGGCCGCCGAGGCCGCCGCGGTGACCGACAGCGGCAAGGTGTGCGTGGCCTGCCGTGCGGGCCGGGTCGACGACGACGGCTACTGCGAGAACTGCGGGCACGCCCAGCCGCGCGAACGCGACCACATGGAGCAGGAGTCGGGCCCCCTCGCCGCCGTCAGCGACCGCGGCCTGCGCCACCACCGCAACGAGGACGCCTTCGGCATCGGCCACACCGCGCTGCCCGACGGCTCGCCCGCGCTCGTGGCCATCGTCTGCGACGGCGTCTCCTCCGCGACCCGCCCGGACGACGCCTCACTCGCCGCGTCCCGGGCGGCGAGCCAGTCGCTGCTGACGGCCCTGCCGCAGGGCACGCACCCGCAGCAGGCCATGCACGACGCCATCGTCGCCGCCTCGCACGCGGTGAATGCCCTCGCCGAGGAGCCGGCCACGGCTCGGGAACACGCCCCGCACCAGAACGCCCCCGCCTGCACCCTCGTCGGCGCGGTCGTCACCGCCGGCCTGCTGGTCGTCGGCTGGGTCGGCGACAGCCGCGTCTACTGGGTCCCGGCGGACCGCAACTCACCCCCGGCCCGGCTCACCGAGGACGACTCCTGGGCCGCCCAGATGGTCGCCGCGGGCCTGATGAGCGAGGCGGAGGCCTACGCCGACGACCGCGCCCACGCGATCACCGGCTGGCTCGGCGCCGACGCCTACGAACTGGAGCCGCACACCGCCTCCTTCAAGCCGGACCGCCCCGGTGCGGTGGTCGTGTGCACCGACGGCCTGTGGAACTACGCCGAGGCGGCCGAGGAGATGGCCGAGGCGCTCCCCCTCGACGCCTCCGTACGCCCTCTGCACGGCGCCCGGGTGCTCGTCGGTCACGCCCTGGACGGCGGCGGGCACGACAACGTAACAGTGGCGGTCCTGCCGTTCCCCGCCCCCGCGCAGGGGGCAGGATCGGCCTGAGGCCGCGCACAGCACGGCGCAGTCACTTCGCACACGTCGCACACGTCGCGCAGGCCGCGCACTTCGCACGGGTCGTACACGGGGAAGCAGCGGCGGACCGGAGGGGACCGGTCCGTCCACCGTCATCACCCCACGACCGTGGGGTTCCGAGGGGGATGTGAGTAGGCATGGCCAATTTCTCGAAGTCGAACGTGCCGCAGTTCTCGGTGGACGTCTACCAGAACGAGTACCTGCCGGAAGGCGGCCGCGAGGTCAACGCGATCGTGACGGTCACCGCCACCGGCGGCGGCACGATCGGCAGCGCCGTCGCGGCACCGCACCTCTACTCGCCGGGCCGGGGCCCGTCCGCCGCCGTGGCGATCATGGTCGACTGTTCGGGCTCGATGGACTACCCGCCCACCAAGATGCGCAACGCGCGTGACGCCACGGCCGCCGCCATCGACACCCTGCGCGACGGCGTGCACTTCGCGGTGATCGGCGGCACGCACGTGGCCAAGGAGGTCTACCCGGGCGGCGGGCGCCTAGCGGTGGCCGACGCCGGCACCCGCGACCAGGCCAAGCAGGCCCTGCGCCGGCTCAGCGCGGGCGGCGGCACGGCGATCGGGACCTGGCTGCGCCTGGCCGACCGCCTGCTGTCCACCGCCGACGTCGCCATCCGCCACGGCATCCTGCTCACCGACGGCCGCAACGAGCACGAGTCGCCACAGGACCTGAAGGCCGCCCTGGACTCCTGCGCGGGCCGTTTCACCTGTGACGCCCGCGGCGTGGGCACCGACTGGGAAGTGAAAGAAGTCACAGGGATCGCCTCCGCCCTGCTCGGCACCGCCGACATCGTCGCCGACCCGGCCGGCCTCGCCGCCGACTTCACGCAGATGATGGAGACGGCGATGGGCAAGGAGGTCGCGGACGTCGCCCTCCGGCTGTGGACCCCGGTCGGCACCGGCATCAAGTTCGTCAAGCAAGTCGCGCCGACCGTGGAGGAGTTGACCAGCCGGCGCACCGAGTCCGGCCCGCGCTCAGGGGACTACCCGACGGGCTCCTGGGGCGACGAGTCCCGCGACTACCACGTGTGCGTGGAGGTCCCGGCCGCCCACCTCGGGCAGGAGATGCTGGCCGCCCGGGTCTCGCTGGTGATCCCGCAACCCGACGGCACGGTCCAGAACCTGGGCGCCCAGGGGCTCGTACGGGCGGTGTGGACCGACGACATGACCGCCTCCACCTCGATCAATCCGCAGGTCGCGCACTACACCGGGCAGGCCGAACTGGCCCAGGTCATCCAACAGGGGCTGGATCTTCGCAAAGCGGGCGACATGGACGGAGCAACGGCCAAACTGGGCCGGGCCGTTCAGCTCGCGAGCGCCTCGGGAAACGCGGATACTGCGAAACTGCTTGCGAAGGTGGTGGACGTGGTCGATGCCACGACAGGTACTGTGCGATTGAAGGCCAAGGTCGCGGAGGCAGACGAGATGACCCTCGAGACCCGGTCCACCAAGACTGTTCGTGTAAAGAAGTGACCTAGTAGGACCCTAGTGGGACACCGAAGGAAAGGGGGACGCGCCGACATGCCGACCTGCCCGAACGGACACCAGTCGGGTTCCGACGACTGGTGCGAGGTCTGCGGTCACCGCATGGCCGGTGCCGTACCGCCGCCCCCTCCCCCGCCGACGGCCGGCGGCGGGTACGGCTTCCCGCCGCCCCCGCCCGGCCCCGGTGGCCGTCCCGACGGCCGTCACCCGTCCGCGGTGCCGAACGCCGAGCCGGAGCTGTGCCCGCAGTGCCGTACGCCCCGTGAGGGCGGTGCGCCGTTCTGCGAGGAGTGCCGGTGGAACTTCCTGACCAACACGGCGACCTCGTACACCCCGGCCGCCCCGCGCACGCCGGGGCCGGCGGGTCCCGGCGGACCGGGTGGTCCCGGCGGTCCCGGCGGTCCCGGCGGTCCGGGTCCCGGTGGTCCCGGCGGTCCGGGTCCCGGTGGTCCCGGTGGTCCCGGTGCGCGGTTCCAGCCGCCGCCCCCGTCGTTCGGCAACAGCGACTCCTTCGAGTACCAGAGCTCCCGTCCGTCCCAGGTGAACCGTCCCGCCGAGCCGATCCCGCCGGGCCCGCCCTTCGGCGGTGAGCCGTCGCGGCCTTCGGGTCCGGGCGGTGGACAGCAGCCGTTCGGGCGTGAGCCGGGTGGTCCCGGCGGTCCGGGTGGTCCGGGCGGTGGGCAGCCGTTCGGGCGTGAGCCTTCGGGTCGGGGTGGCCCCGGCGGCGGTCCGGGTGGTCCCGGCGGCGGTCCGGGTGGTCCCGGCGGTCCGGGTGGTCCGGGTGGTGGTCCGTCCGGTGGCGTCTTCGGGCGTGAGCCGTCGGGTGCGCCCGGCGACCCCTTCGGACGCGGTCCGTCCTCGGGCCCGTCCGGCGACCCGTTCGGGCGGGAGCCCTCGGGCCCGTCCGGGGACCCCTTCCGGCGTGAGCCGTCCGGTCCGCCCTCCGCGCCCTTCGGACGCGAGCCCTCCGGTCCCGGCGGCCGTCCTCCCGGCCCGCCCGGCCCCGGTCCTTCGGGTCCCGGCGGTCCCGGTGGCACGGCTCCCGGCGCTCCGCAGGCCTTCCAGCCGTCCGGTCCCCCCGCCCCGCCCGGCTACCCGCAGGAGACCGGCCGCCCCCAGCCGGGCGGTCCCTCCGGCGGCTTCGGGGGTGACGACGACTGGGTGATCTCCCCGCCGTCCCACACCGCCCCCGGCGGTCCGGGCGGCCCCGGTGGCGCCCAGGGCGGTGGCTACGGCTATCCGCAGACCGGTGCCACACAGGCGCCGCCCCCGCCCGGCCCGGCGTTCCCGCAGCAGCCGGCGACCTGGATGGCGACGATCGGCCCGGACCGCGAGTACTTCATGGCGATGATGCAGCGCTCCGGCCCCGAGGCCGCGGGCCTGAACCTGCCCGCGTACTCGCCGGAGCAGCAACGCACGCTCACCGGCAACCAGATCACCATCGGCCGCCGCCGCCACTCCACCGGCGAGACCCCCGACATCGACCTGTCGGTGCCGCCGGAGGACCCGGGCGTCTCGCACCAGCACGCGGTGCTGGTGCAGCAGCCGGACGGCAGCTGGGCGGTCGTCGACCAGAACTCGACGAACGGCACGACGGTCAACGGCTCGGACGAGCCGATCCAGCCCTTCGTGCCGGTACCGCTGCGGGACGGCGACCGGGTGCACGTCGGCGCGTGGACGACGATCACGATCCGCCGGGGCTGAGTCCGGCGTCACGACCGGTCCGGCATCAGGCGTCACGTCCGGTCCGGCATCAGGCGTCACGTCCTGCCCGGCATCAGGCGTGACGCGCGTGCCGTCAGGCGTTAGGTCGCGTGCGTCAGGCGTCACGTCCGGTGTGATGTCCGGCTCACGTCCGGGTGTCACGGGAGGGGCCAGGCGTACGGCCCCTCCGGCTCGTCCAGCCACGCCCACGCGTGCTCGCCGCCGACGGTGATGCCGTACCGCTCCCGTCCGGGCCTGCCCTCGCGCTCCCACAGGGCGTGCGCCTCCTGCGGGTCGAGGATCCCCCGGGTCAGGGCGAGCAGGAACCGGAACAGGTCGCTCCCCCTGGCCTCCTGCGGCACTCCGCCCAGTGCCACCGGCTCCGGCTCGCGCCGGTCCGCCCCGCGCAACGGCACGAAGAAGGCCGCGGTCTCCAGGAAGTTCCCCTCGGCGTGCCCGGCGTCGCGCACCGTCAGCGCGGCCAGGCCGGTGGCCAGTGGCGTCAGGATGCGGGCGCCCGGACGGCACTGGGCGAGCCAGGCACGCGGGACGGACGCCAGCTGGCAGGTGGCGATGATCCGGTCGAAGGGCGCGCGCTCCGGCACCCCGCGCGCCCCGTCCCCGGTGACGACGGCGGGGTGGTACCCGGCGGCGGCGAGATGCCGGCGGGCCGACTCGGTGATCTCCGGATCGAGGTCCACGGTGGTGACCCGTTCGTCCCCCAGCCGGTACGACAACAGGGCCGCGTTGTACCCGGTGCCGGCGCCGATCTCCAGCACCCGGTCGCCCTCCCGCACCCGCAGCTCGGCCAGCATGAGGGCCATCAGGGAGGGCTGGCTGCTGGAGGAGAGCAGCTCGCCGTCGCGCAGCCGGGTCGCCAGCGGCGCGTCCTCGTACGCGCCGATCACCCAGCGCTCCCGGACGGCCGGGTCGGGGCTCTCCCCCCAGCGCCGCTCGTAGCCCCCGGCTCCGGCCACGTAGTAGTACGGAACGAAGAGGTGGCGCGGGACGGCGGCGAAGGCCTCCTTCCACGCCGGATCGGCGGCGAAGGCCCCGCTCGCCTCGATCTCCCGCACCAGCGCCGCCCGCTCGGAGGCGGCGAGCTCCGCGAGGTCCTGGTCGTCGTCCCGGTCGAGCTCGTGCGTGCCCATGCCTCCACTGTGCTGCGGGACACTGCGGGAGGCGAGCGCCGCAGCTCATCCGGGGCGCCCCGGCCGGGCGGACTCCCTGGACCGGACCGCAGGTCCTAAGCCTTGAGTCCTCGGTCCCGCCGTCTGAGACCATGGGGGACGTGAAAGAGATTCGGCGCGGCACGCTTCAGGAGCAGACCTTCTACGAGCAGGTCGGCGGGGAGGAGACCTTCCGCCGGCTGGTCCACCGTTTCTACGAGGGAGTCGCCGGGGACCCGGTCCTGCGGCCCATGTATCCCGAGGAGGACCTGGGCCCCGCGGAGGAGCGCCTGGTGCTCTTCCTCATCCAGTACTGGGGCGGCCCGACGACGTACAGCGAGAACCGCGGCCACCCCCGGCTGCGGATGCGGCACGCCCCCTTCGTCGTGGACCGCGCGGCGCACGACGCCTGGCTGAGGCACATGCGGGACGCGGTCGACGAGCTCGGCCTGTCGGAAGAGCACGAGCAGACGCTGTGGAACTACCTGACGTACGCGGCGGCCTCAATGGTGAACACCGCGGACTGACCACGGGCGGCGCGGGCGCGCTCAGCGCACGCTGAGATCAAGACCCCCGAGCCCGGACCGGCGCACGGCGATCGACCCGTACGGCGTCCGCAGCCGCAGCCACGCACCGCAGGAGAACAGCCCGGCGTCCTGGGGCGCGGTGACCGTCGGGCGCAGGAAGCCCAGCGACTGGGCCGCGTGCACGGCCCGCACGGGCAGGCCGGTGTCCCCGACCGTCCGGGACCAGATCTCCCGCCCGATCCGGTCGAGTTCGGCCCGCGTACGCCGCTCGGGCGCCAGCTCCTCGGTACGGCGCCGGAACTCGGCGACCGCCGCACCGACCATCGCGCGCAGCGCGTCCGGTGCGGGCAGTCCCGTCTCCGGCCGCCAGCCGACGCGCGGCGGCAGCACTCCGGTCCACGGAGGCCCGGTCACCGCTGCGGGCACGGCGGCCGTCGCCGCCGCCTCGTCCACGCGCTCCAGCAGTTCACCGGCGGACACGGTCACGTCCAGCGTGACGTCGAGTCCGTCCTCGTAGGGCTTGGCCAGCCGGACCGCCCGGATCGCCAGGACCTCGAAGGACGGCGGCCGTCCGAAGACGGCCAGCGCGGTGCCGGCCGCCTGAAGCCGTACCGCGGCTCCACGGTCGTAGTGGAGCAGCCGGGAGAGGAAGGCCGAGAAATCCGCCGCCTCCCCCTCGTCGGCGAGGTGGAGCACCGTCATGCGGCGACGGCCTCCTCGTCCTCGTCCCGGTACTCCTCGAGGAACGCGCGCTCCTCGTCGGTGATCCGACGGGGCCGCTGCGCCGCGAAGTCGAACGGCACTATCACCGTCGACGCGCGGACGTAGACCTGGTCGCCGTCCTTCACCTCGTAGGCGATGGTGAAGGACGCGGCCCTGACCTCCGTGACCCACAGCTCGATGTCCACGGGGGTGTGCCGGTGGACGAGCTGCCGTTTGTAGTCGATCTCGTGGCGTGCCACCACGGACCCCTGCTTGAAGTCCTTCTCCGGGCGGAACAGGAAGTCGATCCGCGCTTCCTCCAGGTAGCGGAGGAAGACCACGTTGTTGACGTGGCCGTACGCGTCCATGTCCGCCCAGCGCAGCGGGCAGCGGTAGATGTGCCGCAAGATCAGCCCCGGGTCAGCTTCTTGTAGGTGGCGCGGTGCGGACGCGCGGCGTCCGGCCCGAGCCGCTCGATCTTGTTCTTCTCGTAGGACTCGAAGTTGCCCTCGAACCAGAACCACTTGGAGTCGCCCTCGTAGGCGAGGATGTGCGTGGCCACGCGGTCGAGGAACCACCGGTCGTGGGAGACGACGACGGCGCAGCCGGGGAACTCGAGCAGCGCGTTCTCCAGGCTCGACAGCGTCTCGACGTCGAGGTCGTTGGTCGGCTCGTCGAGCAGCAGCAGGTTGCCGCCCTGCTTGAGGGTGAGTGCCAGGTTCAGCCGGTTGCGCTCACCGCCGGAGAGGATGCCGGCCGGCTTCTGCTGGTCGGGACCCTTGAACCCGAAGGCGGAGACGTACGCGCGGGACGGCATCTCGACCTGGCCCACGTTGATGTAGTCCAGCTCGTCGCTGACCACGGCCCAGAGGGTCTTCTTGGGGTCGATGTTCTCGCGGCTCTGGTCGACGTAGGAGATCTTGACGGTCTCGCCGACCTTGATGCTGCCGGAGTCCGGCTCCTCCAGACCCTGGATCATCTTGAAGAGGGTCGTCTTGCCGGCGCCGTTCGGGCCGATCACGCCGACGATGCCGTTGCGCGGGAGGGTGAAGCTGAGGTCGTCGATGAGGACCTTGTCGCCGAACGCCTTGTTGAGGTTGTTGACCTCGACGACCACGCTGCCCAGACGCGGGCCCGGCGGGATCTGGATCTCCTCGAAGTCCAGCTTCCGCATCTTCTCCGCCTCGGCGGCCATCTCCTCGTAGCGCGCCAGACGCGCCTTGGACTTGGCCTGCCGTCCCTTGGCGTTGGAGCGCACCCACTCCAGCTCGTCCTTGAGCCGCTTCTGCCGCTTGGCGTCCTTCTGGCCCTCGACCTTGAGGCGGGTGGCCTTGGTCTCGAGGTACTTGGAGTAGTTGCCCTCGTAGCCGTGGAGACGGCCGCGGTCGACCTCGCAGATCCACCCGGCGACGTTGTCGAGGAAGTACCGGTCGTGGGTGACGGCCACGACGGTGCCCGGGTACTTGGCGAGGTGCTGCTCCAGCCAGTTCACGGACTCGGCGTCGAGGTGGTTGGTGGGCTCGTCGAGCAGCAGCAGGTCGGGCTGCTCCAGCAGCAGCTTGCACAGCGCCACGCGGCGGCGCTCACCACCGGAGAGGTTGGTGACGGGCCAGTCGCCGGGCGGGCACCCGAGCGCGTCCATGGCCTGCTCCAGCTGAGCGTCCAGGTCCCAGGCCTCGGCGTGGTCGAGCTCCTCCTGGAGCTTGCCCATCTCCTCCAGCAGCGCGTCCGAGTAGTCGGTCGCCATCAGCTCGGCGATCTCGTTGAACCGGTCGAGCTTGCCCTTGATCTCGGCGACACCCTCCTGGACGTTCTCCAGGACGGACTTCTCCTCGGTCAGCGGAGGCTCCTGCAACAGGATGCCGACGGTGTACCCCGGCGACAGGAACGCGTCCCCGTTCGACGGCTGCTCCAGCCCCGCCATGATCTTAAGGACCGTCGACTTACCGGCGCCGTTCGGACCGACGACGCCGATCTTCGCTCCCGGCAGGAAGTTCAGGGTGACATCGTCGAGGATCACCTTGTCGCCGTGCGCTTTGCGCGCCTTGCGCATGGTGTAGATGTACTCAGCCAAGAGAAACCGTCCGGCAGCTTGAAATCAGGCAGTGGGCAGATACACCCCATCTTGCCTGACCGCCACCCTTGGGTGGTAACCCGTGCGATGGGGGGCCTCTGACCTGGGGCTTCATCGGAGGCGACGGTCGGCCGCCGGTCACTGCCGATCGTCGTCGACCGGCCTCGGACACCTCCGCACGGCCCACGGACGACCCGGAAATCCACCACTGGACGGGCCCGGCCCCGGGCAGGGTGGCACGCGGCGCCATGACCACCAGCTGGAGCACGTCGGCGGCCTCGCCCAAGCGGACGGGCGCTCCCGGGCCGTCGCGGCGGGGCCGCCGCCGGATCACGCTTCCCGGACTCGCGTACCGCGGCGCCGCTCGACGCGGTGGTCGCGGGCAGGCGCACCGGCTTCGGGCCCACCGAACCGGCCCTGATCCGCGCGCCGGCCGTCCGGGCGGCCGACGGACCGGACCCGGTCGGGGCGGCCGACCCGCCCGGGACCCGGACCCAGCCCTACTCGCGCACCTCGGTCTCCTTCCGCCCCACCAGCAACAGCACCGCTCCGCCGATCACGACCAGGCCGATCGCCGTACCGGCGATGAGGGGGGTGGCGTGGGAGCTGCCCGTCTGGGCGAGGTTGGTGGTGGTGGGGGTGGTGCCGCCGACCGTGGCGGGGCTGGGTTCGGCGAGGGTCTGGGTGGTGACGCCGGTTTCGTCGGCCTGGGTCTTGCAGTCGAGGACGCCGGTGAAACGGTTTCCGATGCTCTGGGGGCCGTTGATCGTGAAGTCGTAGGCCTGGTCTTCCTGGAGGGGGATCGTCACCGTCCGGGAGGTGCCGGCCGGGATGGTGTGCCGGATGCCCATCAGGTCGAAGGTGAAGTCCTCGTCGCCCTGGTTGACCGCGGTGATGTCCACTCCGCTCACGGCGCAGTTCTTCGCCGCGGACAGTGCCGGCAGGGCGCCCTTCTCGGCCCAGGTCGCGGTCGCCGTCGCGGACACGGTCGACTCGCTGGAGCCGGCCAGGATCTGCGTCTGGCTGCGGCTCTCGGAGGTGAAGGCGCGGCCGACGGGGACGGTGGTCGATGCCTGGACGGTCAGTTGGGCCGATCCGGCGGCGGCGTCGGCGGGCACGTCGAAGAACAGCTGGCTGCCGTCCGTCGCGGAGGTGACGTCCTTGCCGTCCTTGCCCACGATCCGCACCCCGCTGATGGCGGCGTCCAACGGGGGCGCGACCGTGACCGCGCTCGCGTTGGTGCGGACCGTCACCGGGCCGAGCAGTTCGCCGGGTCGGCCGGAGACCGCCGACCCGTCGAGGGTGAGTGAGGCCTCGGGCTCGGCCACGTCCCGCGCGGCCTTCTGGAGGTAGTCGGCGAGCTGCTCGGCCTGCGGGTCGACGGCGTCGACGTCCGCGCCGTCGGAGTACCGCCAGATCGCCACCTGGGTGCCGGCCGCCGCGTCCTGCTCGGTGAGGCCGCCGTCGACGCCGGCCTTCTTCGCCAGGCTGGCGAGGTCGTTGACCTGCGGGTAGGAGTTCTGCAGGATCCAACGGATCCTGCCCGCCTCCCTGTTGACGCCCAATGAGGTGCCGCTCCACGGGGTCTCGTGGTACTGGGCGTCCTTCTGCGTGGGGTTGTACAGGTCGACGCAGTAGGTCTGCAGGGTGCCGCCGCCCTCGACGGACATCTCGAACAGGCCCGCCGAGACCTCCTGGTCCCCGCTGTCGTCGTGGACCACGGCGGCGCCGTACGTCTTGAGGCCGCCTATGGTCGCCGTCGCTCCGCCCTGGTGCGTCGTCCCGTCGGCGACGGCCGTGCCCGCGGTGGCGACGACCATGGCGGCGACGAGTCCGGACACCAGCGTCCCGGCGGCGAGGCGCGCTGCCCCTCGCCTGCGCGTGAACGGCACGGAGAACGAAGAAATCACGTAATTCCCCTTCGAGCAGGACCCGTTGACGTGGGGGGTACGGTCCCACCAGCAGAATCAGAAGCCCCGAGAGCCACGTCCGGCATCCTAGAGACGCGACGCGCCACGGTTCCCGGTCATCTCTTCGGAGGGACGATCCGAATCGGAATCGTTATCCCAAGATCGTCCGTGAGCTGGGCTTATCGACAAATCCACCGGGCTGATCGGGGTGGATCCGTCGATAAGCCGCTGTTCGGTCACACGGGGGCGTCTTCTGACATCACGTCATCGCCGCCGGCTCGCGTCGCTGTGGGGTGTCGTGCGGCGGGGAGTCCCCGGCCGGCATCTCCCAGCTGGGCTCGGGCTGCGGCGGCGCGCCGGCCGCCGTCGGCTCGGTGCGGCCCGCGCGACGGAAGGCCGACGTGCCCCGGGCGAGGTCGTGGCCGATCGCCACGGCGTCGATGTCGGCCGACGTCCAGCTCTGTCCCTCCCGCACCTCGGTGCGCACCTTCAGCCGGCCCTGCACCATCACCGGGTCGCCCACGTTCAGCGACGCCGCCGCGTTCGTCGCGAGCTGGCGGTTGGCCCACACCGTGAAGAAGTTGGTGTGCCCGTCGGTCCAGGTGCTCTTCTCGCGGTCCCAGTAGCGCGAGGTCACCGCCAGCCGGAACCTCGCCGACGCGCCCGCCGACAGCTCCCGGTACACCGGCTGCGTCGCCACGTTCCCCACCGCGCACACCATTGTCTCGTTCATCGTCGCCAGCCCCTCCCTCGCCCGGCCCTCCGGCCGGGCGGATACACGTACGGGCCCGTCCCGTACGGCTGCGTCCGACACGACGGCCGCCGCGTTCGCCGCGATCGCCGTGCCGTCAGACTGCCGCCGCCGGGCCGGGCCCGCAGAGCGCTGTGGACAACCCCGGGCCTGTGGAGAACTCCATCACCCGGACAGGGGATCCGCGTCGCACCGACCGCGGATCGCCACCTCACCCCGCCCCACCCCGAGGCCTCACCCCGCCCCACCCCGAGGCCTCACCTCGCCACAGCCCCGACCCCCGTCACCCGCCCGTACTGTTCCCGGACTTCCCGGTATCGCAGCAGCTCCGCGGCCACCGGATCCAGGACCCTCGCCCGGCCGCAGCCGGCCGCCGCCTCCCGCAGGCGCCGTTCCGCGTCCTGGCCGTATCTCCGTGCCGGGCCGCGGGCCGCCATCCGGCAGCTCCACTCGACGAGCGGGCCACCGACGATGCCGGCCACCATCAGCAGCACCGGGACGCCCAGGTTCGGTGACATGACCCCGGCGATCTGGCCGACCAGCCACAGGCCGCCGATCACCTGAAGGATCGTCATCGCCGCCTGTGCCAGAACGGCCACCGGCCACCAGCCCGGCCGCGGCGGCCGCCCCGGTGGCAGCCCGGCCTGTACGGCCAGCTCGTCCAGCGCCTCGGGCAGCCCCTGGGCACCCCGGACGGCCGCCTCGCGCACGGCCTGGGCCCACGGCACGGGCAACCCCGACGAGGCCCGTTCGGACACCGTCCGCACCGCCTGTTCGACGCGCTGGCGCGCCGTGACCTCCTCGTCGGCCTGCGCACGGACCGGGATGCTGCCGGTGGGAGAGTCACCCCGGCCCTGGCACCACCGCCACAGCCGCAGCCACGGCGTCCCGCACGCGCGGTTGGCGTTGCGCAGCCAGGCGCGTTCGGCGGCCTCGCCCGCGGCGGTGGCGCCCACCGCGTCCGCGAGCCGGGCGGCGAACTCGTCCCGCGCCTCCTCGCTCAGGCCCGTACGCCGGCCCGTGGCGTAGACGGGCCGCAGCTGCCACGCGGCGGCGTCCACGTCGGCCGAGATGCGCCGCGCCGGAGCGCGGCGTTCCGTGACGAACTGGCCGAGCAGCTCGCGCAGTTCCCCGACGCCGTCCCCGGTGAGCGCGGACAGCGCGAGTACGGTCGCGCCGGGCTCGCCGTGCTCGCCGAGGGCGATGCCGTCCTCGTCGAGCAGCCGCCGCAGGTCGTCGAGGACCATCTCGGCGGCCTCGCCGGGCAGCCGGTCGACCTGGTTGAGGACGACGAACATGATCTCCGCGTGGCCCGCCATGGGCCGCAGATAACGCTCGTGGAGGATGGCGTCGGCGTACTTCTCGGGGTCGACGACCCAGATGACGGCGTCGACGAGCGCCAGGATGCGGTCGACCTGCTCGCGGTGCTGCACGGCCGCCGAGTCGTGGTCGGGCAGGTCGATCAGGACGAGGCCGCGCAGCTGGGCCTCCGCCTCCGCGTTCTGCACCGGTCGCCGGCGCAGACGTCCCGGGATGCCGAGCCGGTCGATGAGGCCCGACGCGCCGTCGCTCCAACTGCACGCGATGGGTGCGGCGGTCGTCGGCCGTCGCAGGCCCGTCTCCGAGATGGGCACCCCGGCGAGCGAGTTGAACAGCTGGGACTTGCCGCTGCCGGTGGCGCCCGCGATGGCGACGACGGTGTGCTGCCCGGAGAGCCGGCGTCGCGCCCCGGCCTCGTCCAGGACCCGGCCTGCCTCGGCGAGCGTCTTGCTGTCGAGCCGGGCGCGGGAGAGCCCGACGAGTTCGCGCAGCGCGTCGAGGCGGGAACGCAGGGGACCGTCGTAGGCGAGCGGGGGCACGGTCTGCGGGCCACTGGTACGGATCTCCGCGGTGGCCGCGACCTGCTCGGCGGCGGAGATCTCGTTCACGCGGCGCGCGATGAGGCCGTCGTCCCAGGCCTCGGCGGAGTCCGGGTTCCCGGCGGGGGCGTGGCCGCCGCCGTCGCGCCCCCGTGGGCGACGGTCCTCTTCCCGCACCCCCGCGTGCCCGTCCTCCTCACGCCCAGGCGCGCGACGCCCGCCTGCCCACCCACGCCCGGGACCGTCGCTCACCCGCGCGCGCGAGCGATCGTCGGCCTGCTGGGTACGTGAGCGATCGTCGGCCTGCTGGGTACGTGAGCGATCGTCGGCCTGCTGGGTACGTGAGCGATCGTCGGCCTGCCGGCCGCGTGCGCGATCGTCACCTCTCCGCACCGGCGGGTGCTCGTCACCGGGCTTCTGCGCAGGCGCGTGCTCGCCGTTCTTCCGCACGCCCGCATGCCCGTCGGCGTGCTCCACGCGCGCGTGCCGGTCACCGTTCTCCACGCGCACACGCTCCTCACCGTTCGCCACGCGCACGTGCTGGTGACCGTTCCGCACGCGCGGGTGCTCAGGGCCGGGCGGCGCGTGCGGGTGCTCCTGGCCGTCCTGCATCCGCGGGTGCTCCCGGCCGGTCGGCACGCGCTGGTCCTCATGGCCGGTCGGCACGCGCGTGCGACCGTCGCCGTCCCCTTGCCGTGCGGGGTCACCGGGTTCCGCCACGGGCGCGGGGACGACGGCGTCCCCGACACGCGGGTGGTTCCCCTCCCCGCGACCCTCGTCACAGGCATCCCGCTGGTCCCCCGGATCCCGGCCGGCCTCGCCTTCCCCGTCCCCTCCCGCCATCTCGACCCTCTCCGCCCGCTCCGCCCGCTCCGCGTCCTCCTGACCCGGCGCCGCGTCGTCGATTTCCGGCTCGGCCTCCCCGGAGGGCCCCTCCACGGTGTGCTCCCCGGTGCTGCCGTTCGCCTCCTCGTCCGCCTCGGGTTCGGCCGCCGGGGTGGTGGCCGGGGCGCCGGTGTGATCGGCGTTTTCCGTGTGGTCCTGGTTCGTGACGGCGGTCACCGGTCACCTCTCCTTCTGCAGTACGGACAGCGCGGCGATGAGTTCGGCCTGGGGCTCGGCGTGGACGTCGAGCTCGTCGAGCGGTGCGAGCCGGCGTTCGCGTTCGTTGTGCATCACCCGGTCCAGGTGCTCGGTGAGCAGGCGTCCGCCCCGGTCGCGCAGCCGCAGCGCGCCGTGGGCGCCGATCCGCTCGGCGAGCCCCTCGCCCGCCGCACGCGCCCTGCGGCCGCCCAGCAGGGCGGTGGCGACGAGGGCGGCGACCTGTTCGGGGGCCGGCGCGGGCCCGCGGTCCAGCTCGCGCACCTCCTCCTCGGCGTACTCCTCCAGCTCGCGCCGCCAGCGTCGTACGGCCATGCCGATGCGGTGTTCGGCGGTCTCCAGGGACGGGTCGCGGGCCAGGAGGGCCGGGGCGCCCGAGGCCGGTTCACGGCGCCAGGCCTCGTCGATGCGTTCGTCGGCGGCGGTGACCGCGCACAGCAGGAGCGCGGCCAGGCTCTCGGCGAGGGCGTCGAGCAGTTCGCTCGCGGTGCAGTCCAGCGGGAAGGCCCGCCAGCGCTTCAGGGCGTCCCCGGCGAGCACGGCCCCGCTCTGCAACCGCCCCCGCACGCGCGCGTACTCGCTGTCGTACGCCAGGTCGACGGCCGAGGTCAGCCGTAGTGCGGCCGCGTACTGCGCGGCGGCGGCGCCGGCCAGTTCGGGCATGCGGGACTTGAGGGAGTTGAGGACACCGTGCGCCGTACGGGCCATCGCGCGGTGGCGGGCGGCGGGATCCTGGGCGTGGTGGAGCAGCCAGCTCCACAGCGGTGCCACGGCGCTCGCCGGCAGCAGCCCGCCGCCCCCGGCGGACTCGGGCAGTTCGGGCACGGTGAAGCGCGGTACGTCGCCCAGCCCCGCCTTGGTGAGCAGGGCGCCGTACTGCCGGGACACCTCGGCGACGACCTGGTGGGGCACCCGGTCGAGGACGGTCACGAGGGTGGCGTCGTACTCCTTGGCGGTGCGCAGCAGGTGCCAGGGGACGGCGTCGGCGTACCGCGCGGCCGTGGTGACCATCACCCAGATGTCGGCGGCGCAGATGAGTTCGGCGGCGAGGACGCGGTTGTCGGCGACGAGGGAGTCGACGTCGGGCGCGTCGAGGAGGGCGAGGCCGGGCGGGAGGGTCTCGGCGGTTTCGATGCGCAGGACGCGTCTGCCGTCCTCGCCGGGCAGCAACAGTTCGTCCGTGGGCTCCTGGTGGGGCACCCACACGCGCGTGAGGTCGGGCAGCACCCGCATGCCGCTGAACCAGTGATGGTCCTCCGGATGGCACACCAGCACCGGAGTCCGTGTCGTCGGCCGCAGCACACCCGCCTCGCTGACGCGCCGCCCCACGAGGGAGTTGACGAGCGTCGACTTGCCCGCGCCGGTGGACCCGCCCACGACGGCCAGCAGTGGCGCTTCGGGCTGTCGCAGCCGGGGCACCAAGTAGTCGTCTAGCTGGGCGAGCAGTTCGTCGCGGTTGGCACGCGCGCGTGGAGCCCCCGCCAGAGGCAGCGGGAAGCGTGCGGCGGCGACACGGTCGCGCAGGGCGGAGAGTGCGTCGAGCAGCTGAGGCCGTACGTCCAAGGTCACCACATGCGAAGAATGCCCAATTTCAGGGGATTTATGAAGCATATAGGCATGCCTGCGCGCCGATAGGACACAAGGGACGGAAGAGACAACTGGGACATGGGCACAGCCGAGGCATAACGAGTGCACAACACCCGGGGCTCAGGACGCCAAAAGCGGTGCACGATTCGTACCTGCCTGCGATTATCAGGACCGCTTCACTGAACCTCCACATTGAGCCACGGAGGCGAAGCACTCGGGACAAGGAACCGGGAGCCCTATCCTTGTCCCCGGCAACGTCGCGGATCAGCCCACACCCGGGCACCAGGTACGAGGCCACCACACCGGCCCCCGTAGCTCAGTGGATAGAGCAGGCGCCTTCTAAGCGCTTGGCCGCAGGTTCGAGTCCTGCCGGGGGCGCACAGACCCACTCCCACTCGTTCGGCCGCCGTCACACGCCCCCGGCGTACGCGGCCACCGCGGCCGACGCGTCCCGCTGGTCGAGCCGCACTCCGCACGCCCCCACCAGCGCGACCGACGCCGGATGCGCCCCGTCGACGGTCATGTCCGCCAGGGCGAGGTCGGGCCGTGGGCCCAGTCGCTCGGGCCAGGTGAGGACGGCCGGCGGCGCATCCGGAGCGGACACCACGAGCGCGCGGGGCGACACGCCCAGGCCTACGCCGAGCGCCTTCAGTACGGCCTCCTTCCGCGTCCACGTACGCAGGAAGGCCGCCTGCCGCCCGGCGGCCGGACGAAGGGCGTGCAGGGCCGCCAGTTCGGTGTCGCTCAGGGCGATCGGCGCCGCCGTGCCGACGTCGAGACCGGCCGCGTACTCCTCGGCGTCGAGGCCCACCGCCGCGCCACGGCAGACGGCGACCCCGACCACCCCACCGCTGTGCGTGACGGAGAAGTCCAGGTCGGCGTACTCGGACTCGCGCGGTACCGCCAGTTCCACCTTGCCGTGGGGGCCACCGCAGCGAGGGCACACGCGGCGCAGGGGGACGTCCGCGGGAGGCAGGCCGAGCAGCTCGCCCAGGGCGAGGCGGCTGAGCGCGCAACCGACCAGAAATCGACCCCGGTCGGCGGCGTCGACAGTGGCGTCGTACCGGGCACGCTCCACCGGATCGAGCAGCGCGAGGAGTCCCGCGTGCCCGTCACCCAGGCGCGCCCACCACACCTGCACCGCCGTCGGCCCAGTCACATGCCCTCACCCTGATCCGATGATCGCCCAAGCCCCACGGCCCGCGACCCACGTCCTACACTCCTGCTCGCCCCGCACGACGACCGTCGCACGACGACCGTCACATGACGACCGACCGCACGACCGCACGACGACCGACCGCACGACGAAAGAAGAAGGCAGCCGGATGCGCCTGCACACACAGGAGTGGGGAACCGGTGAGCGTCTCGCCGTCCTCGTTCACGGCATCATGGCCGACCATCGCACCTGGCACGACCTGGTGCCGGTCCTGACCGACCGCGGCTACCGCGTCCTCGCCGTGGACCTGCGCGGCCACGGCGCCAGCGCCCGCGGGGCGTACACGCCGCAGCTCTTCGCCGAGGACCTGCTGGAGACCCTCCCGCGCGGCCCCGAACTGGCGCTGGGCCATTCGCTGGGCGCGCTGGCCCTGGCCCTCGCGGTCGGGGAACTGGCGCCGGACCGCGCCGTCTACTCGGAACCGGCCTGGCGGCTGGCCGGGGCCTACGGCACGCTGGACCCGGCCGTCTTCACCCTCTTCAAGCGCTCTCGCCGACTCCTGGCCGGCCTCTCCGGCCCGCCGGCGAACGACCGGCTCACCGACAACCACCGGCTCACCGACAACGCCGGTCTCACGGAGGACATCCGACTCACGGACGACCTCCGGCTCCCGGACACCATCCCCCTCGCGGACGACGTCCGACGCACGGGCGAAGGGCTCGCCAACGACCGCCAGGCGAACGACCGACACGTGATCGCCCGAGGGACCGGCGATCACGCCACCAGGCGCGTCGTGTTCGAACAACAGGCCCTCGACTCCTGGGACGAGAACACCGCCCTTGCCCTCTCCTCCCACCGGCTCGTCGACCACACACCGGAAAGAGCCCTGGTGCGGTCCCTGGTCCAGGTGTCGGACCCGAGCATGCTCGTCAGCGCGGAGATGAGGGCGGACCTGGTGCGACGCGGCTTCGAGGTGCGCACGGTGCCCGACGCGCCGCACGCCATCCACCGGGACCGTTTCGACGCGTTCGTCGAGTCCCTGTCGGGGTGGCTGTGACGGAACGGCGGAACGGTGACTCGCGCTTGCGTGAGGTGCGCGTCAGCGGACCGCGTCTCGGAAGCGGGCGTCAGTGAACCGTGCGTCAGTGAAGCGTGCGTCAGTGGACCGCGCGCAGCATGCGCGTCACGTTGATTTTCGTCGGCGACAGCCCGAGCTCCACGCTCTGCATCATCCGCTCGCCGTTCAACCGGCCGTACGCCAGCAGGTCGACGTTGGCCAGGCTGAATTCCGGCCAGGTGTGGATGCTCAGATGCGAGGCGGAAAGCAGCAGAATGGCGGTGACGGCGCCATTGGGGAAAACGTGCGAGGCCTCACCGAGAATCTGGGCGTTGCCCTTTTCGGCAGCCGTGCGCAGAACCTTGAGGAGGCGCTGCTCGTCGGTCAGGATGCTGTGATCACTTACCCACACGTCGACGGCGTAGGAGCACAAATCGTCGACGTTTATGCCCTCGGTGGCGAGGCTGGCGGAGTTGGTCATGGGGAACCGGGGGTCGCGAACCGCTGCCCCCGTCTCCTTTCACGTAGATCTGCGCTGGTCCGCGCGGCCGAAGCGGATGGTGGCGAGGCCGATAACCGGCGCTCGGTGGTGCCCAGCGTAGCATCCGGGCCACTCCACGGCCCCCGCGCGCACAGCACCCCACCCCGCGTCAAGGGGGGCGGGACCAGCCCCTTCCCCTCCCTCCGGGCCTGCCGGAAACACCTCGCCGAACATCACGGAAAGAGGCCGCCGGAGAATTCGTGAATGTTCCGGCGGACACCCGGCGAGAATTCTGGTAAACCTCGCGAAAACCTTTCCACTATTTCCCCTTCTGCTCTTCCGAATTCCTCGCGCCCGCACCGGGTCGGGTCGACACCCCGTCAGCCCGTATACTCGATAGTCCTGGATTCCATACAGCCCGCCCGGAGCAGCATTGTGAAAAACGCGCCTCGACACCGTCGGAGTACCACCCCCGATCAAGTGCTCACGGAAGTCGCGGACGCCGTCCGGCTCCAGGAGGGCCCGCCGGGAGTGCGGTCCGTCCTTCGCGCCCTGCGCCGCCTGGCTCCCGCCTCCACGAAGGACATCAGCCGTGCCACCGGGCTGCCCGTCCCCATCGTGGCCGCCGTGGGGAACGAGCTGCGCCGCCGGGACCTGCTCACCAAGGAGCGCCCCTCCCGGCTGACCCCGGCCGGACAGGACCTCGTGGCCCGGCTCGGCATGGACCTCACCCTCGACGCCACCTGCACCACCTGCGACGGCCGCGAGCTGGTCATCCCGTCCGTGCTGGACGAGGCCGTACGGCGGCTGCGCGCCGTCATGGAGTCCGGCCCCGCCGCCGACATGGCGATCGACCAGTCCCACTGCACGCCCGAGACCAAGGTGCGCCGGGTCCTGGCACTGCTCACGGCGGGCGCGCTGCCGGGCGGCTCGCTGCTGCTGATCGGCGACGACGATCTGATCTCCCTGGCCGTCGCCGTCGTGGGCGACGTCCTCGGCTCCCCGATCGTCGAGCGGGTGACCGTCGTGGACATCTCCCCCGAGATCCTCGCCTACATCAGGAAGGTGTCGGCCGGCCTCGGCACCCGCGTCGAGACGGTCGAGCACGACCTGCGCCAGCCGCTGCCCGCCGAGCTGCACAGCGGCTTCGACGTGGCGATGACGGACCCGCCCTACACCCCGGAGGGCGCCCGGCTGTTCCTGTCGCGCGCCGTGGAGGGCCTGCGCCCCGGCCCCGCGCACAGCATCTTCTTCTCCTTCGGCGGCAAGAGCCCCGACGAGATGCTCGAGGTCCAGCGCGAGATCATGGCCCTCGGCCTGGTCACCAACGGCTACATCCGCAACTTCAACGAGTACGAGGGCAGCGGCATCCTCGGCGGGGTCGGCTTCTTCCAGCACCTCCTCACCAGCAGCTCGACCGCCTCCCGGCAGGGCGACTACGGCGGTCCCCTCTACACCGGCGACAAGCGCACCCGGCAGCGCGAGTACGAGTGCGTGGCCTGCGGCGCCCAGGTCCGCGTCGGCCCCGGCGCCCGCTGGACCTCGGTCGCCGCCCTGCGCGCCGACGGCTGCCCCCACTGTGGGAAGGGCCCCTTCCGCCCGGGCCGCCTGGTCGCGGAGGAGGCACCCCCGACCCAGACCACCACTACCACCGCCACCGCCACCTCTCCGATCCCTCCGGCGCCCGTCCACCCCACCGCCACCTCGGCGACCACCCCGGCAGCGGCACCCCCTTCGCCCCCCGCGACCACAGCCCCGGCCACCCCGGTCCCCACCCCCTCCGCGGTCACATCACCGGCCCCTGCATCTCCCGGCTGGCACCCCCCGACCCCCGACGACCGGGCGGCTCTGGAGCGGCGGGCGGAGCCCTACGTCACCCGCCAGGCCGACGAAGGCGACCTGACGGCCATCGGCGAGTTCGAGGCCGAGATCGCCCGCATCTCCTTCGGTGAGGACGCCGTCGACGACCCCGCCCGGCACGCGTCCCGGGTGGGCCGTGCCATGGAGAAGTCGAAGGAGGGCATGATCGTCGCCCACCGTCCGGGTGAGGAGGCGGCCGGCTGGCTCTGGGTGAGCATCAACCAGAACCAGATGACGGGCGACCGCTACGCCAACTTCCGCTCCCTCGCCGTCGCCCCGCTGGACAACCGCAGCGACGTCGCCGAGCTGCTCCTCACCGCGGGCCTGGAGTTCTGTCTGGCGAACGGGATCACGGAGGTGGTCGGCCGCGTCCACGTCGGCAACGTCCCGATGCGCACGGTCTACCGCAAGTTCGGCTTCGACCCGGCCACCCTGACGATGAAGCTGCGCCTCCCGGAGGAGGGCACCCGATGACCGGAGCCACCGGGGCGACCGGCGCCACCGATCCAACCGCCGCGACCGCCGCGACCGGGATGAACGGGGCGACCGGGACGCCCGGCCACGAGCCCGACCGGATCAAGTGCGTCGTCTGGGACCTGGACGGCACGCTGTGGGACGAGATCGCGGTGGAGGCGCCCACCGACGAGTTGCCCACCCCCCGTCCCGAGATGCTGGCCGCGATCGACGCGCTGGCGGCCCGCGGTGTGCTCAGCAGCCTCGCGAGCCGCAGCGCCCCCGCGGTCCTGGACCGGCTGAACGCCGTACCGGAGCTGCGCGAGCGCTTCCTCGCGCCGCAGGTGTCGTGGCAGGACAAGAGCGAGTCCCTGCGCAGGATCGCCAAGGACCTCGGGATCGCCGTGGAGGCGCTGCTCCTGGTCGACGACTCGCCGTACGAGCGTGCCGAGGTGGAGGCCCTGCTGCCGGGCGTGCGCACGCTCGACCCGCGGGACGTGCCCGCGCTGCTGGCGGCGTTCGAGGGCCGGGAGGTCACCCCGGAGTCGCGGGAACGGGTGCGCCGCTACCGCACCGAGGAGACCCGCCGGGCCGAGGGCGAGCGTTTCCAGGGCACGCGGGAGGAGTTCCTGCGCTGGTGCGAAATGCGGCTCACCGTCGGCGCGGCCGGACCGCAGGAGGTCCCCCGCGCCCTGGAACTCGCCGCCCGCACCCACCGTCTGAACTCCTCCGGCCTGAGCCCGGAGCGACTGCGCGCGCTGGCCGCCTCGGACGGGCACGAGCTGTACACCGCCCGGATGGCCGACCGTTTCGGCGAGTACGGGATCATCGGGGCCGCGCTGGTCGACCGGAGCGCCGCGGGCACCTGGTCCGTTCCGCTGCTCGCGCTCTCCTGCCGGGTCGCCGGCCGGGGCGCCGCCGCGGCCTTCCTCTTCTGGCTGATGGAGCGGTCCCGCGAGGCCGGCGCCGAGGAGTTCCGGGTGACCCTGCGCCCGACCGACGCCAACCTGGAGATGCGGATCCTGCTGCGCCAGGCGGGCCTGCGTCGTACGGAGGACGCCGAGAACGCCGGGGACGCCGAGAACGCCATGGACACCACCGGGTCGGCGGTCCTGGCCCGCTCCCTCCGGGGCGACCTGCCGAGACCACCCGCCTGGCTGCACGTATCCCCCCGAAAGGACACCGAAGCGTGACGGACGCCCGCACCCCCTCCCCCACGGACCGCTCGACGGTGGAACGGGAGCTCCGTTCGATGATCGCCGAGGCCGCCCGTCTGGACGCCGCCGTTGTCGCGGAACTCCCCGCCGACACCGACCTGTTCGGCCCGGAGATCGGCCTGACCTCGCTCGCCGGGGTTACCCTGCTGGGCGCGGTCGACACCCGCTTCGGCGTCGACGTCGCCACACTGGACCTGAGCCTGGACAGTCTGCAGTCCATTGCCACGCTCACCGACTTCGTCATGGCCCATCGGTAGGGGCGGTATCCGCAGCCGACCACGACCGGCGCCCCGACGACCGCAGAGGAGATCAGCAGCGTGCCATACGACGTGCCTGGCTTCGACGAGTACAGCAACCGCTCCCTGAACGGGGAGTGGGGGGAACTCAGCAGGCAGGGAGACGGCAGGATGAGCGCTTCATGTCGCGGAGCCGCGGGTGCTGCTGAGGCACTGCACTGCGGAATCTGAGTGAGCTGTCATGAGGGTGTGCCAGGTGTTGCAGGTGCGGGGTCTGCGGGTGATGCATACGGATGCGTCCTTTGCCCGCGGCCTTGGCCGCGTACATGGCCAGGTCGACGTGGTGCAGGAGTTCCTCGGCTGTGATTCCCCGGCGGCTGCTGCCATTTCGATGGAGGCCGAGACCACCACGTCCGTGCTGCCGATCCGGTACGGCATCGTCAGAGCGGGACAGGATCCGGTGGGCGACGTCCCAGGCGCTCGAGAGATATGTGCCTGCCTCCCATTCCAGGAGAGCGGCGAACTCGTCACCCCCGAGGCGGGCGACGGTGTCTCCCGCCCGTCCTGACGCCTGGAGCCGACGGGCGGCAAGGGTCAGGACGGCATCGCCGGTGGCGCGTCCGGCTGTGTCGTTCACGCCAATAGGAAACGGACCACCAGCCGGGCGGCAACAGCCGGTTCCGCTGCTGCACCCGGCCCGTCTCCGCCAACGCCTCGTCCACAAGCGACTGAGGAACGCCTGCGTCAGCACCCCGACCGCGACACGGTCCGACAGTCGCTCCCCAGATGACTTCAGGTGACTTGGCACACCAGCAACACGGCCGGATGCCCCTAAGAGGTCCTAACAAAGGCGTTGGACGTGTCGGTGGGTGATCAGGCAGGCGGCGAGGCCGAGGAAGGCCTCGTGGATGTCGTCGCGGCGTTCC
>NZ_JBIBVX010000021.1:0-192269 GCF_043080745.1 Streptomyces sp. NPDC014995
TGGAGCGCGAAGTCGAGCGCGATCTCCAGTCCCTGCTCCTTCGCCTGCTCGACGAACCAGGCGAAGTCCTCCAGCGTGCCCAACTCCGGGTGCACCGCGTCGTGCCCGCCCTCCGGCGAGCCGATCGCCCACGGCACGCCCACGTCGTCGGGCTCGACGGTCAGGGAGTTGTTGCGGCCCTTGCGGAAGGTCGTCCCGATCGGGTGGATCGGCGGCAGGTAGACCACGTCGAAGCCCATCGCGGCGATCGCGGGCAGCCGCCGGGCGGCGGTCCGGAAGGTCCCGTGCGGACGCTCCGGCGTCCCCTCCGAGCGGGGGAAGAACTCGTACCACGAGCCGTACAGGGCCCGTTCGCGCTCCACGAGCAGGGGCACCGGGGTGCCGGCGGACACGAACTCCCGGAAGGGGTGGCGGGTGAGAACCTCGTCCACTTCCGGTGCCAGCGCGGCCGCGTACCGCTCGGACACCGGCAGCGAGTCGTCGAGCAGCTTCCTCGCCGCCTCCCGCACGACCGCCCGCGCCGGTCCGCGCGGCACGCGGGCGGCGGCCCGTTCGTAGAGCCGGCCGCCCTCCTCGAGGACGAGACCCGTGTCGATGCCCGCCGGGATCTTGATCTCCGCGTGCCGTCGCCAGGTCGTCACGGGGTCGCTCCAGGCCTCCACCGTGTACGTCCAGCGGCCCACCTCGTCGAGCGTCACCTCGGCGCCCCAGCGGTCGGTGCCCGGAGCGAGTTCCCTCATCGGCGTCCACGGTCCACGGCGACCGTCCGGGCTCTTGAGGACCACGTTCGCGCCGATGGCGTCATGGCCCTCGCGAAACACCGTCGCGGTGATCGGGAACGTCTCCCCGCTCACGGACTTGGCCGGTCGCCTGCCGCACTCCACAAGCGGCTGGACGTCCCGCACCGGGATACGGCCGATCGCCTTCGTGGACCTCACGCTGCACCTCCGCTGTACCGAAACACGTGACTGGAAACGGCTTCTGCCGCCCGCTGCCGGACACCGGATGCCGGATGGCCGGGGGCGGGCGCTCCCTGCTAACGCTCGGCGGCCACACGCGGCACGGGTCGCGCCGACGTGAACCGCGCGACGCCGTTCCCGCGCTGTGGCCCGCCCCGCCGGGGCCGGGCGTCCACGGCCCCGCGCAGGTACTGCTCGGCGGCGTCCGCGGCCTCCCGCGCGCAACGCTTGCCCATCAGCACGCAGAGGGTGTAACCGCAGTCCTCGAAGGTGGCGCGCACCGCGCGGTCGCCCGGGCACGCGAGCATCGCGCGTTCCCAGGCGCGGTAACTGCGCAGACGTCTGGCTACTTCGGTCTTCGCTGGCAGCAGCATGGCGCTGTTCACCTTCCGGGAGTTCGAGAGGTACGTCGCCCCGCGACGAGCGGGTCGGCCCTGTAAGCAGAGGTGCGAAACCGTCAAACCTCCCGAGGCCTTCACTTATGGTGCACGGCCCACCACTCAACGTCCTGTTGGATCTTGGTCGTGGTGTGCTCGTGTTGCACGAATGGCGTAGCGGCCGCACTGTGGTTGTGACTCAGGAGCGATCAACGCTCACGCTTCGTGTTCGGGGTGCGGTCCGCGGACCGCGAACGAGCGGGAGCCTCGCCGGTGAGGAGCGAACGACGATGAAGACCGCAGTGCCCTGCTACTACCACCTCGACGTGGATGTGAGCCCGGAACGGGTCGGACAGGTCAGGCGCATACTGGCCGCGCACCTCCGGTACTGGGACCTGGAGACCCTCGTCGAGCCCGTCTGCCGCGGCGTCGAGATGCTGCTGAAGGCCATCGACGAGCACGCCACGGACAAGCACACGTCGATCGAGATGTGGTGGAACGGTCAGCACCTCATCACCGCCGTCGGGGGCGACGACCGGGACCTGCGCCCGGACCAGGACCTGCGCGGCTGCCTGGAACACATCGCCGCGATGAGCGACGGCTGGGGCTGCTGCGCCACCGACACCGGCAGCAAGGTCATCTGGTTCTCGCAGCGTGCCCGCGCCGGCGAACGCGTCCCGCTCGTGCCGACCACGCCGGAGCCGAAGCTGCGCGAGATGCTCCAGGTGCCGCGCGACCTGCCGGTGACGGCCCTGGCCACCCCGGCGGACGAGGCGGACGGCGTCCTGGAGGGCGCCCGGTGACCTCGCGGCCGAACCGCAGCGCAGGGGTGCCCGTGTGGAGCGGGCACCCCTACCCGCTGGGCGCCGACTTCGACGGCGAGGGCACCAACTTCGCGTTGTTCAGCGAGGTCGCCCAGCGCGTCGACCTCGTCCTCGTCGACGACGACGGCAGCAGTCGCAGCGTGACCCTGAACGAGGTCGACGGCTTCGTCTGGCACGCCTATCTGCCCGGCGTCGGCCCGGGGCAGCGCTACGGCTACCGGGTGCACGGGCCGTGGGACCCGGCCTCCGGGCACCGCTGCAACCCGGCCAAGCTGCTCCTCGATCCGTACGCACGGGCCGTGGACGGCCAGATCGACAACCACGCCTCCCTCTTCGAACGGGCGGGCGACCGCCCCGACCCGAAGGACAGCGCCGGGCACACCCTGCTCGGCGTGGTCACCGACCCGGCCTTCGACTGGGGCGACGACCGCTCACCGAGGCGCCCCTACGCCGACACCGTGATCTACGAGGCCCATGTGCGCGGCCTGACCCGCACCCACCCCGACGTCCCGCCCGAGTTGCGCGGCACCTACGCCGGCCTCGCGCACCCCGCGGTGACCGAGCACCTCACCTCGCTGGGCGTGACCGCGATCGAGCTGATGCCGGTGCACCAGTACGCCCAGGACGGCGTCCTGCGGGACCGGGGCCTGTCCAACTACTGGGGTTACAACACCATCGGCTTCTTCGCCCCGCACAACGCCTACGCCGCCCACGGCGTCCGGGGGCGACAGGTCGCCGAGTTCAAGGCGATGGTGAAGGCGCTGCACGCGGCCGGACTCGAGGTGATCCTCGACGTCGTCTACAACCACACCGCCGAGGGCAACGAGAAGGGCCCCACCCTCTCCTTCCGCGGCATCGACAACTGCTCGTACTACCGCCTGGTGGACGGCGACTGGTCGCACTACTACGACACCACCGGCACCGGCAACAGCCTGCTGATGCGCCACCCCTACGTCCTCCAGCTGATCATGGACTCGCTGCGGTACTGGGTGACCGAGATGCACGTCGACGGCTTCCGCTTCGACCTCGCGGCCACACTGGCCCGGCAGTTCCACGAGGTGTCCCGGCTGTCGGCGTTCTTCGACCTGATCCAGCAGGACCCCGTGATCAGCCGCGTGAAGCTGATCGCCGAACCGTGGGACGTCGGCGAGGGCGGCTACCAGGTCGGCAACTTCCCACCCCTGTGGTCGGAGTGGAACGGCCGCTACCGCGACGCGGTACGGGACTTCTGGCGCGCGGAACCGGGCTCGCTCGCCGAGTTCGCCTCACGTCTGACCGGCTCCTCCGACCTGTACGCGCACAGCAGGCGGCGACCGCGCGCCAGCGTCAACTTCGTGACCGCGCACGACGGGTTCACCCTGCGCGACCTCGTCTCGTACAACGACAAGCACAACGAGGCCAACGGCGAGGGCAACCGGGACGGCGAGAGCCACAACCGGTCCTGGAACTGCGGGGTCGAGGGCGAGACCGACGATCCGGACGTGCGGGAACTGCGCGCCCGTCAGCAGCGCAACCTCCTCGCCACGCTGCTGCTGTCGCAGGGCATCCCGATGCTCTGCCACGGCGACGAACTCGGACGCACCCAGCGCGGCAACAACAACGCCTACTGCCAGGACAACGAGGTCTCCTGGATCGACTGGCGGCTCACGGGGGAGCAGCGCGACCTGGTGGCCTTCACCCGGCACCTGGTCGCCCTGCGCGCCGCCCACCCCGTGCTGCGCCGGCGCCGTTTCTTCCGCGGCGAGACCGTGACGCACGCCGGCCAGCCGCTGCCCGACCTGGTGTGGCTGCTGCCGGACGCGCGCGAGATGAGCGACCGGGACTGGCAGCGCTCCGACGCGCACTGCGTCGGCGTCTTCCTCAACGGCGACGCCATCGCCGAACCCGACCCGCAGGGCCGGCCCGTCGTCGACGACTCCTTCCTGCTGCTGCTCAACAGCTACTGGGAGCCCGTCGTCTTCCGGCTGCCCGGCGCCGAGTACGGGGAGCGGTGGACGGTGTGCGTCGACACCGTGCAGTGCGACGGCGACCCGGACGAGACCGAGTACAAGGCGGGTGCCGCGGTGAGCGTCGAAGCCCGCAGCCTGGTCGTGCTCTCCCGTCCCCCGAAGCGCTCGGAGTGAACCCGGAGCGCTCGGAGGGACCCCGAAGCGCTCGCAGTGAGAAGGGCGCCGGAGCCCGGTGCGGGGACGGGCCGCGCTCAGCGGTCCCGGTGCGAGGTCACCGTGAACTGGGCGCCGTCCGGGTCCCGCAGCACCGCCTCGTCGACGGCCTTGCCCAGCACGCTGCCGCCGTGCCGCTCCGCGGCCCGCGCGCAGGCCGCGACGTCGGCGACGGCGAAGTGGACCTGCCAGTGGGGCCGGATCGTCGGGTCGGGTGCCGCCTCCAGCGCACCCGACTCGATCCGGGCCACGATGTCGCCCCGGCTGCGCAGGACGACCTCGCCGCCCTCGTAGTGGACCTCGCAGCAGCCGGGCCGGTCGGAGGCCCAGTCGAGGATCTCGCCGTAGAAGATCGCGGAGTCGAAGGCGTCACGGGTGTGCAGCCGTATGAAGGTCGGGGCGGCCTGCCGCCAGGTCTCCCAGTTGCTGTTCAGTGCCCCCTCCCAGACGCCGAAGGTCGCGCCGTCCCGGTCGGCCAGCAGTGCCGCCCGGCCGGGCGGCAGCGAGATGGGGCCCACGGCGACCGTGCCACCGCGTTCGCGCGCCCGGGACGCGGCCACGTCCGCGCTGGGCACCGCGAAGTACGGGGTCCAGGCGACCGCCATCTGCCACATCGCGGCGACGGCGGCGACCCCGGCGACCGGGACGTCACCGACCAGCGCGGTCCGGAAGTGGTCGCCGAGCGCGCCCCGGCGCCATTCCCAGCCGAGGACGGCCGTGTAGAAGTCCTGGGTGGCTTCCAGGTCGCGGCTGGTGAGGCTCACCCAGCAGGGTGCGCCGAACACGGAGTGCGTGGAGACGACCTCCTTCGCACGGCGGGCAGATGTCGGATGATCGTTCATGGCACTCGCGTCCTGCTCTCTCGGCGGCAGCCGGGGTCTTCCCCCAGTGTCCGGCCGGAACCGTCCACGGCGCCTGCCGAGAGACTCGGTGGCACGATGGAGGAGTGCCACGAGTACCGCGCGGATCCGGCGACGAAACGGACCGGATCTTCGAACTCCAGCGAGAGGTCGACCAGCTCAAGGAGGCCATCGCCTCCCACGCCGTGGTCGACCAGGCGATCGGTGTGGTCGTCGCCCTCGGACGGATGACTCCGGACGAGGGATGGACGGTCCTGCGGGAGGTCTCCCAGCACACGAACATCAAGCTGCGCAACGTCGCGGAGATGATCCTCGTCTGGGGGCGCACCGGGGACATTCCCGAGGTCATCCGTGTGGAGCTGGAGGACCTGATCGACCGCCACGGCCCCACACAGATCCCGGGCGCGCCCCCGTTGGACCGCGCGCGCCCGCGCCCTCAGTGAGCTTCGGGGGCGACCTCCTCGCGCAGCCGCGCGAAGCAGCCGCTCAGCAGCCGCGAGACGTGCATCTGGGAGATGCCGAGCTGCTCGGCGATGCTGCTCTGGGTCATCCCGCCGAAGAAACGCAGGTACAGGATGGTCCGTTCGCGCTCCGGCAGCGCCCGCAGACTGGGCGCCACGGCCACCCGGTCGACCACCGTGTCGAAGCCGGGGTCGGGGTCGCCGAGGGCGTCCTCCAGGGCGTAGCCGTCGGTGCCGGGCATCTCGGCCTCCAGCGACAGCGCCGTGAAGCACTCCAGCGCCTCCATCCCGGTGCGCACCTCGTCCTCGCTCAGCTGCGCGTGCTCGGCGATCTCGGCGACGGTGGGGGGCCGTCCCGGGGTGCTCTGGGACAGCTCCTTGGCGGCGTGCCGCACCCGGTTGCGCAGGTCCTGGACCCGGCGGGGCACGTGCAGCGTCCACATGTGGTCACGGAAGTGGCGCTTGATCTCGCCGGTGATGGTCGGCACCGCGTACGCCTCGAAGGCGCGGCCACGGTCCGGGTCGTAGTGGTCGACGGCCTTCACGAGCCCCAGGGCCGCCACCTGGTAGAGGTCCTCGAGGGCTTCGCCGCGCCCCCGGAAACGGACGGCGATCCGTTCGGCCATGGGCAGCCAGAGCCGGACCAGCTCGTCCCGGAGCGCCTGACGCTCCGGCCCGTCGGACAGTTGCGCGAGCCGAACGAAGGACTCGGCGGTGTCCGGGGCGTCGTCGTGGGGGTGCTGCTTGGTTCTGACGGTGGTACGCATCACGCGCGCCTCCCTCAGGAGGGTGCCGGGGGATGGACGGACACCGTGGGACGACGCGCTCGGACCTGGCGCAGAACACCCGGGGCCGGCCCTTTCGACGGATCCCACGGACGTGCCTCCTGTCCGAAGCACATTGCTGCACATGCCCACTGTGTGGGCTTCTGAAACAGTTACATAGTATTTGTCCACATTCTATGTCGCGGCCCGGGAAGTGGGACCCGCAAGGTGGGGGCTCGCGGGGAGAGGCCCATGCGGTCGTGCCCTCCTTGACCTCTCCTTGGTGCCATTACCTCTGCTACAGAGCTAATCTCGGTCGCGTGGACGAGGAGACCTTCCCGGAAGAACTGGCCGACGCGCTCGTCGGCGTCCAGCGACTGCTCAGGCGCCGGTTGCGCGCGGGGCTGACCGAGCCACGACTGCGGGGCGCCGGGGTCGAGTTGCTCCGCCTCGTCGAGGCCCGCCCCGGCATCGGTGTGTCGGACGCCGCCAAGGAGCTGTACCTCGCGGGCAACTCCGTGTCGACGCTCGTCAACCAGCTGGTCAGGGACGGCTACCTGGTCCGCGAGACCGACCCCGCCGACCGGCGTGCAGCGCTCCTGCTGCTCACCGGGGCGGCCGAGGCCCGGCTGCGGGACTGGAAGCAACGGCGCACCGCGCTCGTCGGCCGTCATCTCGCCCGTCTCGACGCGGCCGACCAGGAGGCGCTGCGCGCCGCGCTCCCCGCCCTGCGCACCCTCGCCGACCACCTGCACGAGGAAGCCGAGGAACCATGACCACCACCACCGACGACGCCGACGCCGTCGCCTGCACCCGGCTCACCTACGCCTTCGGGGACGCGAAAGCGGTCGACGGGCTCGACCTGACGGTCCGCGAGGGCGAGGTCTTCGGCCTGCTCGGCCCGAACGGCGCCGGCAAGACCACGGCGATCCGCTGCGTCACCACCCTCCTGCCGGTGCCCGCCGGCAGGGTCCGCGTCTTCGGCCACGACGCGGCCGAGGAGCGCATGGCCGTACGACGGCTGCTCGGCTACGTGCCACAGCAGCTGTCCGCCGACGCGGGCCTCACCGGCCGGGAGAACGTCTCCCTCTTCGCCCGCGTCTTCGACGTGCCGCGCCGCGAACGCGCCGAACGCGTCGCCCAGGCCCTGGCCGCCGTCGACCTCGCCGACGCCGCCGACCGGCTCGCCGGCACCTACTCCGGCGGCATGGTCCGCCGCCTGGAACTCGCGCAGGCACTGGTCAGCGCGCCGAGGCTGCTGATCCTCGACGAGCCGACCATCGGCCTCGACCCGATCGCCCGGACGAGTGTCTGGGAGCACATCACCGCCGTACGCGAGGCCACCGGCATGACCGTCCTGGTCACCACCCACTACATGGACGAGGCCGACCACTACTGCGACCGGGTCGGTCTGATGCACCACGGCCGCATCCGCGCCCTCGGCACCCCGTCCGACCTGCGCCGGGGTCTCGGCGCACGCCGCGGCGCAGCGGCCACGGACCCACTGCCGACCCTGGAGGACGTCTTCCGTGACGTCGCCGGCAGCGGCCTCGACGACCAGTCAGGAGACTTCCGCGATGTCCGAAGCACCCGCCGTACCGCTCAGCGCGTCGGCTGACCGCGCCCGCGAGCAGGGCATCGACCTGCTCCTGCGCCCGCCCGAGCCGCGCGCGGGCCGGCTGCTGCTGCCGGCCCGCGTCGCCGCGATGTGCGCCGTCGAACTGCAGAAGCTGCGCCACGACCGCACCGAGCTGTACACGCGGGCGGTGCAGCCGGCCCTGTGGCTGCTGATCTTCGGTCAGACCTTCACCCGGATCAAGGCGATCCCCACCGGCGGCATCCCCTACATCGACTACCTGGCGCCCGGCATCATCGCCCAGTCCGCGATGTTCATCGCCATCTTCTACGGCATCCAGATCATCTGGGAACGCGACGCCGGCGTCCTCAACAAGCTGCTCGTCACGCCCACTCCACGCTCCGCCCTCATCACCGGCAAGGCGTTCGCGGCCGGGGTGAAGTCGGTGATCCAGGCGGTCGTCGTGATCGTCATCGCCGCCCTGCTCGGCGTCGCGCTGACCTGGAACCCGCTCAAGCTGCTCGGCGTCGCCCTGATCGTCGTCCTCGGCTCGGCCTTCTTCGCCTGTCTGTCGATGACCATCGCCGGCATCGTCCTCAGCCGCGACCGGCTGATGGGCTTCGGCCAGGCGATCACGATGCCCCTGTTCTTCGGCTCCAACGCCCTCTACCCGGTCGACGTCATGCCGGGCTGGCTCCAGGCGGTCAGCAAGGTCAACCCCCTCAGCTACGAGGTGGACGCCCTGCGCGGCCTGCTCCTCGGCACACCGGCGCATCTCGCGCTCGACTTCGGGGTGCTGATCGCGGCCGCCGCGCTCGGTGTCACGGCGGCGTCCGCGCTCCTGGGACGGCTGGCCCGCTGATCTTGCCCGGACGTGCCGGCGGGACGTGATGTGCGGCACGCCCGCGAACCACCTCCGCGCGGCCGCGGGGCGGATTGTGCCTGCGCACGGCTTGATCAACGATCAAAAGGGGTGAATTCCCTGGCCACAGCGCATTCTGCTCATTTGACAGTGCACTGAGTACACGGATAGGAAGCAGCCCGTAGCAAGTCGAGAGGTGGACTGTGTACGAGCCGAACGTGGTCGGGGACTGGCAGGAGTACGACGAGCATGCCGGTCTGCGGGTCCGCGTCCACCGCCTGGAGCGCGCCGAGCCGCCGCGCGGGCGCGACGACGCGGCCGAGGGCCTGACGTACTTCCGCCTGCGGGTGACCGTCGAGAACCGCGGGGAGCGCAGCTTCGGCGTCCACCTCGAGGACGGGCAGATCGACGTGCGGATCGGGCCGGACGGGGAGAGCGCCTTCATCGACTGGCGCAACTCGCAGTTCATCGAGGGTTTCGACGTCTACCCGCTGCGCCGCGCCACCGCCGTCCTGTACGCCGCCGGACCGGAGGCCTCGCTCGGCCAGGTGGACGTCCAGGTCCAGCTGCGCCTGGACGACGAATGGGCCGGGCGCCGGATGTGGGTGGGCGGCGTCGACCTGCACGAGGGGGCGGCCGGCGCACCGGCCGGCACCGGCCGGGAGACCCTGGCCCGTCAGGTGAGCAACTTCCTGCGGGACCAGGCCGAAGAGGGCACCGCCTGACACCCCTCCCGCCCCGGCGTCCGTCGGCCGGGCGTCCGCCCCACGGCTGTCTGCCGTCTCAGTGCGGGATGCCGTCGATGATCTCGCGGGCGCCCTGACGCAGCAGCGCGACGGCCACCGACGTGCCGAGCGTGGCCGGGTCGAGACGGCCCGCCCACTCGTGGGCGTTCAGCCGGGTCTTGCCGTCCGGGGTGAACACACAGGCCCGCAGGGACAGTTCGCCGCCGCGGTCCACGCGCGCGAACCCGGCGATCGGGCTGTTGCAGTGACCTTGCAGCACGTGCAGGAACATGCGCTCCGCGGTGGCCTCCCGATGGGTGGCCGGGTCGCCGAGCCCGCTCACGGCGTCGATGAGGTCGGTGTCGCCCTCGCGGCACTGCAGGGCGAGGATGCCCGCGCCGATCGGCGGCATCATCGTCTCCGGCGACAGCACCTCGCTGATCACGTCCGGCCGGCCGATGCGCTCCAGCCCCGAGACCGCGAGCAGCAGCGCGTCCGCCTCGCCCGCCGCCAGCTTCTCCAGCCGCCGGTTGGCGTTGCCCCGGAACGGCACGCACTCCAGGTGCGGGTGGGTGGCGGCCAGTTGGGCGACCCGGCGGACCGAGGAGGTGCCGACGCGTGTTCCGGCCGGGAGTTCGTCGATGGTGAGCCCGCCGGGGTGTACGAGGGCGTCCCGGATGTCGTCCCGCTTCAGGAACGCGGCGAACACCGTGCCCGCGGGCAGCGGCCGGTCCGCCGGGACGTCCTTGACGCAGTGCACCGCGACATCCGCCTCGCCGGCCAGCAGCGCGGCGTCCACCTCCTTGGTGAACGCCCCCTTCCCCTCGACCTTGGACAGGTCGCCCATCCACTTGTCACCGGTCGTCCGCACGGGGACGACCTCGGTGCGCACACCGGGATGCAGGACGGCCAACTCGGCGCGGACGCGCTCCACTTGGGCCAGAGCCATGGGCGAGTCGCGGGAGACGATACGGATGAGTTCCGGGACGGACATGCGGGACACGATAGACCCTTGGCAGGGTCGTTGCCCGACGGTCGGGGTGAAGCGCGCCCTCTCCCGGACACGGGCCCCCAGCCGGTCGTGGAAGCGTGCTGGACGGCGAGTCCGGCCGTCCGGAGCAGGTCTCCGGGCCGGGGATGCCGTATCGGGGATGCCGTAATCGGGGACGCGTCGCTCATCGCACGGTTCCCTCGACGGTCGCCGCACTCCAGGCGGCGAGGCGGCCGGGGACGGGACCGGTGCCGTCCAGAACGTGCCGGGAGAAGGCGTTCCGCTCATGGGCCGGCAGCGTTTCCTCCCACACGCGGGGCGCGAGCCCCGAGCGGCCCGCCGCGGCCCTCCGCTGTCTCCGGCCGGGCCGGTGAAGACGGCGAGGTCCGCCATGTGGCCCTCGGCCCAGGTGCGGACCGGCACGCGGTCGCCGTCGCCGCCCGCGTGCACGCTCAGCGCGGTGAGGCGAGCGACCCCCGCTGCCGGCCGGACGCCAGATGGCCCGCGGCGATCCGCGGCACCGCCTCGGTGTCCCGTTCGGTGACCGCGGGGCCGGGCCCTCCAGGGCGTACACCGTCACCGGACGCCCGGCGGCTCCCGCGTCTCCAACGGCCGTCCGGCACGGTCGTGGTGGCCGTCGGACAGGGCGAGCAGCGCCTCCGCGTCCACCGGGTGCGGCAGTTCCCCGTGAAGGTCCATTCGGACCTCGTGGGCCATCGGGGCGAGGTCACACCAGGGGACGGCTGAGGTCGACCGCGCGTGACGCGGCGTCCAGCGCCCGCTGGTCCCCGACGTCCAGGGCCGTGTCGGTCAGCTTGATGACGTGTTCGTCGCCGTGGGCGAGGGCGCGGTCGACGACCTCCTCGGCGCTGAGGCGGGCGGGCGGCACGTAGTCGACCGGTTCCGCCGGCGCGTACATCGCGGTGACCGCCGCCGACGCCGTCCAGGCCGCGTGCAGACTCGGGGCCCACAGGCCGCGGGGGAGTGCGTCGAGGGTGCGCAGTACGGCGTTGGGGGCCGTCGCCGCGTGCACCAGCATCGTCTCCTCGCCGTGGCCGTGGGTGGTGTAGCGGTGCGTCGCGGCGCGGACCAGCTCGGTGAGGCGGGTGCGGGCGGTGTCCGGGTCGGTCACGTCCGCCGCCCACCCGGGCAGGGCGCGCACGACCGCCAGACGGTCCGGGAACGCCCGGCTGCGCGTGTGCACCGCGGGGACGGCGTCCAGGGACGCGGCCGCCGTCGGCGCGCCCGGCAGGACGGTGACACCGGAGACGGGGCGGTGCCGGGCGGCCCAGTACCCCAGGGCGTGGGCGAGTTCGGCGAGCCGGGGCGCGTTCTCCTCGGCTTCCAGGGCGCGTACGGCGTGGCCCACCCGGATCACCGGGTGCGTGGCGGCGCCGTACAGGCCGGGCAGCAGGCGGGGCCACCACGCGGCGAGGACGTCGCGCCACGGGTGGTCGGCGAGGGCGCGGGCGAAGAAGGCGACCCAGTCGGCGGCGCGGCGGATGTCGCCCAGCGCGTCCCGCCAGTCGGCGTCCGTGATCGGCGACACGGGGGCGGGGAACTCCTCGAGCCTGTCCTGGTAGCGGTCCAGCCAGCGGTGCACGGCACCGGCCCGGCCGCGGGCGGCGAGGGACTCGACCACCATGGGGGCGTGGTTGGAGAGCCGCCCCAGCCGTTCCGGTCCGCAGGCGTGGAGCCGTTCGAAGGCCTCGTCGAGCCGTCCGCTCGTGTCGTTCGTGGTCATGCACCGGACACTACGGTCCGGGTGACGCTCCGGGATCGGGCCCGGGGCCGAACCCGCGCACGGCTCGGGTCCTACGCCCCGGGACCGATCCCGGTCACCGGCTCAGGCGTTGGGGTCGAAGGCGATCCCGGACGGCTTCGCCGACGCGAGGTGGTTGCTGAACCGGGCGTCCTTGAGGCCGAAGTTGGCGCTGCCGAAGTCGTGGGCGCTCAACTTGTCGCGCAGGCCCGGCGGGTAGCCGTTCCAGCCGACCAGGGGCGGGTACTGCCAGGTGCGCTTGTGGTTCTCGGGGGGTTCGTCGCCCGAGTTGGCGAGACGGAAGCAGTGCGTGCTGATGCCGTCCTTGTGGTACACGATCTTCGCGTGCGTGCCGTCGAAGCGGACCTTGGACGCCGCGGTGATGGTGAAGGAGCCGTGGTTGGACGTCGAGACGTACTGCACCTGGTTGTTCTGCACCCAGATCACGACGTGTTCCCAGTCGTGCCGGTGCCCGCCGATGCTGCTGCCCGCCACCGCCTGGTCCTTCTCGAAGTAGAGGCCGTACATGTAGGCGCACCAGCCGTTGTTGCACTTGTAGCGCGAGTAGCTGTTGGTGTTGTCCAGGTCGGAGGCGTCCCGGCAGTTGCCGCTGAGCGAACCGGTCGGGTTCAGGCCGCCGTTGACCGTGCCGTCGGGGCCGATCGCGGGGGTGGAGTAGCAGCCGTCCGTGTCGTAGTCGAACGCGGGCTGGTACGTCCGCTCGGCGGCCTCGGCGTTGGCCGGCAGCGCCTGGGGCGGGGCGGCGAAGGCGACCGTGGGGAAGGCGACGACGAGCGCGGCGGCACCGGCGAGACCGGTGAGCCATCTCCTGCGGTGTGACATGGACTTCGGTGACGACACTGCGTCCTCCTCTGGGCTGCGGGCGCAGCCCAACGGCTGTGGGGGAAAAGGCGGTTCAGCTTCCCCGGTTTTCCGTTCCGCGCCAAGAGACCGCAGGCGTATCGGTGGTGAAACGCAACCCAATACTCGGCATGTGACGGAGCATCAGACGGGATTGTCCGGGATGTCGGCCGCGGATTCCTCGGGCGTGAGGTCGGTGCGCAGTCGCAGCCAGGACGGCTGGCGCAGCAGTCCGGCCCGGGTGCGCGTGCTGAAGCGGACCTCACCGACCAGCCGGGGCAGCACCCAGTGCGCGCCCGGCGCCGCCGGTACCGGGTCGAAGGGGCACACGTCGGTCGCGGCGGCCCTCAGCAGTGCCGCGAGTTCCGCGCGCTCCGCCTCGCTCCAGCCGGTGCCCACGCTGCCGACGTACCGCAGGGCGGAGCCGGCCCGCTGGCCCACCAGGACGGCGCCGGGCAGCCCGGTGAGCCGGCCCTTGCCGGGCAGCCAGCCGCCGACCAGGACGTCCACGCTGCGCATGTTGCGGATCTTGATCCAGGCCCGGGAGCGCACGCCGGGCTCGTACACGGAGTCCAGCCGCTTGCAGACGAGCCCCTCCAGACCGTGCGCGCGGGTCGCCTCGAGGGCCTCCCGCCCGTGCCCGACGAGCGCGCCCGGAGTCGACCAGTACGGCCCTTCCAGACCGAGTGCCTCCAGCCGGGCACGCCGCCGCAGATAGGGGAGCCGGACGAGGGAACGGCCGCCCAGGTGCATGACGTCGAACAGCACCAGGTGGACGGGCGCCGTCGCCGCGAGGCGCGCCGCCCTGACCGGCGCCTGGACCAGCCCCATCCGGGACTGGAGCAACTGGAAGTCGGCGCGGCCCTCCTCGTCCAGTGCGAGCACCTCCCCGTCCAGCACGGCGGGCGTCCGGCCCAGCGCGCCGCCCAGCGGACGCAGTTCGGGGTAGGCGGCGGTGATGGTCTCCCCCGAGCGGGCGCGCAGCACGATGCCGCCGTCCCCGGCGAGGTAGACCACCGCCCGCTGCCCGTCCTGCTTGGTCTCGTAGGCCCAGCGCGCGTCCTGTGCCGCGGGCGGGAGGGTGCCGGGGGTGGCGAGCATGGGGGCGATCAGCGGCAGGGTCACGGGTGAGTTGTCGACTGGCCGGCCCCGCTCCACGCGTGCCGTCCGGGGGTTTCCCCTGAACGGAGGGGAGGGGGCTCGGTCGCCGGAGGAGCCGGGGGCACCAGGGGGTGGCGGGGCGGATCCCCGGCGCGGGGCCGACGGCAACCGGACCGCGGGTCGCGCGGCCTCGGTGCTCCGCCGACAGCGGCGGTGCGGACTCGGCAGGCGGGCCGGTCACCGCCGCCGTCTTCCGTCCGGCGGGCCGGTCGCCGCCGCCGTCTTCCGCCCGGCGGCACCCGTCCGCTCGGCGCCGTCGCCCGTGTGGGTCGCCCAGCGTTGCCGTCCGCCCACCGTCGCCGTGCGCCCACCGTCGTCGTCCGGCCGGCATCGCCGGTCGTCAGGCGTACGGCTTCCTGTGCGGACACGACGACCGGAGCCGGTGGCGCCGTGGGACTTCCGGGTTCAGCCGAGCCAGGCGACGCGTCACCGCGTCACCGCGTCGGCGCCGTTCTCACCGGCGTGCTCGTCGTCCACGGCCACGCCGTACACGGCCTCGCGGACGCCGATGGGAGGGAGGCGGGAGAAGCGGGTCATGCGCCCAGCAGGCGCGTCAGGCCGTCGGCCAGGCCGACCTGCCAGCAGGCGTAGTCGTCGCCGCCGTTGAACTCCGTGTACGTGACCCGGTGGCCGGCCCCGCGCAGCACCTCGTACAGGGCGCGGCCGTGCTCGACCGTCGGACCCTCTTGCAGGCCGACCTCCAGGTGGACCGCCACCGGCCCCGGGCCGGACGCGGCGTACCGGGAGACGAGCCAGGGCACGCCGAACACCGGGGGTTCGGGGCCCCGGGGCGGCGGCAGACCCGGCCGCCACCACAGGGACGGGGACTGGGCGAGGACGTTGCCGAAGCGCTCCGGCCGCCGGTGCGCGGCGTGCAGCGCCGTGATCGCGCCCAGGTTCTGGCCCGCGACGACCGTGCGCGCCGGGTCGGTGGTCAGCGGCCAGCGCCCCGCCGCCCAGGGCAGCAGTTCGTCCGCGAGGAAGGACACGAACGGCTCGCGCGCGCCGAGTTCGCGCCAGCGGGTGTCGCGGTCCACGGCGTCCGGCGCCAGCACGGCCAGCGGCGGCAGCGCCCCGTCGGCGACCAGCGCGTCCAGCGTGCCGCCGAGACCGAGCCGCCCGAACCACATGTCGCCGTCGCACAGCACCAGCACCCGCAACGGTGCCCGGTCCGGGCGGTCGTGCCCCGGCGGCAGGTAGACCCAGGTGTCGCGGTCGCCGCCGAGCACCGGGGAGCCCACCCGGTGCCGCTCCACCCGCCCCGCCGGTCCGTCGCCGGGCCGGTCGGCCCACGGCTGCGGCGGGGCGTCGGGCAGGGCGAGGACCGAGCCGTCCCCCGCTCCCCAACGATCCGGTACCCGGCGTGGGTTGAGCGGGTCCGCGGCGGCGTGCGCCGACAGCGACCGCAGCCGCTGCTGGAGCGCGGCCGGGTCCGCGGGCGGCTCCTTGGCCGAGACGTCGGCCACCAGGCGGTAGGAGCCGCGGTGGTCCGCCCGCAGCCGCAGCCCCAGGTGCCAGACGTCGGTGCCGGGCACCCGCTCCAGGAGCGAGTCGGCCAGACGGTCGCGGTCGACGAGGCGGTTGGCGTGCAGCAGCACCTGCCGGGTGGCCCGGTGCCCGCGCCACAGGAAGGTGACCGCGCGATGGGCCGGCCACCCGTCGAGCTCCTCGACGAGCGGGGTGCCCAGCTGCTCGACGTCGGTCCAGAACTCGGCCGACAGCGCCGCGCGCCGCGCGTCGTCGGCGCACTCCAGGTCTTCCAGGAGCCGTGCGATCCGCGGGCCGGTGACGCGCACGGGCCGTACGGCGTGGTCGGAGGCGTCCCGGCGTGCGGGGCGGGTCTCCAAGGCGGACATCTCTCCCCCTCCGGACTGTCGGCGGCGGTGCGGAAGGCAGCGCGCCGAGGCAGTCGGGCAGACGAACAGAAGCGGCGACAAAATCGCCGACAAGTGAAGTTAGGTGAGCCTAAGCTAAGCACATGTCCGCTGGGGTGCGTCCCCATCTCGGGGGGGAAACGGCCGGTGTCCCCGGTTCCGCCCGCCTCGACGTGCTGCCCGCCGCCTTCCCTGCCGCAACTTACTTGACTTACGCAACAAGATGGTAGCGTGGGGTACATGGCCAACGAACCGCTCCCCGCCGCCACCGCCTCCCCGGAAGTGATCGAGATCGAGCGAGCGCTCAACCGGATCACCTACCTGAGCACCCGCGCTCGCCGGCACGACCGGCTGATGGCGCTGGCCGGCGTCCCGCTGGACCGCGCCGCCGTGGCCCTTCTGCGGCAGGTCGCCGACTCCGAACCGCTGCGGCCGGGGGAGCTGGCCCAGCGGCTGGGCGTGGAGGCCTCGCACGTGACGCGCACGGTGCAGCAGTTGCAGAAGTCCGGCCACGTCACCCGGGTGCCCGACCCCGACGACGGCCGGGCCCAGCGGATCCGGCTCACCGACGCCGGCCGCGCCGCGGTCGACCGCATCCGGGACGCGGGCGCCCGCGGGATGCAGATGGCCCTGTCCGAGTGGTCCCCCGAGGAACTGCGCCAGCTCGCCACGCTCTTCCACCGCATGGTCGACGACTTCCTCTCCCACGCCGTCGACGAGGAGACCGAACAGCCGGCCGGAGCGCCCGCCGACCCCGCCTGACGTCAGGTCCGCTCCAGCGCCCGCCCGGCGGGAACGGGCTCCCGCAGCCCCCGCAGCAGCAGCCAGGCCACCACGGGCGGTACGACGAGGGGGGCCGACCCCACCCGCAGGGACGTGGCGTCCGCGAGCGCACCGAGGCCCGGAGCCACGACACCTCCGACGCTCACCGCCAGCCCCAGGGTGACACCGCTCGCGGTGCCCGTGCGCCGGGGTAGACAGTCCTGGCCCAGCGTCACGTGCAGCGAGAACGGCACGTACAGCCCGGCCGAGGCGAGCCCCACGAACACGTACAGGGCCGGACCCGGCACGCACACCACTCCGGCCACCGCGAACACCGTCACCAGGTACGACCGGCGCACGACCACCAGCCGCCCGTACCGTCCGGCCAGCCGGCTCTCGGCCGGCGTCCCCACCGCGCCGCCCGCGTAGAACACGCACAGGGCGACCGTGCCGGCCACCGCCCCGCCGCCGGCACGCTCACGGACGTACAGCGCGACGAACGCGCTCAGGCCGACGAAGACGATCGACCGGCACACCACGGCACCCGACAGGCGCAGGAACGCCGGCCAGTCGTCGGCGCCCGCCCGCTCGGCCGCGGCGGCGCCCGCGGTACGCACGCCCGGCGAGCGCACCGCGGCCGCGCACAGCACCGCCCCCGCCAGTGCGGGCACGACCAGCAGCCACGTGGCCCGCAGACCTCCGCCGCCGACCACCGCCGAGACGAGCAGGGGAGCGAGCGCGAAACCCACGTTGCCGCCGAGCGCGAACCAGCCCATCGCCGTGTGGCCGCCCGCGACGGCACGCGCCGCCCGCGCGGCCTGCGGATGGTGGGCGGCGACACCGGCCCCGGACACGGCCACCGCCGCCAGCGTGAGCGCGTACGAGCCGCCCACCCCGCTCACCGCGACGCCCGCCCCGGCGGCCAGCGCGCTCAGCGGCAGCAGCCACGGCAGCGCCCACCGGTCGGTGACCACCCCGAACAGCGGCTGCGCCACCGACGACAGCAGCGAGGCCGCCAGGACGTTGCCGGAGGCGGCGGCGTAGGAGTAGGCGCGCTCGGCGACGAAGCTCACCGTGAGGTCCCACCGGCGGTGCGGGCCGGGCCAGTTGCGAGGCCCCGCCGCGGGAGCGCTTCCTACCCTCCAGTAGGATCGCGCGCCAGGCCGTCAGAGGAGGAACCGTGTCCCGGTCCGAAGGCTCACCCCTGCTGCTCGCGGGCCTGCTGGCCGGCGCGGGCATCGCCCACTTCGCCGCGCCCCGCACCTTCGACGCGATCGTGCCGCGCGCGCTGCCCGGCTCGCCCCGGACCTGGACGTACGCCAGCGGCGTCGCCGAGCTGGCCCTGGCGGCGGGCGTGACGCTGCCGCGGACCCGGAAGGCGGCCGCGCTGGCCACGGCGGCGTTCTTCGTCGGCGTCTTCCCCGCCAACGTCAAGATGGCGCTGGACTGGCGGCACCGGCCCACCCCGCTCCGGGCCGCCGCGATCGGCCGGCTGCCCCTGCAGGTGCCCCTCGTGCTGTGGGCCCGCAGCGTCGCCGAGCACGCCGGGACCACGGAGGGACGCGCGTGAGCCAGGCACTGCGGGCCGGTGACCCGGTCGAGGACTTCGCACTGCCGGACGAGAGCGGGACGGTGCGCCGCCTCACCGAACTGCTCGCCGAGGGGCCGGTGGTCCTCTTCTTCTACCCCGCCGCCCTGACCCCCGGCTGCACTGCGGAGGCCTGCCACTTCCGCGACCTGGCCGCCGAGTTCGCCGCCGTGGGCGCCCAACCCGTCGGCATCAGCGGCGACTCCGTCGACCGCCAGCAGGAGTTCGCCGGCCGCCACACCCTCGGCATGCCGCTGCTGTCCGACGCCGACGGCGCGGTGCGGGAACGGTTCGGCGTGCGGCGCGGCTTCTCCCTGGCCCCCACCAAGCGGGTCACCTTCGTCATCGGGCAGGACCGCACCGTCCTGGAGGTCGTCCGCAGCGAGCTGCGCATGAACACCCACGCCGACCGCGCCCTCGAGGTGCTGCGCGCCCACCGCTCCTGAACGTTTCGCTCCCCGTCCGCCCGCCGCCCCTGACGCTCCAGGCCCCGTCCCGCCGCGGTTGATGCGGCGGGACAAAGGGACCATTCTGGACGACATGGACCAAGTCGTCGCTGCGGCTGTCATCGATGCCCAGGGCGTCGTGACGGGCTGGAGCGAAGGTGCCCGACTGCTGACGGGCCATACGGCCGAGGAGGCGGTGGGCAGGCCGGCCGCAGAACTGCTCGCCGATGCCGTTCCGGCACGCATGGACGGGGCCTGGACCGGCCCCGTCGTCGTCCGGCACCGCGACGGCCACCCGGTCACCGTCACCGTGACCGCCTGCCCGGTCACCGGTCCCGGCGGCGAGCCCGTCGGCCTGACCCTCACCGCCGTACCGCGCCCGGCCACGGAGCCCACCCTCGCCGGAAGCGCCTTCCAGCAGGCCTCCATGTCCATGTCGGTCTTCGACATCCGCCAGCGCTATCTGCGCCTGAACGACGCCGCCTGCAAGGTCATGGGCGTACCCGAGGAGGTCCTGCTCGGCCGGCACTACCCGGAGACCGTGGAGGACGCCAAGCACAGCCGCGGCTTCAACTACCACCTGCGCCAGGTCGCCGAGACCGGCCGCCCGGTCCGCTACGAGAGCTTCACCGGCGCCCCGTCCCTCAACCGGGAGCACGCCTGGAGCATCGAGATGTGGCCCCTGCGCGACACCGACGGAGAGGTCGGCGCCGTTGCCCTGGCGGCTTTCGACAGCAGCGAGCAGTACTGGGCCCGTCGGCGCCTGGCCCTGTTGAACGAGGCCGCGGCCTGCATCGGCACCTCCCTCGACGTGGTGCGCACCGCCGAGGAACTCGTCGAACTCCTCGTGCCGAAGTTCGCAGACTTCGCCAGCGTCGACCTGCTCGACTGGGTCCTCGGCGCCGACGAGCCGCCCGCCGTGTCCGACGACGGGATCGTGCTGCGCCGCGTCGCCCACGGCTCCGTCACCGAGGGCACCCCCGAGGCAGGCGTCCACCTGGGCGACCTGGACGCCTACCCGGCGTACAGCCCGCCGGCCCGCGCCCTGCGGGAGGGGCGGGCCGTCCTCAGCCAGGCGGGCGAGCCGGACTTCGTGCGCTGGATCGCCGAGCGCGACACCCGCACCCCCGAGGGCCGCCGCCACCGCCTCGGCGTCCACTCCCTGGTCGCGGTGCCGCTGCGGGCCCGCGGCACCACCCTCGGCGTCGCCGTCTGCATCCGCATCACCGACCCGGACGACTACGAGCCCGACGACGCCCTCTTCGCCGAGGAACTCGCCAGCCGCGCCGCCGTCTGCGTCGACAACGCGCGCCGCTTCGCCCGCGAACGCACCACCGCCCTCGCCCTCCAGCACAGCCTGCTGCCGCGCGGCCTGCCCGGACAGGCGGCCGTCGAGGTCGCCCACCGCTACCTGCCCAGCGGCTCCACCGCGGGCATCGGCGGCGACTGGTTCGACGTCATCCCGCTCTCCGGCAGCCGGGTCGCCCTCGTCGTCGGCGACGTCGTGGGGCACGGCATCCCGTCCACGGCGACCATGGGCCGCCTGTGCATGGCCGTACGCACCCTCGCCGACGTGGACCTGCCGCCCGACGAACTCCTCACCCACCTCGACGACCTCGTCACCCACCTCGCTTCCCACGACGGCGGCGACGACGTCGCGGAACTCGGCGCCACCTGCCTCTACGCCGTCTACGACCCCGTCACCCGCCGCCTCATCCTCGCCGCCGCCGGCCATCCGGCACCGGCCCTCGTCCTGCCCGACGGCACCGCACGCCTCGTCCCGGTGACCCCCGGACCCCCGCTCGGCGTCGGCGGGCTGCCCTTCGAGGCGGTCGAGCTGGAACTGCCCGAGGACACGGTCGTCGCCCTCTACACCGACGGCCTGGTCGAGGACCGCGACCGCGACGTCGACCGCGCCACCGCCGAACTGTGCAACGCGCTGACCGCGCCCGCCGCCACCCTCGACGCCCTCTGCGACACCGTGCTCAAGGCCGTCCTGCCGGAGGAGCCCGGCGACGACGTCGCCCTCCTGCTGGCCCGCACCCGCGCACTCGGCACCGAACAGGTCGCCACCTGGGACGTGGACCGCGACCCCGCGCACGTGGCCACCGCCCGGCAGGCCGCCACGGACCGACTCGCCGCCTGGGGACTGGAGGAGGCGGCGTTCGTCACCGAACTCGTCGTCAGCGAACTCGTCACCAACGCCATCCGCTACGGCGAACCCCCCATCACACTCCGGCTGATCCGGGACCGCACCCTCATCTGCGAGGTGTCCGACGGGAGTTCCACCTCCCCGCATCTGCGCCGCGCCCACTACGACGACGAAGGAGGGCGCGGTCTTCTCCTCGTGGCGCAGCTCACCCAGCGCTGGGGCAGCCGGCAGACGACCCGCGGCAAGACGATCTGGTGCGAGCAGGCCCTGCCGCCGCCCCTGTGACCACTCACCTCACGCACGTGACGGCAGCACGTCCAGCACGCCGAAACCGCGGCCGAGGCGCGCACAGCGGGGCTGGGCGGGCTCCCGGAGGCCGTGGTGGTGTCGGCCCCGGGGCCGGGCGGCGTCGCGTGTGCCGGGGCCGGGCCGGCGAGGCGAAGGGGACCGGCCCGCTTCCGCCGTGGACAACGGACGAACGACCCCGTCCATGACTTCCGCTCGAACACCCACCAGCCGGAGAACTGCCGCCGTCGCCCAGCGTGGCCGCCATCGGCCGGGCCGCCCGCTCCTGCCCCGGGACGAGCGTCGCCCAGCGACCGGCGCTCCCCGTCGATGGCTGAGGAGCGGACCGGTCACCGCCGCTCACTCCCCGGCGGCCACCTGGGCGAGCGTCCGCCCACTCCGCACGGAGCGCGCCCGGCGCGGATCCGGAGCCCCGTGCCCACGCCCACCGCCCGACTTCACCAGCAGCCACGCCTCCTCGCCCCGGAACCGGGTGAGGGCATACGTGCCGCGCAGCTTCGACCCGTGCAGCCGGAACGACACATGGCCCCGCCGCAGTGCCTCCCCGAAGTCGACCGGCCGCCCCTCGGCATCGTGACTCAACGGCTCGTACGTCCCCCGGTCCCACACGATGACGGTCCCACCCCCGTACTCGCCCTTCGGGATGACTCCCTCGAACTCCTCGTACTCCAGCGGATGGTCCTCCGTCGGCACGGCCAGCCGCTTGTCCTTCGGCCGCGCGGAGGGACCCTTCGGCACCGACCACGACTTCAGCACGTCGCCCACCTGGAGCCGGAAGTCGAAGTGCAGCGTGCTCGCGTCATGGATCTGCACGACGAACCGCGGCTCGCGACCGAGGGCCTCCCCGCTCCCCTCCGGCTCACCGGTCCGCCCGAAGTCGCGCTTCCCGCGATACTCCCCCAACCGCTCCCGTTCACCCACCGGACCCTCCTTCCCGAGCGTCCCGGGTACCCCGCCGGGCGGCACGCCCCACGCGGGGGCGGCCGCCTCGGAGCTCGCCACGGAACCCGCCTCAGAACTCCTCGTGCGCCTGCGGGTCCCCGCCCAGCCGCCGGTGCGCCCGGTCCGTGAGCGCGCGCGTCTGGGCCGGGTCCAGCTCGAAGCCGAAGACGTCGAGGTTGGCGCGTTGGCGGTCCGGGTCGGACGACTTCGGGATGGGCACCGCGCCGAGCTGGAGGTGCCAGCGCAGGACGACCTGGGCCGGGGTGACCCCGTGGGCCTTCGCGACGGAGGCGACGGCCGGATCGTGCAGGAGCGCCGAGCCGCGGCCCAGGGGGCTCCAGCTCTCCGTGACGATGCCCTTCGCCTCGTGGAAGGCGCGCAGGTCGTCCTGCGGGAAGAACGGGTGCAGCTCGATCTGGTTGACGGAGGGGAGGACGCCGGTCTCCTTCTCCAGCCGCTCGATGTGCTCGGCGGTGAAGTTCGAGACACCGATCGAGCGGACCAGGCCGTCCTCACGGAGCTTGATCATGGCCCGCCAGGAGTCGACGTACCTGTCGACGCGGGGGAGCGGCCAGTGGATCAGGTAGAGGTCCACGTGGTCGAGGCCGAGGCGGCGGCGGGATTCCTCGAAGGAGGCGAGGGTCTCGTCGTAGCCGTGGTGGCGGCCCGGGAGCTTCGTGGTCACGACGATCTCCTCGCGGGGCACGCCGGCGCGGGCCACCCCGCGGCCGACGCCGGTCTCGTTGCGGTAGTTCGTCGCCGTGTCGATCAGGCGGTAGCCCAGGCCGAGCGCCGCGGCCACCGCCTCCTCCGCCTGGACGTCGTTCATCGGCCAGGTGCCGAGACCGAGGGCCGGCAGCTTCGTTCCGTCATTGAGGGTGTGCACCGGGATGTTGATCACGTCGGACCTTCCCTGGACTGTGTCGTCCTCCCAGCGTCAAGGATGGGGTGAGGAGGGATCAACCGGACCGCTGGGGGACGAAGGCGGCGGGGCCCCGCCCCCTCGCGCCACCGGCCCCCTCGCACAACCGGCCCTGTCGCCACGCCGCCGATTCGCTGTCACGATCTTCCCTGAGCCGTACCCGACGACGAGTGGAGCGCCGATGACGACGGACAGCTGGACGACCGACCTCGACCGGCGGGCCACCGAGGCCGCGCGGGCGGCCGGCGTGGAGGTGAACCCGGTCGCCGGGCACATCGGCGCCGAGATCACGGGCGTCGACCTGACCGACGGCCTCGACGACGAGCAGGTCGCCGCGATCCGGGCGACGGTGCTGCGCTGGAAGGTGGTGTTCTTCCGCGGGCAGCGCCTCGACCACGCGGGACACGTGGCGTTCGCCCGACGGTTCGGCGAACCCGTGGTGCTGCGCAAGCGCGGCAGCGCCTCCCCGCCCGACGTCCCCGAGATCGAGACCACCGCCGACCGGCTGGAACTCGGCGGCCGGTTCGGCATGGAGCACGACGAGTGGCTACGGCGCCGCCGCCACACCCTGCTGCGCGGCTGGCACTGCGACCACGGCGCCCGCATCGACCCGCCGGCCGCGACCATCCTGCGCGCCGAGACCGTACCGCCCTACGGCGGCGACACCACCTGGTCCAACCTGGCGGCCGCCTACGCCGGACTCTCCGCCCCCGTACGGGAGTTCGTGGACGGGCTGCGCGCCGAACACCGCCTGGGCGTCGGCTACCAGCCCCGCCCCGGCGACGACGCGTACGTCCGCCACCTCCTCGACCACCAGGTGGCCTCCGTCCACCCGCTGGTCCGGGTCCACCCGGAGACGGGGGAGCGGGTGCTGTACGTCAACGGCTACTACGTCGAGCAGATCACCGACCTCTCCCGCGCGGAGAGCGCGGCGATCCTGGAGATGCTCCTCGACCAGGCCACCCGGCCCGAGTACACCGTCCGCTTCCGCTGGGAGCCGGGCAGCGTCGCCTTCTGGGACAACCGGGCCACCATCCACCTCGCCCCCGGCGACAACGCCCACCTGGGCTTTCCCCGCACCATGCACCGGGTGATGCTCGCCGGTGACGTGCCCGTCGGCGTGGACGGCAAGCCGTCGGAGCCGGTGACCGGGACCGAGCCGGGACGCTGGTGAGGCCGCCCCGGGGGTGAGCGGCAGTGGTCAAACGGGGTCCGCGCGGGTCACGAACGGGCGGCCGTCCTCCGGCAGGAACACGACGGACTCACGGGCGCCGTGGACCACGCGCGCCAGCCCCGGGCGGCCGTCCGCGCGCGCCACGGCCTCGCTCGGTTCACCGCCCTCACCGATCCGGTCGAGCCGCACGTAGTGCCGTGGCGGGGTCCCGGCCGGTCCGTTGATCCACAGCCGCACGTCGGCCCCTTGGCGCAGCGCCGCCGGCAGCTCGTCGCGCAGCCGACCGGGAACCGTGCCCGGTGGAGCGGGCGTTCCTGGACGCAGGGCTCGGTGGGTGCTCGCGCCGCCGACTCCCGGCAGCGCGGGCAGGCCGTGTCCCGGGCCGGGGCGAACGGACCCCGGTACCCGCCGTGAGCCGGTCCCGCGGAATGCGGGAATCTGAGGGCAGGGACGCGCGCGGAAGTGAATCCCGAGCCCCGCTGACCGAAGGCGGCGCGGACGTCAGTCTCCCGCCCCGGGCCGCCAGCCCAGCGCCGGGCCCAGCTTCGTCGCCATGTCGGTGAGGATCTGTACGTAGTCCTCGTACTCGAAGGTGAACGGCAGCGCGAACGCCACCTCGTCCACCTCGCGGAACGCGGCGTGCGCGTGCAGCCGTTCGGCGATCTCGTCCGAGGTGCCGACCAGGTCGGGCGCGAACAGCAGCCGCGCCGGACCCTGCGGGGACGTCGTGCGCGGCAGCCGCTCGGCGGCGAACTCCTGGTACTTCGACCGCTGTTCGGGCGAGGCGGAGTCGGTGGGGATGACGACCAGGCCCTGGGAGACGCGGGCGGCCTCCCCGTCGGGGTGGGCGGCGCGGAAGGCGCGGATGTGGGACAGCTGGATGCCGGCGAAGTCCCCGGCACCGTCCGGTCCTTCGGCCTTGACGACACTGCTGGTGAGGAAGTTCATGGAGTGTTCCCCGGCCCACCGCGCCGAACTCGCGCTGCCGCCGCCGTACCACATACGGCGGCCCAGGCCGGGGGAGTGCGGCTGCACACGGTCGGAGAACACTTCGAACCCGACGACCCCGCCGAAGTCGGTGGCGGGCTCGCCCCGTACCAGGTCCAGCAGCCGCCGCACGCGCCCGTACCCGAAGTCCTCGGCGTCGGCCGAGTCCGGGTACAGGGCGTCCTTCACCTGGTCGTAGCGCATCGGCGGGCCGACGCTCACCCCCGGGTTGAGCCGGCCCCCGGACAGGATGTCCACGGTCGCCAGGTCCTCCGCCAGCCGCAGCGGATTCTCCCAGCCCAGCGGCGTCACCGCGGTGCCCAGCTCGATACGGCTCGTGCGCTGCGAGGCCGCCGCGAGGACGGCGACGGGGGAGGAGATGCCGTACTGGAGGTGCCGGTGGCGCACCCACGCGCTGTCGAAGCCGAGGCGCTCGCCCAGCTCGATGATCTCCAGCGTGGTCTCGTGCCCGCGGCGCGGATCGGCCTCGTCGAACAGGCCGATGGTGAGGAAGCCCAGTGTGCGCAGCGGGCGTGGGGCGGACGGCATGGGCTCCTCCATCGTCGACGGCGTGTGTCCCGCCGTCCTGCGGTCGCGGGGGCGCGTCCGGTCAGACCAGCGGGATGGTGACCTCGTCCTCGACGGGCGGGTCCAGTTCCTGCGCGCGGTTGCCGGTGGCCGCGTAGCAGCGCAGCCGGACGGATTGCGGACTCACGTCCAGGCGCAGGAAGCACTTGAAGAACGGCGGACTGTACGTCGCCGAGCTGGGCGAGAACAGCTGCGTGTAGATCTTGCGCACGGGCAGGCGGAAGCGCGCGCCGCGGTCGGGGCGGCGGCCGGCCCCCAGCAGAGTGGCGACCAGCCGGATCCGCCGCGTGAGCCGGACCTCCCCGCCCGGTGTCCGGGTCGGCGGGATGCCCAGACGCTCGGCGATCACGGCCGTGGCCTCGGCCTCGGTGAGGGTGAAGAAGCGGCGCAGTCGCAGCCGGCGGCCGTACAGGCGGCTGTAGAAGGCGAGGGAGTCGCCGCGCAGCGGATAGCAGCGGAAGTCCGCCTCGGTCACACCGGCGACGTCGACGCGCGCAATGGTGTGCGTGGCGTGCATGAACGCGCCGCCGCCGCCCGAGACGACGTACTGGAGGGTGCGTCCGTCCGCCAGACGCACCGGATACCGCTGGTAGTTGTGGATGTCGCCGCCGATCGCCGCGACATAGTGGTGCTCCGGGTCGCGCACGATCTCGTCGACGGTGCCGCCGCCCTCGACGGGGCACGGGTGGTGCTCGCCGTCCACGTACAAGGGCGAGCCGGTGATCAGTATCTTCGGGCGTGGCCCGCTCGACACCTCGCGCAGCCACGCGCCCTGTTCGGCGTCCAGCGTGCCCAGCAGGCCGGTGTCGATGCCTATGATCCGCACCGGCCCGGAGTCGATCGCCCAGTACGGGCCCGGCTGCACGGCCCGCTGGCACTCGGCCGAGCGCAACGCCCGTGCCTCGGCGAGGCGTTCACCATCGCCCGGGCGGGGCCGGTGCCACAGCAGCGAGCGTAGCCAGGCCCGGGTGAGCGGGCGCGGGGCGGGTTCGGCGGGCAGCGGCGGGGCGTCGTCGCAGAAGACGCGCATGAACCCGCCGAGGCCCTCGTACCAGTCGTGGTTGCCGGGTATCGCGTAGATCGGCGCCGGGTAGTCCCGGTACGGCCGGAAGAACTTGCCGCCGTAGTCGTCCGCGCTGCCGACGGGATAGATCACGTCGCTGGCCAGGACGGCGAACCGGGTGTCCTGACCGACCTTCAGAAGGCCGGGCACCACCGCGTACTGCGGATCGTCACCCTCACCCGTGTCCCCGACGACCAGGAACGAGAAGCGGTCCGGGTCCGAGCGCCGGATCACCTTGTCCGCGGGTGCCCCGGCCGCCGCCCGCTGCGCCACCCAGCGTCCGCGCGTACGTCCCGTGGGGTCCCCGAACCAGGACGCCAGCACACCGTTGCGCGCCGCCCACAGCATCCTGGGGTCCAGCCACGAGATCTTCTCGACCCCGCCCGGCATGAGCTGTCGGTACGCGCCTGGCTCGGCGTCGCCCCAGCCGGCGCCTTCGGCGGTATCACGTGAGGAGTTGGGCACCGGTGCACCGTAGCAATGATCCTCAAGGGTGCCCGGGCGGGGGTTGACCAGCCGTACCGCCACGACCGACTCGGCTGCCCTTCCCCCCACGGGCCGACGTCCCGCACGCGGGCTCCCTCCGGGTGCGGGACGTCGCCGTGGTCAGTTCAGCGGGTCGAGCGTCAGGTAGGCCTGGCGGGGAGCGCCGTCGTGGACGAGCGACTCGTGGTGGCCGACGTCGTCGAAGGCGAACGCGTACGCCTTACCGTCGGCCATCTGCGCGTGGATCTTGCGGGCGTAGTGGTTGGTCACCACGTCCTGGTAGAAGGCGGCCGACGAGGCGTCCGGCTGGTTGGGGTTGACCAGGAGCGTGGAGCGGTTGAAACCGGCGCACAGGGTGCGGGAGATCGGCCCGCGCACGGCGTCGTTGGGCGCGTCCAGCAGCCGGTGACAGCCGAAGACGCTGTCGGCGTCCGGTTTCTGGAAGCTGGTGACGACGGCTCCGGCCCCGTTGGTGAAGTTCATGACGCCGCCCGAGACCCGGCCGTAGTACTTCGTGCCCGGCTGGTCGGCGAACGGGGTCACCGTCAGGGTCGTCGTCGCGTACTTCTGCCAGACGCGGTTGACGTAGTCGTCCATCACCGACCGCGGCAGGGCCCCGGTCTCCACGCCGTACAGCGGTGCGAGCGCCCTGAGGACGGTGCCGTCGGAGCGCGTCTGGATCAGGTTCGCCCAGCCGCCGGGCTGCCCGCGCAGCGCGTTGAAGAAGCCGTTGTAGCCGCCCGGCTTCAGCCGGCCGGTGCTGACCGTGCTCCCGTCGGAGCGCTGGACACCGACCGCGTACGGCGCCGAGAACATGTCGACCTGGGTGCTGTTCAGCCACAGGCCGGAGTCGTTGAGCGTGTACTCCGACCAGTTGAAGAGGATGTCGCGGTTCGGGTCGCTCGGATTCTGCACGGCCGGCTGCACCAGCCCGCCGGTGGTCAGTCTGAACACCAGCTTCTTCCCGTACGAGAAGTAGATCCGGCCCGAGAACTTGGGGATGCGGATGGTCGTGGACTGGCCGGCGACCGGTCCCGGGATCGAGGCGTCGGGCGCCGGTGTGGGCGGGTTGCCGCCCGCGGGCCACGCGTGGAACACACCGTTCGCGTCGGCCCAGCCCTGCTGACCGGTCGTCAGGAGCGTGCCGAGGTTGTAGACGTACAGGGGCTCGCCGCGGCCCGAGTGGTTGGTGATCTTCAGCGGGATGGTGTCGGGAACCGCGGCCTGCGCCGGGGGTCCCAGGGTGAGCAACGTGCCGACCAGCGCCGCGGCTGCCGCCGCTGCCGCCAGCCGGGACCTGAGTGTGCGGAGCACTCTCCACCTCCGTGCGGGTAGGCCTGTGGGGTTGGTCCGTACCTTGTTGAGAGCGCTCTCAAAGTCCCATCAGGTTATGGACATGTCAATCACTTGCGCACGAAGAGGCGCCCGCGGCGCTCACACCGCGGGCGCCCGGGAGGGGCGGCCTCAGAAGGTGCGCTTCAGCAGGTCCAGCAGCGCCGCCCAGTGCCGCTCCGCGGCCTCCTCGTGGTACGCGGCGGTGTCGGCCTGGGTGAAGCCGTGGTGGGCACCCTCGTAGACCTCGCAGCGGTGGCGGACACCGGCCGAGGTCAGTGCCTCCTCCAGGCGCCTGATCTGCTCGGGCGGCAGGGACGGGTCGTCGTCGGCGTGCCCGAAGTACAGCTCGGCGGTGACGCGGTCGGCCACCAGGTGCGGGCTCTCCGGTGCGTCCGTCGCGAGCCGCCCGCCGTGGAAACCTGCCGCCGCCGCGACCCGGTCCGGGTACGTGCCCGCGGTCAGCAGGGCGAGCCGGGCGCCCATGCAGTAACCGGTGAGCGCGACCGGGCCGTCCACGACGAGCGGGCTCTCGGCCAGCCAGCCGAGGTACGCGCCGGCGTCGCGCGCCGCCAGTTCGTTGGTCAGGGACTGCATGACCGGGCTCAGCTTCTCGAAGATCTCCGGACGCGCCGAGGGGTCGATGAACTCGGGCAACTCCACGACCGGCGCGCGCCCGTGACGGTAGAACACGTTGGGCACCAGCACCGTGTAGCCGGCCTCGGCGAGCCGGTCGGCCATCGCCCGCAGATGAGGGCGCAGCCCGAACGCGTCCTGGTACAGCAGCACGCCCGGACGGGGCGACCCGTCACCGGGATGGGCGAGGTAGGCGTCCGCGACGCCGTCCTCGGTGGGGATGTCCACGGCGGTTCCCTGTACGGAGGTCATGGGGTGCCTCTCTGCGTGGTTCACGGGGCGAGCGGGGGCCGCCCGGCGGGGGCAGCCGGGCCGGCCGGTGACCATGGTTGCACCCACCATCCAACCGGCCGCCAGGGCCCCCGGCGGGCATACCGTCCCTTTACTCGAACCGCGAGGTGTCACCCGCCCCGTGCCGGACGATCTCCGCCTCGCCGCCCGAGAAGTCGATGACCGTGGTCGGCTCGGTGCCGCAGTCCCCGGAGTCGAGCACCCCGTCCACCACGTGGTCGAGCCGGTCCTTGATCTCCCACCCCTGGGTCATCGGCTCCTCCTCGCCGGGCAGCAACAAGGTGCTGGACAGGAGCGGTTCACCGAGTTCGGCGAGCAGGGACTGGGTGACGACATGGTCGGGGATGCGCACGCCCACCGTCTTCTTCTTCGGGTGCTGGAGCATGCGCGGCACCTCCTTCGTCGCCGGGAGGATGAAGGTGTAACTGCCGGGCGTCGTCGCCTTGATCGCCCGGAACACGTCGTTGTCCACCCGCACGAACTGCCCGAGCTGCGAGAAGTCCTGGCAGACGAGGGTGAAGTGGTGCCGGTCGTCCAGCTCGCGGATGGCCCGGATCCGGTCGACGCCGTCCCGGCTGCCGATCCGGCAGCCGAGCGCGTAGCAGGAGTCCGTCGGATACGCGATGAGTGCGTCGGCCCGAATGGCGGCCGCGACCTGGGCGATGGTCCGCGGCTGGGGGTTCTCGGGGTGCACGTCGTAGTACTTCGCCATTCGCCGAGCTTATGCCGTGGCGTGGGGCCGCGCGTCGCGGGGCGGGCGCCACGTCCCCGCACTTCGACGACCGCCCGTCCGGCTATGACGCTCGTCGGCCGTGTGGGCTTGCCGACCGGGTGGCCTTGCCGGCCGCGTGCGCTTGTCGACGCCGTGGCTCTTCCGGTCGCGTGCGGTTGCCGGCTGCGTGCGGTTGCCGGTCGTCGGGCGTCTGTCCGGCTACGGCGCTCGCGCGCGGCGTGCGCTTTCCGGCGCGTGGCCTTGCTGGCCGCGTGCGGTTGCCGGCTGCGTGCGGTTGTCGGCTGCGTTCGGTTGACGGCGGTCGGGCGTCTCTCCGGCTACGACGCTCGCCCGTCGCGTGCGCTACCGGCGCGTGGCCTTGCTGGCCGCGTGCGCCTGTCGGACGCGTGGCTCCTCCGGTCGCGTGCGGTTGACGGCGGTCAGGCGTCTGTCCGGCTATGACGCTCGCGCGCCGCGTGCGCTTACCGGCCGCGGGGCCTTGCCGGCCGCCGGCTGCCTATGCGGCCCACGGTGCCCACGGTGCCCCGGTGTCGATGGCGCGCTCGGGGTTGCTCACGGCGCTCACGGCCACGGCGCTCACGACGCCCCGGCCCTTCGGCGGCCTTGCGGGGATTGGTGTACGGCCGGGCCGGGGCGGGGTCGACGATGCGGGGACGTCGGCTCGGCCATGCCCGGCCCGCACCGGGGCGTGGTGTGCCAGGGCGGCCGGCCGGCTTCCGCGGGGCCGCGAGCCGTGCACCGTGCCGGGGGCCGGGACGCCCCACCCGGCGGGGGCTCGTGCGCGGAGCCGGGCGTGGTCACTCGTCTTCCGGTCGGGGAGTCGCCGCGGCCCGGGGGGCTCCCAGGAGGTGCGCCCAGCTGTCGGCGAGCAGGCCCAGTGCCGTCGCGGGGTCCGTCTCCCAGCCGTGCCGCATCCAGCGCCGTGCCAGCTGGTCGAGCTGGGTCAGTGCCAGGAAGCCGCGCAGGCGCCGGGAGGGCGGATCGAAGCGCCCGGCCTGTTCCAGGCCGGTCACGATGTCCGCGACGACCGTCTCGAACCAGTGGTCGACCAGCTCGCGCAGCTCCGGCTCGACCACGGCCGCCTCGTGCGCGGCCAGGACGTACGGACGGATCCTGGGCCACTGCCGCGAGCTGTCGCGCAGCCAGGCCTCGATGCCGTCCCGGTCGCCCTCGCGCACGACCGCGACAAGACCCCGCGCCCGGGAGCCGGACGGCTCCGGGGCGCCGCGCTCCAGAAGCTCGTCGAGCTCGGTGACGAGGGCCTTCATCAGGGCCGCCCGCGACGGGAAGTACGCGTAGAACGTGACCCGTGTGGTGCCCGCGGCCTTGGCGATGTCGTCGACCGTGGTCCCCGCGTAGCCCCGCGTCTCGAACAGTTCCAGGGCCGTCGACAGCAGCAGCCGGCGGGTCATCGCCTTCTGTGCGGCGCGTAGGTTGGCCACGGCAGGCGCTCTTCCTGTCGACTGCGAAGGGGCCGCTGACCTGCGAGGTCGCGCCCCGGCTGGACGCCCACATCGTACGGTACGCCGTCCTGCCGGCACCCGGTCCGACCGGCGCCGGAGGAGGTGGGTGCGCCGACGGCCCACCGTGGCCCGCCGGCCCGGGTGAGGTAACGTCCCCGACCGATATGACTGTTAGGCCCGACCGGGGCCGCGAGGGACGAGGAGAGCGCCGACATGGCTGGCCGGGACGACGAGAACCGCCACACGGGCGTGACGGACGCCGCCGGGCCGACGTGGGCCCAGGAACTCCTCGACCACCTGCGCCCCACCGGACGCGACGTCCGCAAGATCGCCGACTGGCTCGCCGCCACCGTCGACGCGACCGTCTCCCTGCACGACGACACCGGCACCCCGCTCGCCGGACCGTCCACCTCCCCCGACGAGAACCTGGTGGCCGACATCGTCAGCGGACGCATCGCCTCCGCCGCCTGGGAGGGCGACGGCCGCCATCTGAGACTGATGCGGGTCGAGCTCCCGCCACCCGCCAAGGCGGGCGTTCTCACCGTCTCCCGCACGGCCCCCTTCGACCGGCGCGCCTTCGAGGTCGTCACCCACACCGCGGCCGCCCTCGGACTCCTGCTGCGCGCCGAGCACACCGCCGTGACCGGATACCGCCTCGCCCGCGCCACCTCCGACCTGCGCCTGGCCATCCTCCAACTGCTCATGGTCGAGGACACCGTCGCCGCCCGCCGCGTCGCCGCCGGCCTGTGGCCCGGCCTCCTCGACGCCGACACCGCCTGCGTCTACGTCGTGGAGAGCACCCCCAAGGACCGCGACCGGCTCGCCGAGGCCTGCCTCCGCGTGACCCGCGACCAGGCCCTGGTCGTCCGCTGCCCCGCCGTGGACTCCCACGTCATCGTCGTCACCCCGCACGACACCGCCGGCAGCGAACTGCGCGGACTGTGCGACCGGCACCCCGACACCTTCCTCGGCGGCAGCGCCCCGCAGAGCCTCGCCCACACCGCCAACGCCTACGGACAGGCCGTCAGCGCCCTCGCCGTCGCCCGCTTCCGTCCCGACAAGGCGGCCGTGTACGCCGAACGCACCCACCCCGAGCGCCTGATGGACCCCGCCCAGCTGCGGGCGTGGACGACCCGCCTGCTGCGCCCCCTCGACATGCTCCCGCACCACACCCGTGCCGAACTCCTCGCCACCACCCGGCTCGGCCTGGAGTTCACCGCCGTCAACACGGCCAAGGTCCTCGGCGTCAGCCGCAACACCGTCCGCGCCCGCATGGAACGCGTCGAGACCCTCCTCGGCACGGACTTCTCCGACCTCACCGTCCGTGCCACCGTCCACCTGGCGCTCAACACCCAGATCGGCATCGCCGAGGACCGCACCGGCCCCGCCGCGGCCCCCGCCCGCCTCGACGACCTGCTCACCGGACCCGCGCTGCGTTCCTGGGCGGACCACCTGCTGGCGCGCCTGGACACCGACAGCCGCCACCTGCGCCGCACCCTGCGCACCTGGATCGCCGCCGGCGGCAACGCCGAACGCGCCGCGAACCTCCTCGGCGTGCACGCCCAGACCGTCCGCGAGCACGTCCGCAGCGCCGAACCCGTCCTCGAACGCCAGCTCCTGGCCGGCGGCAGCGACCTCTACGAGGTCGTCCTCGCCCATCTGGCCACCGGTGACCTCGACCGACCCGCCCTCCCCCCGGCGGAATCGGGCCTTCCGGACTCACCTGTGCACAGGTGAGTCCTCCGGCCCGGTGAGCGGGCATCGGCACGATTCACAAGCCGTGTGCCGGGCACGTAAGTTCGTCGCGTCGCGGGGGCACGACCGGAACGGGGGACCGGTCGGGCTCCCGCGGAGCCCGGTCACCCCCGCGTGCGCACCGGGATCTCCTGCCAGCCGAAGGCGATGAACGACGGCACCTGCCGCAGCTCCTCGGCCGCGCCGTCCAGCCGCAGGTCCGGGAACCGGTCGAACAACGCGGGCAGCGCCGTCAGCGCCTCCATCCGCGCCAGCGGAGCCCCGATGCACCGGTGCACACCGATCCCGAACGCCAGATGGTCGTCCGCGCCCCGGGTCGCGTCGAACACGTCCGCGTCCGGCCCGTAGTGCGCCGGATCCAGGCCCGCCGCCGCGTACGTCGTGACGATGGCGTCCCCGGCCGGGATCGTCACGTCCCCCACCTTCAGGTCGCCGACGGCGAACCGCAGCGGCAGCGAGGCGATCGACGGGTGCACCCGCAGCGTCTCGTCCACCACCGCGTCCCAGCCGATCTCGCCCCGCCGCACGGCCGCCAGCTGCTCCGGCCGGTCCAGCAGGGCGACCACCGCGTTCCCGATGAGGTTGACGGTCGTCTCGAACCCGGCCCCGATGACCAGCAGCAGCGTGTACAGCAGTTCCTCGTCGCTGAGCCGGTCCCCGTCCTCGTCGCGCACCCGGATCAGCTCGGTCGTCATGTCGTCGCCGGGATGCTCGATCTTGTGGGCGATGAGCCCGCCCAGCACCGTGCCGATCCGCTCCTGCACGGACGCGGCGCGTTCCGGGCTCGGGTCGGAGGTGTCCATGATGGCCGCGATGAGCAGGCCCGTGGCGTCCCGCATCTCCTCGGGCACCCCGAACAGTTCGCAGATGATCCGCATCGGCAGCGGGTGCGCGAACCCCGCCTTCAGATCGACCGCCGCACCGCCCGCGGACTCGTCGTCGAGCGCGTCCAGCAGCTCCGCGGTGACCGACTCCACCCGCTCGCGCAGCGCCTCGGTGCGCCGGTGGGTGAAGCTCGGCGCCACCAGCTTGCGCAGCCGCGTGTGGTCGGCGCCGTAGGTGGAGAGCATGTTGACCACGCCGACCCAGCCCAGGATCCAGCCCCAGGAGGGGTGTTCGCCGATCTGCGGCCACAGCCGCCAGTGCCGGCGCGGGTCCTTGCTGACCTGCGGGTCGAGGATCAGCTCCTTGAGGGTGTCGTAGCCGGTGGGCGCCCAGGCCGGGATGCCCCCGGGCAGCTCCACGGGCACGATCGGGCCGAGGGCGCGCAGCCGGGCGCTCTCGCCGGGGATGTCGGCGCCGAACGGGTCGAGGGCTATGCGATCGGTCACGGTCACGGCTTGACTCCTGGCTGGTCGGGGGAGCGGGGGCTGAAACGGACGGGAAGCGCGGTCAGTGAGCGGTGGAACGGGCCCGGCCGCCAGGTCAGCCGCTCGCGGGGCAGGACCGGATCGAGGTCTGGCAGCCACTGGGTGAGCTGCTCGATCGCCTCGGTGACCAGCAGCAGCGTGTGCTGCCTGACCGGGCAGGCGTGCGGGCCCGCGCCCCAGGACAGGTGGGAGGCGTCGTTCGGGTGCCGGCCGCCGGTGACCTCCCGCTCGGCGCCGGGGGCGCCTTCCCCGCCGTGCGGGCCCCCGGGGACCCCGAGCGCCCCGTACGACACCACCACCGGCACCGCGTCCCGCAGCCGCACCCCGTGGAAGGCGACCGGCCTGCGCGCGTAGTAGATGCCGTAGTTGGCCAGCGGCGTCTCGTGGTGCAGCACCTCGACCACCGCGTCCATGACCGGCCGGGCACCGCTGGTGAGGGTGGAGTAGTAGGCCGGGTTGCCGAGAATCCGGGACAGCGTGTTGGACAGCAGGTTCGCCGTCGGCTCGTACCCGGCACCCAGGGTGAGGAACACCTGCCAGGTGACCTCCTCGCGGGTCAGCCCGGCCGGATGGTCGAGGAGCCGGCTCGGCAGGTCGTCGCCGGGCCGCTCGGCCTTGGCCGCGATCAACTCCAGGACGTACCGGCCGTACTCGGCCTCGCCCTCCGCCGCCTGGGACCCGCCCTCCATCATCTTGCCCAGGCCCTCGTTGAGCCGGTCGCCGTAGCTGTCCGGCAGCCCGAACAGGTCGTTGAAGACCAGCGCCATCAGCGGCCGTGAGAAGTCCCCGACGAGGTCGGCCCCGCCGCGCGGCCCGACCCGGCCGACCAGCAGACGCACCGCCCGGTGCACGCGCGCCCGCAGGTCGTGCGGCTCCACCAGGTCGAACACGTCGATGAGGGTGGCGCGGTAGCGGACGTGGGCGGCCCCGTCGGCGAACAGCGCGTTGGGCCGCCACCGCATCATGCCGAGCACCGGGGAGTCGGCGGGCACGGTCTCCTCCCACGCGCGCGGGTCGTGCGAGAACGTCTCCGTGTCGCGCAGCACGTCCAGCGCGGCCCGCCGGTCGGTCACCACGTACGCCGGCACACCGGGCGCCAACTCGGCCCACCCGACGGCACCCCGGGCCCGCAGGGCCGCGTAGTAGCGGTGCGGATCCGCGGCGAAACCGTCCTCCCACAGCCGCACGGGCGCCGACCGGGTGACGTCGTCCTGCTCCGCGGGACAGGCGGTCATCGCGCCCCCACCGGGTCACCGTGGATCAGGTGGTCGACCAGAGCGAGCAGCGCGTCGATCGAGGAGTCCGCGTCCCGCGCGTCGCACGTCACCATGGGCGTGCCCGCCTCCAGGTCCAGGGCCCGCCGCAGCTGCTCCTCGCCGTAGTGGCGGGGCGCGTCCGGGAAGGCGTTGAAGGCGACCGCGTACGGCAGCCCGCTCTCCTCCACCAGCCCCAGCACGTCGAACGACGCGTCCAGCCGACGGCTGTCCACCAGGACCAGCGCGCCGAGCGCCCCGTAGGCGATGTCGTCCCACAGCGGCCGGAACCGCTCCTGACCGGGCGTGCCGAACAGGTACAGCACCACCCCGCCGGACAGGCTGATCCGGCCGAAGTCGATCGCCACGGTCGTCGTCGCCTTCTCCCGCACCCCGGCCAGGTCGTCCACCTGCGCGGACGCCTCGCTGAGGTGCTCCTCGGTGTGCAGCGGCCGGATCTCGGACACCGAGTCGATCAAGGTCGTCTTGCCCACCCCGAACGGACCCGCGACCAGGATCTTCACCAGGTCGCGGGCGGTGTCGGGCAGGTGGATCGCGTCGGGTGTGCCGACGCTAGGCGTGCTTGAGGGCGCGGAGGCCATCGGCCACTCTCTTCAGCAGGTCGGGGTCGAACCGTTCGGCGGGCGGGATCGGCGCGCGGGTGAGGACCAGGTCCCGGTCGGCGAGGCCGGCCGCCAGGACGCGCACTGCGGAGACGGGCAGCCTGAGCAGCGCCGCCGCCTCCACCACCGCCAGCGAGCCGCCCTCCAGGGCGTCCAGCAGGGCGAGTTCGGCGGCGGGCAGCCCGGGCGGCACGGGCTCGCCGCTGCGGGCGAGCACCGACAGCCGCTCCAGGTGGGGACGGCTGGGCCGGGCCACCCCGCCGGTCGACAGGTACGCGGGAACCAGGGGACGGCCGGCCGGGCGGCCGGTCATGCCGGAGCGTTGTCGTCGGCTCCTCGGGGCGCGGCCGCCATGGCCTTCTCGCCGAGCCGCGCCACCTGGGAGTGCACCCGGTGCGCCAGCAGGTCCAGGCGCGCCTCGGTGTCCCCGTACGCGGCCACGCAGGTGCCGTGGTCCGTCGGCACGATCAGCACGTAGCCGTGGTCGGACTCGATGACGACCTGGCGCACCTCCGCCCGGTCCCGGTCGGCGAACGCGGCCGCCGCCGTCCGGCACGCACCCTGCACGGTGCTGGTGATGGCGGCCACCCGCTCGGCGGACGGCTGCGACAGCGCGTCGGTGTACCCGGTCACGAGCCCGTCGCGGGTCAGCATGACGGCGGCCACCACGTGCGGCACCTGCAGGATCGGTTCCAGCACCCATGCCGTGTCGCCCGTGTTGCGGCTGGTCATCGAGCCGCTCCCCCTTCGTTGTCGGTGTGGTCGGTGTCGTGGGCCGCCGGTGCGGGACCCTCGGGTGCGGCCTCGGCGCCGGAGCGGGCCGCCGCGGTGCCGGACTGCAGTGCGCCCAGTGCGGCCGCGGCCTCCTCCGGCCGGCGCGCGGGCCGCGGCGGCGCGGACTGCTCCGGTGCGGCGGCGGCCCGGGGACGGCGGCGGCGCTGCGGCAGCCCGTCGGCGTCACGGGGTGTGTGGTGCCGGGGCGCGTCCGGGGCGGGGTCCTCCGTGCCGTACGCGTGGGAGGCGGCCGCGGTGGTGCCCGGGGCGGGAGGCACCGGTACGGCAGGTACCGGTACGGCAGGTACCGCCGGTACGGTCTTGCGGGTCGTGCGGGGGGCGCTCGCCGCCGGTGGCCGGTCGGCCGGGTCGAGGTCGGTGAGCAGGTGGCTGTCGACCCGCAGCACCGCGCGTACACCGCCGTACGGGGAGGCCGAGGAGACGTCGACGCCGAGGTCGAACCGGCGGGTCAGACGGCCGATCGCGGCCAGTCCCATGCGCGGCGGGTCGCCGAGCTCGGTCAGCAGGATGGGGGCGCTGCCGGCCACCAGACGCTGGGCGCGGTCGCGTTCGTCCTGGGTCATGCCGAGGCCCGCGTCGTCGATGGTCACGCAGACGCCGTGGTGGACGTGTTCCAGGCTCACCACGACGTCGGTGTCCGGCGCGGAGTGCCGCAGGGCGTTGTCGAGGAGTTCGGCGACGATGATGGCGACGGGTTCCACCGCGTGCGAGACCAGGGCCGTGCCGGGCTCCAGATGGTTGTGGACCTTGACCCGGTGGTAGCCCGCGAGCCGGGCCTGGCCGCCGGTGACCGCGTCCACCAGGTGCGACTCCTCGCGCGCCAGCCCCACCCAGGCCCCGCACACCACCGCGGCGACCTGGGCGCGGCGCAGCGACTGCTCGTTCTCGTGGTCGAGCTGGAAGAGGGTCTGGGTCAACTCCGGGTCGTCGTAACGCTGTTGCAGACCGCGCAGGGCGTCCTGGAGCCGGTACAGGGCGGCCTGGATCTCCCGGGTGGCGCCGCGCAGCCCGGCCTGCGCGGCCGCGTCGACCCGGGTGCGCTGCTCGGCCACCTCGGACCGCACCGCCATCAGCACGTTCTCCAGGGCGATGCCGAGCGGCGTGCCGAAGGTCAGCGGCTGGAGCGGGCCGGGCACGTCCAGGTGGGGATGGGCGACCTGGCGGGCCGCGGCGGGCACCCGCCGGGCCGCCAGATACTCGACCTCCGCCGTGAACGCCCTGGAGGAGCCCTCGAGCTGGGTGCGCAGCGCGGCGATCTCCGCACGCTGCCGGGTCTGTTGCCGTCGTAACCGCAGCAGCCCGCCGCCGAGGGCGAGCGCGGACAGTGTGCCGGCGGCGAGTCCGCCGGCCACCAGGTCCGGTAATTCGATCATCGATTCGGTTCCAGGAAGGGTCGGGCGTTCCGGGGAGCAGAAGGGCAGGGGTGGGTCCGAGGTGTTCGGACCGGGCACCCGCAGCACAGTACACACCGTCATCGATCGATCTCGCACGGTCGAGTGAGACTTCGCGCCGAAAGTGCTCGGTATCTGTTCGCTTCTGCGTCGACTGTCTGAATTGCCATCGTGCGCACGCGAGTTGATGTGAGCTGCGCGTCCCGGCCGCCGTGAATATGATCATAGGGTCGGCCGACTGCTGCGGACGGGGGCTGCCCGTCCGGCCCCCTCTTCGCCCGTCCGGCCGACGGTCCCGGCTGCCCTGCGCCGATCCGCGCCCGGCTCGTCGCCCAGTGGCCGGCGCGCGGCCGGACGTTCCGTCCCGGCCGGACGCGCAGTCCGTGTCCTTCGCCGTCCTCTCCCGGCGCGCGCGCGTGAGGGTGGCGGGATCCGCGGCCCGTGACGGACTACACGCCGCCCGGCGGAGTCATCACGGCCAGCGTGCCGTTGGCCTGACGCAACGCCAGCTCCAGCCTGGCGGGCGAGTGCAGCGCACCGGTCCCGTCCGGTGGCACCAGCCACTCCAGGAACCGTGCCGACCGGTACGGCGGAGGCACCGCGACCCAGGTGCCCCGGCTCGCGTGCCGCAGCCCGGCGCCGATCCACCGGCTGCCCGGATCGGGTGGCAGGAAGAAGCCCACCCGGTGGGCCGCCGTGTCCACGAGGGTCGGCCCCGGTACCGGCAGCGAAGGCTGCCACAGCAGGTCCAGGGTGAGCAGGCCCAGCCGGTCGGGCACGCTGAGCACGTCCCAGTACCGGCCCGCCTCCAGCAGCACGATCCCGTTGCCCTGGTCCCACTCCCGCTTGCAGACCCGTGGGTCCGTCGCGGCGGCGGCGAGCCACTCCACGCTCCGCCCCCACATCACATCGCTCATGTCCGCTCCGTATGAGATCCGCCCGGGCCCGGGCGCACCTGCATGCTGGTGCATATTTCTACGTGGCGGGAGGGGTGGCGAACCCTGGCGTTTCGGTCTGGTTCGTTCGAGCCCCGTATCCCTGTTCGGTCGGCGACCTCGGACGGGAGCGCCCGGAGCGGTGTGCCCCGGGGCGCGATGGGTACCCGGCGAGCGAGCCAAGGACGCAAGGATCACGCTGGAAGGAGGCCCGCATGGCCACTGGCACCGAAACCGGCGACGTGACCGGCACCCGGGACAAGGACTACAACCTCATCTGGTACGTGGAGGCGTGTCTGAGCAACGCGCTGCGGCTGGAGACCTACATCCAGGACGCCGAACGCGCCAAGGACACCGAGGTCGCGGACCTGTTCCGCAAGGCCCAGGCCGACAGCCGCAAGGGCGCCGAACTGGGCAAGGATCTGCTGCGCACGCGCCTGAGCGGCGGCTGAGCCGCGCCACGCGAGGGGCCCGGACACCGTGGGACGGCCACGGCGTCCGGGCCCGTCCGGCTGTCCCGGGCCGGGTCGGCCGTCCGGGCCGGTTCGTGGTGTCCGGGCACCTTCGGGTGTCCGGGCCGGTTCGGACGTCAGGGTCTGTTCGGAGGTGAGTCCGTCCGCACGGTCCCGGACGGACTCACCTCCGGCTCGTGCCGCCCTGCGGCACGGACAGGGGCGGCTCGGCCCGGCGCAGCTCGGCCAGCAACTCGTTCTGGCCGGCGAGGAGTTCGGTCAGGATGCGGCGGGCCGCCCGCAGCAGCTCGGCCACGTCACCGCCGGCGAGCGCGTAGCTGACCGTCGAGCCCTCCCGGATCGACACCACGGTCCCGGAACGGCGCAACACGGCCAACTGCTGCGACGGATCGCAGTGTGCGCGGGATGCGGCGGGGTCATGTCGTCGTGGCCGTGGCGGCTCAGGTACTCCGCCTGCGCGTGGGCGCCGCTTGCGGTCGGCCGGACGAGCGGGCAGGGTTCGGTGCCGTGGCCACCTTGCTGATCGTCCATCACACCCCCTCGCCGAACTGCCAGGCGATGTTCGAAGCGGTCGTCTCCGGTGCGACCGACCCCGAGATCGAAGGGGTCCGCGTGGTCCGCAGGGCCGCCCTCGCCGCCACGGCCTCCGACGTCCTGGACGCCGACGGCTATCTGCTGGGCACCCCGGCGAACCTCGGCTACATGTCCGGCGCCCTCAAGCACTTCTTCGACCAGGTGTACTACCCCTGCCTCGACACCACCCGCGGCCGCCCCTTCGCCTACTACGTCCACGGCGGCAACGACGTCACCGGCGCCGTCCGCGGGATCGAGGCCATCACCACGGGCCTGGGCTGGCGGCGCACCGCCGACCCCGTGACCGTCACCGGGGAACCCGGCAAGGCGGATCTGGAGGCCTGCTGGGAGCTGGGCGCGACGACGGCCGCGGGCCTGATGGACTGAGAGCCCCGGCGCCCGGCGCCCGGACCTCGCCCCGGCCACCTGTCCCGGCTCACAACGTCCGTCCCGCCTCACCTGTCCCCGCGCACGCACCTCCCGGCTCGCCCGTCCCGGCTCATCCGCGCCGGCTCAGTCCCACAGCGGGTAGCTCATGACCTTGGCGAACTGCTCCGGCCGCTCCGCCGGGTACTCCAAGCTGATCCGCCCGTAGCGCTGGACCTGCGGGTCCTTGCTCCAGGAGCGCGGCTTGTCGAGCCGTACGACGACCGCGTACGAGTGGAAGGTGCCCGCGGCGCAGTACGGCTTGCAGTCGTTGACGACGTTGACACCCTTGGCCCTCGCCGAGTCCGCGCGCCAGTGGTCCCACTTCAGCGAGAGGAGACGGCTGTTTCCGTCGCCGCAGGCCAGGATGAAGTCGGCAGGCCGCGTCTGCGGGTGCCAGAGGCAGTCGACCAGGACGGGAACCGCGGTCTGCCGCGCGGTGGTCCCTTCAGCCCGCTGCCCGGGCGGCGATGTGGCGGGTGCGGCCGAGGCCGTACCGATCGCCGCGGTGAGTCCCAGCGCGGCACACAGCAGAGCCGCCGTCCTCGTGGTGTGTCCGCGCATGTCCGCTCCCGCCAGCCAGTGTCGCAGCCCGGTTCTGTACCGACGCTACGACGACGTGCGGACGCTGACCACTCGAACGGGCCAGAGCCGCTGCAGAGCGCCTGAGCGGGTCGCCGTTTTTCCCGTCCCGGCGGGTACCTGCGGACGGTGCGCAGGACGGCCGAGCGGGCCGCCCTCCGGTGCGGCGCGGGCCCGCCGGTGCCGGGGATCACGGCCGACGGCGTGACAGCGATCACGGCCGACGGCGTGCCCGAGCGTCCGGAGGCGCAGGCGGGCGCCGTCGATCGGACAGGTGTGCCCCTGGGGCAGCCAGGCGTCCCCCTGGCGCGCGGCCGGGACCTCGGCCCGGTGCGGAAACGTCGCGGCCCGGTGCGGCCCGGTGCGGCCACCCGGTTGTCAGTGGTGGGTGCCAAGCTGCTGGTCATGGACGAGGCTGACTTCATGCGGGGCCGGGTCTACGGCGCCGACCACGACGACGCGAGCCCCCGCCCGGACCGCGCCTACGCGGAGCTCGTGGGCGGTCCCCTGGACGGCCTGCTGCTGGACGTCACGGACACCTCCGACGGCGACCCGTCGGAGGTGTCCCTGACCACGGAGCTGGGCCGGTACGGCCCCGGCGGCCGGGCCCTGTACGTGCGCCGTCCCGCGGACGGCCGCCGGTTCGACTGGCGGGGGGACGCCCCAGGGGTTCTCTGACGGCTGCTTGTCCGATCGCACGAAGATGGCCACGGCGGGGTTACCTCTTCGCGCCGGGCTTGATAGGAAACCTTCCTGTCAGTCGCGCCACAGAGTCACCTCCACCACCCCCCACTCCTCATCCGGAGCCACTGTGATGTACACCTCGCGCGCGGCGGAGGACCCCACCGCCGCGTCCCGCCGCACGGTCCTCGCCCTCCTCGCCGCGTTGGCGGCGACGCCGCTGATCGCCTCCCCGGCGGCCGTCGCCGCGCCCCGCGCCACCCGGGACCTCGACAACCCGGCGAAGAAGGAGATCGCCATGAAACTGGTGTCGAGTGCGGAGAACTCCTCGCTCGACTGGAAGGCCCAGTACCAGTACATCGAGGACATCGGCGACGGCCGGGGCTACACCGCCGGCATCGTCGGCTTCTGCTCCGGCACCGGCGACATGCTGGACCTGGTGCAGCTCTACGCCGACCGCCGGCCCGGCAACGTCCTCGCCCGGTACCTGCCCGCCCTGCGCGCGGTGAACGGCACCGACTCCCACGCGGGCCTCGACCCCGACTTCCCCGAGGACTGGCGCGAAGCCGCGCGGGACACGGCCTTCCAGCGGGCGCAGAACGACGAACGCGACCGCGTCTACTTCGACCCGGCCCTCCGTCGGGCCAAGGCGGACGGCCTGCGGACCCTGGGCCAGTTCACGTACTTCGACGCCATCGTCATGCACGGCGACGGCGACGACGCCACCAGCTTCCGCGCCATCCGCAGGCGCGCCCTGAACAAGGCGAAGCCGCCGACGCAGGGCGGCGACGAGACGACGTACCTGCACGCCTTCCTCGACGCCCGGGTCTGGGCGATGAAACAGGAGGAGGCACACAGCGACACCAGCCGGGTCGACACCGCGCAGCGCGTCTTCCTGCGCAAGGGCAACCTCGACCTGGACCCGCCCCTGGACTGGAAGGTGTACGGCGACAGTTACCACATCGACTGAGGGGTGCCCCCGGTCGATCGGCCGCACACGCGCGGACCGCCGCGGAACCGTCCGACGGCGTCCGCGTGTGCGTCAGTGGTGTGCCTGGGGCATAGGGGGCCGGTTCGGGGGTAGGCGGGCGGCCATGAACGGGGTAGTGAAGGCGGTCCGGATGGAACCAGTCCCGCCCGACGACAGGTCCTGCGGGGCCGGCGCGGGTCCTGTCGAGACGACGGTGGCCCTGGACGGCGAGGCCGGCTGCATCGCCGGGGCCCGGCATCTGACGGGTGATTTCCTCACGCGCGTCCAGCGTGAGCACGGTGTGCCGGTGTCGGCACGGACCCTGGACGTGGCGCAGCTCGTGGTGAGCGAACTGGTCACCAACGCGCTCCGCCACGCCCCGGGCCCGGTGCTGTTGCAGCTGCGTGTCGCCGGTGCCGCGGTGGAGATCGCGGTCTGGGACAGCGAGCCGGCGCTGCCGGTGCCGCGCGGGGCGGACCCGACGCGGGTGGGCCAGCACGGTCTGGAGATCGTCATGGCCGTGGCCCAGGACTTCGCCGTCGTCAGCGAACCGGTCGGCAAGCGGATCGTCGCCCGCCTCGGTCTGCTCGACGGGCTGTGAGCGGGCACCCGGTCAGTGAGGGGCGGCGCCGCCCTCGTCGACCACGACGCGGAACGTCGCCGCGCCCAGGGCGAGCACTCCGTCGGACAACGGCGTGCAGCGCACCCCGCCCTTGCCGCGCAACGCGCGTTGCGCGCCCGGCCCGACGGTGACGTCCATCCACGCGCAGGGCCGCGCCGGGCGGTGCACGGCGAACGTCACGGGACCGTGCGCGCCGTCGAGGACGATCGTGGAGCCGGTGTAGGAGTCGATGTCCACGCCCCGCAGCAGGACGTTCCGGCGCGTGTGCCGGAGGTCGGCGGTCGGGGCGATGTCCAGCGGGAGGTTCTCGGCGGCCATGAGGGTCACCGCCGCGTCCCGGTGCGCCGGCCGGCCGAAGTAGCGGTCGCCGACCAGCCCGAGACCACCGCGGACCCGCACCGACTCCACCAGCTCGCCGCCCGGGCCGTCCGCCGGCCCGTCCGCGGGACGCCCGGCGAACCGGTGCACGGGCGAGACCAGCAGCTGCACGACCTCCACCTCGATCACGGGTTCCACCCTAGGCCCCCGCGGGACGGGCAGGGCAGCGGCCGCCGACGGACGCGACCGCTGCCCGCCCGGCGGTCAGGGCTGCCGGCGGATACCGGCGCAGTTCGAGGCGGCGGGCTTGCCGTCGAGCCGGTCGGTCAGCCAGGAGATCGCCGCGCCCTGGTCGGCGAGCAGCGGAGCGAAGTGGTTGAGCAGGGAGCGGCCGAGCGGCAGCAGCACGACCGGCTTGTAGGTGACGTCGGCTCCCTTGGCACACCAGGCCACGGCGAGCTCCCGCGTCTGCGCGTGCGGCACGAGGTCGTCGGCGGTGCCCGTCGCCACCCGCACCGGGGACGCCGGCCTGAGCGTGCCGATGCGCTGCTCGGCCAGGAACGCCTTCAGCGTCGGCTCGGTCTCGATGATGTCGCCGAGTGAGCGGCCGTCCGTGGTCCAGGCGGTGCTGCGCGCCGAGTTGTAGGCGAGGAGGGCGTCGCCCACGCACATGGTGGACAGATCCTCGAGGGCCGCCTTGCCGGCCGCGTTGAGGTGCGCGTCGGCGATGGGCTTCAGGGCGGGATCCGACTGGACGAATCCGTTGACCGACCAGCCGAGCGCGCCGGCCAGGTCACCGCCGTCGATGGCCTCGGTGACGGCGGCCAGGTCCGCGGGCGCGGCGCCCGTGTAGGTCCCGGCGAGCGGCACGTCGGGCGCGTACGAGGGCTGGAGTTCGGCGGCGGCAGCCGTGGCCCCGCCCCCTTGGCTGTAGCCGAACAGCCCCACGCGGGAGTCGTGCGTGAGCGACGTCCCGTCGAGGGCCCGGGCCGCCCGTACGGCGTCCAGCACGGCGTGCGCCTCGTCGACCCGGTTGACGTAGGTGTGCAGCCGGTCCGTCGTGCCCAGCCCGGCGTAGTCGGTGACCACGACGGCGATGCCCCGGGCCAGGAGCCGGTAGATCGCCAGGTTCTCGTAACCGACGGACAGCGTCTGCCCGTTGAGGAGGAGGGGCCGTTCGAGGCCGAGGGAGGCGGCGCACTGGTCGCCCTGGCCCATGGTGCCGGGTGCCAGCGCGACCAGCGGCCGCGGTCCGCTGCCCTTCCAGGCGGCCGCCGGCTCGATGTAGGCGCCGGTGACGGCCATGGGCTGCCCGGTGGAGTCCGTGGACTTGTACATCAGCCGGGTCGCTCTGCCGGGGAGCGGACCGTCGACGCCCGGCAGGCTCAGGGCGAGGGGAAGCCGCTCGGTGCGGACCAGGGCACCGTCGGCGGCGGGCAGTGAGGCGGGCGGAGTGTAGAACGCCGGGATGGTGACACCGCGCGACACCACGGCGTCGGTGTCCGGTGCCGCGGCGGCCGGGACGGCCGGCGTACCGAGGCAGGCGGCTGCCGTGACGGCGGCGGCCAGCAGGCGGGTGGGGGCGGGCATGGCGGACCTCCTGGGGAAGAAGGGAGGCCGAGCCTTCCTCTGCGGCTCGGGTGACTCACGGCCCGGTGAGGACGGACCGCTCGGCACGGAGCCCCGGTCGTCCACCGCTGCCCCGTACCGCTTGCAAAGCGCTCGCTCTTAGACGAACTGTCAGGAGACGGTAGCCGCCCTGGCGTTACCCGCGGTACCCGCCGGTAGGTTACGGTTCAGTAATATGGATGGCGCGCTCACCCGGTGATCGAGTGGTGACCGCCCCGGCGCGGGCGTACGGTCGAACGGTGGACACGACAGTGGACGCCACCGTTCACTGACCACTTCCCGGGCCCGCCGCGCAGCGGGCGACACGCCATGAGCAGCACTCCGCAGCCGGCTTCCGCGACCCAGACCTCCACCCGGCGACAGGGCGGTGGCGGACACGCGATGGCGCTGCTGGTCATCGCCTCCTGCCAGCTCATGGTGGTCCTCGACATCACCATCGTGAACATCGCGCTGCCCCACATCCAGCGCTCCCTGGACTTCTCCACCACCAGCCTGTCGTGGGTGGTCAACGCCTACACCCTCACCTTCGGCGGACTGCTGCTGCTCGGCGGCCGGGCCGGCGACATCCTCGGCCGACGGCGCGTCTTCGTCTTCGGCGTCCTGCTGTTCGTCCTCGCCTCCCTCCTCGGCGGCTTCGCCCAGGGACCCGGCCAACTCCTGGCCGCCCGCGCCCTCCAGGGCGTCGGCGGAGCCATCGCCTCCCCGACCGCCCTCGCCCTGATCAGCACCACCTTCCGCGAAGGACCCGCACGCAACCGGGCGTTCGGGGTGTTCGCCGCGGTGTCGGCGGGCGGCGGCGCGATCGGCCTGCTCGCCGGCGGCATGCTCGTCGAGTGGCTGAACTGGCGCTGGGTCTTCTTCGTCAACGTCCCGATCGGCCTGCTCATCGCCCTGGCGACACCCCGCTGGATCAAGGAGTCCGAACGCCTCCCCGGCCACTTCGACCTCACCGGCGCGCTGACCTCCACGGCGGGCATGGTCATGCTGGTGTACGGCTTCATCCGGGCCGCCCAGGACGGCTGGCGCGACGCCCTGACGCTCGCCTCGTTCGCCGGGGCCGTCGTCGTCCTGGGGCTGTTCGTCCTGGTCGAGCGGCGTTCCAGGCAGCCGATCACACCGCTGCACATGTTCGGCGACCGCAACCGCGCGGGCACCTACGGCATCATGCTGTGCCTCGCCGCCGCGATCTTCGGCATGTTCTTCTTCCTCACGCTCTTCGTGCAGAACGTGCTGGACTTCAGCCCGTTGCAGGCCGGGCTCGCCTTCCTGCCGGTCAGCGCCGTCATCGCGGTCGGCGCCGGCCTGGCCTCCCGCTTCCTGCCGGCCTACGGCCCCAAGCCCTTCATGGTGGTCGGCGCGATCCTCGCCGCGTCGGGCCTGGCCTGGCTGACCCTGACCGACGTGCACTCCACGTACGCGGGCAGCGTCCTCGGCCCCATACTCGTCTTCAGCCTGGGCATGGGCATGGAGTTCGTCTCCCTGACCCTGATGGCGCTCTCCAACGTCCTCACGCAGGAGACCGGCGCGGCCTCCGGCCTCCTCAACACCACCCAGCAGGTGGGTGGTTCGATCGGTCTGTCCATCCTGGTCACGATGTTCGGCACGGCCAGCGGCAACGAGGCGGAGAAGCAGGTCGCCGGCTTCCTGGCGCAGGCGACCCCCGCCGAACGCCTGCGCTTCCAGCGCACCGGCGAACTCCCGTCGCCCTGGTCCGACGAGGTCCTCACCGCGGGCGTCTCGGTGGCCTTCGTCATGGCGGCCGTCTTCGCCCTGCTCGCGGCACTGATCGCCGTCCTGGTGATCCAGGTGCGCCCCTCGGACATCGAACGCCTCAAGGGCGGGGCCGCACCCGGAGGCAGGTGACCGGTCTCCGGACGTCCCGGGCAGCCCCGGGCCTCCGTGGCTTCGGGGCTCCGGGTTAAGGTCCGCACATGCTTCAGCGAGACGTGGGGATCCTGCACCCCGGTGCGATGGGAGCGAGCGTCGCGGCGCAGGCCGTGGCCGCCGGGGCCAGGGTCTGGTGGCTGACCGCAGGCCGGTCGGCGGCGACCCGGCAGCGGGCCGCCGAGCTGGGACTGCGCTCCGCGGCGAACCTGCGGGAGCTGGCCGGGACGTGCGACACCGTCCTCAGCGTCTGCCCTCCCGCCGCCGCCCTCGACGTCGCCGGACAGGTGGCGGCGGCAGGCTTCCGGGGCCTGTACGTCGACGCCAACGCCGTCAGCCCGCAGCGCATGGCCGACATCACCCGGCTGTTCGAGGACGGCGGAACGACGGTGGTGGACGGAGGCATCACGGGACCGCCGCCGCGCGAGACCGGAACGACCCGCCTGTACCTGTCGGGCGACGCCACGGCCGTCGCCCGCGTCGCCGCCCTCTTCGAGGGCACCGCGCTCGCCGCGGTCGCCCTGGACGGCCCGATCGGCCGGGCGTCGGCCCTCAAGCTGGCCTTCGCCGCCTACAACAAGATCTCGTACGCCCTGGCCGCCCAGGCCTGCGCCCTGGCCGACGGCCACGGGGTCCTGGACGACCTGCTCGACCTGGCGGCCGACGCCCTGCCCGGCACCCCGCTGGCCGGCACGGAGCGACTGGCCGGCGCCGGGCCGCGAGCATGGCGATGGGAGCCGGAGACGCGGGAGATCGCCCGTGCCTGGCGGGAAGCCGGCCTGCCGACCGCCTTCGCCGAGGCCGCCGCGGAGACGTTCGCGCGCTGGGAGGGCCACAAGGACGACCGGACGGTGACCGGCGCGCGCCTGATCGCCGATCTGCGCCGGGCCGACGGCGGCCCCGCCACATGAGCCGGCGGAACCAGCGGAACCACCGGTGTCCCGCCGGGCACCGGTGGTTCCGCCGATCCGCCCGTGGCGTCAGTCGTCCAGCGCGGTCAGTACCTCGCCGAGGTCGACGAACTTGAAGTTCGTCGCGGCGCGGTCCTCGGCGTCACCGGCGTCGTCGTGGCCGTCCTGGACGACGAGCAGACCGTGGGGGTACCTGCTCCCCAGCGGCGCGTCGAGCGCCGCGGCGCCGTCGCACTCCTCCGAGCCGTCGGGCCCCGTCGCCGTCGGGCCGACGCGGAAGCCGGCCTCGTACTCGTTGTCGTCGTCGAGCTCACGGTCGTAGGCGGCGAAGGTGTTGTCCCCCTGGCTGGAGGCCAGCAGGTAACCGTCCCCGTCGGCCTGCGAGACCAGCGTCAGGCCCTCGACGTCCGCGGCGAGCCGGGTGCCGCCGTAGCCCGGGTCGTTCCCGCTCACGCACTCCTCGGTGGCCTCGTCGTACGTGCCGGGCACGCCGTACTCCCGCACCTTGTCGAGGAGTCGGGGGGTACCGGTGAGGGTGGCGGGGACGCGCCAGATGCCGATGTCCTCCTGCCCGGCGTAGAGGGTGCCGTTCGCCGGGTCGACCACCATGCCCTCGACCTGGGGCAGTTCGCCTGGCTCCGCGCACGGCGACCAGGAGCTGCCGTCGGGCAGGCGGAAGGACGAGGGCAGGTTCAGGGTGCGGACCTTGCGGTAGCCGACCCTGCCGTCGGCGGTCGGGGTCAGTTCGAGCAGGGCGATCGTGGTGCGCTCACGCCGACTCACCAGTGCGTAGGTGCGGCCGGTCGCCCTGTCGGTCCAGGTGGCGAGACCGTAGGCGGTGCGCTGCTCGTTGATCTCGGCCTGGTCCGCGGAGAAGACCGGCCCGGCGGCCGCGTCGGTGACGTCCGTGAGGGGGCGACCGGGGGAGCGGGGGTCGATGCGGTAGACGCGCAGGCGGTCGTTGCCACGGTCGGTGGTGACCGCCACGTCGGCCGGCCCCGTGGAGAGTCTCATGCCCTGCACGAGGTCGACGTTGTTGAAGCGGCCCGGCGCGTCCTCGGGCCCCGGTCCGGCAGGGGCGGCGATCGCCTGCACGAGCCGGGCGTCGAGGTCGTAGACCCGCAGCCCGCCCTCCTTCGCGGTGGCGACGACGAGACTCGCCTCGGGGCGGGCGGCGTTGCGCCAGATCGCGGGGTCGTCCGCGTCCGAGTTGCCGCCCTCCTCGTCGTCGAAGAGAGCCGGGGTCTCGACGCGGGGCAGGACGGCCGGCAGGACGTCGTCGTCCTCCGCGGACGCGGGGAGCGCGGCGGTGAGGGCGAGTGACGCCGTGAGGACCGAGACGGCGAGCGATCTCGCAAGAGGTCTGGCCACGTCGACTTCCTTCCGTAGCGGGCTTCCTGGGCGGGCATGACAACGTGGTGATCTTGGTCGCCGGGGCGAACACCGAAGCGGCCGGCGGATGAAGGGAAGGCACCGTCGAGCGGAACAACTGCCGGTGCCCGGGAGGGGTTCCCGTCACCGCCGGTGTGCTGAGGACGGGTCGCCACCGTTCGGCGGCCCCCCGGGCCCGACCGGATCACCGAGAGCCCGGAGGCTCGAGTGACTCCGGCTCATCATCCCCCGGGGGCGCATGAACGTGACGTACTCGCACCGTGATCGGCGCCCACTCCCGACCGCCCTTGGCGCCAACCCCCGACCGCCGTTCGTCCGAGGCGGTGCACGGTGGATGTGTTTGCCGTCGGAGCGAGAGGCAAAGCGATGTCCATGAGTGAACCGAACACGCAACCGAACGAGGAAAACGAATCCAGGCGGGCGACCGCTGCCAAGGCCCGGAAGGCCGCGGACAAGGCGACCGCTCCCGCCTCACGAGCCGCCAAGAGCGGAGCGGCGAAGGCCGGTGACGCCACGTCAGCGGCGAAGTCCGCGGCCGGGCGCACCGCCGAGGTGACGACGGGCGCCGCGCACAGCGCCGCCCGCGGCGTCGAGGCGGGCCGCCAGGCGATCATCGCCACCTCGGGGCAGGTCGCGGCCACGGCCAAGACGGCCTGGACGGTCATCGCCGCCCGCAAGGTGGTCGCCGCCGGCGTGGGCGCCGGGCTGACCGCGCTGACCGCCGCCTCCTACGCGGCGGGCCGCCGGTCCGGACGCCACACGCACGGTCCCCTCACCCGGCTCACCGGCGGACGCATCTGACGGGCCATCCGACGGGCCTCCGGCGCCGGCGTGCCGCCGGACGGCCCGTCTCCCGGGAACCCCGCCCGGCGGCGGGGTGCGCGCCCTTCCCGTCCGACGACGGCGACGGCGCGCGACCTGCCCGCGGTCGTGACGCCGTCCGCCGCCGTCACCCCGCCCGCGCGCCGACCGCCGACGTCGCCCGGTGACGATGAGTCCGGCGCGCCCGGGCACCCGCCCCAGTGATCATCCCGAGGTCTCCGACGGGGAGGACAGCATCACCGTGACCGCACCCACCCGCCCTCCGCTGCCTCGGCGACCGGTACGCCGGCGCCGTTTCGACCTGCGGTCCACGGCCTTCTTCTTCGCTCTCCTCGCCCTGCTCATCAGCCTCGGAGGGCTGGCCGTCCGCACCGCGGCGGCCGCCGCGGAACGCCACCCCGCCTGGGCCGCGGCCCTGCTCCTGCTGACCGCGGCCGCCGTGGCCGCCGGTCACCGGGGCCGACGGCGCTGGTCGGCCCGCAGGCTCGTGCGGCGCGCCACCGAGACCCTCGAGGAAGCGGCCGAGACCGCTGCCGACGCGCTGGACACCGCCCCACCCGGGCCCCACGGGAACGACGTCAACGGCGTCAACGGTGGGGCGTGGGACGCCGTACCCGAGGGACCGCACAACGCCGGCCCAACGGCGGCCACCGTCCCCCTCCGCGACCACCTCACCTACGACGAGACGCTCGTCGTCACCCCGGATCCGGGCCCGGCGCAGCCGCCCGCCGGCGCCACCGTCATCGGCGTCGGGGCCTTGGAGGAACTGGAACCGGCGGCGTTCGAGGAGGCGATAGCCGACCTGTGCGTCCGCGACGGCTGCGCGGACGTGGAGGTCGTGGGCGGGGCGGGTGACCTGGGCGCCGACGTCCTGGCGGTGGCGCCGGACGGGCGCCGAGTCGTCATCCAGTGCAAGCGCTACGCCGACGGCCACAAGGTCGGCTCCCAGGACATGCAGCGCTTCGGCGGCACCTGCTTCACCGTCCACGCGGCCGATGTCGCCGTCGTGGTCACGACCAGCGACTTCACGGCACCCGCCGCCGAGTACGCCGAGCAGTGCGGCATCGTGTGCGTGGACGCCGAACGCCTGGGGGAGTGGCGGTCCGGCACGGGCCCACGGCCCTGGGAGCCGCGCCACGCCGAGGACCGCACCGACGGCTGAGCCGGGAATGTCGATGATTGTTCTGGTTCGTCCGCCGGTGGAGTGGGCACTTGGCGGTGAGCGAACGGCGAGCGAGGGAGGTTGCTGTGGCGGTTCGGCATCGTCTGGTGAAGACGGACCCGCGGACTGTGTGGTCCGTCCTGGCGGACGGCAGTCGCTACGCGGACTGGGTGGTGGGGACGTCGGCGTCGCATCCGGTGCGCGGCCAGTGGCCGCAGACGGGTGCGGCGATCGAGTACGAAATCCGGCTGGGGCCCGCCCGCCTCACCAACACCACGGTCGTACGGCGCTGCGAGGAGGGCACCGGACTGGAACTGGAGGCGCGGGCGGGTGCGCTCGGCACCGCCAGAATCGCCCTCGAACTACGCCCCTGGGGCGAGCACTGCCTGGTCATCGTGGACGAGCACCCGTTGCAGGGGGCGGCCGGAGCGCTGCACAACGTGGCCGTGGAAGCGCTGATCCAGATCCGGCACCGCGCCATGCTGGCCCGGCTGGCCCGGGTGTGCGAGGACGAGGCCGCCGCCCGCCGCGACGGGAGCGGCCGGCCCCCGTCCACGCCGTCCGAGGCGGCGGGGCAGGGCGTCGGCGGAGGCGGCGATGCCTGACGCCGTCGTGATCGGCGCCGGACCCAACGGGCTGGTGGCGGCCAACATCCTCGCCGACGCGGGCTGGAGCGTGGAGGTCCTGGAGGAACAGCCCGAGCCGGGAGGCGCGGTCCGCCACGACCGGGGTGTCGACCCCGACTTCGTCAACGATCTCTTCAGCTCGTTCTACCCGCTGGCCGCCGCCTCCCCGGTGCTGTCCGCCCTGCGCCTGGAGGACCACGGCCTGCGGTGGGGGCACGCGCCCCGCGTCCTCGCGCATCCGCTGCTCGACGGCCGGTGCGCGGTCCTGGACCGCAGGGTCGACGTCACCGCCGACTCCCTCGACGCCTTCCACCCCGGGGACGGCGCCGCCTGGCGGCGTCTGCACGCCGTGTGGGAACGCGTGCGCCCCGACCTCCTCGACGCCCTGTTCACGCCCTTCCCGCCGCTCAAGGCGACGGCCCGACTCGCCGTCCGGCTGCGGGGCGCGGGCGGGCTGCGGCTGGCGCGGACTCTCGTCCTGCCGGTACGGCGCATGGGCGACGAGGAGTTCGGGGGCGAGGGCGGCAGGCTCCTCCTGGCGGGCAACGCGTTGCACGCCGACCTCGCCCCCGAGGCCGCGGGCAGCGGGGGCTTCGGCTGGCTGATGTCCATGCTCGGCCAGACGTACGGCTTCCCGGTGCCGGTCGGCGGCGCGGGCGCCCTCACCGCGGCCCTGGTGCACCGGCTGCGCTCGCTCGGGGGCACCCTGCACTGCGGGCGGCGGGTCGGCCGGATCCTCGTCCGGGACGGACGGGCCGTCGGCGTACGCACCACCGACGGCGAGACGGTGGCCGCGCGCCGTGCCGTCCTCGCGGACGTGTCCGTCCCCGCGCTCTACGGCGAACTGGTCGAACCGGAGCACCTGCCCTCCCAGCTGCTGGCCGACCTCGAACGGTTCCAGTGGGACTTCGGCACCTTCAAGGTCGACTGGGCCCTCGACGGCCCCGTGCCCTGGCGGGCCGAGCGGGCCGCGCAGGCCGGAACGGTCCATCTGGCCGACGGCCTCGACGAGCTGACCCGCTTCGCGTCCCAGATCGCCATGCGTCAGATCCCCGACCGTCCGTTCGCGCTGTTCGGCCAGATGACGACGGCGGACGCCTCCCGCTCCCCGCGCGGCACCGAGTCGGCCTGGGCGTACACCCACGTGCCCCACCACGTCGCCTCCGACGCCGGGGACGAGGGTCTCACCGGCACCTGGGACGACCGGGAGCGGAACGTGATGGCCGACCGCGTCGAACGCCAGGTCGAACGATTCGCGCCGGGCTTCCGGACGCTGATCCGCGCCCGCCGCGTCCTCGCCCCGCCCACCCTCCAGGAACTGGACGCCAACCTCTGGGGAGGCGCCATCAACGGCGGCACCACGGCCCTCCACCAGCAACTCGTCTTCCGGCCGGTGCCGGGCACCGGGCGACCCGAGACACCCGTGCGCGGGCTGTTCCTCGCCTCCGCCGGCGCCCATCCGGGCGGCGGCGTGCACGGGGCCCCGGGCGCCAACGCCGCCCGTGCGGCCCTGCGGCGGCACCGGGCCCCGGGGCTGGTCGGGATGCAACGCGTCCTCACCCGCCGGGACCGCGGCGGAGACAGACCACCGCCCGTCGGCTGACCCGGCAGGGACACCGGTGGGCGATCACCGCAGGGACCGAAGGAGTACGCCGTGGCAGACAGCCCTCTTCGGAACCGGACCGTCGTCGTGACGGGCGCCGCCCGTGGACTGGGCGCGGCGCAGGCCCGTGCCCTCGCCCGGCGTGGAGCCCGGCTGGCCCTGCTCGGCCACGAGAGACCCGCGCTGGAGGCCGTCGCGGCCTCACTGCCCACCCCGGCCCTGGCCATCGCGACCGACATCACCGACGAACCGGCCCTCGAGCGCGCGGCCGCGACGGTCCGCGAGCGACTGGGTCCGCCGTCGGCCGTCGTCGCGAACGCGGGCATCTCCGAAGGGGGGCCGCTCGCCGCGGCGGACATGGCCTCCTGGCGGCGGGTCGTCGAGGTGAACCTCGTGGGCAGCGCCCTGACGGCCCGGACCTTCCTGCCCGACCTCCACCGGACGGCGGGCTACTTCCTCCAGATCGCCTCCCTCGCGTCGATCGGCGCCGCCCCGATGATGAGCGCCTACTGCGCCTCCAAAGCCGGCGTCGAGGCATTCGCCCACTCGCTGCGGGCGGAGGTCGTCCACCACGGTGTGGCGGTGGGCATCGCCTATCTGAGCTGGACCGACACCGACATGATCCGGGACGCCGACCAGTACCCGGTGCTGCGTGAACTGCGCGCACAGATGCCGCCGCCCGCCCGGCGCGTCCACTCGGCGGAGGCCGTCGCGGAGCGGCTGGCGCGCGCGGTGGAACAGCGGCGCACCGCCGTCTACGTGCCCGCCTGGCTGCGGCTGGCCCAGGTGACGCGGGCCGCCCTGCCTCCCCTGGTGCTGCGCCGGTGCCGACGCGAACTGCCGCGCCTGGAGGCCGAGGCGGCCCTGCGCCCCACGGGCCTGCTCGGCGCCGGCGGCCGGGCCGACCGCGGCGCGACGACGACGGCCTGACGGGCGTACGGCAGTTCCTCACCCGATGTCGGCCACCGGCCTCCGGCGCAGCACGAGCAGCGCGGTGTCGTCGCTGGCCGTGCCCGCCGAGTGGCGCCGCAGATCGCGGTAGACGGTGGCCGGCACGTCACCGGGGCGGATGTCGCCCCAGCTCGCGGCACGCTGCTCGAGGGGGTAGAAGCCGCCGGAGGGGTCGCGGGCCTCGGTGACCCCGTCCGTGCAGAGCAGGAGCGTGCTGCCGGACGGAAAACCGAACCACTCCACGGTGCGCGGCTCCGGAGCCAGGGCGTCGAGACCGAGCGGAACACATGGCTCGCCCCGGAGAACCGGTCCCGGCCGCTCGGTATGGAGCAACAGGGGCGCGACATGCCCGCAGTTGATCACCTGGACCTCCTCCTCGGAGCCGACGCCGAGCACCAGCGCCGTCACGAACCGCTCGCTCTCGCCGACCCGCGCCGCGAACGAGTTGTGCCGCAGCACCGCGTCCTCCAGGGCGTCGACCACGCCGGTGAGCGTGGGCTCGGACACGGCCGCCTCGCGGAAGGCACTCAGGACCGCGAAGGCCGCGCTGATGGCCGGCAGGCCCTTGCCCTGGACGTCGGCGATGAAGACACGGCTGCCGTAGGGGGAGGCCACGACCTCGTAGACGTCGCCTCCCACCCGGCTGTCCTCCTCCACCGGCTGGTAGAGGCCATGGACCAGGAGTTCGTCCGTCACCAGCGGGAACGGCCGCAGAAGCTGCCGTTGCAGGGCGGCCGCGGCGGAGCGCAGCCGGGCGATCTCCCCCTCGTCGCGGACCCGCTGGGCCGCCCGCGCGACGCTGAGACCGTTGAAGACGAGGGCGAAGACGACGGTCGCCACGCCGGCGCCGACCGAGTCCTCCGCGGCGTCGAACAACGCCCCGATGATCATGACCGTGGCCCACCCGGAGGCGACGGCGGTCTGCCGCACGGTGCCTCGCCCGGCGACCAGCGCGGGCACCACGACCAGGAACGGAGCCAGCCTGGTCTCACGGTCCAGGAACACCCCGACGACCGCCAGGACCACCGTGAGACCCACCAGCCAGAACAGCACGACGGACCAGCGCAGAGGAGGCGTCGTCCGGCCCCCACCGCCGACCGCGGACGCGCCGTCCGGATCCCTCGACGTACCCACCGTCCCTCCCGCTCGTGAGACCTGGGACGAACCCCTCGACAACACCCTCCCTCACTATCCGCCCACCGTCGCGGCGTGACGGTGGGCCGGGACCGCGCGCATGCGCCACGAATCCCGGGAAACCGTCCGCGAAGCACTCCGGGAACTCCGGGGGGAAAGCTCCGGGAACTCCGGGGAAAGTGGGGGAGGGAAGCCGCCGAGTGACAGGGCAGTGCCGGGGATCGGGGCGGGCGCCCGCTTCGAGGACGGCGCCCTCGACTCCGGGCACCAAAGGGCCTACGAGGCACCGGACGCCCCGGCCGACGCCCCGGCCGCGTTCCGGCGGGCCGCGCACTCGACCGCGCCCGGCGCCCGGCGCTCTTCCGCGGCCTGGACGAACGCGGCGCCCGACACACCGTGGGCGAGGCGACGCCCCGAGCGGGCCCCCGGCGGGCAGCCCCGCCGCGTGCGGAATACTGCCTCCGGACGACACGGCACAGGCGGGGGTATCGGTGCGACCGTTGGGGAAGGACGATCCGCGGCAGATCGGCCCGTTCCGCATCATCGGGCTGCTCGGGGGCGGCGGCATGGGACGGGTCTACCTGGGCCGTGCCACGGACGGCCGCACGGTAGCGGTCAAGACCGCGCGGGCCGAACTCGCCGACGACCGCGGTTTCCGCACCCGTTTCGCCCGTGAGGTGGCCGCGGCCCGGCGGGTGGGCGGCCCGTTCGTCGCCCCGGTCGTCGACGCCGCGCCCCACGACGACGTGCCCTGGATGGCGACCGACTACGTGCCGGGTATCTCGCTGACCGACGCCGTGCACGACCACGGACCGCTGCCCGAGCACACCGTGCTGCTCCTGACGGCAGGCCTGCTGCACGCCCTGACGGCGGTGCACGCCCAGGGCCTGGTGCACCGCGACCTCAAGCCGTCGAACGTCCTCCTCACCGCCGACGGCCCCCGTGTCATCGACTTCGGCATCGCGTACTCCGCCGCGCACACCGCCCTGACCACGACCGGCACCGCCCTCGGCACACCCGGCTTCATGGCCCCCGAACAACTGGTCATGTCGGGCCCCGACGTCACGGCCGCGACGGACGTCTTCGCCCTCGGCGGCGTGATCGTGTTCGCGGCGACCGGCGTCGGCCCGTACGGGACCGCCGAACCGCACGCCCTCATGTACCGCACCGTCCACGAGGAGCCGCGCCTCGACGGACTCCCCGGCAGTCTGCGGGAGTTGGCGGCGTCCTGCCTCGCCAAGGACCCCGGGCTGAGGCCCACGCCGGCCGCCCTCCTCGCCCGTGCGGACACACCGGACCGGTACGGCGACTGGCTGCCACGCCCCGTCGCCCTGGAGCTGCGCCGCCTGTCCGACCGGCTCGCCGACCCCAGATCCGCCCACGCCCTCACCGCGCGCCCCACCCCCGACGGGTCCCCGGCCGTGCCCGACGCCCTCCTGCCGGCCGGTACGACCGCGGTCACCCCACCGTCCGGGCCGCCGTCCGCGGCCGCACCACCGCCGGGCGCCCCCGCACACACCCCGCCCGGCGCGCCGCCCACCCCCTCGAAGTCGGCTGCCCGGGGCCCGAGCAGGCGCCGTGTCCTCACCGCGCTCGCCGCGGTCGGGACCGTCGCCGGCGGCGGAACGCTCGCCCGCGCCCTGCTCCCCGACGACACGGGCGACGACAACGGCGGCGGCACCGCGGGCGCCACTTCCACGAGCCGGAGCCCGTCGCCCGGGGCGCTGTACGCCCGGCTGCCGCGGGGGATACGAGAGAAGGGCGCCATCGTCGTGGGCTCGGACCTCGCCTACGCGCCCATGGAGTTCCTGCGCGACGGCGAACCGACGGGCGCCGACGTCGACCTCGCGCAGGCCCTCGGCGGCGTGCTGGGCGTACGCGTCGACATCCGCAACGCCGCCTTCGACACGCTCCTCGCCGGCCTGGCCGCGAGCCGCTTCGACCTGGTCGTCTCGGCGATGACCGACAACGAGGACCGCCGGGAGGGACGCGTGCACGGCACGAAGACCGGCAGCGGCGTCGACTTCGTCGACTACCTCAACGCCGGGCTCGCGCTCGTCGTCCGCAAGGGCAACCCGGAGGGCATCGACAAGCCCGGAGACCTGTCCGGCACGACGGTCGCGGTGCAGCGCGGCTCGACCGCCCACGCCTACCTCGACGACCTCGGCCGGGAGTTTCCCGACCCGCCGACGCCCAGAGAGTTCGACTCGCAGGAGGAGATCTACGCGGACGTGTCCGACGGCCGCTCCTCCGCCGGCCTCGACGACTTCCCCGTCGCGGCCCACACCGTCGCCACCCGCACCGGCGGCACCCCCCTCGAACTCACCGGCGCCCAACTCGACCCGCTGTCCTACGGGATCGCCGTCGCCAAGACGGCCCCGGCCCTGCGTGACGCCGTACGCCAGGCCCTCGACCGTCTCATCGCCGACGGCACGTACACCAAGATCCTCAGGAAGTGGCACATCGAGGACGGCGCGGTGACGCGAGCGGTCGTCAACGCGGGCCGGTAGACGGGTCCCGCGCACCGGACGCCGCCGGTGCGCGGGACCCGCGCGTCACGCCCGACTCCGCCCGCCCGCTACTCCTGGACGCCGCGCCGGCGCCGGACGAGGAACACCACGGCCGCGGCCACGACGAGGACCGCGGCGACGATGCCGGTCCAGGCGGTGGCGGACAACCCGCCGTCGTCGCCCTGCCGGCTCTCGGCCGCCTGCGGGGTGGGCGAGGCGGTCTCCCCCGCGGTCGGTGTCACCGTGGCGGAGGGGGTCGGCGACGCGCTGGGGGAGGGGCCGACGGTCCGCGCGCCGGGCGCGGCCGCCCTCAGCTTCAGCACGGGGGCCTCGTTCCCGTGGCCGTGACCGTGCTCGTCGCCGCCGGACCCGCCCAGTTCGATCCAGCGGTCGATCGTGCCGTCGCCGTAGGTCTGGAGCGTCTTGAACGCCAGCTCCTTCGCATCGGGCAACTGGCGGACGACGATCGAGTGCTCGGCGTTCTCGCCGACCTTCACGGCGGGGCCCTTGACGGTGTAGCCGTCGTCCTCGGCGGTGAACGTCCAGCCCGTGGGGCCCTCGCCGTACACCACGTCGGCGGGCTCGATGCCCTCGGGCAGGACCACCCGCAGCTGAGTGATGCCGGCCGTGGCGGACTCCGACTCGGCGACGAAGGTGATCTCGACGTTCTCCGCGAGGGCCTGGGCCCGGTCGGACTCGACCTCGACGTGGGCGGCGGCCGGAACGGCGGTGAGCAGGACGGCGGTCGTCGCGGCGGCCGCGGCGACGGTCAGACGCCGCGCGGCGCGCGGCAGGGTGATGCGGGACATGGGGGTCTCCAGGCACGGGGAAGGACGGGGCGGCCGTACGGCGATGCCGGACCGGCGCCCCGGCGGGGTCGGTCGACGCGAGCGTTCGGCGCCGGGGGAGGACCCCGCCGCACCACCGTGTGGGCGAGGACCGGCCCCGCGGCCGGCGGTCCGTCGCCCTCCGCCGTCAGCGGGCGTGGCGGCTTCCGTTCCCGGCAGACCGCCGGCTGCCCGGAGGCCGGGCGGCGGACGGCGGCCAGACGGGTGCGCAGCGCGTGGAGCGCAGCCGTCACTCCGTGGGTCAGCGTCCAGCACGCCGCGTCCGCCCGGTGCAGGAGGACCGCGACGAGGACGGCGACGAGGGCGTGGGCGACCGTCATGGCCAGCGAGTCGTGCACATGCCCGTGCCCGGGCCGGCCCGTGGGGACGTCGAGGACGCCGACGGCGTCGTGGACGTGTCCGCCGTGCGGGTGCGAGGACGTCGCCGTCGTGGGCCGGGGGCGCGCGGTGGACGTCAGCCACAGGTGCAGCGCGTACTGGGCGACGACGCCGAAGACGACGACCGTGACCAGACGGCGCGGGCGGCGCGTGCCGGCCAGCCCCAGTCCGAACAGGACGACGGCCGCGGCCGTGCCCGGCGCCCACGGCACCGGCCCCTCGGCGAGCAGATGGTGGGCGCTCATCCCCAACACCGTGCCGACGACGGCGAACACGGCGGCCCGCAGGACGGGCAGGGGCGCGCGGGGCGTCGTGACGGGCTGGTGCATGTCCCGCTCATCATGGGGCACGGCCCGGCCCGTCGGCAGGCAGGTCGGGGAAAGACGCCGACACGTCCCCGTCCGCACCCTTCGAGCGGTTCAGCCGTTTCGAGCCGGTTGGCGCGGACCCGGACCCTCGCGTACGACCGACCCCGCCGGATACCCGGATACCATGTCACAACATGACAAAACGACCAAGTGGCAGAGGGAGAGTGACGACCGAGGGGATTCGATGTCCCGCAGGCCGCGCGACCACTGCGCAGGGGCGTACCGTCCCCGTAGGGGCGCGGTCGGACGGCCGCACGCAGCCGTTCCGGCAGCCGCCCCCGTGACGCTGGAGGTGCCTCGTGACCAGCACCGGTGATCCGGCCACCGGCACCGAGGCACTGGATGCCGCGTTCGCGGAGACGGTGCGGCGCACCGGCGCGTCCATCGGTGCCCTGTATCTGCTCGCCCCGGACGAACAGGTCCTGTGTCTGGACGTGTTGTGCGGGGTGCCGGCCGGGATGGCCGATCCGTGGGCGAGGGTCGCGCTGGCGGCTCCGGCCCCGGTGGCCGAAGCGGTACGCGAGGACCGGTTGGTGTGGGTCGGAAGCCAGGGCCAGATGGCCCACTCCTATCCGCGGACGGCGATGGCGCTTCCCTACCCGCTGGCGATGGTCGCCGCGCCGGTCACCGGCAGCCGGCGGTGGGGAGCCCTGCTGCTGATGTGGCCGGCCACCCGACCGCCCTTCATGACCCGGCGCGAGCGGGGTCACATCGAGTCCAGCTGCCGGCGTCTGGCCCGGCTGATCGAGGACGCCGTCGAGCACGGCAAGCCCCCGCCCGGTGGCGAACGGCCCCGGGTCCTCGCCACGGGAACCGGTCACCGGCTCGCGAGCCCGGCGTTGGCCGCCGCCGACTTCGTCGAGCGACTCCCGGGCGGCAGCTGCGCCCTGGACCCGGAAGGACACTTCACCTACCTCAGCTCCGGTGCCTGCGTCCTGCTGGGCCGCACCGCCGGTCAGCTCCTGGGCACCCTGCCGTGGCAGTCCCTGCGCTGGCTGGACGACCCCACCTACGAGGACCGCTACCGTGCCGCCGTGATCGGCCGTGAGCCCGTCTCCTTCATCGCGTGCCGCCCACCGGACCAGTGGCTGGACTTCCACCTCTATCCCGACGCCAGCGGCATCAGCGTCCGCATCGTTCCCCTCGGTGCCGCGCCCCCGCCCGCACCGGCGCCCCGCCAGTCCTCGGGCACGTCCACCCCGGCCCGCGCCGGTCAGCTCTACCAGCTCACCCACCTGGCGGCCGCCCTGACCGAGGTCGTCGGCGTCCAGGACGTCATCAACCTGGTCGCCGACCAGATCCTGCCCGCCTTCGGCGCCGAGGGCCTGGTCCTGTCCATCGCCGACGGCGGACGGCTGCGGATCACCGGGTACCGCGGTTACACCCCCGAGGCCATCGAGCAGCTCGACGGCCTGCCCCTCGACACCTCCCTCACCCCGGCCGGGCAGGCCATCGGCAGCGGCATCCCCGCCTTCTTCTCCGACCCCGAGGAGATGCGGCGCATCTACCCGGACGCGCCCCTGACCAGCGGCAAGCAGGCCTGGGCCTTCCTGCCGCTGATCATCTCCGGGCGTCCCGTCGGCATCTGCGTGCTGTCCTACGACCACCCCCACGAGTTCCCGGCCGAGGAACGCGCCGTCATGGCGTCGCTCGCCGGGCTCGTCGCCCAGGCACTCGACCGCGCCCGTCTGTACGACGCCAAACACGAGCTCGCCCACGGCCTCCAGCAGGCGCTGCTCCCGCGCACCCTTCCCCGGGTCACCGGCCTGCGGGTCGCCGCCCGTTACCTGCCCGCCACCTGGGGGATGGACATCGGCGGAGACTTCTACGACGTGATCCGGCTCGGCGACACCGCCGCCGCGGCCGTCATCGGCGACGTCCAGGGCCACAACGTCGCCGCCGCCGCGCTGATGGGACAGGTCCGTACCGGTGTCCACGCGCACGCGACCCTCGGCACGAAGCCCGACCACGTCCTGTCCAGGACCAACCGCCTCCTCACCGATCTCGCCCCCGACCTGTTCACCAGCTGCCTCTACGCCCACCTCGACTTCGCCGGCGGGCGCGTGACCCTGGCCAGCGCCGGTCACCCGCCCCCGCTCCTGCGTCTCGCCGACGGCGACACCCGGCCCGTCGACGTGCCGCCCGGACCGCTGCTGGGCATCGACCCCGACGCCGTATACCCGGTGACGGAGATCCCGCTCACGCCGGGGCTGATGCTCGCCTTCTACACCGACGGCCTCATCGAGACCCCGGGGGTCGACCTCGACGACGCCATCTCCCGCCTCGCCGGCCACCTGGCACACGCCGACGACCGGGACCTCGACCGGCTCATCGACGACCTGCTGAGCAAGGCGGGCACGACCGGGCAGCGCACCGACGACATCGCACTCCTCGTCCTCCAGTACGTGCCGGGCGCCTGACGGGGGTTCGGGCGGCCGGGCCCGACCGAGCCGGTGGCCGGACCGAGAACGGCCCGAGCCTGGGCGCCGCCGTCCCGGCACCTCGGCCGCCGCCGGACACCCGCGCACGCCCACGGCGCCGGACGGCGGGACGGGGCGTCGACTCCGGGTGGAGGAGCACGCGGGGGTGCCCGCAGGCCGGCGGTCGGCGCGTGCCCCTTCACCCGCGGAACCGGGTCACCGCGGACGCGTCACGCGTCTCAGCGACGCGCCCCCGTACCCACCAGCTCGGGCAGCGGGTTGACGAGCCCGTCGCCCGGTGTCTGCCGCTGGGCGGAGGGCCCGGTCGGCCAGACCGCGGGGCAGTGGGTGCCCTTGCGGGGGGCCTTCAGGGTGATGAGGTAGGTGTCGATGGCGTCCCGTGCGCACGGGCTCAGCCAGTAGTCGCCGTGACCGACGCCGTCGTACGTGAGGAACACGGCCTCACGGCCGATCTGGCGGGCCGCGTTGGAGCCCCAGGAGTGCGGGGTGGCCACGTCGTAACGGCTGTTGGTCACCAGGATCGGCGGGGTGCCGTCGACACGGAGCCGGTGGGGCGGGTTGGTCACCTCGGTCGGCCAGTCCTGGCAACCCGTCAGGTCGGTCCACGCCAGCGAGCTGAGACGGGTGACGGGGGCGAGGCGGGCGAGTTGGCGCTCGAAGCGGGCGAGCGTGGCGTACGACGGCACGTCGAAGTCGTAGTCCTGGCACATCACCGGCAGGTACGCGAACTCCGTCGGCTCGCCCCGCGCCTTGAGGGACCGTGCGGCCGCGGGATCGGCGGCGTCGAGCTGGGCGAGTTCCTCGGCGAACCGGAACCAGGTGAACGGGTCGTACATGTAGCCGAAGGCGAGGCCCTGGATGTCCTGGGGGGTGACCGTGTAGGGCGGCTCGCCCGGGAGGACCAGCTCGCCGGCGTCGGCGCGCCGGTAGAGCGAGTCGAAGAGGGCGCGGGCGTCACGGTCGTGGAGCGCGCAGGACGGAGTGCGGGCGCACCAGTCGGCGAACTGGCCGTACGACTCCTCCATCGCGACCGTCTCGGTCTTCTGGTAGGCCCACCGGTCGAGGCTGTGGTCCATGTTCGAGTCGAGGGTCATCGCGCGGACGCGGTGCGGATAGCGCTCGGCGTACTGCTGGCCGATGCCGGTGCCGTAGGAGACGCCGTAGTAGCTGATCCGCTTCTCGCCGAGGCCGACGCGGATCGCCTCCATGTCGCGGATGACGCTCGCGGTGTCCATGTGCCCGACGAGCGGGCCGGTGAGGTCGCGGCAGTTCTCGCCGAGCGCGCGGTTCGCCTCGCGGAGGGCCGCGAAGGAGGCGGCACTGTCCGGGTAGAGCAGCGCGGCCTGCGCGGACACCCGGTCCTCGTCGCACAGCACCGGGTTGCTCAGGCCCACGCCACGCGGGTCGAAGCCGACTATGTCGAAACGCTCGAGCAGTTCGGGCGAGAAGGCGTCGGGGGCGCTGAACGCGAAGCCCACCCCGGAGCCGCCCGGCCCACCGGGGTTGATGAGCAGCGAGCCGATGCGGCGCTCGGGGTCGGTGGCCGGGTGCCGGGTGAGCGCCAGATCGATGGTGGCGCCCCGCGGCCGCTTCCAGTCCACGGGCACCTCGAGGGTGGCGCACTCGAAGCCGCCCTCACCCGAGGGCGACGCACAGGGTTCCCAGGCCATGCGCCCGGGGGACGGGGTGTCGGTCGCGGGCGCGGCGACCGCGGGACCGGTGAGTAACTGTCCGAACAACGCGGTGACCAGGGCCCCGAGGGCCAGTCTCCGGCGCCCCTTGGAGCGCGTGGCCGGTGGGGGGTTGGAAGGCAAGGATGTTCCTCCATGCGTCAGGGTTCACAGACGGAACACAGCATGGTGTGAAGATCCTTGTGGGACAAGGATGGTGATGGTCAGTCAGGTTTTTCCGGGACGTCGTTCCTCGCGGTTCCCGTGGCGAAACGGGCCGGATGTCGGGTGGAGGTGTTCGGCCGTGGGACGCCCGCCCGGGCGAAGCGGGGAGTGATGCGGTGACGGCGGAGCCGATCGCGCAACCGCGACCGGTCGAGGCCACCGCGCTCACGCCGGGCGGAGCCGGTCGAGAACGGCGGGGTGGCCTGGGGGACCTGCCGGCCCCCGGAGCTCCGGGGCTCGCGCCTGCGGCTCGCGCCTGCGGCTCGCGCCTGCGGTCCCCGCCGGTTGTTCCCGCCCGTGATCCCCGCCGGTGGCTCGCCCCTGCGGCTCCCGCCGGTGATCCCTGCCGGAGGCTTCCCCTGTGGTCCCCGCCTGTGGCTCACGCCTGTGGTCCCCGCCTGTGGTCCCCGCCTGTGGTCCCCGCCTGTGGTCCGCGCCTGTGGCTCACGCCTGTGGCTCACGCCTGTGGCTCACGCCTGTGGCTCACGCCTGTGGCTCACGCCTGTGGCTCACGCCTGCGGCTCACGCCTGCGGCTCACGCCTTTGGTCCCCGCCTGCGGCTCACGCCGGTGATCCCTGCCGGTGGCTCCCCCCTGCGGCCCGCACCCGTGGCCCCACGCCCGTGGCCTCCACCTGCCGCCCCGCCCGTGGCCGGCCTTCACCTGCGGCCCCGCCCGTGCCCCCTGCCTGCAACCCCGCCCGTGGCCCGCACCCGTCCGCGGCCCCCATCCCCCATCCCTCGCCGCCGCACGACTGCCCGTGGCACGACCTCCCCCGGAAAGCCCCCCGGGAAGGGGCCGGACGGGTCAGGCCCGCCCGTGTGCCTCCTGTGAGCGTCGGGAGAGGGAGTCGATGACGACCGCGGCGAAGAGGACCCCGCCCGTGATGACGAACTGGAGGGCGGCGGGTGTGTCCGTGATCGCCATGCCCGAGGCGATCGACTGGATCACCAGCATGCCGAGCACCGCGGACCAGGTCGTACCGCGCCCGCCGAACAGGCTGGTGCCGCCGATCACGGCCGCCGCGATCGCGTTGAGCAGCAGGACGCCGGAGCCCGAGTTCTGGCTCACCGAGGTGATGCGCGAGGCCAGGAACAGGCCGCCGACCGCGGCCATGGTGCCCGAGACCGCGAGCACCGCGGTCCGTACGCGGATCACGCTGAGGCTGGCGCGACGGGCCGCCTCGACGCTGCCGCCGAGTGCGTAGACCTGCCGCCCGTAGTGCGTGTGCCGGAGCACGATGTCGAGGCCCGCCACCACCACCAGGAAGATCAGGAGGGCGAGCGGCAGCCCCTGGAACCGGTTGAGCAGATACGCGGTGGCGAAGGCGATCACCGCGACCACCCCCGTGCGGAACGCGATGGCCCGGAGCGAGCGGTGCGGCATGCCCACGGCCTTGCGGCGCTGCCGGTCCTGGTGGGAGACGAGGAAGACCAGGCCCGCACCGACCGCCGCCACGCCGTAGGCGACGCCGTCGTGGGTGAAGTGGTAGCTGGTCAACCGGGCGACCAGCCCGTTCTCCTCGAGGTTGATCGTGCCGCTGGTCCCGAGGATGGACAGCATGAGGCCGTTCCAGGTCAGCAGCCCCGCGAGCGTGACGACGAACGCCGGCACCCGGGTCTTGGCGAAGGAGTAGCCCTGGACGGTTCCCGCCACGGTGCCGGCGAGCACCCCCATGACGAGGGCGAGCCACTCCGGCACCCCGTGGTTCACGTTCAGGACGGCGAAGACGGCCGCCGCGAGGCCGCTGATCGAGCCGACGGACAGATCGAGCTCCCCGAGCAGCAGCACGAAGACGATGCCGACCGCGATCAGCCCCGTGCCCACGATGTCCACGCTGAGATTGGACAGGTTCCGGGGGGAGAGGAAGTTCTCGTTGAGGGACTGGAAGATGATCCAGACCACGGCCAGGACGAGGACGACGGGGAGCGAGCCCAGTTCACCGGCGCTCAGCCTGCGCCGGAAGGCGGCGACGCCGTCCTCCACCGCCCGCATGACGGCCAACCCGCGCCGCGGCCGGCGCTCCTCGGGTTCGGGCGTGACGGGTTCGGCCTGAGCGGTGTCCGCCTTGCCACGCGTCCCTTTCACCACGCCGCCTCCTGGGGGGCCGACCGGCGCGGCACGTTCTCCGTGGCGCCGGTGATCGAGGAGATGATCTGTTCCTGGGACGCGGTGTTCACGTCGAAGAAGCCGTTGTTGCGACCGAGCCGCAGCACGGCAGCCCGGTCCGCGAGAGCCTTGACGTCCCCCATGTTGTGACTGATGAGCAGCACTCCCAGACCCCGGTCGCGCAGCCGGTCGACGAGGTCCAGGACCTCGGTGGTCTGCTTGATCCCCAGAGCCGCCGTCGGCTCGTCCAGGAGGAGGACCCGTGGGTCGCCCAGGAGCGAGCGGGCGATGGCGACCGTCTGCCGCTGCCCGCTGGACAGGGAGACGACGGGGGCGCGCAGATCGGGGAGGTCCCGGGTCAGGCGCTCCAGCAGCTGCCTGGTGCGGCGCTCCATCTCCATCTCGTCGAGGAACCCGAACCGGCGGATCTCCCGCCCCAGGAACAGGTTGCCGACGACGTCGAGGTTTCCGCACAGGGCGAGATCCTGGTAGACGGTGGCGATGCCGAGATCCCGGGCGTCGTGGGGGCGCTTGATGTGGACCGGCCGGCCCTCCCACTCGACGGCTCCCTTGTCGGCGGGGGCGACACCGGAGATCACTTTGACCAGGGTGGACTTGCCGGCCCCGTTGTCGCCCAGCAGGGCGACGACCTGTCCGGCGTGGATCTCCAGCTCGATGTCCTTGAGCACCTCGACGACGCCGAAGCGCTTGCACACCCCGTGGAGCGCCAGCAAGGGGGTAGCCGGCACGGAAACCACTCTCCTTCCCGGGTCCGGATCCGGTGGCGCCCGCCCGTCAGGTGAGTCCGGCCCTGCTGCACGCGGCCCCGAGCCGGGCCGGGCAGATCTGCTGAACGGTGTAGAGGCCGTCCTTCACCAAGGTCTCCTTGATGTTGTCGACGGTCACGGACAGGGGAGTCAGCATGAGGGCGGGAACGGTCCTCCCGCCGCGCGTCCTCACGGTGTCCGTGGCCACCCGGTCGAGACTCTCGCCGCGGGCCGCGGCCACGGCCATGGCGGCGCCGCCGGACGCCTCGGGGGCGAAGGGCTTGTAGACGGTCATGTACTGATCGCCGCTGACGATGCGCTGCACGGCGCCCAGCTCGGCGTCCTGCCCGGTGACGGGGGGCAGCGGGTCGACCTTGTTCGCTCGGAGGGCGGAGATGCTGCCCGCGGCGAGGCCGTCGTTGGCGGCGTACACCCCGTGGATGTTGCCTGCGCCGAGAGCGGAGATCGCGCCCGACATGTTCATGTTCGCGGCCTCCGCCCTCCACTGGAGGGTGTCGTACGCTTTGCCGATCTTCACGCGGCCCGTGAGGACGGACAGCGCGCCCTTCTTGAACGAGACCGCGTTGGGGTCACTGGGATCCCCGTTCATCATCACGATCTGCCCGTCCGCCACCTTCTCACCCATGCCCTTCAGCAGGGCCCTGCCCTGGAGCCGGCCGACCTCCTCGCCGTCGTAGGAGACGTAGCCCGAGATCGGCCCCTCGGAGAGCCGGTCGTAGGCGATGACCGGGATGCCCGCCTCGTCCGCCTTCCTGACCTCGGCGCCGAGCGATCTGGCGTCCACGGCCACGAGCACGATGGCGTCGAGCCCCTTGGTGATCATCGAGTTCATCTGCTGCTGCTGGAGGGCCAAGTCGCCCTTCGCGTTGGTGTGCTCGACCTCGCAGTCGCCGCACAGCTCCTTGATCTCCTTCTCGAGCAGGGGCCGGTCGTGGGTCTCCCAGCGGGCCGTGGTGGCGTCCGGCAGCAGCAGACCGATCTTCGGTGCGTCTCCCCCGCCGGAGTCGGTCCCGGTGTTCTCCCCGCAGGCCGCCAGGGCGACGGTCGTCGAGATCGCGGTCACGGCCAGGGCCGCGCCCCGTATGCAGGCCCTCATGCGAAAGACCTCCCTTCGACCGGCCTCCGGCGCGAGGCCCGGGCGTCCTGACGGGCGAGGTCGGCGCGGGGTGCGGACGCGGGCGCGGCGGGGGCGCGGAGTGGCGTCGAGGACGCGTGTGCGGGACGGTGGGGCCGTACCGGCGGCAGCCGGCGGGGCGCGGGGGCGGAGGCGGCCGGGGTGATCCGGATGGCCACGTCGGCGTGGACGGGCTGGCGCGGCTGCGGCGCTCGTGGAGCAGCCGACAGACGACGACGCGGGCGCCGACCGTCCGCCTGGAACGCACCGCGCGGAAGCGGCAAGACGGCCACGTCGTCAGTGTGACACCGGCCACGGCGATCGGCGAACGCAGTACAGCCACCCGATCTGTCCACTTGGTCCGTGTATGCGATTCTGGTGGGTGGGTGCCGGATCTCCACCTGTCGACACCCGCTGCCTGTACGGGGAGGTAGGTCGCGGACATGCCTCATGACGGCCGTGCCCGTGCCGGACTCTCGGAGCCGCCGGCTCCCGGGGCCGGCGCCGCAGACACGGGGGCACCCCCTCCGGCGCCCGAGTCCACCGCGAGCGAGCGGGCCCTGGTCTTCGCCGGAGCGGTGCTGGCCGCCGTCTACGTGCCCGACCGGGGGAGCGGAGAGCTCCGGCTGGTCGAAACGGCCGGACGCACCCCGTCGGCGTACGGCCTGCCGGAACGTCTGTCCCTGTCGGGCCGTTCACCCGCGGCCCACGCCTTCCGTACGAACCGGCCCCTGTGGCTGAACTCCGCGGCCCTCGCCGCCTACGGCGAGGGCGTGCCGACGCCGCCGCGGTCCGACGTGTCGCTCGCCGCGCTGCCGCTCGGCACGGAGGGCGGACAACTGGGCTGCCTCGTCGTCGCGGGGACCGACGCGCAGGGCTTCGAGGACGAGCGACGGCGCTTCCTGGAGCGGTACGCCGACGCGGTCGCGGGAGTGCTGCACCTCGGGGCCGGCCGCCCCGGGCCGTCGTCGCTCCTCGGCCCCGCCCTGCGGAAGCTGGGCGTCGGCTCGTTCGTCCTGGTGCCGGACATCGGCCTGGTTGAGGCGGACGAGACCCTGCTCGAACTGGTCGGCATCACGCCGGACTCCTTCGACGGCAAGGCGGAAACCCTGCTCGCGCACGCCCTGCCGGAGGACATGCACGCGCTGATGTCGGTCCTGGAACCGACCACCCAGACGTTCGGCCGGCGGGAACTGGACTTCCGTGTCCGCTGCCCCACGGGCGAGACGCGCTGGCTGAGCCTGTGGTGCCAGGTGGTGACGGGCGCCGACGACCTGTCGGAGCGGGTGCTGGGGGTGATGACGGCGGCCTCGGTCCTGCGCCGCGGCGCCGGCGACGTCTCCAGGATCCAGTGGCTGACCGCCGAGCTCGACGAGGCCATGACCGTCCCGGCCGTCGGCCGCATCGTGGTGACCGCGCTGCGGGACCAGCTGGGCGCCGACCGGGTGGTGCTCGCCGAGGCGCAGGGCGACCGGCTCACGGTCAGCGTGCTCGACCCGCCGGACCCCGCCGCGTGGCCGGAGCCATGGCGTGCCGCGTGGCGCCCGGAGCGGCCCGGCCTACCGGTCGGCGCCCTGCCCGTCCTGCGGACGGCCCTGCGGGACGGCCGGATCGATCTGTGGCCGCCCGGGACGGCGCTCGAACCCGGTCTCGCGGGTGTCGGCACCGGCGGTCTGGCCCTCCTGCCGCTTCCCGCCAAGGGCCGGGTCGTCGGCGTGTGCCTGGTCGGCTGGGACCAGGCGCACGAGTTCGTCTCCGAGGAGCGGTCCTTCCTGACCGCCGTCGCGGCGCTCGTCGGACAGGCCCTCACGCGTGCGCACGCGCACGACGCGGAGGAGGAACTCGCGACGATGCTCCAGCGCAGTCTGCTGCCCCGGCGGCTGCCCGAACTGCCCGGCGGGACGGCCGTCGCCCGCTATCTGCCCGCGCGGCAGGGTCTCCAGGTGGGCGGTGACTGGTACGACGCCATCGCGCTCACCGAGGACCGCGTGGCGCTGGTCATCGGCGACGTCCAGGGACACAGTGCCGCAGCCGCGACGATCATGGGCCAGATGCGTACGGCGGTCAGGGCGTACGCGGTGGAGGGCCACCCGCCGGACGTGGTCATCTCGCACGCCAACCGGCTGCTGGTCGGGATGGAGACCGACCTGTTCGCCACCTGCTGCTACGCCGAGGTGGACATGGAGGAGGGCACCATCCTGTTCGTCCGGGCCGGGCACCTCTCACCGCTGGTCCGCCATCCCGACGGCAGCACCGAGGAGGTGCAGGTGGAGGGCGGGCCCCCGCTGGGCGTGCTCGCGGAGTCCGAGTTCCCCATGACCACGTTCGCCCTGGCCCCCGGGACGGTGCTCGTCCTGGTCACCGACGGCCTGGTCGAGGCCTCCGACCTGCCCCTGGACGAGGGCATGCACCGCACGCGCGCCGCGCTCGCGGCGGCCGAACCGGCGGACCCCGGGCGGATGGCCGACGCGCTGCTGGGTGACGTCGGCCGCCGCGAGGACGACGTGGCGCTGTTGCTGCTGCGCTACGACGGCATGAAGACCCGGCCGATCAAGGCCGGCTGGGCGGTGTGGCGGCTGCCGGACGCGGTCATGCACGCCCGCCGTTTCACCGCGCGCACGCTGCGCCGGTGGCAGGTCGAGGACACGGCCGACGCGGTGCTGCTGGTCGTGTCCGAACTCGTCACCAACGCCCTGGTGCACACCCAGGGCCCGGTCCGCATCGACCTGATGCTCCGCGGGGACCGGGTCCGCGTCTGTGTGAGCGACTCCTCGCCGCGCGCGCCCGCCAAGCCGGTGATCGTGGACTGGGAGTCGACCGGCGGACGAGGCCTGCTGCTGGTCGAGGCGATGTCGGACGCCTTCGGCTCGGTGCCGGTGGCCGGCGGCAAGCAGGTGTGGAGCGAGATCGTCGTGCCCCGGCGCGAGCCGGCTCCCGCGGACCCGGCGCACCTGACGCCCTCAGGAGGGCCGCCATGAGAGCCCGTACGCGACACCTCACGGCGGCACTCCTCGCCGCCCTCATGGCGATGTCCCTGGCCTCCTGCGCGGGCGAGGAATCCGGGGACACGGACGGCTTCACCGTCGGCCTGCTCCTCCCCAGCCGGGCGATCCCGCGGTGGGAGCACTCCGACAAGCCCCTGATCGAGAAGCGTCTGAAGCAGCTCTGCCACCGCTGCACCATGGAGTACGCCAACGCCGAGAACGACGCGGCGCGGCAGCGCCAGCAGATGGTCTCCATGATCACCAAAGGGGTCCGGGTGCTGATCCTGGACGCCGCCGACACCAGGGCGCTGCGCTCCTCGATCCAGGAGGCGCGCAGGGCGGACGTCCCCGTCGTCGCCTACGACCGGCTCGCCGAGGGCCCGATCTCGGGCTACGTCAGTTTCGACGGCGCCCAGGTCGGCCGGCTCCAGGGCGAGGCCCTGCTGAAAGCCATGGGGGACAAGGCCGACACCGGGAACGTCGTCATGATGAACGGCGATCCGACGAGCCCCAACGCGGCGTGGTACCGGAACGGGGCGCTGTCCGTCATCAAGGGCAAGGTGAGGATCGGCCGGTCCTACGACACCCGGGGCTGGAGCGCGGACAACGCCCACGCCAACATGTCCGCGGCCATCGCCGCCCTGGGCCCGGACCGGATCCAGGGCGTCCTCGCCGCCAACGACGCGATAGCCGCGGGCGTCATCGCCGCCCTCAAGAGCGCCGGCGTCAAGGAACTGCCGCCCGTCACCGGCCAGGACGCCGACCTCGACGCCGTACGGCGCATCGTCAAGGGCGAGCAGTACATGACGGTCCACAAGTCCTTCGAGGAAGAAGCCGCCGCGGCCGCCGCCATGGCCGTCGCCCTGGGGCGCGGCGAGGACATCCGCGACACCGCCACCACGACGACCGACAGCCCGACCACCCAGGACATCCCGTCCGTCCTGCTCACCCCCACCGCGGTGACGCTCGACACCATCGAGGAGACCCTCGTCAAGGACGGGGTGTACACCGTCGGCCAGATCTGCACCCCGGCGCTGCGGTCCGCCTGCGAGAAGGCCGGGCTCGGCCGGTAGCGGAAGATCCGGACCGCGGACCCCCGTCGTCACTCACCGTTCGTACGCTGTGGCGCTGTGTTGCGGGGTCGGGTGCCCGGTGCGACCGTGGACCGGGGGAAACGCCGACGCCCGCGGGACAGCCGCGCGGACGTCGGCCCGACGCACCGGCACACGGCCGAGCCGCGCGCCCGCAGTCCGGGCGCCTGCCCCCGCCGCGCCGGCGCGGGTCCACCAACCGGGGGACGTACACAGAAAGCGGGAAACCCAGATGGCGAACGCACCCATGGACAGACGTGCCTTCGGCGAGCACCCCGACCGACCCAACGGCCACGTCACGGGCCACGGCACGGAGTACACCGGGCGGTATGTCGTCCTGTTCGACATGAACAACCAGGAGAGCGGACTGAACGCACTGCGCTCCGCCGCCGGCATATCGACCGTCGAACGCGTCCGCGGAACCGAGATCACCAACGTGGCCGAACTCCTCCAGCGCCCCGACGTGTCCGTGCTCTTCGAGGAACTCGCCGCCGCCGTCGTCGAGGTACGCCCCGAGCAGCGCCACGCTCTCGTGACCACGGCGGAGACGGAACCCTCGATCATCGCGGCGGAGCCGGAGCGCCTGGTCTACGCCTCGCCGATCACCGCCCCCCAGCAGGCCCCGACCGAGTTCTTCCCGGCCTACCGCAGCGACGAGGAAGTGGTCGCCCGCCAGAGCAGGGCCGAAGCCGCCGCGGTCCTGGGCCCGGCCTGGGACGAACAGCACACGACCTGGGGCCTCCAGGCGATCAGGGCCAACCTCTCCGGCATGACCGGCCGCGGAGTGAAGATCGCCGTCCTCGACACGGGCGTGGACACCGACCACCCGGACCTCGTCGGGTGCCTGGAGGAGACGATGTCCTTCGTGCTCGGCGAGACCGTGGAGGACACCTTCGGCCACGGCACGCACTGCATCGGCACCGCCGCCGGGCCGGCCCAGCCCCAGCACGGGCCCCGCTACGGTGTGGCACCCGAGGCCCGCATACTCGCCGGGAAGGTGCTCGACAACAGCGGCACTGGCACCGACGGCCAGATCCTGGCGGGCATGGCCTGGGCGGTCTCGCGGGGCGCACGGGTGATCTCCATGTCGCTCGGCGCCCCGGTCCAGCCGGGTGAGCTCTTCCCGCAGACGTACGAGATCCTGGCCCGGCGTGCGCTCGAGCGGGGCACGGTGATCGTCGCCGCGGCGGGCAACGAGAGCCGGCGTCCCAGGGTCATCATGCCCGTCGGCCGCCCCGCCAACTGCCCCTCCATCCTCGCCGTGGGCGCCCTCGACAAGGCGCTGACGACGGCGTTCTTCTCCTGCCGTGGCATCAACGGCCAGGGCGGCGAGGTCGACATCGCCGCGCCGGGCGTCGCCGTGCGCTCGGCCGTCCCCGGCGGCGGGTACGACACGAAGATGGGCACCAGCATGGCCACGCCGCACGTCGCGGGTGTCCTCGCCCTGCTGGCCCAGGCGAACCCCAACGCCTCCGCGGCCGACCTGAAGGCCGCTCTGCTGTCCAGTGCGTTCCCGCTGCCGCAGCCCACCAGCGACGTGGGCTCGGGTCTGCTCCAGGCTCCGTGAGCGGGTCGTCCCGGTCCGAGCCGGTCGGGGTCATCCTCGCGGTCGACCCCGACCGGTTCGCGGAAGTGGTCGAGGCGCTGCGGCGGGCCGGGTTGACGGTCACGGGCGAGCAGCAGGTCCTCGGTACGCTCTCCGGCACCGTCGCGGAGGACCGGATACCGGTCCTGCGGGCCGTCGACGGCGTCGAAGCGGTCGATCGGGAGCGCACCGTCCGGCTGCCCCCGCCCGATTCCCCGATCCAGTGACCTCGCCGATCCTCCTTCCGGTGGACACCCCGGTCCGGCTCAGCCGCCGAGGCGCCCGCCGATCGACCGGGCCACCTCGGCGTGGGCGAGGTACTCCACGATGTGGTGGGCCCGGTCACGGGCGTTGAGGACGGCGAGGTCGGTCGGCCCGTCCGCCCAGTCGTCGCCGAGCGGGCACCCGATGGCCACCGCATCGGTCGGGCACCAGGCGTTGAGCCAGTCCGCCACCTTGTCCGGACGCTTGGGCCCGCCGACCAGGAGTCTGCTGTACACGCTGTCCAGGCCGAGCGGGCTCCCCGCCGTGGTCAGGTGGACGAACTGCACACCGGGGGACAGGCGCGTGATGAGGTCCATGCCGACGACCGAGCCGAGGCTGTGACCGACGAGGACCACCTCCCCCGCCTCCGGCATCGTCTCCAGCACGCGGTCCAGGACCTCGTCCCGGACGCGTCGGTCGTCGAGGTACGCGGCCACGTCACGCAGGACCAGGGCGATGGCCCACGCGTCGAGATCGCTCCGGGCGGCCAGCCAGCTCAACTGCCGTTGCAGCGCCCCCACCACGCCGCTCAGGCCGATCCGTTCGGTGGCCAGCTGCCTCTCGTGCGGCATGTTCCACTTGGTGGCCGCCTCGCCGACGATCTCCTCGTACACCGCACGGGCGGAGGGAGTGACGGGCGCGACCACCTCCGCCGCCGTGGCGGTCGGAGCCTCGACGACGCGGGGGACGGCCTCGTGCTCGGCGAGGGACCGCACCAGGGTGTCGCCGTAGTACGGGAACCACACGTCCGCCGGGTCGACCGTGGGGAGCCCCGCGCGCACGAGCCCCTGATTGAGTCCGGCCGCCCATTCGCGGCGCAGGCGCTCCGGGTCCTTGCCCTCCTGGGAGCGGCCGTGCAGGAACACCAGGTGCCGGTGGCCGCCGAACGCGCCGTCCCGGGCGCGCAGCCCCGCACGCGCCGCCGCCGCCTCGGCGGCCGGGCGCGGCGCGGCGGCGGGAGCCGGGGCCGCCACCGGACTGACGACGGTGGCCGGGGCCGCCACCACCGGACTTAGGAGGGAAGCCGGGGCCGGCCCCGGTGCCACGGCGGCCTCCGCGAGGCCCAACTGGGCCTCCGGGCCCATCTCGGCCAGCAGCAGACGCTCGCGGGAGGTGAGCGGCAGGGCGGCGAGGTGCTTCAGGAGGGAGCTGACGCGTACGCCCTCGTTGGCCACCCAGTCGATGGCGTCGTCGCCGTCACCGTGCTGCCAGACCCGTCCGTCGCGGCGCAGGACGCGGCCCTGGTCGTCGGTCCGCGGCACACCGCTGTGATGGAGCGCGACGACCTCCCACTGGTCGTTGAAGACCGGGGAACCCGAGTTGCCCGGCTCGGTGTCCGTCCGGTAGTGGACGAAGTCGTCGAGGCGCACCAGGGCGACGTTGTCGCGTACGGCGATCTCCTTCAGCCGCCCCATCGGGTGACCGATGACGTTGACCGGCTCGCCGATCACCAGCTTTCCCGTCTGGGCGCTGAGCCGGTTCCAGCCGAACGTGTCCCCCGGAGGCCGCCCGTCCGGGCCGGGGGCGACCCGCACCAGGGCGAAGTCCAGGCGCTCGTCCGCCACGAAGAACCCGTCGGGATCGAACTCCAGCCGCGTCGGCGCCTGCGGCACGTTGTCCACGGACACCTGGGCCTCGAACTCCACGAAGCACTGCCGGGCGGCCTCCGCGTCGGTGAGCACGTGGTGGTTGGTCAGCAGCAGGTTCGGCGACACCAGGAAGCCGGTGCCGATCGGCAGTTCGCGGCCGTTCTCCCGCACCGAGATCCGGGCCACGGTACGCGCCGCCCGGGCGCCGCGCGGCAGGAAGCTCCAGGCCTGCAACTCCTTGGACGCCCCGAGGATGCGCTCGTACGCGGCCGGCGCGCTCAGCGGTTCGGCACGGACGGCCTCCACCACCATGGCGGCCGGCACCGCGTGCCGGTCGAGCAGACGGGCCGCGCGCGCCGCGAGCGCCTCCTGCGAGTCCGGGAAGGTGACCCCGGCGTCCCGCTGCCGCTCGACCGCCCGCCGCTCGTCGCTGGTCTCGCCGTACCGCTCGGCGGCCGCCGCGAGCTGGCGCTCCCGCTCGTCGCGGGACCTCTCCGTCGTAGCCATGTCACGTCACCGTCCCTCCGCGGTGCGCCACGGCACGAAGGCGTTCGACAGACCGGCGAGGGCCGTGCGCAGCTCCGGGTGGTGGCGCAGCAGCACGGTGATCATGCTGTTGTCGTCGATCCACGCCATACCGGCCTTGGAGTACACCTCGGGGGTGTAGTACTCGGTGAAGAAGCGGTCGCTGTTGAGCCGGCGCGAGGCCATCAGGATGAAGATGCGGAACGCCGTGTCGCTGAAGGCGAATCCGGCCGGCAGCTTCTCCGCGAACAGCCCGACCATGAGGTCGACCTTCTCGATGTCGCCCTCGTAGAGCTGCTCGATCTGCTCGGCCCACGCCCGGTTCTCCGTCAGTTCCAGGAAGTTCTTCGCGGGCTTCAGCCGCAGCAGCCGCCGGAACTCGTTGTAGCGGGGGACGCCCAGCTCCCGGGAGCGCAGGATGTCGGTGGCGGCGAGGTCCTGCAGATGCCCGTCCGGACGCTCGAACTCCTGGAGGAACCGGGGGAAGTTGTGCAGGGTGACCAGTCCGGGGTGGAGCGTGCCGAAGCTGTAGAGCAGATCGGCCATGTCGGTGGTCTCCAGGACCTTCAGCGCCCCGGGGCCCGAGATGTCACGCAGGGAGCAGTGGCGCAGCGTCCCGTCGTCGGCGAAGGAGCGCAGGTGCCACTCGTCGCGGACGAGCGGATGCATCCGGTAGACGGCCACGAACTCCTCGGTGAGGGCGTACGGGACGCCGTAGTGGTCCGTCGCGCCGCCGGGGATGCCGCTGATCACCTCGCTGTCGCTGATCCGGCCGAAGAGGTTGTGGACGCGTTCGCCCGCGATGCCCCACCAGTTGGCGCGCAGCGCCTTGACGGTGGTGGGGTGGCTGATCACGGCCGGGGTCCACTCCACGGTGTGGATCTTGGCGAGGAGCGCGGCGTTGACGAGCCGGGCCCGCTGGAACAGCTCCTCGTCGCCCCAGGACGGGTACGCGCCGTGCAGGTGGTCGCAGATCGCGTTGTGCTCCCGCGCGAACAGGTCGTGCATCATGGCGAGGCCGAGCCAGAAGCCGGGGATGCGGGAGGGGTCCCGGGAGGGGTCCGAGGGGACCGGGGACTGCTCGTCGTCCCACAGGTGCAGTTTGCCCAGCTCACCGGTGCGCATCTGGCGCTGCTCGGTCTCGTTCGTCCCGTAGATCTGGGAGGCGTCCCACCAGTGGGAGGACACGTTGACGCGTGTGTCGGGCGTCCCGGCGGGTGCCTGCGGGTCGCGGGTCGGGTCGTCCGGTGTCCGCATGATCCGCATGGGATGTTCCGGCCATGGATCGTCGTCCATGAGGGGTACCTCCCACGGCTGTTCCGTGGGGCTGGTCCCGTGGCTGAACCAGTCGCGGACCATGAACTGGAGCCAGGCGGTGACCAGGGAGTTGACCGATTCGGCCGGGATGAGCTCGTCACGGGTGAGCAGGGCGCGGCTCACCTCGCGCGGGTTCGGCCGGGACAGCACCTCCTCGGGGGTGGCCGGAGCGATCCGGTCCAGCGGGATGTTCCGCCCGAAGCGGGTGCCCGCCATGCCCATCCGCGGTTCGGTGAGGTCGTTGTGGCTGCCGTCGGCGGTCCGGTTGACCTTGTGGCTCTCGGAAGGGGGCGCGGGCTCGGGCAGACCGGCCGACGGCAGGCGGCCGGTGTCGTGGAGGTTCTTCTGGCGCAGCCTGATGCGCAGTCCGAGCAGCGTCAGCAGCCCCGGGACGACGGGCAGTCTGTCCCAGCCGATACGCCGGTCCGCCCACTGGGCGACGGCGGTGACGATCCGCCAGGGCAGTGACGTACGGTATCCGGCCGGGGAACTCGGCGCGGCGCGTCGTTGCTTGCTCATCGCGATGCTCCTTGGGCAGAGAGGATCACGTCGCTCGCCTTCTCACTGATCATGTAAATGGGGGTGGCGACGAAGAATCCGGGAATGCGGGGAAAGACCGAGGCGTCGACGATCCGCAGGCGGTCCACCCCGCGCACCCGGAAGTCGCTGTCGACGACGGCCGAGGGATCGTCCGCCCGCCCCATGCGGCAGGTGCAGGACGCGTGGTGGCCCCAGGCCTCGTCCTGCACGAAACGGCGGAGGTTCTCGTGGCCGTGGACCTCCTCACCGGGCCACAGCTCCTCGAGGATCGCGGAGCCGGCCCTGCGGTTCATCCCGCGCACGAACTCCACGGCGTCGGCCATCGCCTCGAGGTCGACGTCGTCCTTGTCCGTGCCCTCGGCGAAGTAGTGGAAGTTCACCAGCGGGGTGTCACGGGGGTCGGCGGAGCGCAGCCGCACCCGGCCCCCGGTGTTGTGCGTACGGCTCTTGAGGATGGCCCAGGTGAAGCGGTCCCGATGGCGTGTCAGGTCCTGCGAGTAGCCGGGGTAGTAGCCCCGGAAGTCGAAGGGGCCGCCGAAGATGAACAGGTCGGGAGCGTCGAGCGACGGGCGGGACTTGCGGGTGACGCCGACGACGGCACCGTTGGTCGTGTACAGGCCCTCACCGCGCCGCCAGGCCCGGTAACAGCGGTCCGGTTCCGCGCCCGGCCGCGGCGCGTGGAAGTCGCAGTCCCGGACGACCGGGAACTCGCGGTCCATCCGGCTGACCACACCGACCTCGTACCGGTCCTGGAGGTGGGCGCCCACGCCCTGGAGGTCGACCCGTACGGGGATGCCGTGCCGTTGCAGCTCCGCACGCGGTCCGATGCCCGACAGCATCAGCAACTGGGGCGTGTTGAAGGCCCCCGCGGCCAGGATCACCTCACGGGAGGCCAGCACCCTGCGCGGCACGGGCGGCCCGGTGGCCTGCCCGCTCGCCGGATCGGCCCGGTAGGCGTGCGCCCCGTCCAGGTAGTCGACGCCGACCGCCGCTCCGCTCCCGTCCAGCACGACCCGGGCCGCCAGGGCGTGCGTACGGACCACCAGGGTGCCCGGATGACTTCGCTGGACCGCCTGCACGCGCTCGCGTACGGCGCTGCGCCGGCCGTTCGCCGTGGACAGCGGGATCTGCCACAGCCCTTGCAGAGCCCGTGTCTGCACCCGCCAGTCGTTGGGATCGACGAAGGCGCCGAACCCCTCCAGCGGGGACAGCGGCCGGTCGAGGAGGTCGGCGAGCGCGTCCTCCGCGGCGGACAGGATGACCTTCAGCAACTGCTTGTCCTGCACGACCAGTTCGGGGTCGGCGAGCGCGGTCGGCAGCCAGCCGTCGAACCCGTGCCGCGCGTCGTTGCGGTACCGGGCGGCCGTGAGGGGCAGGGCCTTCAGCAGCGCGGCCAGCAACGGGTTGGCGGGCGGCTCCTTGGGCCGCGGCCGGTACGTACAGCGCTCCAGCCGCTCGAAGTAGCGGCGCATGGCCGTGCTGTGCCACGTCGTGTCGCCGGTCTCCTCCGCGATCGCGTCCCAGTCCCGGTTGTACGGGTAGACGGTGATCAACGCGTGGTGCGCGGTACAGCCGCCCACCGTCCCGGCGCGCGGGTAGAGGATGCCCCGGTCGGGGACGAGCTTGCTGTCGCGGCGGTGCTGCCGCTCGTCGGCGTAGTGTCGTACGAAGTAGTTCCAGCACTGGACGGGGTCCTCGGAGGCGTCCGGGTGGAAGGCGGGAACCAGGTAGTTGTCGTTCTCGGTGGCACCACCCGCGTCGAGCAGCAGGGTGCGCCGGCCCGCGGCGGCGAGGTTGGCCGCCAGCGGCCCGCCTCCCGCACCGGCACCGACGACGACGTAGTCGAAACCCGTCTCGGCCGGGGGAGCGGTACCGGGCTCCGCCGTCACTTGCGCTTCCCCTTGGGGGAGTTGTCGAGCGAGACACCGGCGGCCGCGGCCAGGGCGGTGTTGGTGGCCGAGATCAGCGTGGTCAGCACGGCGGTGCGCGGGGGGAGCCGGCCGCGCAGGCCGAGCATGGCCGCCGTCGCCGTGTCACTGCCGTGGATCAGCAGGCCCTCGCGCAGGTCCTCCCTCAGCCGCTCGTCGCGGTTGGTCAGCAGGTCGAGGCCGAGCAGGATCGTACGGATCCCGAAGAGCCGGAAGGCGTAGACGGCCGCCGGACTGAGCGGTTCACGCTCGGGATCGAGACGCCGGATGAGCATGTCCGGGGCGAGCAGTCCGGTGGCCCCGTTGAAGATGCGGATTCCGGCGAGCGCGTAGAGCGACGCGGGGCGGGTGACGGCACGGTGCCTGGCCATCGTGTCTCCTGAAGGTGGAGTGAAGTGTGCGGCGACGGGAACTCCTGCCGAACCTCCCGACAAGGGAGACGAAGCTCACGAAACCCCCCTGGAAGCACTCCAACCACCAGGTTATGGGAACAACTTCCCTGCTGCACCTCGAGAACCCGGTCGCCGGTGAGGAAGCGGGCGAGCCGGTCGGCGCCGATGGTCGCCTCGTGGTTGAGCGTGAGGATGTGACCGGTACGTCCCCGCGGGCCCGGTGTGAGGTCCACGGCGGCCCGGTCGCCGCCGTTGTCGCCGCGGACCATCCAGCCGAATGTTGAGCCGACCGGGCCCTGCGCCGTGATGTCGGGCGGGTAGCCGACCGCCGTGCCGACGCGCTCCGATGTGCCGACGCGCTCCGCCGTGCCGACGCGCTCCGATGTGCCGACGCGCTCCGCCGTGCCGACGCGCTCCACCGTCGGGCAGTCGTCGCCCCGGTCTCCTTGACCAGCAGGAGCCGACCCGGATGCGCCCGCCGGTGCCGGGCTCCACGGCGGGGGCCGGGACCGGGCGGACGCAGCACCACGGCCCCACGCGCCGACGGGCACGGCCGGCCGGCGCACCGGGCCCCGTGCCGGTCGCGGTCGTCGCGCACCGGCATGCCGCAGCGGCGGGCGCCGGTCGGTCGGCGTACGACAAGGCGCCGGCCTGCGTCAGCGGCGGCTCATCGCCCCGTCACGCCGGCGGGCGGCCGGACGGCGGCAGCGGAGGGACGGCCGACACGACCACGCAGCCAGCGCTCGGCAGGGTGCTCCACGCAGTGGTAGGCCAGGGCCGCGGCGCCCAGGCTCACCACCAGGACACCCGCCCAGAACAGGAGGGTCTCGCTGCCCGGGGCGGGCTTGCCCCACTCGAACACGGCCGCTCGGATCACGATCTCGTGGAGGAGGTACCAGGCGAACGACCAGTGCCCGAGCCGGATCATCCACGGCCCGCCCAGCCCGGTGCGCCGGCCGTCGAGGTCGGCGCGGGCGGCGGCGCAGATCAGCGCGGCGAAGAGTGGCGCCGACAGCCACTGTGAGGCGTTGTAGGGGCTGTACCAGAGGGCGTCCGGTACCGCGTTCGACCAGGGGATGAGCAGCAGGTGCCAGCCGACGGCGAGTCCGGTCGCCACCGGCAGGGGCAGGGGAGGCCGCCAGCCGCGCTTGAGGGCGAGCCCGGCCACCACGCCCAGCACGAACTGCAGCGAGCGGGTCGGCGGCAGGTAGTCCAGAGCCCAGTTGCGGGTGGTGGGCGGCAGACCGGACAGGGCCGGCCACAGCACGAGGGCGGCGCAGGTGACGGCGAGCGCCGTCCACGCCCAGACCCGGGCGCGGCGGCCCGCGAGCAGCGCCAGCAGCGCGGGGAAGGTCAGGTAGAACCAGGCCTCGTCACTGAGCGACCAGGCCGCCGGGTTGCCTCCCGTGAACATGACCGGCTGCGGGAACCAGGCGTGCGCCAGCAGCAGGGTCGCGGCCACCGCCTTGAGCGACACGGCACGGTCCATGACCGCCCACACGGCGACCGACAGGCCGGTGCTGACGGCGAGCAGGGGCCAGATACGGGCGAAGCGCCGCCACAGGAAGACCCGTGTGGGCACCCGCGCCCCGTCGTACGTCCAGGCGAGCACGACGCCCGACAGCACGAAGAAGAACGTCACGCCGCTGCGGCCGTACCAGACCGTCTCGCTGAGTCCCGGAACGACGCCGACCTGTCGGGACAGGTGGTACAGGACGACGAGCAGAGCCGCCCAGAAACGCAGCCCCGTCAGCGAGGGCAGCCGGTCACGACCGGTCTCCGGTATGGAATGCAAAGATTGGTCCTTCAACTTCTGGCACGCGAGGTCCCGCACGGCGGAGCAGAGGCTAACACCGGGCAGGGGCCGCGCCCGCCCCACCGCGTCCCGGCCGGGATCAGCCCGCCGCCGCCCGCTCGATCAGGTCCGCGGCCCTACGGACCCCGTCGCGGCCCCGGATGGTCTCGGAGGCCTTGGCCAGGGTGCGCCGCAGCCGGGTGTCCCGCAGCAACTTCTCCAGGGCGCCGTGCAGTTCGTCGTCCGTGAACCGGTACGGGTCGAGCCGGACGCCGTAGCCCAGCTCGGCCACCCGCTGGGCGTTGTCGTACTGGTCCCAGAACAGCGGCAGCAGGATCATGGGCTTGCCGAAGTGGAAGCACTCGGTGGTCGTGTTGTTCCCGCCGTGCGTGATGACGAGGTCGACCAGCGGGAGGATCCGCGTCTGCGGCAGGAACTCCGCGCCCCACATCGTGGGCGGCAGCTCGATCTCCTCGTGCAGCGGCCCTTTCGAGACGATGTACCGGTGCGGGGTGCGCGCCAGCGAGGCGATGACCCGGCGCATCAGGCCGACGTCGGCGGAGCCGAGCGAGCCGAGGCTGAAGTACACCAGCGCGCTGCCGTCCGCGCCGCCCGACGGGCCGGTCAGTTCCGCGGGCAGGGCGAACTCCTCGTCCGTCTCCCGGACCGAGGAGTCCAGCCGGTGCCAGGCAGGGCCCAGCGGACGCGCCTTTGTGTAGTCGGCGATCTCCGGATACACGTACAGGTTGAGGTCCCCCTCGTGGATGAACTCCAGGTCGGGCAGCGGCCGCGCGCCCTGCCGCGTCACCCAGGTGTCGAAGTCGGCCCACGCGTCGCGGTGCGTCCGGTCGTACTCGGCGCGGAACTCGGCCCAGCCGGTGGGGTCGTCGGCCGGGTACCCGGAGAACGGCGGGGGAACGTGCTCGCCCTTCACCTCCAGTGGATTGCAGGAGACGATCCGTACGAAGGGCACGCCCGCCGTGGTCAGCGCGGGGAAGCACACGACGTTGTCCTCGACGATCACGTCCGGCCGGACCCGGTCGACGACCGCCTTCAACTGCGGCTCGCAGTACCGGGCACCGGAGACCAGCTCGTCCCAGACCGGCCTGATCCACGTCCGCAGCTGTTCGATCGTCGGCTTCCGGAACTCGGGGGCGGTGTCCCGGACGAAGTCCTTCCAGAACCGGCCCGCGTCCTGGGGCTGTTCGGACGGCGGAGCCAGGTCGACCAGGTCCTCCTCGAAGCCGAGCGGGGCGAGTCTGCCCTTCCAGGACGCCTCCGCCGCGAACACCACCCGGTGGCCCCGGCGGCGCAGGACGTCGCCGATGCCGACGCAGTTGTTCGTCGGACCGTGGGCGCTCTCCGGTGCGAAGAGGATCGTCAGGGGTCGTCTCACGGAGCCGTCTCTCCTTCCGTCTTCCAGGTCGTCGTGCCGTCCCGTCCCGTCATGCGGTCATCCGGCATTCGTCGCCCGGCATTCGTCACCCGTCATGCCTCGTACGGCGTGCCGCCATCCGTTATCCGTCATTCCTCTCCTGCGTGACGCCGTCATCCGTCATTCCGTCTCGATCAGGACCGTGCTGTCCGGATCCCGGCGCAGCGGGGCACGAGGGCCCGGGGTCCGCCGTCGCCGGGCGGTCGTCTCCGTGCCGGCGGCCCGTGCGCGGGCGCCCCGAACCCGGTCCGATGTGCGAAGTCGCCCGGCGCGGTGGAGCCTGGGAACCATGCAGCGCAAGGGCGTGCGCCGACAGCAGACGGCCGGGGAGGACGTGGAGTCCGCTCTGGACGAGCTGTACACCACCCCGCCGCCCCGGTTCGTCGCCCGCCGTGAGGAACTGGCCGCCGCGGCCAAGGCGGACGGCCGTGCGGAGGACGCCCGCAGGATCCATGCCGCCCGCCGCCCCTCACTGGCGGCCTGGGCGGCGAACCTGCTGCTGCGGTCCGAGCCGCGGGAGAGCCGGCGGTTCCTGGAGCTGGGGCAGGCCTTGCGCGAGGCGTACGGCGGCATGGACAGCGCCGGAGTCAGGGAGCTGTCGGTGCAGCGCCGGCGCGTGGTCTCCGAGCTGTCCCGGCAGGCCGTGCGGATCGCCCTCGAGGCGGGGCACCGGCTGTCGGGCGCGGTGCAGCAGGAGGTCGAAGCGACCCTGCACGCGGTCCTCGCCGATCCGGCCGCCGCCGACCAGTGGGCCGGCGGCCGACTGGAGAGCGCCCTCGTCCCGCCGTCGCAGTTCGCGACCGGCACGGCGGCCACCGCCGGCGCGCCGCCCGAGCCGCCCGAATCGTCCGAACCGGCCGGGCCGAAGACCGAACCGCCTCCGGCCCGGCCGAAGGACGACCTAGCGGAGCAGCGCCGTGAGCGGCAGCGACGGCTCGCGCGGGCCAGGACGGCGGCCAAGGAGGCCGAGCAGCGGCTGCGGGCCCGCCGCACGGCGCGGGCCGACGCCGACGCGCGGCTGAGGCAGGCGCGCGGCGACCACGACCAGGCCCGGCAGCGGGTGTCGGATGCCGAACGGCGGCTACGGCAGGCGCGCGAGGAACTCCAGCGCGCCGCCGACACGGAACGGGAGGCCGAGGAACGGAGCCGGGCGGCGGCTGAAGCGGTCGTCCAGGCCGAGCGGGAGACACAGGAGGCTGCCGACGAGGTGGACCGGCTCTCCGCACGGACCCCGTGACAGTGCTCTTCGTACGCCGCACGTTCGGTCACGACGAGTACCCGGTGCCCGCCTGCCGGCCGTGGGCCGTCGCGCCGACGGACGTCCCGGCCGGCCCCTGACGGACACCGGCATCGCCCTCACCCCGGGTGTCGGCCCGCCCGGCCGGGCCCGGTTCGTCGGACGTTGACAAAGGCGCCGCCCGCCGCTGCGTTGTTGTGAGCATCGCCCGACCGGGCCGTCCGCACGCACCTACGGTCCGGCTATGAACACGAGTCGCAGCAGAGCAGGAACCGCGAAGACCCTGCGCAGCGCCGCGCTGGCGGTGCTGCTGACCTCCGGGGCGCTCACCGCGGCGGCCCCGAACGCCCGGGCGGAGAGCGGCCGGACGGAGACGGCCGTCGTCTCGACGAGCCCGGTCACCGGGGTGACCGAGACGGTGGTGCGGGTGAGGGCGCCGCTGCCGGCCTCCTTCGGGGCCCGTCCGGCGGCGTGCGACTGGCTGTCGTACCTGCGCTACCGCGCCTCCGACGGGCCGCGGGCATCGGCCGACGCCGACCGGATCCTCGTCGCCCAGCCGGGCATCCTGGAGGGGGCCGGGGCGTTCGACAGCGTCGCCCGCAACACCGTCGCGCGCGCCGCCGACCAGGGGCGGCACATCGAGTTCTGGGCGCTGGACCGGCGCTCCAACTGCCTGGAGGACCGCACCGGAATCGCCTCCGGCGACCAGCACACGGCCGTCGACTACTACTACCGCGGCAAACAGGTCGACGGGCGCGCCTTCGCCGGGTTCCTCGGCAACGACCGGCTGGGATGGATGGCGAAACTCGGCATCGAACAGACCGTCCGTGACCAGTACGACCTGCTCGCCGCCGAATTGCCCGACCAGGGCCTGCGCCAGCGGAAGGTGCTGTGCGGAGGCCACTCGCTCGGCGGCGTCGTCACCGGGTACTTCGCGACCGCCGACTTCGACGGCGACCGGACCACCACCGCCGACGCCGGGCACCGCCAGTGCGCCGGCTACTTCGCCCTCGACACCACCGTGTCCACCTCGCTCGCCGACCTCAGCGGCAGCATCCCGGACGACACCAACCTGCCCGACATCGGCCTCGGTTACGGCGTGGTGCAGGCCGGGCTCGACAGCGGACTGCTGCCGCGCTCGCTCTCGGCGCCCGTCCTGCTCAACCCGGAGACCATGACCCTGCTGGCCATCGCCGGCCTGGGCGCCGTACGCGATCCCGGCGGCGAGGCCGACCTGCCCGCCTACCTGCCCTCCAACGCCAACATCGAGACGACCAACCGCTTCCTGTTCTCCAAGGACACCGCCGCCTTCCTCACCGGGGCGCCCGCGGTGAAGGACTTCCGCCTCACCAACGAGGCGGTGCTCGGAGCGCTGATGGACGACAACTCCGTACCGCTGGCGTTCCTCCAGAGCAGCGTCGGCTTCTTCGACGGCGGGCCGGTCGCCGACAAGAGCTTCCCCGTCGCCAACGGCGGCGACCAGCAAGCGGGGCTGTTCGGCACCGCGTACAAGGCCATCCCGGACCGGCCCCACGGGCCGCTGTACACCTGGCGCGACTACGACCGCGTGGGCGATCCCGACGACCCCGGGTACCGCTCGGCCGACGGCACGCCGTTCACGAGCGCCGGCAAGGAGGTCACCGACGTACAGGAGCTGGCCCGCAGCCTGGCCGAGCAGCCGCTGGACTTCACCGAGCAGTACTTCCCGACCAAGCTGGTCACCGACCTCCAGCTGTCCTCCTCCCCGCAGGTGAAGCGGCTCGTCGTCCACCCCGACGGGCTCACCGCCAACCCGACGCTCACCGTGCTCGCGGGCGACGGACTGCTGGCCGGCCGCATCCCCGCCGACCTGCACCCGGTGGTCGCCGACGGCTACCAGCACCTCGACGTGCTGACCGCGGCCCCCGCGCAGAACAACGGGCGGCCCGAACCCGTCTCCACCAGCCTCACGGACTTCGCCCGGACTCCCGAGTAGCGCACCCGCAGAGGCGGAAAGGGCCCGGGAGGAACTCCTCCCGGGCCCTTCTGCCGCGTGTTCGCGCGCCGCGGGTCAGACCTTGCCGGCGGCGAAGGCGGCCGCCGTGTCGGCGTCGTCGCGGTAGCCGAGATGGGCCAGCGTGTCGCCCCCGCCGCTCTCGCAGACGGGGTCACCGTCCGCGCAGATGTCGAAGGTGCGGCTCTGGTAGGTGCCGGTGACGCTCTTGCCGAGCGCCCGGATCGGGTTGCCGAACAGCAGTACCGCGGCGACCTTCGGTTCGACCGCGGCGGGCAGGGTGGCCACGATGGGGCTGCCGACCACCGCGCCGGCGCTGCTGATGCCGATGGAGTTGTCGACGACATTCGCGCCCTGCGAATAGCCGACCAGGATGAAACGCTGGTTCGGGCAGGCGGCCGCCTGGCTCCTGACGTGGTTCACCAGATCCGCATTTCCCTGTGCGGCCGAGGTGAGGGAAAGGTCCGCGGGATAGTTCACCCGGTAGCTGGAGAGGTTTTTGCCCGTCAGTTTCCGCTGGAGGGCGGAATACACCGGGTCGCCGACGATGAAGCCGAGAGTGCCCGGCTCGAAGGTGCCGCGGGCCGCGACGACCTCGATGTCCGAGCAGGCCGCGGCCGATGCCGTGGGCGCCGAGAGGGTGGCCAGTCCGGCCCCGCCGACCAGCGAGAGCGCGGCGAGGCACAAGCGAATACGCATGGGGATCCTTTGCGGGTGGGGCGCGTGCGGCGCCTGCGGAAAAGGACGCCCCGAACGTATTCGCGTTCGCCGGCCGGGTGTTATGGACGGGAATTCAGAAACTCCCGGGTTTTTGTTGCCGAGATGAGCGGGGGAAATACGTCACGTGGCACAGCCGCTCCGGTCCCGCAGTTCCTCGGCGCGCAGGGCCAGGATGAGGTCCAGGCGGGCGCCGGGATCGTGCAGCGCGTCGCCGAACAGCTTCTCCAACTGGCGCAGGCGGTAACGGACCGTCTGCGGATGGACGTGCAGCCGGGTGGCGACCTCCGGCACGTTGCTGCCGCTGAGCAGCCAGGCCAGCAGCGTCTCGGCGAGCCGGGCGCGCTGCCCCTCAGACACCGCGTCGAGCGGCGCGAGGACCCGCGCCGCCAACTGGGCGAGCAGCAGCTCGTCGCTGTGCAGCAGCAGGGTCGACAAGTGGTCGGCGCAGCGCACCACGCCCTGCCGGGGAAGGATCCCGCGGCCCATCAGCCCCAGGGCGCGGGTGGCCCAGTGCAGCGACCGGGCGGCCTCGGTGAGCGGGACCGTCGGGCCGATCGCGGCCGGGCGGCCGCGCAGGGCGAGGGCGAACGCCCGGCCGCCGAAGCGGCCGGAACCGTCCGGGTCGGGCACCAGCATCCGGGGCGGCCGCGACTCCATGTCCACCAACGCGCCCGCCGCCGCCAGCGGCCGGTCCCCCTCCCCCTGCTCGGGGCCGGCCGCGAGCGCGACGACGGCGACCTGCCGCGGCACCGGCCACCGTGCGCCGTGCGCCAGGTCCTGCACGGCCTCCGGGGACACCGGACCGTCGCCCAGCAGCAGGTCGAGCAGGCGCCTGCGGCGCCGCTCCAGCTCGTCCGTGCTGCGCAGTTGAGCCTCCGCGTAACCGGCAGCGGCCGCCTCCGCCACCTCGTGCACGGTCCGGAACGCCAGCTCGCCCAGCGCGGCGACGACCGCGGAGTCCAGGCCGAGCTCCTCGGCCGTACGGCCCAACAGCCGCCAGGCGTGCAGCCCGCCGACGCGCAGCGCCGACTGCAACGCGTCCAGACCGCGGCCCTCCGTCGCCTCGCCGCGCCCGAGTTCGTAGTACGTCGCGGCGATCGCGTCCCCCTGACCGCGCGGGTCGGCGATGTGGTCGACGAACAGGGTGAGTGCCTGGACGACCCCGGCCCTGAGGTGCGCGCGGTACGTCCCGTCGGCCGGCCGCGCGTACTCCGGAACCTGTCTGCGCACCTCCTCCTCGACCTCGTCGGCGACGGACTCGAGCCGGGCGCGCAGCAGCTTGGCCAGATCGGGCGGCACGGGGGAGGCGCCGAGGCCGTCCGGTACGCCGTGCGGGGTGGGGGCGGCCACGGCGGACCCTCCTTTCGCACGGAAGCGGCTCACCCGCGGTTGGTTGACCGTGGGGCGAGGCGCCAGTCCCGAGTTGGACGGGCGGCCCCTGCGCTCCGTTCCGTGCCCCGACGGCACTCCCCTCACTCCGGCACCCCCAGCGCACGGGCGAGCATCGGCCACGACGCGGTGAACTCCCGCTTCCAGTAGGCCCAGCTGTGTCCTCCTCCCGCGTAGTAGTGCGTGGTGACCGGGATGCCGAGCAGTGCGAGCGTGTCGGTGAAGCGGTGCGCGGAGGGCCACAGGGCGCTCTCCAGCGTCTCGGGGAGCCAGTCACCGCTGCCGCCGGCCACTCCGCTGCCGCTGGAGACGTACAGGCCGGTGCCGCGCAGCCCCGCGGCCCGGGCCCGCGGGTTGTGGTCGCGCCAGGTGAGCGGATTCAGGACCGGGTTGCCCCACAGGGAGAGCGGCGGCAGCTTCTCGCGGGCCACGATGGCGTCCAGGATCGGCGGCACGCCCGGCGCCGTGGTGTCGAGGATGCCGCTGTAGGAGGCCGCCGCCGCGAAGGTGGCGGGGTGGCGTGCCGCGTGCGCCATCGCGCCGTAGCCGCCGGTGGAGACGCCGGCGACGGCCCGCACGCCGGAGGCCCGGTAGGAACGGGCGAGCAGCGCCGGCACCTCCTCGACCTGGAAGGTCTCGTAGTCGGGACCGGCGCGCCAGGCGGTGGGAATGCCGGTGGATCCCGCGTCCGGCATCGCCACGATCAGGTCCCGGCCCTCGGTGAAGGCCTCGATGTCCGTCTCCCGGGTCCAGGACGTGTAGTCGTCGTGGGCGCCGTGCAGCAGGTACAGCACGGGATAGGTCCGCCCGGCCCGCGCGTCGAAACCCGACGGCAGGATCAGCCGCACCGGCGCGCTGCGGCCCAGGGCGGCGGAGGAGACGGAGACGTCGAGGGTGCGCGGTCCGAGCCGGGTCGCGGCCCGGGCGGTGACGGCGCGGGCTCCGAACAGGGCGGTCAGACCGGCGGCTACCGCGGCTTTGGTGACGGTGCGTCGGGACGCTCCGGTGAAGTGGTGGGGCATGCGGCTCCTCGGATCCGGTTCAGCGGGTGTGCTCGGCGAACCGCCGTCGAAGGTGGGCGGCGATCTCGTCGACGTGCGGTGGGTCGAGCAGCGACAGATGGTGTCCCGCGACCCGCACCACCGTCAGGCGCGGGCACACCTCGTCCCAGCCCAGTGCCTCGTCGTCCCGCTCGTACGCGGGATCGCGCACGGTGTGCGGAGCGGGCTCGGTCGCCCGGTACAGGACCACTCGTCCGTCGTGGCGCCCCGGCCGGTGGGCCTCGCCGATCCTCAGGTCGAGGTAGGAGGAGCGCTGGTGCTCCAGGGCGGCGGCCGGCACGTCGGCGGCCTCGCGCAGCGCCCGCAGCACGGTGTCGATGCGGTCGCCGTCGTCGTCCATCGCGACGAGGTCGTCGTACGGCAGCTCCAGCCGGACCCCGTAGGCGTCGGCGACATGGCGGGCGAAGCCCGTGAAGTGGGCGCGGATCCGGTCGGCCGGTGTCAGGCCGGGCCGCGGGAGGGGCCGTACGGAGTCGATCAGCACCACCAGCTCCACCTCCCGTCCGGCGGCGGTGAGCTGCCGCGCCGTCTCCTGGGCGACGAAGCCGCCGAAGGACCAACCGCCCAGCAGACAGGGCCCCTCGGGGTGGACGGCGGCGACGGCCTCGGCGTAGCGGCGTGCCCTGTCGGTCACCGTGGGAGCGTCCTCGAGCCGCTCCAGTCCGTACACCGGCCGCTCGTCGCCGAGCCGTTCGGCGAGGGACCGGTAGACGTCGGTGGTGCCGCCGGCGGCGTGCACGAGGAACAGCGGCGGCCCGGACCCGGCGGCGCGCAGGGTCGTCAGCGGGGAGCGCTCACCCGCCGGCCGTGCGGTGAGCGCCTGTTCGATCCGAGCGGCCGCCTCCTCGACGGTGGCGGCACCGAGCAGGTCGCGCAGGGGCAGTTCGATCCGCAGCTCGCGTTGCAGGGCGGTGCGGATGCGGACGGCCATCAGCGAGTCCAGACCGAGGTCGGCCAGGGCGGTGGAGGGCGCGACACGGGCCGAGGGGTGGCCGGTGACGGCGGCGATGTGATGACGGAGGCGACCGCAGACGGAGGCGTCCTCCGCCGCGCCGGCCTCGTCCTCCGGTGCCGCCGGTGCGCTCGTGGCCGCGGCGGCGCTCGTCCGCCCGTCCGTCCACCAGTACCGCACGTGCCGCCAGCGCGGCGCGGGCAGGTCGATGACCCGGCCCGGCGGCAGGGGCAGGCGTCCGCCCGCGGCATACAGGGCTCCCACCTGCGTGAGGAACGCCGAGGAGCCGTCGGCGTCGCGGCGCAGCGTGCCGAGGGCGAGGGCGCCCGGCACGGTGTCGGTGACGGCCCGGGACAGGACCGGGTGGGGCGAGATCTCCACGAAGGCGGTGTGACCGTCGGCCGCCGCCGCAGTGACGGCCCGGTCCAGGCGCACGGGCCGTCGCAGGTTCGCGGCCCAGTGGGAGGCGTCGAACACCGCGTCGCCGCGCGGGTCGTCCAGGACGGTGGAGTACACCGGAACACGCGGCCGTCCGCCTCGGATGTCGGCCAAGGCGTCCATCAACTCCGGCAGCAGCGGCTCGACTTGGGGTGAGTGCCCGGCCCCGGTGACCCGCATGGCGCGGGCGGTCCGCCCCGCGCGCTCCAGCCGTCGTACGACCCGTGACACCGTCGGCTCGTCGCCGGTGACGACCTTCTGACCGGGTGAGGAGTGGACGGCGACGTGCACACCCGGGAAGTCCCGCAGCAGGGCGTCGAGTTCGCCGTCGTCGAGGTCGACGACGGCCATGGCGCCGCCCCGCAGCCCGCCGAGCAGCCGGGCTCGCACGGCGACGACCCGTGCCGCGTCCGGCACGCCCAGCGCGCCCGCGCACACCGCGGCGGCCACCTCGCCCAGGGAGTGGCCGATGACGGCGGCGGGCTCGACACCGTGCGCGCGCCACAGCTCGGCGAGCGCCACCTGGAGGCCGAACAGCACGGGCTGGGCGACCTCCACGCGATCGAGGGCGGCACCGGAGGCCAGCTGGTCGTACAGGGACAGACCGCACTCCGGGGCCAGGTGGGCGTCGAGCTTCTCCACGGCCGCGGTGAAGGCGGGCTCCTCGGCCAGCAGCCGACGCCCCATGCCGGCCCACTGGCTGCCGTACCCGGAGAACACCCACACCGGACCGGGCCCGACGAGATCGCGCTCACCGGTCACCACCCGGGCGTGGGGACGCCCCCGCGCCAGCGCGCCCAGTGCGTCCGCGAGTTCGGCACGGTCACGGGCGGCGACCGAGGCGCGCACGGGCCCGCGGCCGGCCCGCCCGGCGAGTGTGCGCGCCACGTCGGCGGGGTGCGCCGCGCCCCCCTCGGGTGTGCGGAGCCAGTCGGCGAGCCGGGCCGCGGTGTCCCGGAGGCGTGCGGTGTCGACGTCGGAGAGGAGGTGGAGTCGGGCGGCGGGCTCCTCGGCCCGCGGCGGCGCGGCCGTGGGACGCCACTCCTCCAGCACCGCGTGGGCGTTGGTGCCGCCGAAGCCGAAACCGGAGACCCCGGCCGTGGCCGTGCCGCCGTAGCGGGGCCACGGCTCGCACTCGGTCACCACCCGCAGCCGTACGTCGTCCAGGGCGCTGCCCCCGGCGCAGTGCAGGGACGGCGGCACCAGGTCGTGGTGCAGGGCCAGCACCGTCTTCACCAGCCCGGCGATGCCCGCGGCGGACTCCAGGTGACCGAGGTTGCCCTTGACGGAGCCGAGGAGCAGCGGCTGGTCCGGGTCGCGGCCCGCACCGAGCACGGCGCCGAGCGCGCCCGCCTCGATCGGGTCGCCCAGCGGCGTGCCCGTGCCGTGCGCCTCGACGTAGTCGATGTGCGCCGGGGTGAGCCCGGCCCGCGCGCAGGCGGCCCTCAACAGGGCCCGCTGTGCCGCGGGATTGGGCGCGAGGAGACCGTTGGAGCGGCCGTCGGAGTTGACGGCCGTGGCGCGGATGACGGCGAGGACGCGGTCGCCGTCCCGTTCGGCGTCGGACAGCCGCTTCAGCAGCACGGCCGCGCACCCCTCGCCGCGTCCGATGCCGTCGGCCACCGCGGAGAACGGTTTGCACCGCCCGTCCGGGGCGAGGGCGCCCGCCCGCCGGAACGCGACGGTGACGGTGGGGGAGAGCAGCAGGTTGACCCCGGCGGCGACGGCCGTGTCGCTCTCGCCCGTCCGCAGGCTGACGCAGGCGTGGTGCATGGCGACCAGCGACGACGAGCAGGCGGTGTCGACGGCCATGCTCGGCCCGCGCGTGTCCAGCACGTACGCCACCCGCCCCGCGGTCACGCCCAGCGCGCCGCCGGCCGGCGCCCAGGGGTCGACGGCGGCCGGGTCGGCGCCGGTCAGCGCGCCGTACTCCGGGGCGGACACACCGACGAAGACACCGGTGGCGGTGCCGGCCAGGGACGCCGCCGGGACGGCCGCGTGGTCGAGCGTCTCGTGGACGACCTCCAGCAGGATCCGCTGCTGCGGATCCATCACCGCGGCCTCGCGCGGCGAGACGCGGAAGAAGTCCGCGTCGAATCCGGCGATGTCGTCGAGGTAGCCGCCGTACGCAGGCGCGTCGGCGGGCGGGAAGGCGGTGAAGTCACGCCACCGGTCCTCCGGGACCCGCCGGATCGCGTCGACGCCCCCGGTCAGCAGCCGCCAGTAGTCGTCCGCGCCGTGCACACCGCCCGGCAGCCGGCAGCCGACGCCGATGACCGCGACGGGCTCGTCGGACACGGGAGCCGGCGCGGCCGGCGCCGCCGTCGGCGTGACCGCCGCGCCGCACAGGTGCGCCACCAGGGCGTCCCCGGTGGGCGCCTCCCACAGCAGCGTCGCCGGCAGCTCACGACCCGTCACCCGGGAGAGTTCCCCGGCCAGGACCACCGCGTCGCGCGAGGACATGCCGAGGTCCGCCAGCGGCCGGTCCATCCGGACGTCCGCGACGGCCGTGCCGGTCCAGGCGGACACCCGCCCGGCGATCAGACGGCGCAGCGCGCCCTCGTCGACGGCCCTCACCCGGCGGCCCCCGGCGCGAAGGCGCCCGCCAGATAGCGCTCGCGGGTCAGCGCCCGTGACACCTTGCCGCTGGACGTCCGGGGCACCGTGCCCGGCGGAACCACGACGACATCGGCGAGCCGCAGCCCGTGCCGGGCGGAGACCGCCGCACGCACCGCGCGGACGAGGGCCGGCAGATCGGTCTGCGCGGGGTCCGCGTTCCGCGCGTGCTCGGCGACCACGACCACCCGCTCGCCCGGGCCGCCGGGAACCGCGAACGCGGCGAGCCGGTCGCGCCGCACGGCCGGGTGCGCGTCCTGGGCCGTCGCCTCCACGTCCTGCGGGTAGTGGTTGCGGCCGTCGACCACGATCAGATCCTTCAGACGGCCGGTGACGACCAACTGGCCGTCCAGGACCGTCCCCAGGTCCCCGGTGCGCAGCCAGCCACCGGGACCGTCCGCGGCGTCGGCGAACGAGGCGCCGAAGACACGCCCGGTCTGCTCCTCCCGGTTCCAGTAACCACGCCCCACGTTGGGACCTGCCACCCAGATCTCCCCGACCTCCCCCTCGGACAGCCGGACGCGGGACACCGGATCGGCGATGCGGACCCGCTGGCCCGCCGGAGTACCGCAGCCCGCCACCAGCACGGCCAGGGGATCGTCGGGCCGCGCCGGCAGCGCCTTCCCGGCGGTGAGGGCGTCGCGGTCGAGCGCGAACCGGCGCAACGGTTCCCCGGGCCGCGCGGCACTGACGAAGACGGTGGCCTCGGCGAGCCCGTACGACGGACAGTGGGTGTCCGGCGCGAGTCCACGGTCGGCGAACGCGGCGTGGAAGCGGTCGGCCGTGCCCGGGCGGACCGGTTCACTGCCGTTGATGAGCGCGGCGACGCCGTCCAGCCGCAGGTCCGCCTTCTGCGCGTCGGTGACGGCCGAGGCACAGTAGTCGTAGGCGAAGTTGGGCGCGGCACTCACCGCGCGCGGATGCGCCGCGAGCAGCCGCAGCCAGCGCACGGGCTCGTGCAGGAAGGCCACCGGATCCATGAGCACCGACAGCAGACCCCGCACGACGGGGGCGGCGACACTCAGCACCAGCCCCATGTCGTGGTAGAGCGGCAGCCAGCCCACGCAGGTCACCGGACGGTCGTCGGCACCGTAGGCGGTCAGCGCCTGGCGGGCGTTGGCGACGACGTTGGCGTGGGTGATCTCCACGCCGGCCGGGGTCCGCGTCGAGCCGGAGGTGTACTGGAGGTAGGCGACCGCCGAGCCGTCCGGCGGGACCGGCCGCCCGTCCCCGGCGGCGGCGTCCGGCACCTGGTCCGCCACGACGATCCGCACCGGTGCGCCCTCGCCCTCGCAGAACTCCCGTACGTCGCCCGTCGTCCGACTCGTCGTCACCACAGCACGCGGACGCGCGTCGGCCAGGACGGCCGAGAGCCGGTCGCCGTGCCCGGGCAGCCCGGGCGGGTACAGCGGTACGGCGACCAGCCCGGCCGCCTGCGCGGCCAGGAAGGCGGTGACGTACTCCGTGCCCTGAGGGCACAGCAGCGCGACCCGGGATCCGGGCTCGGCCTCCTCGGCCAGCCGGGCGGCCAGCGCCCGCACGCGCAGGTCCAGGCGCCGCCAGGTCAGGGTGCGGTGAACGCCACGCGCGTGCGGAGCCGGATGGTCGACGAAGGTGAACGCCCGGCGGTCCGGGGCGTGTTCGGCCCAGTGCCGCACGTACTCCGGCAGACTCCGGTACGCGGGCGCGAGCGGGGGGCGGCGGGTGTCCATCGGGGATGGCTCCTCACATCGCGGGAACGGCTTGCGGGTCGGGCGGTGCCGGGCGGGTCAGAGCGGGATGTTGCCGTGCCGGCGCTGCGGCATCGGGGCCCGCTTGCCGCGCAGCGCACGCAGGGCACGGCAGACCTGGGCGCGGGTGTCGCGCGGGGCGATGACGGCGTCGACGTAGCCGCGCTCGGCGGCGGGATACGGCGTCCCGTGCGTGCTCTCGTACGCGGCGACGAGCCGGGCGCGCAACGCCTCCGGGTCGTCGGCGGCGGCCAGTTCGCGCCGGTGCAGGACGCCCACGGCACCCTCGGCGCCCATGACGGCGATGCGCGCGGTGGGCCAGGCCAGGTTGATGTCGGCGCCCAGGTGCTTGGATCCCATCACCGCGTATCCGCCGCCGTACGCCTTGCGCACCACGACGGTGACCTTGGGGACGGTCGCCTCGGCGTAGGCGTACAGCAGCTTGGCACCGCGCCGGATGATCCCGGCCTGCTCCTGGCGGACGCCGGAGAGATAGCCGGGGACGTCGGCGAAGGTCAGCAGCGGGATGCCGAAGGCGTCGCAGAACCGCACGAAGCGCGCGGCCTTCTCGGAGGCGTCGATGTCGAGGACACCGGCGGCGTGCAGCGGCTGGTTGGCGACGACACCGACGGAACACCCGTCGACGAGCGCGAACGCGCAGATGATGTTCGGTGCGAACAGCTCCTGCACCTCCAGCAGTTCGCCGTTGTCGACGACCGCGCGCAGGATGTCGCGCATGTCGTAGGCCTGCCCGAGCCGGTCCGGCACGATCTCGTCGAGCCGAGCGCCGGCCGGCGCGGGCGCCGGCGCGTACTCCGGGGGCGGCTCGAGGTTGTTGGCGGGCAGGTACGACAGCAGGTCCCGTACGGTGTCCAGGGCGTCCACCTCGTCGGCGGCGAGGAAGTGGGCGTTGCCGTTGACGGTGTTGCTGGTACGCCCGCCGCCCAGTTCCTCGGCGCTGGCGCGTTCGCCGGTGACCGCCTCGATGACGTCGGGTCCGGTGACGAACATGTGCGAGGCGCCGTCCACCATCACGGTGAAGTCGGTGATGGCCGGCGAGTACGCGGCCCCGCCGGCGCACGGCCCGAGGACGACCGAGATCTGCGGGATCACACCGGACGCCTTGACGTTGCGGCGCACCAGCTCGGCGTAGAGGGCGAGCGAGGCGACGCCCTCCTGGATGCGGGCGCCCCCGCCGTCGTTGAGCCCGATGACCGGGCAGCCCGTCTTCAGGGCGAGGTCCATCAGCGCGACGGTCTTCTCACCGAACGCCTCGCCCATGCTGCCGCCGTGGACCGTGGGGTCCTGGGCGAACACACACACCGGACGTCCGTCGACCGTCCCGTACCCGGTGACCACCCCGTCGCCGTAGGGACGACGGGCTCCGTCCCCGCTTCCCCTGCCCCGGACGAACAGGCCGGTCTCGGTGAAGGAGCCCGCGTCCAGCAGCAGGTCGATCCGCTCCCGGGCGCCGAACTCCCCGCGCCGTCTCGGCCCGAACGGGGCCACCGCCCGCGCCCAACGGCTCTCCAGATCGGCCAGGCGCCCGGCGGTGCCGTCGGACTCGCGCGCCGCCGTCTCCCTCGTCCGGGATGTCGTCGCCTCTCGCGTCACAGCCACCTCCGAAAGTGGCTTCGACTATGGCAGCGAGACGGCGCAGGATCCTGGGGAACCCGGTTCTGTTTGCGCGAGGTGAGTCCCGTGGGAACCGGGTTCGTTCCCCTATGACAAGAGGCTGGCGGCGGGCTCTATTCGACCTTGGCCCAGTCGAGTGTGCGCTCCACCGCCTTCTTCCAGCCCGCGTAACCTTCCGCGCGCTGCTCGTCGGACCACTGGGGCTCCCAGCGCTTGGACTCCTGCCAGTGGGTTCGCAGTTCGTCCGTGTCCCGCCAGAAACCGGTGGCGAGTCCCGCCGCGTAGGCGGCGCCGAGCGCGGTGGTCTCGGCGACGACCGGGCGGCTGACCGGAACGCCGAGAACGTCCGCCTGGATCTGCATGCACAGGTCGTTGGTGGTCACACCGCCGTCGACCTTGAGCACGTCGAGGTGGACACCGGAGTCCTGCTCCATGGCCTCGACGACGTCGCGGCTCTGGTAGCAGATGGCTTCCAGGGTCGCCCGGGCGAGATGGCCGTTGTCGTTGTAGCGGGCGAGGCCGACGATCGCGCCGCGGGCGTCCGAGCGCCAGTAGGGAGCGAACAGGCCGGAGAACGCGGGGACGAAGTACATGCCGCCGTTGTCCTCGACGGTACGGGCCAGCGTCTCGCTCTCGGCCGCGCTGCTGATGACCTTCATCTGGTCGCGCAGCCACTGCACCGCGGACCCGGTCACCGCGATGGAGCCCTCCAGGGCGTAGACCGCCGGGCTGTCACCGAACTGGTAGGCCACGGTGGTGAGCAGGCCGTGCTGCGAACGCACCAGCTCCGTACCCGTGTTGAGCACGAGGAAGTTGCCGGTGCCGTACGTGTTCTTGGCCTCGCCCGGCGCGTAGCAGACCTGTCCGACCGTGGCGGCCTGCTGGTCGCCGAGCACCCCGCTGATCGGGATGGCGGTCCGCAGGGGCCGGGAGGTGCGGGTGACCCCGAACGCCTCGCGGTGGGAGGAAGGGTTGATGGTGGGCAGCATCTCCCGGGGGATGCCGAAGAAGCCCAGCAGCTCGTCGTCCCAGTCCAGGGTCTCCAGATCCATCAGCATGGTGCGGCTGGCGTTGGTCACGTCGGTGGCGTGGATGCCGCCGTCGGGGCCGCCGGTGAGGTTCCACAGCACCCAGGCGTCCGTGTTGCCGAAGAGGGCGTGGCCCTGCTCCGCGGCTTCGCGGACACCGTCGACGTTCTCGAGGATCCACTGGATCTTCCCGCCGGAGAAGTAGGTCGCCGGCGGCAGCCCCGCCTTGCGGCGGATGACCTCACCCCGACCCGAGCGTTCCAGGGCCGCGGCGATGGAGTCGGTGCGGGTGTCCTGCCAGACGATGGCGTTGTAGTAGGGACGTCCGTTGCGCGGATCCCACACCACGGTGGTCTCCCGCTGGTTGGTGATGCCGATTGCCGCGAGGTCGTCGGGGGACAGGTTGCCGTGCCTGAGCGCGGTCTGCATCACCGAGTTGGTGCGTTCCCAGATCTCCACCGGGTCGTGCTCGACCCACCCGGACCGCGGAAGGACCTGGGTGTGCTCCAGCTGGTGCTTCGCCACCTCGTTGCCGGCGTGGTCGAAGATCATGAATCGGGTGCTGGTGGTCCCTTGGTCCACCGCACCCACGAAGTCAGCCATGGGATGCCGCCTCTGTCGTGGGTGTCAGCCCTCGGGCGTGGGCATGCGGCCGGGAGGCTCCGGAGCCCCCTTGGGCAGGAACCGGCCGATGAGAGCCTTGTACAGGCCGGCGCCGAGCAGGCCGCCGATCAGGGGACCGACGATCGGTACCCAGAAGTAGAAGTTTCCGTACTGATCTCGCCATGCTCCGCCGTAGCCCGTGATGAAGCTGGCCAGTCGGGGCCCGAAGTCGCGTGCGGGGTTGATCGCGTACCCCGCGTTGGTGCCCCAGGCCATGCCGATGGCGACGACGATCAGGCCGATGATGAACGGGGCGAGGTTCGCGCCCGGTGGTGAGTTGAGCAGGTCCGTGACGGCCAGGACCAGCAGCAGCAGGAGGGCGGTGCCGATGACCTGGTCACGGAAGGCGCCCCACTCGTAGACCGGCAGGTTCGTGTTGCCGTTGGCGGGGAGCGTGGAGAAGACACCTTGTGTCTTGATGGTGTGGCCGGGGTCGGCCTTCGCCAGTGCCTCGGTGTAGTTCCAGCGCACGATGAGGGCGGCGACGAAGGCGCCCGCCGTCTGCGCCACCGCGTACGGCGCCACCTTGCTCCACGGGAAACCCTTGAACGCGGCCAGGGCGAGGGTCACCGCGGGGTTGATGTGGGCGCCGCTCAGCCGGGCGGCGACGTAGACGCCCATGGTGACGCCGATGCCCCAGCCCCAGGCGATGCTGTCGTGGTCTCCGAGACCGCCCGGCGGCGTCGTGAGAGCCCCGCCGGCGACCACCTGGGCCACCACGCCACAGCCGAACAGGATGAGAATCATCGTGCCGGCGAACTCGGCCGACAATTCGCCGACCAATCCCGACCTTTTGAGTCGCTCAGCCATTGAAAGCCCCGCTTCCCACCGGCCCAGGGACCGGGTGTCGAGTGCCCGAGCTTTTCTCGGATCAGGATAGGCCGATCATGAAGTAAGCGCATATGTAGCAAAAAGTCCCTGTCCTTCCGTGTTGTGGATCCGGGCGTGGGCGCCCGAGGGAATGGTTGCGCCGGTCCGCAGTGACATCCGTCACCCCGGTTCACCGCGTCAACGCCGTTCGGTAGTACATGGCGCGCGGGCGACATAGGCGGATGTGCCGTCTGCAAGCAGACATACGGTGCACATGATCCGGCCGCGTGGGTCCGCATCGGCTCCTTCACGCCGCCGCCCCGGCGCCGGTGGGTTCCTGGCGGAGCGTCAGCTCCTGACGCCTCCCGGTCGAGCCGGGTCAGCACACCCCCGCGCCGGATTCAAGGGCTCCGGGCGTCTACGAGGCGGGGTAGTGGTGAGGGTCGTTGCCGCCCTCGCACCCAGGTTTGAGAATGACGGGCTCCAGAAGGCGTCACCGCAGGTCAGGGCAGCATCCGTGCAGGCCGGGCCCACCGGAGGCGCACCCTCGAGATGACCGAGCGAGGCCCGCATGAGGAAGCACCGCAGGACGACGCGCCACCGGCACATAGCCATCGCCGCCGTCACACTTGGCGCGCTGGCAATACCGTCCGCCGCCATGGCCTGTCTGAACGATCAGAGCGCCGAGGGCGCCGAGTCCTACGGTCGGTGGAAGAACTGGACGAACGCGTCCTCGGGGGAGCGGTGGAGGGACGGCGACGCCACTTCCCGGCCCGTGGCCCCGGCTTCACCGGCGGCCACCGCGCCCGCGTCGACGGCGCCCCCCAAGCCCAAGGCGCCCGCCGCAGCGTCTCCGAGCGGCTCCGGCACCGCGGCCCCGGCGTCCAGCGCCGTGGCGCGGATCGTGGCCCTCGTCAACAGCGAGCGCGGCAAGGCCGGCTGCTCCCCGGTGACCCTGGACGCGAAGCTCTCCAAGGCCGCCCAGGCCCACAGCGCGGACATGGCGAGCCACCGGAACATGTCGCACACGGGCTCCGACGGTTCGAACCCGGGCGAGCGGATCACGCGGGCCGGCTACAACTGGAAGACCTACGGCGAGAACGTCGCGTACGGATACTCCACCCCCGAGCAGGTCATGGCGGGCTGGATGTCCAGCCCCGGCCACAAGCGCAACATCCTCACCTGCGGTTTCAAGAACATCGGTGTCGGCCTCGCCCAGCCCGGCAACTACTGGACGCAGGACTTCGGCACGGCCCGCTGACCGACCAGGACGGGCCCGCGCACCCAGCCGGCTCCGAGCACCCCGACCTGCCGCGCGAGTCGAGGCGGGCCCCTCGCGGGGGCCCGCCTCGACGTTCCGCGAGGGGGGTACCGGTGTGGGGGCGGAGGGGGAGCGGGCCGCCGTACGGCTGCCGTGCGCCCCGTCACTCGCCCCCGCCGTCGGTCACCCAGCCGGATCCAGCACGACCGGCAGCTCCGCGAGGCCGCGGAAGGCGGGGAAGGGGACTTCCATCCACCGTGCCCCGCCCGCGGGATCGGCCAGAGTCATCCTCGGGAACCGGCCGAACAGCCCGGTGAGGGCCAGCTGCATCTCCAGCCGGGCCAACGGGGCTCCCAGACAGTAGTGGTTGCCGTGCCCGAACCCCAGGTGGGCGTTCTGGCTCCCCGGCCGCTTCACGTCGAACTCGTCCGGGGCGTCGAACTTCAGCGGATCGCGGTTGGCCGAACTGAGCGCGATCTGCACCAGGGCGCCCTTCGGGATCCGCGTCCCGGCGTACTCCAGGTCCTCGGTCGCGTAGCGGAACGTCGAGCTCTCCACGGAGCCGTCGTAGCGCAGCACCTCCTCGACCGCCGGACCGACCAGCTCCGGGTTCTCCCGCACGGCGCGCAGCTGCGCGGGATGGGACAGGAGGTGGTGGACGGCGTTGCCGATGAGGTACGCGGTCGTCTTGTGACCCGCGAACATCAGCAGGAACGCCGTGGAGACCAGCTCGTTCTCGGTGAGCCCGCCGTCGTTGTCCCGCACCTGGGTGAGCGCGCTCATCAGATCGTCACCCGGCCGGTCGCGCTTGGCCGCGATGAGGTCCGTGAAGTACGCGTGCAGATCCTCCTCCGCCTTCTGCTGGGCCCGTCTGGACTCCTCGCTGAAACCGGTCTGCGCCACCGTGGTGGACAGGTACTGCATCCGTGACCGCTCCTGCGGCGGCACGCCGAGCAGTTCGCAGATCACGATGATCGGCAGCGGGAACGCGAACGCGGGCAGCAGGTCGAAGGGCTCCCGGGCCGGGCACTCGTCGAGCAGCTCCTCGACGATGTCCTGCACGCGCGGCCGCAGAGCCTCCACCCGCCGCGGGGTGAACGCGGAGTTCGCCAGCTTGCGCAGCCGGGTGTGCTTGGGCGGGTCGGAGTTGAGCATGTTGTCGTCCAGTGCCACGGACGAGTCACCGAAGATCCTCCGGTAGGCGTCCATGGCCCCGTACATGTCCTTGCTCAGCCGCGGGTCCGACAGGGCGGCCCGCGCGTCCTCGTACCGTGTGATCAGGTACGTCTCGTTGCCGTGCGGCGGTCTCATGGGGCAGACCGGCGCCGCCTCCCGGAGCCGGGCGTAGACCGCGTGAGGGTCGCGCCGGTACTCCGGAGTACACCGCTCGGCCGCGGTGATGGCGTCCTGTGTGGTGGTCACGGACGGCTCCTCAGGTCGAAGAGGGTCTCGGCGTTGCCGCCGAGGATGAGCTGCTGGGACGCCTTGTCGACCGGCAGCTTCTCGATCATGCGGATGGAGTCCTCCAGCGGCGCCGCCATCGGCGGTGAGTCGGTGCCGAACAGCATCCGCTCGGGCCCCAGCACCTCCGCGTTCAGGCTCAGGTGCGCCGGGCTGAACGGGCTCGTGTCGACGTACATGCGCCGGAGCGCCGCGGCCGGATCGGCCGCCGGTGCCTCGGCCTGCGGCGGCGGAGCGGCGCCGGGCCGGCCGGCGGGCGGCGCGCCCCCGGCCCAGTGCCGGGGCCGCGCCGCGGTCTGCAGGCGCTCCGGCAGCAGCGCCATGGCGCCACCGCCGGTCGCGCCGATCAGCCGCAGACCGGGGTACTTGTCCAGCCATCCCGCGAACGCGATCATGGCCATGCCGACGGTGAGGTCGCCGAACCGGCCGATCTGCTCGACGAAGCCGGTCTCCTCGACCCGTTCCGTGCCCACCGGTTCGGCCGGGGCGTGCACCAGGACCGGCACTCCCGCCTCCGCGGCCAGCGCGAAGAAGGAGTCGGCACGCGGGGAGCCGAGCAGCTCCCCGTGAACGCTGGACGTGGTGATCAGGCCGACGAAGGCGGGGTCCGCCAGCGTCTCCCGCACGCCCTCCAGGTGATCGTCGTCACCGAACGGGTTGGCGTACACGTAGCCGCGCAACTGGTCCGGGAACCGGGCGATCAGGCCTGACATCCAGGCGTGGAAACCGCGCAGCCGGTCGCGTGGTTGCGCGTAGTTGTCGACGCCCGGGACCCGCGCCATCGCGCCGGCGCCGACGGGGCTGCCGATGATGGTGAGGTCGATTCCGGCCTCGGCGCGAGCGGCGAGCATGCCGTCCACGTCGGTCAGGCTCGGGGGCATGGGGTAGCGTTCGGCCGCCTCCGGTGGGGACAGGTGCCCGTGGATGTCGATGATCATGTGGCGCTTCCCGGGTTCGGTGTGAGTGCGCGGGCGACCGCGGCACAGTCCTCGTCACCCAGCCCTTGCTCGGTGGCGCGGACGTGGGTCTCGGCCGCGGCGGCCGCCAGCGGCAGGTGGAGACCCGCCGCCGCTGCCTGCTTGGAAGCGAGCATGAGGTCTTTCGCCATCAGCCGCAGCCGGAAGTCCGGCTCGTCGAAGCGGCCGGAGGCCAGACGCTTCGACTTGAACGCCATGACGGGCGAGGCGAAGCCGCTGCCCGCGATGGTCTTGAGGACCAGCTTCCGGTCGAGTCCGGCGGCGGCCGCCAGTTCGGTGGCCTCGGCCATGGCCTGCACCTCAACGCCCATCAGCAGGTTGAGGAGCAGTTTCATCCGCATGCCGGAACCGAGTGCGCCCAGATGGACGACCTCCTTGCCCAGCGTCTCCAGCAGCGGCAGGCCGGCGTCGAACGCCTGCCGCTCACCGCCGACGAACAGCCGCAGCTCGCCGTCGCGGGCGTGGTCACGGTTGCCGAGCATGCCGACGTCCAGGACGGCCGGGATGTCCCCGGCGATCTGGACGACCTCTTCGGGGGCGACCGTGCTGGCGCAGATCAGGGTGCCGGGGTAGGGCCCCATGGCCAGTACGCCATGCGGTCCGCGCAGCACGTCGCCGAGGGCTTCACCGTCGGCGACGGTGCAGATGGCGGCGGTGGTGCCCGCGACGGCTTCGGCGGGGTGTGCCGCCACGAAGGCGCCCACCTCGGCGAGCGGTTCGGCCCGGCGCGCGGTGCGGTTCCAGACCCGCACCTGCACGCCCTGGTCGAGGAGGCGGTTGGCCAGACCGGTGCCCATGAGGCCGAGTCCGAGTACGGCGACGGGGCCGTTGGGTATGTGTGTCATGACGACACCCCCACGGTCTCCTTGACGACCCGGAACCGCAGCGACTGGGTCGAGTCGACCCACTGGCGCAGCGGAGCCACCAGCGCGCGGTGCTCCTCGCTCTGCTGCCACGCGAAGAAGTGCTCGGGCGTCTCCCACTCGCTGGTGATCACCCACTGACGGGAGTCGTCCACGGGTTCGCCCAGCCTCTCGACGATGTGACCGGGGGTACGGGCGACGGACTTTCGGATCTGGTCGTACAGCTTCAGGAACCCTTGCTCGCCGCCCTCGATCACGCGGACCGTGAAAACGACGGACAGGTTCTCGGCCGAACGGCCCTTCTGCTCAGTGCCCATCTCTCCTCCTGGTGGTGAGATCCGGCAGGACACGACTCCCACCGACTCATGACGCCCATGCGGACGCAACTCCGAATGGGGGAGGGGCCAGTAGACACAAGGGGTTCACGCTCTGTTGTTGGTCCGTTCGGGTGGGTGACGAGGTGTGCGGCCGCGCCGCTGCCGACGCGCCCGGCGGCTCACCGAACGGGGCGCTGCCCCGCCCCTCCCGACACCGCCAGGACGCCGGTCGCATGGGCCCCCGACGAGTACGGCGACCCTGGTGGCGAGCCGGAGCATCGTGGCGCCGGTGGCACCGGTGACGGCGCCGAGGTCCCGGACAGGGGCGAGGCCCGGACAGCGGCGAGGACCACGCGGCCCGGAGCGCCGGCGTGGCGCGGCCGCCCTGCCCCGCACCCGTCCGGCCGCCGTTCCTGACGGTCGGATGCCCGGCTGGATCACCCCGGCCGCCGTTCCCGATGGTCGGATGCCCGGCTGGATCACCCCGGCCGCTGTTCCTGACGGCCGGATGCCCGGCCGGATCACCCCGGCCGCCGTGCCTGTCCGCCGGAGGGCCGGTTGAGGAATCGCCCCATCTCGCGCGCCACGATCTCGGGCTGGTCGAGCATGGACAGCACGTACGCGTCCGGCACCTCGGCGTACCGCCCGGCGGGCAGCAGCTCGGCCAGACGGCGACCGTGCTCGGGCGGCATCACCCGGTTGTCGGGCGACCACAGCACGAGCGTCTCACCGGCGAACCGGCTCAGTGCCTCGGTGTCGCGGACGAGTTGCTGCTTGTCGAACGGGCCGCGGCAGTAGGCCGGCAGGTCACGCCGGACGGCAGGGTCGCGCAGCAGGGGCTCGGTCCAGCGGTGGACGAGGTCGTCGGCCAGCGGCCGCCGGGCCATCTGCCCGAGCAGCACGGGCAGTCGGCGAAGCCGTCCGGCGCGCAGCTGACGAGCGGCGAGCCGGAGGCCGCCCGGGAGCCGGGCGGCGAGGGACACCATCGCGCCGGGCAGGCCGGGCGGGAAGTTGTCGAACGCCTCGCACGGAAGGATCACCTGTCGGGCTACGCGCCGGTCCAGGCCGTGGGCGGTGAGGAACAGGGCCCCGCCCCAGTCGGTGTGCACCAGGGTGACGCCGTCGAGGTCGAGTGCGTCGAGGAAGTCGGCCACCAGACGGACCTGTCCGCGCAGCGTGAGATCGGCGCCCGGGTTCATCGGCCGGCGGTGGGCCCCGAGGGGCAGGACGGGGCGCAGGTATCTGAAGCCCCGGGGAAGCAGCGGCATGACCCGGTCCCACAGCGTGTGGTCCATCAACAGCCCGTGCAGAAGGACGACCGGTGGCCCCGATCCCGTGTCGTCGTAGGCGACGACGCCGGCCGGTAACTCGACGTTCCGCATGGCAGCCTCCCGGTCGAAGAGCGATGCGCCCGATTGTCCCTGGACGGAAGCGCCGCGGGTCGGCGCCCGCGCGAGTCTCGTCGTGCGACACCGGTCGGCGCCCGCCGCGAGTCGTCGTGCGGGACCGGTCGTCATGCGACGCGGGCCTTGTGCGGCAGGAGCCTTGTGCGGCACGAGGCCCCGGGCGTGTTCGGCGGGCGGGTGTCAGTGCCGGATGCCACGCTGAGTGGCACAGGACCTGCGAAAGGCACTCGTCATGATCACCACTGACTTCGCTCCCGGATCCCCCTGCTGGCTCGATCTCGGCACCCCCGACGTCCGGGCCGCCGCGGCCTTCTACGGCGCGGTGCTCGGCTGGGACTACGAGTCCATGGGCCAAGGGGAGGACATGGAAGGCGGGATGTTCCGCAAGGACGGCAAGATCGTCGCCGGCCTCGGCAAGCTGACCGAGGAGGGAGCGCGCTCGGCCTGGATGATCTACTACGGCGTCACCGACGCGGACGCCACGACCCAGGCCGTGGAACGTTTGGGCGGCACGGTACGGGTGGCGCCGATGGATCTCGACGACTGGGGCCGCATGGCGCAGTACAGCGATCCGCTGGGAGGCCAGTTCGCCGTGTGGCAGCCGGGGACGAACAAGGGTGTCGAGCTGGTGGACGAGCCGGGCTCGCTGTCGTGGACCGAGCTGTACACGAGCGACGCGTCGGCCGCGAAGGAGTTCTACGGAGCCGTCCTGGGCTGGCAGTTCAGTGACATGGAACTGCCGGGCGGTGGGGGCACGTACTCCCTCATCACGCCCGACGGGCTCCCGGAGGAGCGCATGCACGGCGGTGTGATGCAGCTCCGCGTGGAGGACCTGGCCCTGGCGAACGGACGGCCGTACTGGCACCCGGTCTTCGCCGTCACCGACTGTGACGAGGCGGTCGCCAAGGTCACCGAGAACGGCGGCAGCGTGCAGATGGGACCGGAGGACGCGGAAGGCGTCGGCCGGCTGGCCGTCTGCCTCGACCCCGCGAACGCGGACTTCGTGGTGCTCACCCCGGCCGGTGACTGAGTCCGCGCCGGTGGCCGCCACGGCGACGTGCGGCTCGGCGCACCGGTGTCCCTGACCGCCCTCCTCAACGCCGGCGGGCTGCCAGAGAACGCCGGCGGGCTGCCGGACGAATGTCATCGTCCGGCAGCCCCGCCGGTGATCACCGGCCCGGCCGGTCCGGACCGCCGGGAGCGCGTGGCCCTGAGGGCTGGTGCGGTCGCGTGCCGGTGCGGTCGCGCGCCGGCCCCGCGGAACGGGCCGGCGGGCCTTGCCCACCTGCCGACGGCAGGTGGCGTGGAGGCCGTGGCCACCGTGGTGGGTTCCGGCATGACAAGCTGTGCTTTCCACTGTCCGAACCCAGGAGGCCGACATGGCTGAAGAACTCTCATCGCAGGAAGGTTCGGATCCGGAAGGCGCCGGAACCCCCGCCCTCGCGCCCGACGAGGAGGGCCAGTACGACCTGAAGCGCAAGTTCCGGGAGGCCCTGGCGCGCAAGCGCGGCGTGCAGGCGGACGCCGCCGATCCCGCCGCGAACTCGGGAGCGTCGAAGGTCCGCGGTGCGCACGGCCCGGCTTCGAGCCAGCGGTCGTTCCGCCGCAAGAGCGGCGGCTGAGTCCCGGACCCCCACCGGACGGGACTCGGCCGGACACGGCCCGACCACGATGTCGGCGCTGTGTCGGCCGGGTCCTACCGGGTGACGGTGCCCGACTCGTGGAGCCCGGCGGAGCCCCACGACGTCCGCCCCACGCCGACGGCGGACCACGACCGGCCCCGCTGCGCGGCGGCGTGGCCGTCCGGTGACCCGACGCAGGACCGCCCCGCCGTCCGCGGGTGCCATCGGGTCCCCCACCGCCGCGCAACGCCATCGGGTCCCGCACCGCCGCGCCCCCCTCCCGTGCCACCCGAGCGGCACCCGCACCGGGAACCGCTCGCGCCCGTTCCCTCACGTGCCACTCTCAGGTGCCACTCCGCCGGGACCCGGCGATGTCCGGTCCCCGCCGCCTTCGTCCGACGACGACGCGACCCTGCCTCGTCTCAATTGGATCTATCTCCCTGCACAGGGGTTGTCCTGACATTAGGCCTGTCCTAGGGTCGGCCCGGCGCAAGCGCTTTCTGCGTCTCCTGTCCGTCGGCCGTCCGAGGTGGACCGCATGTCCCCTGCCCCTGCCCGCCGCCGCGTCGCCGTCATCGGCACCGGCGCCATCGTCACCGGCAGCCACCTGCCCGCCCTCAGAGCCCACTGCGACCGCACCGAACTGGTCGCCGCGGTCGACGTCGACCCCGACCGGCTCGACGCCTTCCGGGAACTCGCCGGCGAGGACGTCGTCGGCCACACCTCGGTGGACGCGATGCTCGACGCCGTACGCCCCGACCTCGTCCTCATCGGCACACCACCGTCCCTGCACCGGGAGCAGACGGTGGCCGCGCTCAAGGCGGGCGCCTGGGTGCTGTGCGAGAAGCCGCTGTGCCTCTCGCTCGCCGAGTACGACGACATCGCGGCGGCCGAGGAGGCGTCGGGGGCGTACGCCTCCGTGGTCTTCCAGCACCGCTACGGCTCCGGCGCCGTCCACGCCCGCGAGCTGATCGCGAGCGGCGAGCTGGGCGCCCCGCGGGTCGCGCACTGCCAGACCACCTGGCACCGCGACACCGCCTACTACGCGGTGCCGTGGCGCGGAAGGTGGTCCACCGAGGGCGGCGGGCCGACGATGGGCCACGGCATCCACCAGTACGACCTGCTGCTGCACCTGCTCGGCCCGTGGACGGAGGTACGGGCCATGGCCGCGCGACTGGTCCACGACACCGAGAGCGAGGACGTCTCCACGGCCCTCGTGCGCTTCGACAGCGGCGCCCTCGCCACCGTCGTCAACAGCGTGCTCTCCCCGCACGAGGTGAGCCGCATCCGCGTCGACTGCGCCGACGCCACGGTCGAGCTCACCCACCTGTACGGCCACCGCAACGAGGACTGGACCTACACCCCCGCCCCGCACGTCACCGCCGAACGCTTCGACGCCTGGCGCACCCCCACCGCCGACGTCCCCAGCTCGCACACCGCGCAACTCGGCGCCCTCCTCGACGCGTACGACAGGGGCACCCGCCCTCCGGGCAGCGGCCCGGACGCCCGTGGCACGCTCGAGTTCGCGGCCGCCCTCTACAAGTCCGCGTTCACGGGACACCCCGTCCACGCGGGCGAGATCGGCCCCGGCGACCCGTACTACTCGGCCATGCACGGCGACCACCCCCACTGGGCCCCCAAGGAGCGCGCATGAGCATCCGCGTCAGTCACACCCACGGCGACCACATCGCGGTCGTCGCGGGGAACGGCACGGAGATCCTCCGGTACGTCTACCGCCCCGACCCCGAAGCGTTCGAGTCCCGCAAGCCGTACGCCCACCCGGTACGCACCCTCGCCGGACGCACGGTGACCGGCTACCGCCCGAACGACCACCGCTGGCACAAGGGCCTGCAGATGACGGCGAGCCACCTGTCGGGCCAGAACTTCTGGGGCGGCAACTGCTACGTCCACGGCCAGGGCTATCTGGCCCTGCCCGAACGGGTCGGCTCCATGCGCCACGACGGTTTCACCGACTTCGCCGTCACCGACGACCGGCTGGCCCTCACCGAGGAACTGACCTGGGTGGAGAACGGCGGCGCCGAGTGGGCGCGCGAGATGCGCGGGCTGACCGTCCACTCGGTCGACGAGGAGGCCGGCGCCTGGGCCCTCGACTGGTCCATCCACCTCACCAACCTGCGCGACGAACCCCTCGCCTTCGGCTCCCCGACCACCGCCGGCCGCGAGATGGCCGGCTACACCGGCTTGCAGTGGCGCGGCCCGCGCGACTTCACCGGCGGCACCGCCTTCGCCCCGGACTCCGACGCCGGCGCCGAGAAGCTGATGGGCACCCAGGGCCCGTGGCTGGCCTTCACCACCGAACACGACGAGGTCGACACCCACTCCACGATCGTCTTCGCGCACGCGCCCGAGAACCTCGACGAGCAGCGCGCGATCCACGAGTCGCACTGGTTCGTCCGCTCCGAGCCGATCCCCACGGTCGCGTTCTCCTGGGCGTTCTTCGAGGAGTTCCGGCTGCCGCCCGGCGAGTCCTTCGGCTACCGCTACCGGGTCGTCGTCGCCGACGGCGCCTGGGACCGCGACCGCGTCGCCACCCACCTGGAGGGCCTGGCGTGGTGAGCGGCCCCGAGCCGGCCCTCCCGCACCCGCTGCCCGGCGCCGTGGGCCTGTCCCACCTGAGCGCCTACGACTGGGAGGCCGCCGACGGCGTGTGCGGCGGCAGCCCCCACCTGCACCTGGTGTGCACGGAGGCGTACGTCGTCACCGGCGGCCGGGGAGCCGTGCAGACCCTGAGCCCCGACGGCTACCGGGACATCCCCCTGGAGCCCGGCTCCCTCGCCTGGTTCACCCCGGGCACCGTGCACCGCATGGTGCAGGGCGGCGACCTGCGCATCACCGTGCTGATGCAGAACAGCGGCCTGCCCGAGGCCGGGGACGCCGTCTTCACCTTCCCGCCCGAGGTGCTCGCCGACCCCGACGCGTACGCGGCCGCGGCCACTCTCCCGCCCGGCACCGGACCGCGGACGGCGGCCGCGGCACGCCGCCGCCGGGACCTCGCCGTCGAGGGCTACCTGGTCCTGCGCGAGGCACTCGCCGCCGGGGACGACAGCCCCTACCGGGAGTTCCAGCGGGCCGCGGCCCGGCTGGTGCGCGACAAGGTGCCGGCCTGGCGCGAGCTGTGGCGGGCCGGCGCACTGGCCACCGCCGAACGCACCGGCGCCCAGCTCGACGCGCTGGCGGCGGGCGAGCCGGCGTACCTCGGCGAGTCGACCGCGTACGAGGCGGCGCCGACCCGGCTCGGCGGCTTCGGCATGTGCGGCCGCAGGGACGAGTACGCGCTGCCGGGCACGACGCTTCCGTACCGGGGGGAGTAGCTGCGCAGCCGCCGCCCGAGGAGAGGTCTTCGGCCCCGGAACGCGCACCCACAGGGCCCGGTCCGCGTGCCGCCACGCCCGGCAGGGTCGGGGGCCGGGGCCAGGGCCGGGTCGTCCCGGACGGGGCCGGTACCGGTGCCGGTCCGCGGGCGGGTGTGTGCAGTGCGGCGAGCGGCGGCCTCCGCCGGGACCGCGAGGACGCTCAGTGCGGCGAGCGGCGGCCTCCGCCGGAACCCGACGACGCCCAGTGCGGCGGGTACCGGTTGGCGCCGTCCCGATGACGGCGGACGCGCGGACACGCGTCGAAGTGACGTCGTGCGGGTGGCCGTACCCGTACACGCGGTCGGTCGGGGGCGGGCACGGCGGCCTGGGTCGCCTGGCGAGGGCAGGCTGTTCTGCTCGCGTCGCCGGAGTGGCTCACCGTCGCCGCTGAGCTCGAACGGCGGATTCGTGTGGCCCGAACGGGCGCCGGCCGCGCAAGCCCCGAGAACGTCAGCCGCCCTCCGGCCGGACCTCGAACCCTCCCCGCCCGTCGAAGCGGACCTCGTACACGGCATCGAAGCCGTCGGCCCGCGCGGGACGGCGCAGCCGCCGCAGCGTCGCGTGGACGCCCACTTCGGGCACGCGCGCGCGATCCGTGCGCGCGGCGTTGCGGCGCAGGGATTCCATCAGGTCCGGCCGGAACCAGTACGCGGTGACCGTGGCGCCGCGGGCGCGGGCCGCGGCCACCAGCGGGCGCCATTCCTCGGGCGAGGGGTTGGTGTTGTCGACGGCCACCGACCGGCCGGCCGCGAGCGCCTCCTCCACCAGCCGCATCTGCCGGGCCTGCTTGTGCCGGGCCGAGCGCGGGAAGAGGTCCTTGCTGACCAGCGTGTGGTGGTCCTTCAGGCACTGCTCGTAGAACGTCGACTTCCCCGACGCCTGCAACCCGACGAGCACCGCAAGCTCCACCACCGCGCTCAGCCCCTCGCCCGTCCGCCGGGACCACGTCCAGGCGGACCACGGTCGGTCCGCCACCGTCATGGCGGCCAGGTCCGCGCCGTCCGGGCGCGTGCCGCCGAGAGCGGGGCGAAGAGGACGCACCCGAGGTGAAGACCCTCGTGAGCCCGACGTCACGGCGCAGGGGCACCTTCCTCCCTCGCCGCAACGAGCGTGGCGAGGGAGTCGGGGGTGGCGGGGCTCGAGCGCTGTCATCGAGACCTCCCTCAGCACCTCTGCGCACCTCTGCCGACCTGGACCGGAGTGCCCCGGCCCACCCGAGTGCCCCGGCCCACCCGACCGCACACGACTGCGCCCGGCCGCAGACGGCCGCGCCCAGCCATACGCCCCGCCGCAGACGGCCGCGCCCAGCCACTCCGCCCCGCCACAGACAGCCCCGCCCCGGCCACTACGCCCGGACACAGACAACCGCGCCCGGCCGCGCCGCACCGCGCCCGGCCGCATACTGGGCAAAACACCCCGCGCCGCCGGGGTACCCGGGGAAACCCGCCGACGTGTTTCCACGGTGGTGTTTCCACCGGGTGGGGCAGGCAACCCGGTGTCGACGGCACGACAGCCCCGCCGCGCCCCGGTGACCCGTTCCCGCTGCCGCGTCCCGAGGAGGTCGGATGACCATCACCCCGCCCGCACCGGCCGGTCGGCCCGGTCCGCGCATCGGCGTGCTCGGCTCCTACGGCGGTTTCAACACCGGCGACGAAGCCATCCTGACCTGTGTCCTGAGCTGCCTGCGCGCGCGGCGTCCGCAGGCCCGGCTGGTGGTCCTCAGCCGCGATGCCGAGCACACGCGCGTGCACCAGCCGGAGGCCGACGAGGTCGTCGGCTGGGAGGGCGTGCCGCAGAAATCCGTGCTCGACGTCATCGCGGGCCTGGACCTGCTGGTCCTCGGTGGCGGCGGCATCCTGTACGACGGGGAGGCCCGCCGGTACCTGCGGCTCGTCGGCGCCGCCCAGGCCCGGGGCGTGCCCACCTTCGCCTACGCCGTCGGCGCGGGCCCACTGCGCGAGGCGGACGACCGGGAGGCCGTACGCACGGTGCTGCCCGCCATGGACGAGATCGTGGTCCGCGACGAGGAGTCCCGGCTCGTCCTCGAGGAGGTCGGCGTCGACCGCGACCTCACCGTCACCGCGGACCCGGCGCTGCTGCTGCCGCCCGAGCCGTTCACCGAGCAGATGATGCGCCAGGAAGGCGTTCCGGCCGGTGTCAGGCTGGTCGGGATGTCCGTGCGGGAGCCCGGCCGGGCGGCGGAGAAACTCGACGAGAGCGACTACCACGCGCTCCTCGCCGACGTCGCCGACTTCCTCGTCCGGCGGCTCGACGCGCACGTGGTCTTCGTCCCGATGGAACGCCACGACGTCCGCCACGCCCACGGCGTGCTGTCCCGGATGACCGCACCGGACAAGGGACGGATCCTGAACAACTCCTACAGCCCCGGGCAGGTCCTCGGCTTCATGAGTCACCTGGACCTGGTGGTCGGCATGCGCCTGCACTTCCTGATCTTCGCGGCGCTGTCCGGCCTGCCCGTGCTGCCGCTGCCGTACTCCGGCAAGGTCTTCGACTTCGCCCGCCGCACGGGCGCGCCCGCGCTGGTCGGCGTGGACCGTGAGCAGGCCGGGCTGCTGCTGGCGGAGGTGGACCGGCTCTGGGACGAGTTCCCGCAGCGGCGCGCCGACCTCGACGCCCGCATCCGGCGGCTGCGGGACCTGGCCGGGGAGACCTGCGTCCGCTGCGGCGCCCTCCTCGACACCCTCCAGGCCGACGGTCCCCTCACCCGCGACGAGCGCCTCGGCGCCGCCGCGGGCGACCCGCCGCGGGCAACGACCGCCTTCGGCGCCTGACGCGCCGCAGCCGCCACGCCCCACAGCCGCCAGCAGAACCAGCCGACGGGAAGGAAACCATGCCCCTCCTGGAACCGCCCCGAGAGCCCCGTACCGTCACGCTGCCCCCGCGCCCGGCACGCCACGGGGGCCGGGTGGACGTCCTGGTCGTCGGTGGCGGACCGGCCGGAACCGCCGCGGCCCACGCGGCCGCCGACGCCGGCGCCGACGTGGTCCTGGTGGAGCGGTACGGCTTCCTCGGCGGCAACGCCACCGCCGCCCTCGTCATGCCGCTGATGTCGTTCCACAACGAGCAGAAGCAGGCCGTGTTCGACGAGAGCGGCCTGGACAACCGGCTGCTGCCCTCCGACCACGGCGAGGGCGAACCGGTCGTGGCCGGCTTCCTGTGGCGGCTCCTGGACCGGCTCACCTCGCGCGGCGGCTGCATCCCACCTTCCCTGGACACCGGCTACACCGTCCCGTTCGACCCGGAGATCTTCAAACTCGTCCTCCTCGACCTGCTCGACGAGGCGGGCGTACGACTGCTGCTGCACGCCTTCGCGTCCGCCGCGCTGCCCCTGGACGACGGCTGGCGGGTCGTCTTCGAGACGAAGTCCGGACCGGTGGTGATCGACGCGGGCGTCGTCGTCGACGGCACCGGGGACGGCGACGTGGCGGCCGCCGCCGGAGCGCCGTTCGAGGTCGGCCGGCCCGAGGACGGGCGGGTGCAGCCGATGACGCTGATGTTCCGCGTCGCCGACTTCGCGGCCCCGCGCTTCGCCGAGTACGTGCGTGACCACCCCGACCAGTGGCGAGGCGTGCACGGACTGTGGGACCTCGTGGCGCAAGCCACCCAGGACGGGGAACTGCGCCTCGCGCGCGAGGACATCCTGTTCTTCGGCACCCCGCACCCCCGCGAGCTCAGCATCAACAGCACCCGGGTCACCAAGGCCCTCGGCATCGACGTGTGGGACCTCACCCGCGCCGAGTGCTCCGCCCGCCGCCAGCTGGAGCAGATCGACCGCTTCCTGCGCACCCGCGTCCCTGGCTTCGAGGAGGCGTACACCGTGCAGAGCGGCACCCAGATCGGGGTGCGCGAGACCCGCCGCATCCTCGGCGACTACCACCTGACGGGCCACGACATCCTGGGCGCCCAGTCCTTCCCGGACGTCGTCGCGCACGGCGCGTACCCCGTCGACATCCACAACCCGCGCGGCAGGGGAACCGTCCTCAAGCGCGTACCGCAGGGCCGCTTCTACGACATCCCGCTGCGCTGCCTGCTGCCCCTCGGAACCGAGCGGATGCTGGTGGCCGGGCGCTGCATCTCCGGCTCACACGTGGCCCACTCGTCCTACCGCGTCATGCCGATCGCGATGGCCACCGGCCAGGCCGCGGGCGCGTGCGCGGCACTCGCCGTACGGCTCGGTCGCGTACCGCGCGAGGTGCCCGCCGACCTGGTGCAGGAGGAACTGCTCCGCCAGGGCGCCCGCCTGCACCGCACCGCCGACAGCGAGGCACGGGTCACGGGCGGCTGAGCCATCGGGTCCTTGGCGCCGCCGGCTGGGACAGCGCGTAGTCGTAGCGGATGAACCCGTGGAACCGCGCCACCCTGTCGTACAGGGCGCGGGCGGTGGTGTTGTCCTGCTGGGTGGTCCAGTACAGGCGGGAAGCGCCCCGCTCCCGCGACACCTCGGCGACCCGCTCGATCAGGGCCCGCGCCGCGCCCTGGCCGCGCGCCGCCTCGTCGACGAACAGGTCCTGGAGATAGCAACTGTCCGCCGACCAGAACGTGGCGTGGAACAGGAAGTGCGCGATGCCGACCAGCCTGCCGTTCGACCACGCACCGATGCCGTACAACTCGGTGCCGTGCAGGAGACGTTGCCACGTCTCCTCGTACCCGCTGTCAGGCACCTCAGTGCGGTAGAAGGTCTTGTAGCCGCGCGCCAGCACTTCCCATGCGGCGCGATCACCGGGGCGTAGCGAGCCTGTTTCGATCACTCACGCATCCTCGCAGGAACCGGCCCCGCCTTTCAGGGAATTGGCCCGCTCAACGGGAGCGGTCGCCATGAATCGGCCTGGTGCCGGACCTTCTGCCAGCCGGCGTGTGCCGTGCGTGTTGCACGGCGTCCGTCACGATCCCCGGAGCTGTCGGAAGCGACCGGCCGGGACAGCGCTTGTCGGCCGTTCCGGTCCGGCATTACCGTGCCGCGGTGGATCTCTTCTCACGCTCGTGGACGGCGTTGCGCACGGCGGTCGCCGACATCCCGGACGAGGACTTCGAGCGGCCGTCCGGCTGCACCGGCTGGCTTGTGCGGGACCTGGTGTGCCACCTGGTCATCGATGCCCAGGACGTCCTGATCACCCTGGTCACGCCCGCCGAAGCCGAACCGACCGTGGACGCGGTCACCTACTGGCGCCTCGTCGAACCCCCGACCGGCGAGGACCCGCTCGACGCGCTGATCCCGCGGCTGGCCGCCGCGTACGGCGAGCCGCGGTGGCTCAAGTTCCACTTCGACGACGTCGGTTCCGCCGCCGGCCGCGCCGCCGAACTCGCCGATCCCGCCGCCCGCGTCAGCACCCGCGGCGAGGTGCTGACCGTCGGCGACTACCTCTGCGCGTACGTGCTCGAATGGTCCTTGCACCACCTCGACCTGATCGCGCATCGGCCGTCGGCCGCCGAGCCGCCCGCCGACACGCTCGCGGCGGCACGCGCGTCGTTGGAGAAGATCACCGGGACCCCGTTTCCCGCCTCGTTCTCCGACAAGGACGCGCTGCTGATCGGCACCGGACGCCGCACGCCGACCGACGCGGAGAAGGCCACACTGGGCGATTTCGCCGCGAGGCTGCCGTTCGTCCTCGGCTGAGCACGTCCAGGTCCGCCACGGCACCGTCACCGCTGCGGCAGCGGGCCGGATGTCTCACGGCGGGTGACCACGACCGATTCCGGGCGGGCGTCGGCCGAACTGCTGGGCCGCCCCGCACGACCGGCCGTCCGCCCGGTCGCGGTCGCAGCGCCGTGGGCGGCGGGCGGCGACCCCGGTCGATTGTCAGTGGCTCCTCCTACGGTGTGAACAGTGGGACCTGCCGGAAAGGCCGCAGGTCCGTCGTGGGGAGGGGTCTGTCTGTCATGTCTGCCGGGTCCGCGGTGTCGACGACGTATCTGGAGCTGTCGCAGGAAGGCGGCGGGGCGCACAAGTTCTACGAGGTGGCCGTCGACGGCCAGGTGGTGACGGTGCGGTACGGGCGGATCGGTGCCGCCGGGCAGACGCAGACGACGACGTTCGCCACACCGCAGAAGGCGCGGGCGGCCGCCGCGAAGAAGGTGGGGGAGAAGGTCCGCAAGGGATACGCCCCGGCCGTTGCCGGGCAGCGGCCCCCGCGCGCGGTGACCCGGCGTCAGGTGACATCCGCGCCGTCCACCGCGCGCGCCGTGGCACCGGTGCTGTGGCGGTTCCGTACGGGCTCGTCGGCGTTCGGGATCCATGTCGACGACGAGCGCTGCTGGGTGGGCAACCAGGCGGGTGACGTCTACACCCTGGACCACGACGGCGCGGTGCTGGCCCGTTTCAGTCTGCCGGACGGCGTGAAGTGCCTGGTGGCCGACGAGTTCTGGATCTACGCGGGCTGCGACGACGGCAAGGTGTACGACCTGTCGTCCAAGCTGCCGTTCGCCGCGTACGACATCGCCGCCGAGGTCGACATCTTCTGGCTGGACATCCACGAGGGCATCCTCAACGTCTCCGACCGCGACGGCCGGCTCACCGTCATCGACCACGAGGACGAGCACCAGTGGGCCCGCCGCAGCCAGGGCGAGCACGCCTGGATGGTCCGCGCCGACGACCGGGCCGTCTACCACGGCCACTACCGGGGCGTCACCGCCTACGCACCTGACGGCACCGGCGAGTTGTGGCACACCCCCACCCGGGGTGGCGTGCTGTTCGGCTGGCAGGAGGACGACGCCGTGTACGCGGGCACGGCGCACCGCGTGGTCCAGCGGCTGTCGAAGACGACCGGCGTCATCGAGGCCACCTACACCTGTGACAGCGCGGTGTACTCCTGCGCCACCTCGCCCGGTGGGCGGTTCGTCTTCGCCGGTGACTCCGCCTCGTCCGTCTACTGCTTCGACCGCGACGGTACGCGACTGTGGAAGCTCGGTACGGGCGGCGGCTCGGCGCTGTCGATGCAGTACCACGACGAGCGGCTGTACTTGGTGACCACGGACGGCTCGCTGGTGTGCGTCGACGCGAGCGAGGCGGCCGTCTCCGCGGCCCAGCAGGGCACGGTGCCGGTGGCCCGGGACATCAAGCTCGCCGCGGCCCTGCCGGCCCACGCACCGGCGACGGCCGTGGACGCGGTGGCCACCGTGGCCCACGCTCCCGCCGGAGCGATCGTGGTCGAGTGCGTCCGGGAGGGCGGCAGAGTGCGCGTGCACGTGGTGTCCGAGGGCTACGACTCGTCCTGGAAGGTCCAGTTCCCCCGCGCGATACGGGAGCCTGGAGCGCGCTATGTCGTGGACGCCCTGCACGCGGCGGCCGGCGGCTTCTACCGGGTCCGCGGCGATATACGGCGCCTGCTGTGACGACGACGGAGACGGTGATGGAGACGGCAGCAACGGAGACGGTGATGGCGATGGAGACGGAGACGGTGATGGAGACGGCGCGACCGCGCTGCGAGCAGCGGGCAACCGCCCCTGCCCCAGTGCGCCCGGTCGCCCGGGCGCGACGGCATCGCTGAGCGGGGCCTCGCCCGGGCGCGCCGCCCTCACACGCCGCCGGGCTGACCGGGCGGCTTCTGGAGGGCATCTGCCCGGCTGCCCCGCGTCGAGACAGGAGAGGAACCACCACGATGACCCGTCACGATGACCTGTCACGATGACCCGTCACCGAAGCTGTCCGGCGTCGATCACCAACGGTCAGCTCCGGGCGAACCCACACGTTGCTCTCCCCGCGCGGGGCAGTGCGATCGGCTACCGGCTGCCCAGCCGGCCACCACCGGATGAGCCGTGACGCCATGTCATCAACCGATGTTCACCACGCGCGCCCACGCCGGAGGCGCGTCCGGCACGTAGTCCGCCTCGTTCTCGTCCCACGACCGCGCCGCCCGCTGCCGGGGGAACAGACCCACCACCGTCCGGCAGGGCGGTCGCGTCGTCGGCCAGGGTGTCTGGCCGTCGGTGAGGACCACCAGGACATCAGGGCGGGGCCGCGCGCGGAGCGCCCTGGTGAAGCCCGCGCGCAGATTCGTCCCACCGCCGCCCATCAGCGTGATGCCCTCGGCGCGGCACAGCGGGTGTGCGACCCGGACCGCGGCGTCGCAGGGCAGCACGGTGACCAGGTCGCGGCGGCCGCCCACGGCCCGGGAGATCGCGGCGACCTCGAGCAGGGCGCTGCCCAGTTCGGCGTCGCTGACCGACCCGGAGGTGTCGATGACGACCGAGACACGGGGCGGCTTGCGCCGCAGGCTCGGCAGCACGGTCCCGGGCACCCCGGCCGAGCGCCGCGACGGCCGGCCGTAGGTGTAGTCCTCGCCCGCGCCGCCGCTGGAGGCCGCCGAGCGGACCGCCGCTCCCAGCAGCTCCCGCCACGGCTGCGGCGGGTGGAACGCCTCCTCCGCCCACCGCCGCCAGCCCCTCGGGGTGTTCCCGGGACGGGCGGTGATGCCCTGCGCCACCCGGAAGCGGACCGCGTCCCGTTCCTGCGCGCTGAGGCCGTGCGCGCCGTCCGGGCCGAGGTCCCACTCCCGTTCGAGTCCGTCGGCGCCGCTGCCGCAGTCCAGCCAGGCCAGGTCCTGGGTGTGCTGCCCGAGCCGGAACCGGCGCAGGTAGTCCTCCATGAGCTTGCCCGCGGGCAGCCCCAGCGTCTCCGGTACGACGGCGCCCTCCGGCCGGGCCAGCCCGTCGCCGAACGCGTCGTCGTTGATCTCGCAGTCCGCGGCGATGTTCATCCGCAGCCGTTCCCCCGCACCGGTCAGCCCGCGCTCACGGGCGACCCGGTCGCTGCGCCCGTGGTGGTCGCGCAGCAGGTGCGACACCTCGTGCACCCACACGCCGGCGAGGTCCTCCACCGGGGTGCGGGCCACGAAGGCGGGCGAGACGTAGCACCGCCAGTGCCGGTCGACGGCCATGGTCGGTACCTGCCGCGACACCACGGGGTGCAGGGCGAACAGCGCCGTGGCCAGATACGGCCGGACCCGGGCGGCGTGCAGGCGGGCGGTGAAGAGCTTGTCGAGGTCGAGGGCCGGTGCCCCCGGTGCGTCGGCCGTCATCGGCCGGCCTTGGCGGCGGCAGCGGTGCGGGCGGCCACCTGGTCGGCCCGCCTCGACAGGTTCACCGCTCCTGCGAGCCGCTCGATCGACGCCGGGACGTCCCAGTCCTCGCGGCGCAGCGAGGCGAGCGTGGTGGCGGGCACGACGACCAGGTCGGGGGCTCCCGTGTCGATCGCCCGGACCATGAGCCCCCAGGCCGCGTCCCAGCGCGACCTCTCCGGCTGGTCGCGGACCGCGGCGACCACGGCGTCCAGCACGGCCTGCCGCAGGTCTCCCCGCTCGGGCAGGACGGCCCGCGCCGGATCGGCGAGCAGCACCTCGGGGTCCGGCAGGTCCATCCGGTCGAGGCTCGCCAGCAGTTCGAGTCCGGGTCCGTCCCCCACCGTGCCCCGAACGAGGAGGGAGAGCACTTCCCGGGAGGAGCCGGCCGCGGTCGCGAAGGCGATCAGATGCAGCGTCATCTCCCAACTGCGGGGGGACGGCCAGGGCCCGCCCCGGCGGGTCTCACCGCTGGGCAGCCGGTGCACGAGCCCCGGCCGGGCGGTGAGCAGCCCGCACACGGCGCGGCGCGCGAAGTCCACGGCCTCCGGCAGCTTGAGCGGGTCGAGCCGTGGCAGGGTCGCCCGCGGCCACGTCCCGCCGAGTCCGCGTACGACGACCTCGTGGTCGTGGGTCCACTGGAGGTGGACGAACCGGTTGGCCAGGGGAGGGCTCAGCTCCCAGCCGTCGGCCGCCGAGGCCCGCGGGTTGGCGGCCGCGACGATCCGCACACCGGGCGGCAGTCGCAGGGCACCGATCCTCCGCTCCAGCACCAGACGGAGCAGGGCGGCCTGAACGGCGGGTGGCGCGGTGGACAGCTCGTCCAGGAACAGCAGGCCCCGGCCGGCCCGGACGAGGCGCACCGCCCAGTCCGGCGGGGCCATCGGGACCCCCTGCTCCGCGGGATCGTCCCCGACGATGGGCAGCCCCGAGAAGTCGGACGGCTCGTGCACGCTGGCGATCACCGTGGTCAGCGGAAGGTCCAGGGCCTCGGCGAGCTGGGTCAGGGCCGCGGTCTTGCCGATCCCCGGCTCACCCCACAACAGCACGGGAAGGTCGGCGGCCACGGCCAGTGTCAAAGCCTCCAGTTGGGTGTCGGGGCGGGGTTCGGTGGTGGTCTCGCGCAGCAGGGCCAGCAGGTTGCCGGCGACGTCCAACTGGGAGGCGCGGGCCGGGTGGCTGGGGATGTCGGTTGCCGCGAACGGAGTGCACGTGGGCATGCTTGATCACCTTTTGGGTTCGTTGAGGAGAAGCGCGGATGCGGAAGGGGAGGGACGGGGACGGGGACGGAGGTTTCCGGGTCAGCGGGAGGCCGCGTGCCGGGCACGAGTACGACGGCCGGGGAGCCGGCCACCATCCGGTGGCCGGACACGGTCGAGCCCGTGTCCGACCAGGCCCGCCCGGAACATCCCGTAGGTGATCCGCTGCTGCGCGGCCGCCTCAAGCGCGTCCCGCAGCGCGCCGTCGCGCAGCAGGGCGTCGGGGCCGAGCAGGCCTTCGACGACGGCCAGCGCCCCGGCGGTGTCACCGTGGTGGAGGCGGTCACGGACCCCCGCGAGGCAGTCGGGACGGCGGTGCGCCTCGTCGATGGCCCGCAGACAGGGGAGCGGCGGGCCACCGAGCGCGGCGAGCAGTTCCTCGCGCCGGATCTCGTCCGGTTCGTGATCCAACGGAGCCAGAACCCCGTCGACCAGGCCGATGTGGTGCCGGTCTCCCCGGCACTCCACCCGGCGAGCCGGTGCCGCCGGATCCGCCGTCCGGGGCGCAGCGCCCGGCAAGTGGTCCGGTACGAGGGCGGAGGCGACCAGCGGATGCAGCCGGTCCGCCTCGATCGCACCGGCGCGGATCAGGTCCAGGTCGGGCAGCACCCAGGTCGCCGCGTCGGGCAGGACCGGCAGCGGGCGGGCGCCGTCGTCCGTGGCCACCGCCGCGATCCGCGGTGCGGGCGGCCCGGCGCCGCCCCGGTCCGCGACCACGTCCAGGACCAGCCGGTGGCGGGCCCCGAGCCGCACGGCGACATGACCGTCGGACCGTCCCTCGCGGTGGAGGAGGATCGCCGCCTCGGCCGCCCAGCGGTCGACGGCACAGCGCCGCCCGGGCGGCACCGTCCCGCGCAGCTCGGGTCCGATCACGGGGTGGTCCGCCACCGGCGGCCGATCGGCCCCGGACCGCATCCCCAACTCCCCGCTCCTGCGCGCGTCCCACAGGTGGCGGTGCAGGTCGAGACGGAACCGAGGGCTGGGATGCGGATGCGGATGCGGCGGACGGCGAGCACCTGCGTCGGCCCGGGGACCGTCCCACAGCGCGAGGCTTATCCGTTGACCACCGTCCGCCCAGGCCGGTGGAGTCCGCACCACGAGGTGCACCGGACCCGTGCCGTCGCGTCCGGCGGTGTCGTAGCGCGCCAGCGCGAGGGTCAGGCCTGGGCGCAGCAGCCCGTCGGGGGCGATCCGGGGCATGTGCCAGCGCAGCAGGTCGGGTGCCAGGTGCCGGAGGTCGGCCCGGACCCGGGCCGTGAGGTCCCGACCGTGCGTACGTGCCAGGGAACGCAGGCTGAGGTCGACATCGATGCCCGCGGCGGCACACGCCCCCGCCCAGTCGCCGGCATGACGGCGGGCGGTCGCGGTCTCGATCATGGAGGGCGGCACGGCGTACTCACGCACGCGCAGCCAGAAGGAAAGGCGGGGATCTCCGTTCGCGGTATGAGTGAGCATCAGCACTCACCTTGCGCGGACAGGACCCCCAATCCGTCAACGGAGGAAGTCGTCATCGCGGCGAGCATAGCCCCCCACCTCCAACACAGCCACGGCAATTGTCTGTTGCCACCGTGCGCCCGCACTGTGAACGCGGCGCCGGTACCGAGGACGAAGCGCAGGGTGAAGGGCGGCCTGTGGTGCGGCATCCCGTCGGCGTCGAGCTGAGGGTTGGCCTTCCAGGCCGCCTGGCGGAGAGGACGGAGCCGTTGCTGCCGGAGCGAACACCGAAGCGCACCGGTCGAGGGGCGTGATCACCGACAGGTGACCGCCCGGAGATGAATGTGGTTTGAGGGGGAAAGCGGCGCGCGGATAGCTTCACCGTTCATGACCCCGACTCTGCGCACTGAGCGCCTGCTGCTGGAGCCGTACACCCCCGAGGACCAGGAAGACTTCGTCACCCTGTTCCAGGACCGGAGGGTTTCGCAGTGGATGGGCGACGGCCCTGCCACCGAGGCGGAGGACCGTGCCCTCTTCGGACGGGTCTTCTCGAAGGTCTACGCCCAGGATCTGTTCGACGTCTGGGCCGTTCGCCGGAACGGTCTCCTGATCGGACACGCCGAGATCAAGCCCACCGACGTGGCCCAGGGCTACGAGATCATCTACGCGCTGTCCCCCGATGTGTGGGGCTCGGGCCTGGGCACAGAGCTGGCCGAGGCGATCGTCGCCCACGGCTTCGACACCCTGGGGCTCCCGCAGGTGTACGCCACCGTGGCGGCGTCGAACAGTGCCTCGCTGGCCCTGCTGAACAGGATCGGCTTCGAGTTCGTCCGGGACATCACCGAAGAGGACGGCAGCACCACTCACGTGCTGACGCGCCGCCGGGCCGTGCAGCCCACCCGGCAGGAGCCAGTGGGGCCGGTCTCGGACCGGTGAGTTGGCGGCTGACGTGCGTGTCCGGTTTCCGGCGCCGCATCGAAGAACCCTTGCCCTGCGGCTTGGGGATCTGTCGCTCGGTATCGTCGCGCTCTTCGGCTGGACCGGGCGCGGGACTGATCGGCTCCTCGGCCCGGCCCGGAACGGTGAGTCTCGCGGATGCCGCGCTTCCCGGGCGGCCGCTGGTACTCGGTGATCGCCAGGGTCCGTGCACACGCCCGGCTGCCACGCTCGGCCGTGACCGCGGTTACCGATCCACACGGCAAGCCCGCCCTCGTCAACGCCACCGACCTGCACTTTCGGCTCCGAGTCGCCGGGGCCGGCCATCCGGTTCCCGAGGTGTGAAGCGCGTCAGCACACCGGGAACCGGACCGCGAGCACAGGTCAGAGCTGGAACTCGGCGGGAGACACTCCCAACGCCGTGCACGCCTCACGGATGACCATCTGCTCGGCCTGGGAGAAGTCGCCGTCAGCACCCGCGATGACGATGCCGGTCTGGATCACCGCCCTGGCCTCGGTCGGCTTCTTGGCGGCCTTGGCGATGTCCTGCATCGCCTCGGCCTTGCCCTGCTGGAAGTTGTGGCTCAGCTGGTCCACGTGTTTGTTGAAGCGCTGACGCAGCTGCTCCGGCGGGAAGTTCTGCAGCACGTCATTGCTGAGAATCATCGACTCGACGTGCTGCCGCTCGGCCGGATCCACGTGCCCGTCCGCAGCCGCGACCAGTGCGCACATCGCCATGCTCGCGTCCCGGTAGGCACCGCTCTTCAACTCGGTCTTGAGAGAGCTGAGCTGACTCTTCAACGCGCTGACCACCTGAGCACGTGCACCACCGCCGGACCCCGCGCCGCGGCTCTGCCCGCCGGTCGCACCACGCCCGCCCTGAGCCTGCTGGAAGGTCTTGGCCTGGTCCTTGAGCCGGTCCCACACTGCCATTGACGTCACCTCGGTATTCGTCTGAGCCATCTAGCGAACCCGCTCGCGCGCGCTCCACCAGTCCAACGGCCACCGCCGGGCAAAGGTTCCGCAAAATGCCCTGGTTCCACGCTCGCAGCTTTCACGCCCCGGCTCCTGCACCGGATGCGGGCCGAAACCACGTACAGCGGTGGTCCGGGCTCTGCCGGAGCGACGGGCCGTGGCGGCTTACGAACCGTTGCTCATCGGTGGTGGCGCGGGCGTCGGGAAGACGACTGTCGCCTGGGAGGTGTCCGCGGTGTGGCAGGGGCGGAGGACAGCGCACTGCCTGGGTGACGTCAATCGAGGGCGACTACATGGACCAGATCCATCCCGCTCCCGACGACGATCCCCACCGCACAGCGATCACCGAACGCGACATGGCCGCGGTCCGGTCGAACTACGCGTCTCTCGGTGTCCGCACCCGCGCCGGGGCCGGGCAGCCGGCCGTCCGCCTCCTGGAGCGGCGTGGACCAGCACGCCGCCGCCCCGGCCGGCCGTCTTCGGCTGCGCGGAAGAGCGGGGGGACCAGCCAGTCCTGGGCGCCCTTCCAGGGGCGGGACAGCGCGACGACCGGCGCAGCGGTGAGCACTGGAGAGGACGCCTCCCCATGCGCAGCGCCAGGTCACGGTAGTCCTTCACCAGTGGACCGGTGGCGACGTCGGCGACGAGCACCACGTAACGCCGACGAGTACCACGTAACGCGGCGGGCGGCCGTGCCGCACGAGCACGCGGGAGCCACGGGGCTCACAGCCGTCCGACCAGGGGTTCGGCGCCGGGGGAGGCGGCATCAGCCGGGTCGGTCATGGTTCGCACATCGGTGCTATGAAGGGTACATGAGGGTATTTTCCGGACGATCCCGGACGTCGTCTCGTCCCCCGCCCACCAGACGCGCGCGGGATCGTCGCGGCTCTCTGCTGGACCCGCGCAGTGCGGCCGGGCAGGTATTCCTCGTCCAGATCGTGATCGTGGTTCTGCTGGTCGTGGCCGGGGTGGTGAGCGTGGTGGTCCAGGCGTCGCACGACGCTGTCCAGCAAGCGCGCCGGGACTCGGTCGTCGCGGCCCAGGCGTTCGCGAGTGCTCCTGGCGTGGTCCAGGCGCTGCGCAGCAGCGACCCGACCGCGGTGCTGCAGCCACGGGCCGAGGAGGCCCGCAAGAGGACGGGCGTCGATTTCATGGTGGTCACGGACACCAAGGGGATTCGCCACACGTACCCCTACCCGGAGGAGATCGGGAAGAAGTTCGTGGGCAACATCCAACCGGCGCTGGAAGGCCGCACCGTCGTCGAGCAGGCCGGCGGGCCGCCCGTGCCCGCGGGCAGGGGGACGGCCGTGCAGGCGGTGGTCCCGGTGACCGACGCGAACGGCGAGGTCGTCGGCCTGGTCTCCGCAGGGATCACGGTCAAGAACGTGTCGGGACTGTGGGTGCCGCAGTTGCCGATCATCCTCGGAACCGGGGCGGCCGGACTGGTGCTGGCGGCCACGGGGACCATGCTGGTGTCCCGGCGGCTGCTGCGGCACACGCACGGCCTGGCCCCGCTGGAGCTCGCACGGCTGTACGAGCACCATGACGCGGTGCTGCACGCGGTTCGGGAAGGGGTGCTGATCACCGCCGCCGACGGGCGGCTGCTGCTGGCCAACGACGAGGCGAGGCGGTTGCTGGGCCTGTCGGCGGATGCCCCGGGGCGCCATGTGCGTGAGCTGGGACTGGCGGAGCGGATGACTCAGTTGCTCACGTCCCCGGAGGCGGTCACCGACGAGGTGTACCTCGCCGAGGACCGGTTGCTGGCCGTGAACAAGCGCCCGACGTTCCCGCACGGGGACCGGGGAGGCAGCGTCGTGACGTTGCGGGACACCACGGAGCTGGCTGCCGTCTCGGGGCGGGCGGAGGTGGCACGGGAGCGGCTGACGCTGCTGTACGAGGCCGGGCTGCGGATCGGAACGACGCTCGACGTCAGGCGTACGGCCCAGGAACTGGCCGAAGTGGCGGTACCGCAGTTCGCCGACATCGTCGCCGTCGATCTGCTGGACGCGGTGCTGCGCGGACAGGAGCCGACGGCGGAGGGATGGCGGCATCTGCGGCGTGCGGCGATCAGCGGCGACCAGCAGGTCATGCCGATGTATCCCCCGGACGAAGTGATCACGTTCTCGCCGGGAACGCCTCAGATGCACGCGATGCAGCAGGGGAGCGGCGTCCTGGAAGCGGACCTGCGGCAGGCGCACGGTTGGCAGGAGCAGGACCCGGACCGTGCCCGCAAGGCCATGGAGCTCGGGTTGCATTCGTTGGTGACCATGCCGCTGCGGGCACGGAATGTGCCGCTGGGCGTGGCGAACTTCTACCGATCAGCGCCTTCCCCGGCGTTCGAACCGGAGGACCTGTCCTTCGCCGAGGAACTGGCCGCACGTGCCGCGGTGGCCATCGACAACGCCCGGAGGTTCGCCCGGGAGCACGCGATGGCGGTCACACTGCAACGCAGTCTGCTGCCGCGCGGGCAGCCCAAGCAGGACGCACTGGACGTGGCCTGGCGGTACCTGCCGGCGGAGGCGGGGGTGGGCGGGGACTGGTTCGACGTGATCCCCCTGCCGAGCGGGCGCGTGGCGCTGGCGATGGGCGACGTCGTCGGCCACGGGCTGCACGCCGCGGCGACCATGGGCCGACTGCGCACCGCGGTGCACAACTTCGCCACGCTGGACCTCCCCGTGGACGAGGTGCTCGGGAAGCTGGACGACCTCGTCGTACGGATGGACAACGAGGAGAAGACCGAGGATGCCGCTGAGGGCCACGAAGGGGAGGGGGTGACGGGAGCGACCTGTCTGTACGCGATCTACGACCCCGTGTCGGGTAGTTGCACGATGGCCCGGGCAGGGCACCCCGAGCCGGTGCTGGTGAGTCCGGACGGATCCGTCACCTGTCCCGGTGTGCCGGCATCGGCCCCGCTGGGCCTGGGCTGCTACCCCTTCGAAACCGCCGAGCTGCATCTGAGCGAGGGTTCCCAACTGGTCCTCTACACCGACGGCCTGGTGGAGGAACGAGCCCGTGACATCGACGTCGGGATGGAGCAGCTCAGGCGGGCACTGCGCGAGGCCGGGAGGCGCACTCCGGAGGAGGCGTGTCAGGCGGTGATCGAAGCACTGGGACCGGTGCACCGCGCCGACGACATCGCGCTGCTGGTGGCGCGGACCCGGAGGTTCCCGCCCTCGTGCGTGGCCGAGTGGGGCGTGCCGTCGGACCCCGCGGGGGTGCCGTCGGTACGGGCGCGGTGCAGGGAGACGTTGCGGGGTTGGGGGCTGGAGGAGTTCGGATTCAGCACGGAACTGATCCTCAGCGAGTTGGTCACGAACGCGATCCGCTACGGGGTGCCGCCGGTGAAGGTGCGGTTGCTGTACGGGCGCTGTCTGATTTGCGAGGTGTCGGACGGCAGCAGCACTTCGCCCCGTCTGCGGCGGGCGACGACCACGGACGAGGGCGGACGGGGTCTGTTCCTCGTGGCGCAGTTCGCGCAGCGATGGGGCACGCGTTACACGGCTCGCGGCAAGGTCATCTGGGCGGAACAGGTCCTGAACGGCGGCGCACCCACCGCCACGGGACACGCACCGGTCGACGCGCTCCTCGAACAGTTCGGCGATGCCACCCTGTGAGCTCGCGCATCACCCTCGACGAAGGCGCCTGCCGCCGGACACCCCGGGCCGCCCGTGCCGCGGCACCGCTCGAGAGCGCGGTGGACGGGGAACCAGGACGAGGTGCCCGACTCCACGGTCCCACCCCACCGCCGGTGCCTGTCGGCTGACTGTCCCCAACGGTATGCCGCGGTGCGTCTGGTCCTCGATACCCCCTTGCCCGGTGGCACGGCTTGTGCCGGAGGGAACCGCGGCCCTGGGCGGGCTCGTGTCCTGGTACGGGGGGAAGGGAAACCGGGCGAGGTTCGCGGGGGAATCCATGCAGATCATCGAGGTGACCGGATATGCCGTCCGATCCGCCGTGATCACCATGAGGCGGACGGGGAAGCCACTGGAATTCGTGATCTTCCCGATGGTGCATGTGGCTTCGCCGACGTTCTACTCCCAGGTCCGCATCAGGCTCAGGGAATGCGACCTCATAGTCATGGAGGGAATCCGAGGGAAGTCGGTCCGAGTGAGTGCCCTCGCGCTTGCTTACCGGTTCACCTCACGGCGTCGGCGCAACGGCCTGCAGGAGCAGCGCGATGAGCTGCTGCTTCCCGCGTCCGTGCCGGTCGTCAACCCGGATGTGACCGCGGCGGAGGCGATCGCGGACCTGAAGACACTGCCGTGGTGGACGTACCTGCTTCTCATGGTCTCGGCTCCGGTGATGGGCGCGGTATTGGCGTTGCGCGGTCCGCGGGCCTTCCTCGATGAGGACCTGGCGGTCGACGATCTGCCGTCGACGCCGCGGGCGGAGATGATGGCCGACGATCCCGTGGTGCATGCGATGACCGGTCGGCGCGACAATCAGTTGCTCGAGGCGCTCGGCGAGATTTACGCGGAGCGTTCCGACGAGCCGATCCGGGTGGCCGTCGTCTACGGAGCCGGCCACGTCCCGGCGATCGTCTCCGGTCTGATGGATCGTTACGGGTACCGGGCACGTGAAGCGGAATGGCTCACGGTCTTCGTCCCGGCGTAGAGGCCGGGCGGAACCGGTTCCGCCCGGCCCGGCAGCCGGCGGCGTTACGGCCGCTTTGACCACGTGATGCCGAGGGGGGTCAGCGGCCGGCTGGTGTCGCGGGCGTGTCTGCGCCCGAGCCCGGCCTCCGAGACGCTCCCTGGAAGGACTCGGGCGGTGGCCGAACGCCTGTCGCCCGCCGCTGAGCGCTCGTGTCCGGTCTCGTGGCGGACGCTGCCGCGACGGCCGTGGCCAGTGGATCGCGGGCTGGGCGGCCAAGGAGGTCCGCGAGGCCGGGGGCGGTGTCGTCCAGGAAACCGTGTCGGATCCCCGTGGCGATCGAGGCGAGCAAGGGGGGCTGGAACGGCAGCAGCCCCGGCGTCTCGTCGAGGAGCCTGCGCCGGTACTCGCCCAGGCTGATGGTGCGGTGCGGGACGCCGAGTCGACCGGCCACCTGCCCCGCCGTGATGGGCGTGCCGACGAGTTCGTGGACGAGCCCGCTGTGCCGTGCCGGATGCGCCGCGACGATCGCCGCGGCATCGGCGAGGTCCTCTCGCGCGACCGCGGCCAGGGCACCGTCGCCGAACGCGGACTCCACGCCATGGTCGGCCCACTTCAGGAGCGCGCCGAAGAGTTCGGCGTAGAGGCCGTTGCGCAGGATCGTCCACGGCAATCCGCTCGCCCGCACCAGGCGTTCGGTCGCGCGGTGCGCGAGCGCGAAACCGAGGTGGTCGCCGGCACCGGTCAGGCTCGTGTAGACGACGTGGTGGACCCCGTCGCGGACGGCGGCGTCCAGGACCGCCGCGTGCCGGTCGACGACCTGGTCGTCCTCGGCGTAACCGGCGGAGATCAGCACCAGGGTTGACACACCGGTGAGATCGAGGCGCGCGCGGTCGTCGAAGTCGAGATGCCGCATCCCTTCGCCCGGCGTGCGGCTGCCGCCCGTCGCGACGACGCCGCGGGCGCGCAGCGCCGCAAGCGTGGCCGAGCCGAGGTTCCCGTTCGCTCCGGTCACCAGAATCATGTCAGTCGCAGTCTTTCCGTCGTGGTTCTCATCGGTAACTACGCTTGATCCTCGACCGCACCCCCGCCGGCCACAAGAAGGCAGTTCGATGTCACTCACGCACACCGGGGTAACCACCACCCCCGCCGACCTCGACCCCTGCGGACGCGAGGACCACCCCGACTGCGGCATCCGCGACGTCCTGGACCGCATCGGCGACAAGTGGTCGGTGCTCGTGATCGTCGAACTCGCGGGCGGGCCGCGCCGGTTCCGCGAACTCCAGCGCGCCATCGACGGCATCTCCCAGCGCATGCTCACCCTCACCGTGCGCAGGCTCGAACGCGACGGCCTCGTACTGCGCACCGTGTACCCGACCGTCCCCGCCCGGGTCGACTACCGCCTGACCGAGACCGGGACCGGCCTGACCCACTTGGTCAAGGCACTCGCCGACTGGTCCCTCGCCCACCGTGCCGTCATCGCCGAGGCGCGGCGCGCGTACGACCGGACCCACCCCGACCACGACATCCGCTGACGAGAACCGCCACCGCCGCACATCGGCCACTTGTTGAGGAAGCGAACCACGCCAACGGCCCCGCTCCGGAGGGCGGCATGATCAGCGCTGGGGGATGCTCCCTTGGGCGCAGCCGTCAGGCGGCCTGGACTGATCGGCTTCCTCGCCGCGTTGGCGGTGCCGCCCGACCCCACTCACCCTGCCCCCGTCGACCGTTCTCGCCGAGGCCGTCGCCCGGACAGCCGCCGTACCGAGTGCCGTGCCGAGGCGCTCGACCGCACGTGGACCAGAACCGGCAAATGACGTCACCCCTGCGTCTTCGGGGAGCCGTGCTCACCGGGGTGGAAGATCCGGTCCAGGTGGTATTCGAAGATCGCGGTGGCGGACTCCGGGCTGCGCTGGCCGACGAGGATGCTGGTGCCGAGTCCGGCGGACATGGCCAGCAGGCTGACCGCCTCCGCCCCGGGGTCCACGCCAGGCCGCAGCAGGCCGGCCTCCTGTGCCTGCCGGAGGAGGCCGGTCAGCATGGCCTCGGCGGCATCGGGGTCCTTGATGAAGGGCTGGGACGCGAGCGCCTCGTCGTGGACGGCCAGAACGGCGTAGGAGGTGTAGAGGTGATGGAAGGCGCGGCTCTCTTCGTCGGCCGGCAGTGCCGCCATCAGCAGTGACTCGACCAGCGCACGGGGACCCGGATCGACCCCGGCGGCCCGGATCCTGGCGGCGACCCGCTCACCGAATCTTTCGGTCAGATGCCGTAGCCCGAAGAGCAGCAACTTCTCCTTGGTCTCGAAGTAGTACTGCACCAGACGAAGCGACACACCAGCCTCCGCCGCCACGTCGCGCATCCCCACGGCATGCAGCCCGCACCGGCCGGCGACCCGGACGAGCGCCTCGGCGATCTCGGTCCGCCGCTCTGCGTGATCCACGCGCTTGGGCATCGTCAGACTCTCCGTCAGTCGTCCCACCGATGGTCGTTCCCACCGGTACGGGCCTTGTCGGCCCCCTTGATGATACAGGCGTACCACCAACGTGGTACGTTCGTATCACCAAGACCGACTACCCTGGAGGTGGCCGTGCCCAGGACCGCAGCAGTACGCACCCAGCGCGATGTCGGCCGTTACGTGAGCAGCGCCTGGCGCGACCGCTACTTCGAGGCCTGCGAAGCGGTCTACGCGATGGGTGCCCCCGCGCTGTCGGAAGAGGACGTGGAGACGTCCTTCGGCACCACGCACGTCTACCGCTACGGTCCCGCGGACCCGGCCGCCCGGTCCCGCACGCCCGTTGTCCTCGTGCACGGGGCGGGTTCCTGCTCCGCCATGTGGTACCCGAACACCCCCGCCCTCAGCGCCGAGCGACCCGTCTACGCGATCGACACCCCGGGCGACCCCGGCCGCAGCGAGCAGCGCGAGCCCATCCACCAACCCGAACGCGCCGCACAGTGGCTGGACGAGACACTCGCCGGACTCGGACTCGACCGCGTCCACCTCGTCGGCACCTCGTACGGCGGGTGGCTCGCCCTGAACCACGCGAACCGCAGGCCCGGCCGCCTCGCCTCGGTCACCCTGCTCGACCCCGGCGGCCTGGAGAAGGTGGGGCTGCGCTTCTTCTTCTGGATCTTCGCGAGCCTCTTCGCGACCTTCGCCCCCAAGGCACTTCGCCCACGACTGGCGGCCTGGCTGGAGCAGCCGGTCCTCGTCGTGCCGGAGCTGCGCACGATGATCAGAACTTCCGTCCGCGCCTATCGCATACGGCGTCCGGTTCCGCTTCCTCTGTCCGAGGACGAGCTGTCGACCATCCGCACCCCGCTCTACCTGGTGCTCGGCAAACGCAGCCTGCTGGTGACCCCGCGCCGGCAGGTGGAGCGCGTGCCCCGCCTGGTGCCGGGCGCCCGGGCCGAGATCGTCGCGAACACCGGTCACGGCCCGCAGATCGACCACGCGGAGGAGATCAACCACCGGATGCTGGACTTCATGAACTCCGCCGACTGACGACTCCGAAAGCCGATGAGCCGAGGCGCCGGCCCACCCGCAGCTCACCGCAGGTGCCTGCCCTCTGGGGAGGCCCGCCCGCTACGATCATGGCTCGTCACCCGCAACACCGGGGAGGGGCCGTGACAGAGGGGCGGAGCGTGGCGGCAGGTGCCGTCGTCGAGCTGCGGTACGAGCTGGGGCAACCGGACTGGTCGGACGCGTTCCACGCACGCGGGCGGGCACGGGGGATCAAGGGCCGGCTGCAAGGACTGCTCCTGCCGGTGCTCCTGGCCGTGACGGTGTGGCTGCTCACAGGCGACGTGCCGGCCGCGGGAATCGCCTTCCTCGGCAGCCTGTTCGGCCTCGTCATCAGGACAGGGGTCCTGGCCGCGCGGCATGCCAAGATGGGCGCCCCGCTGGGGCCCTGGACCGTGACCGTCGCCGACTCCGACGACGCCGTGCGCTTCGCGGGCCCGCACATGGAGACGCGCCGGGGCTGGCAGAGCCTCGGCGGGTACGTCGAGACCGCGGCCGGATTCGTCCTGCTGACGCCCCCGCCGTATCTGCTCGTCCTGCACTACCTGCCGAAGCGCGCCATGGGCAGGGACGACACCGACCGGCTGCGCGGCATACTCGATCGCCACCTGCCGCAGCACGGCAGCCGCCCGCCCCAGCACTGAGATCCGGCACGATCCGCGGGTCTCGGCGGCACCGGGAGGGGCCAATGGCCGACCGCGGCGTCCTCGTCCCGGTCGGGCGGGGGCCGACAACCGGGTGGGCGCGGCACCGTGAACCGTTCCGCTGCCGTCCGGCTGCGGAGTGCCGTGCTAACAAGACGTGATGGATCGTAGCCCTCCCGCCACCACGCGAGCCGTTCGCCGGAAGGAAGACGATCACGTCTCCGTCACCCGCATGTTCGCCCTGACCGACGGCGTGGCGGCCATCGCCCTCACGCTGCTCGTCCTGGAGATCAAACTGCCCTCCGGCCTGCGGGGCGCCGCGCTCGACCGCGCCCTCGACGAGACCTGGGCCGAACTGGGCGCCCTGGCGCTCAGCGCCGTCGTCATCGCACTCTTCTGGAGGGTCCACCACACCGCCATGCGCGGCGCCGTCCAGGTCGACACCGGCCTGTTCTGGCTCAACGTGACCTTCCTGGCGCTGCTGTCGCTGATCCCGTTTCCCACCTCGGCCCTTCAGGACTACGGCGATCAGCCGCTCGGTCCCGCCCTGTACGGAGGCGTCGTCGGTGTCACGGCGTTGGTCCTGTACGCCATCGCCCTGCGCGTCCGGCTCCGCGCCGGCGAACGGCCGGGCACCGTTCCGTTGCCCTCTCAGGCGTTGGTGTTCCTGGCCTCCGTAGGCATCGCCCAGCTGTCACCGACCGCCGCCATGTACTCCTGGGCCGCTGCGGTGCCGCTGTCCGTGCTCGCGGACCGCCTGGCCCGCCGACAGGGAGGCTGAAGCCCCGACCCCCGACCGCGCCCGCCTGCGCGCTTGGCGGAACGGGAGACAGGGGCGGGCGTCGGGCTATTCGGGGCAATGGCGGGCGTCGCGCGGCGAAGCGCGAACAGCCCGGTCCTACATTGGGTCGCCATGAGACACGTTCCGCCTGATCAGGTCCTCGGCCCAGGACGGCGCAGCGCCCTTTCCGGGGTGCTCGGCGCGGCGGGTGCCACCCTGCTGGCCGCCGGCTGCACCACCACGGAGGCCTCCTCCGCTCAGGCCCCGACCCCGGGCACGGCTTCCCCGTCCGCCGGCGGGCCCACGCCCGGCGTGATGACGCTCTTCGGCAACCCGGAGTTCAACTTCAGCGGGCTCCTGGCGCTCGGCGGGGCCGATCAGGGCAGCGCCGACGTGGGCGAGGTCCTCACCGCCGTGAACGCGATCAACAAGGCAGGTCTGTCGGCACAGACGTACGTCGAGACCTTCAGGAAGCTCGGCGACCGGCTGATGCGAGCACCCGAGGGCGGACGTCCCGACCGGGAGACCACGCGCTTCCGGGCGCTGAGAGCGTCGCAGTACTACGCCCAGGCGCTCTTCTTCGTCCTCGGCTCCCGCGACCCGGGCAGCGAGGAGGAACTGTACGAGGCCTGCCGCGGCGCATGGGACACGTTCTGCAAGGCGTGCGACCCGGCACCGGTGACAGCGAGGGTTCCGTACGCCAGGACCGCGCTGCCCGTATGGCTCTTCCGCCCCGACGCCTCGGGACGCCGCCGCCCCACCGTGATCCTCACCAACGGCAGCGACGGACAGAACGTCGACATGTGGACGTACGGTGTCTCCGCCGCGCTGGACCGGGACTGGAACGCCCTGGTCTACGAGGGTCCCGGCCAAGGACAGATGATCTTCGTGAACCAGGTGGTGTTCAGCCCGCGCTGGGAGACCGTGGTCGCACCGCTCGTCGACTGGCTGACCGCCCGTTCCGACGTGGACGCCGACAAGATCGCCCTCACCGGGCTGAGCATGGGCGGCGATCTGGCTCCCCGGGCCGCGGCCTTCGAACAGCGGATCGCGGCACTGGCGGCGATGCCCGGCTGCCTGGATCCGTGGCTGGGCTTCGGGGAGCTCCGGGAGATCCTCACCCCGAACAAGGCGGAGACCAACAACGTCTGGAACAAGGAAGTCGTGCCGCAGCTGTCCCCTGCCGACGCGGCGACGGTGAAGAAGCGCTTCGAGCCCTTCTCCGTGCCGGCGATGCTCGCCGCCCGCCAGGGCAGGATGTTCACCGATTTCTACACCCCGGCCAAGCTCATCGAGTCGATGAACATCACGGACGTCGTGGGCCGTATCAAGGCACCCACGTTGGTCCTCGACTACGACTTCGAGCAGTTCTACCCCGGCCAGCCACGCCAGATGTTCGACAAGCTGACGGCCCCCAAGGAATACGTGAAGCTCACCGCGGCGACCGGCGCGCAGCTGCACTGCTCACCGATGGCGCCCAGGCAGCACTGCGAGGTCGTCTTCGACTGGTTGCAGGAGACACTCTGAGACGCTCCGGGGCGGCTGACCCTCGATTCCGCAGCCCCCGGCCAGGCTGTGCTCGCCCGTGGTCCGGCCGGGCGTTCGCCATCGGGTGATGTCCACGCTCAAGTGGCCGGCCAGGCAGGGGAGTTGATCGCGGCCGGCGAGGCGTGCGGTGCACCCGGTCCGAGTGACGAGGGTCCGCCGGCCGCGGCGGGACCGTCAGCCCCGCACCCCGCACCCGGCGCCGCCCCGCACCCGGCGCCGCCCCGCACCCGGCGCCGCCCCGAGCCCGGCGGCCGTCTCGGGGATCGGCGACCGGGCAAGGGCCGGCAGGGCGGGCAGCGGTCACACATCAGGGCGTGAGTGCCGGCGACGCGGCCTCCCACGCGAACCCGTCCGGGTCGGTGAAGGGCCCGGCATCGCCGGCGATCAGGAGCCGGTGTGATCCGGTGCCGTCGGGGGAGACACCGGCGTCCTTGGCCAGGGCACGGCGCCTGTACAGCGCCAGCTTGACGGGACTCGACCCGGCGGCGAACTCGACGTACATGCGGCCGAAGCTCTTCGACACGGCAAGACCTCGGTCGACGTAGAACCGCTTGCTCGCGGCCACGTCCGCGACTCCCAGCAGGAGCACGATGTCGTCGATCCGCCCGGTGGCCGGACCGGTGTCCTTCTTCGCCGAGGTGGCGACCTTCCAGATCGTCCCGTCCGGGGCTTGTACGACGCCCCCGTAGCCCCAGAACGACTTCGTGGCAGGCTTCAGCGGCGTGGCGCCGGCCTCGAGGGCGGCGCCCATGAGGCTGTCGACGTCGGCCGGCTGGGACACCGTGAGCGACAGCGTGAACCCACGGAAGCCGGTTGTCGGTGCCTCCGAGGCCCGCAGGCGCAGCTGCGTGTCCGGACCGAAGGCGGCGGTGTAGAAGCGGTGGGCGGCCGTGGGATCGGCCACGTCGAGGGTGACGGATTCGATGAATGCCATGGCCATCACGCCAGGTGTGGCTCGGCGACCGGCGCTTCTCGATTCCTGACCGGTCTTGTCACCTGTTTCGCCACACACGGCGGCATCCCCGCCGCAGGACCCGTCGCACGGTGCCGGTAGGCGCTGGGCGGCATGCCGACCAGCTCGGTGAAGCGGGTACTGAAGGTGCCCAGCGACGAGCAGCCGACCGCGAAGCAGACCTCGGTGACGCTGAGGTCACCACGACGCAGCAGCGCCGTCGCACGCTCGATGCGACGCGTCATCAGGTACGCGTACGGCGACTCGCCGTAGGCCAGCCGGAACTGGCGGCTGAGGTGCCCGGCGGACATGTTCGCACCGCGGGCGAGCGCCTCGACGTTCAGCGGCTGCGCGTACTCGCGGTCGATCCGGTCGCGGACGCGGCGCAGTCGCGCGAGGTCGCTCAGGCGCTGCGCCGCGGTGCGTGCGCGCCCCCACGAGGGGTGACACATGAGAGAACTCCTTCTCAACGATGGCCGCGAGCACCTGGGCTGCATGCGCGGGCCGATGTGGGCGCCAGGCGCTCGATGACGGCGATGACCGGCTTGCCGGAGCCGACGGGCCGGTGGAGCCGTTCCGGCCGGTCGAGCGACTGCTCGGCGGCGGTGGGACGGAGACCGGCTCGGCACGGAGGTGCACGTTGCCTTTCTGGGCGGCCGGCGTGCACGCCGCGGGGTCGGCGGCCGACATCGCGAGCACTGCTGCGAGGGTGCGGCCGCCGGGGAGCGGTCGAGGACAACGGCACGGAACGCCGGCCGCCGTACTCCTCGCAGGTGGTCGCGACACCGGCCCTCATGGCCGAAGCGGGGACCGGACGGCTCAGCGGAGCTCCTGGATGCGGACCAGGTTGCCCGCGGGGTCGCGGAAGGCGCAGTCGCGGATGCCGTACGGCTGCTCCGTCGGCTCCTGGACCACCTCGGCGTCGCCGGCCTGCACCTTCTCGAACGTGCCGTCGAGGTCCGGGGTGGCCAGCAGGATCCAGCCGTAGGTGCCCTTGGCCATCATCTCGGCGATGGTGCGGCGCTCGTCCTCGGTGATCCCGGGGTCGGTGGCCGGCGGCGCCAGGAGGATGGACGTGCTGGGCTGGTCGGCGGGGCCGACCGTGATCCAGCGCATCCTGCCCTGTCCGACGTCGCTGCGGACCTCGAAGCCGAGGGCGTCGCGGTAGAAGGCCAGGGACGCGTCCGGGTCGTCGTGCGGGAGGAAGCTCGTGTGAATGGTGATGTCCATGGCGATCAGGCTAGGTGCGGCGTCGGGACCCGCGCTTCTCGATTCCTGACCGATCCGGTCACCTGTTTCGCCACCACGCGGTCGCGTCCCCGCTGTCGCGCGCACCGCCTGGCGCCGGGTCGCCCAGGACCTCGGCCCCGGTCCTCCAGGTGGTCACAGGCCGGGGCAGCGTCTCCTCTGATGCGGAAATGCGGGGGCCGCAGGCAGGGACGGGCGACGACCGATGAGTTTCTCCGTGAGCCGCAGTCGTAGATCCTGGTTGGTGCGCCGCAGCCGTGAGTGTGGTCGAAACGCGCACCGGCCGAACCCGCTGAAAACCAGACACGAGATACCGAGGAACCTTAGATGCGTACTCTGATCAGCACCGCCTTCGTCTCGCTCGACGGCGTCGTGGAGGCCCCGGGCGGTGAGCCCGGTTACCGGAACGCGGGGTGGACCTTCAAGGACGTCGAGTTCCTGCCCGAGGCGTTCGACATCAAGGGCCGGGAGCAGAAGGAAGCCACGGCCATGTTGCTGGGCCGCGTCAGCTACGAAGCCTTCAGCGCGGTGTGGCCGGACATGGAGGACTTCGCCGACTACAAGGTGATGCCGAAGTACGTCGTCTCCACCACCCTCACCGAGGACGACCTGGTGTCGAACTGGGGCGAGACCACGATCCTGCGCTCGCTCGACGAGGTCGCCGCATTGAAGGAGACCGAGGGCGGCCCGATCATCGTCCACGGCAGCGCCGCCCTGAACCACGGCCTTTCGGACGCCGGCCTGATCGACCGCTACCACCTGCTCGTCTTCCCGCTCCTGCTCGGCGCGGGCAAGCGTCTGTTCAGCTCCACGGACAAGGACACCCAGAAGCTGAAGCTGGTCGAGCACGAGGCCTACCCCAACGGCCTGCAGAAGAACGTCTTCGACGTCGTCCGCTGACACGGCTCGCGCACTCGCGGCCGCCGCGTCGGCCCCGGACGCCGGCAGTCACCGTCGGCTGCCGCATGAAACTTCACGTTCAGCCCGCCGCGGGATCGGCCGGAGGCCGCGGGCATGGTCCTCAGGTTCGCCGACCTGGGCCTGCTCCTCGGCTGATCCCTCGGCTGATCGCTCCCTCGCGCCGCGGCCGCCGCCGGTCAGCCGGCCGCGTTGTCGACACGTAGCCGGACCTGCTGCTCCAGTCGTTGAAGGCTCGTGTCCAGGGCGTCGTGCACGGCCCGCTCGCCCGGGTCGTGGCTGTCACTGAAGAACGACAGGTGCACCGTGACCTCACTCGCACCGCTGCCGATGCCGGCGACCTGGAGCCAGCCCGTGTAGCTTCCTTGATCGCGGGTGCCCCACTCGATCCGCATCTGATCACGCTGGGCCCGCAGCAAGGCGGAGGTGTCCCTGTCCGTGCCGTTGTCGTGCACTGTGACGGCAGGCAGTTCGCCGGCGTCCAGGTGCAGGGACTCCGGCAGCCAGGTGTCCATCTGGTCGATGTTGGCGGCCTGGTCGAAGACGTGCTCGGGTTGTGCGGGCATCGTGCGTGAGCGTTCGTACTCGGTCATGCCTACCGTCCTCGCTCGGGTTCGTACACCGGATCACGTGCGTCTGTCCGCACGCAGGACCGTGCCGGGCCCGTCACCGGGGGCCGGTGACCCGGCTCATGTCGGCCATGACGGCCTCCTGGCCTGCACTCGGCGCAGCGGATCCGGGCGCGGACACGTCGGGTACCCAGCGCCTCGAGCCGCGAATCAGAGGCAAGAAGTGCGCGCGGACCATCGCCGCTCGGGCCGAGTGACCGACGGGTATGAACTCGTCGCGCCCCTGATGACATAGTGGTGCCTCGGTGCCTCGGTGGCGTGCGGTGCGGCATCGGGACATGCGCGTGTGGTTCGAGATCGGGGCGATCCACACGCCGCGGCGGGAAGTCCCCGTACCCCGCGACTCGTTGGCGCACGATCGGAGAGCGACGGATGCCGGGTGGACTCATCGCGCTGGCACTCGGCGGATTCGGCATCGGGCTGACCGAGTTCCTGATCGCGGGGCTGCTGCCGCAGGTGGCGTCGAGCTTCTCGGTGTCCGAGGCGGCTGCGGGCTGGCTGATCTCCGGGTACGCGTTGAGCGTCGCGGTCGGAGCGATCGCGCTGACCGCGGCGACGGCGCGGCTGCCCCGCAAGCAGGTACTGGTCGGGCTGGTGGCGCTGTTCGTCGTCGGCAACCTGTTGTCCGCGGTGGCGCCGAGCTATCAGGTCATGCTGCTCGGGCGGATCGTCGCGGCGTTGTGCCACGGTTCGTTCTTCGGTATCGGCTCCCTGGTCGCTCGCAGCCTGGTCGCGCCGGAGAAGAAGTCCCACGCGGTGGCGATCATGTTCGCCGGGCTGACGGTTGCGAACGTGCTGGGCGTACCGTTCGGCGCGCTGGTCGGTGAGCGCTGGGGATGGAGAGCTGCCTTCTGGGCGGTCACCGGAATCGGCGTGCTCGCGCTGGCGGGAATCGTCGCCCTCGTCCCCGGCCGGGCGGGCCAGACGCGGCCGCCTGCCGTGACGGGCCGATCGGACCCGATACCGCCCAGCGGCTTGCGGGCCCAGTTCCGAGCGTTCCGGTCCTGGCAGGTCTGGCTGACCCTGACGGCCACCGCGCTCAGCTACGGCGGGATGTTCGGTGCGTTCAGCTACATCGCCTACACGTTCACCGAGGTCGGCGGCTTCTCCCCAGCGGATGTCGCCTGGCTGCTGATGGTGTACGGCGTCGGCCTGGTCGTCGGAAACCTCGTCGGCGGGCGAGCGGCCGACCGTGACCGTGACCGCGCCCTGGTCCTCGCCTTGCTCGGACTCACCATCACCCTGGCCTTGTTCGGTCTGCTGGCCGCCAGCGCCACCGCGTCGGTCGTACTGGTGTTTCTCCTGGGGCTGTTCGGGTTCGCCAGCGTGCCCGGCATGATCACTCGCGTCACCGACGTCGCCCACGGGGCGGCACTGGCCGCAAGCGCCAATGTGTCCGCGTCCAACGTCGGCAACGCCCTTGGGGCCTGGCTCGGAGGCTTGGCCATCACCGCGGGCCTCGGCTACACCGCCCCGCTCTACGTGGGCGCCGGTATCGCCCTGACCTCCGCCATCGTCATGGCCGTCGCCGCACACCAGGCGGCCGGGTCACCCACGCAGCAGACTGACTCCTGCACGTAAAGGGATCTCGGTCAGCCGCCGAGAACCAGGCCGGCGCCGTCGAGGCAGCCGTCGTCCACCCACTTCCTGCCTGTTCCGGTGCGGAGCTGGGCAGTTGGAACATCGCGAGCCGGCCGACGCTCACGGTGGAGAATCCACGCAGGGGGGCGGTCAGGTGGGGACGGACGTTGTCCCGGACGATCCCCAGTCAGTTGTCACGCACGGCCAAGGCCGGCTCGCGCACCATGAACACGTCTACCGGATCCTCGGTCTCAAGTCTGAACCCGTGCCGCTCGTACAGCCGCCGGGCAGGACTGCCCCGCAGCACGTTCAGCCGGACCAGGGTGCCGTCGCGGTCGCACCGCTCCAGCAGCCCACGCAGGACGGCCGCGCCGATGCCGCTGCCCTGCACGTGCGGGGCCAGATAGAAGTGCTCCAGCCAGTGGGCGTCCTCGGCCGGCCGCAGCGACACACAGCCGGCGAACGCGCCGCCCACCTCGATCACCCAGGTGTGCGCCGGTACAAACCCCTCCCGCAGCCGCTGCCGCACCCGCTGCTCGTCGTACCGCCCGAGCCGCTCCAGATCCGCCCGCAGCACCACGGCCCGCAACTCGGCCACCGCCTCGACGTCCGCCGCCGAAGCCGACCGAATCTCCCAGTCCGCCATGATCGCCAGACTACCGGGCCGAACCGGCAGACGATCGAGACGCGATGCGGCGACGAACCGGCCCGGGTCGGATCGGCGAACGCCTGGGCGTCTCCCAGCCCGGCGGCCTGACTGCGGGCGCTCGGACAGAGGTCCTTGCACGTAGGCAAAACGATCACAAACCCCGAGACCGTCGCCGAACGTGACCAGACCAGACCATCAAGAGCGAGCGGAGTGCGCGTCAACCCCCATGGCCCCACGCGCAGTCCGTTCCCCGGTGTGCGCCGCGGCCGCGGTCGTGGCGAGGAGACGAGCGGTCCCCGACCCGGTGCCTGTTGGGCGGGAGCCATTCCTGGTGTGCGGTGGTAGAACGAGGCTGTACTCGGGACTGCTGGCAGCAGCCGGGGTGCGGGCCGAACTAGGGGACCGGGGGAGGGAGTTGGCATGGCGGCAGAGAACATCGACGATGTCGTGGACGGACTTGCCGGGATCGTGCGGGAGGCCGGCCGCGCCGGTGACCGGGTCGGGTACTTCGCGGCGCTGTACCGACAGGTGACCGTTGAGGTCCGAACGGCCATTCAGGCTGGGCAGTTCGACGACGGGGCCCGCATGGACCGTTTCGACACGCTCTTCGGCAACCGCTACTTCGACGCGTACGACGCATGGCGTCGTGACCAAGGCGGACCGCGTTGTTGGCGCGAGGCGTTCGGGCTGCTCGACGACCCCGACACCATCATCGTCCAGCACCTGATACTCGGGGTGAACGCGCACATCAACCTCGACCTGGCCGTCGCCGCCGCGCGGACCAGCCCCGGCGACGCCATCCACGCGTTACGGCGTGACTTCCTGCTGATCAACGACATCCTTGCGCGGGTGGCGCTGGCGGTGCAGGACTCGGTCGGCGCCGTGTCGCCCCTCATGTCGCTGCTGGATCAGATCGGGGCCCGCACCGACGAGCGGATCCTCGACTTCAGCGTCCGTCAGTCCCGAAAGGAGGCGTGGTACAACGCCGTCCTGCTTGCCGGACAGAACGAAGCGGAGCGCGAGGCCACCATCGAGCGGCTCGACATCCGGGCCGCCGTGCTCGCACGGTTGACAACGCGACCGGGCGGCCTCGTCCGGCCGGCCCTGCATCTGATCCGGAGCACCGAGAGTGATGACGTGCCGGCCGTCATCACTCATCTGGACAACGTCATGGAGCGACCCTCCGCCCGGCAGGGGACGGGGTGAGGTGCGGCGGACCGACCGTCCGGCAACCCGCTGGAGCCGCCGCCCGACACGCGCTCACCTGGTGACAGAACGAATGCGGTCACCACGAATGCGGTCACCGCTGGTGCTGTCGGCGGGTTCCTGACCAAACGCGTCGGGCCCGGCTGCGTCTGGTGTCACCTGCGAGCCTGCCTGTCTCCTCGCGCAGCCGATCCGGCTCGTCACACGGGTAGCTGATCGCCGCAGTGGACTGCATCACCGGTGGGGCAGCGAACCTCTTCCCGGTCCCCATGGCTCTGCAAGCGCAGGGACAGCCGCCTGAGCACACATGCCTTCCGGCCCGGGCCGCTGCGGCGGGAGCTACCTCGTGAGGGGTGGGAGGATGGTTCGCATGGATGTGCGCCGCAGAAATCACGTGACCGTGACCGGCCGCGAAGACGGGCCGGTCGTGATGCTGGCCCACGGCTTCGGGTGCGACCAGAACATGTGGCGCCTGGTGGTACCGACGCTGGAGCAGGACTTCCGGGTGGTCCTCTTCGACCACGTGGGCGCCGGCCAGTCGGACCTGTCGGCGTGGAGCGAGGAACGGTACGCCTCGCTGGACGGCTACGCGCAGGACGTTCTGGAGATCTGCCGGGACCTGGACCTCGGTCCCGTGGTCTTCGTGGGGCATTCGGTCAGCGCCATGATCGGCGTACTGGCCGCCCGCGTCGACCCGGAGCGCTTCGCGGGGATGGTGCTGCTCACTCCGTCGCCCTGCTACATCGACGACCCGGCGGCCGGCTACCGGGGCGGGTTCAGCGCCGAGGACATCGATGAGCTTCTGGAGTCGCTGGAATCGAACTATCTGGGCTGGTCGTCGGCGATGGCGCCGGTCATCATGGGCAACCCGGAGCGTCCGGAACTGGGCCAGGAGCTGACCAACAGCTTCTGCCGCACCGACCCGAAGATCGCCCGGGTCTTCGCCCGCGCCACGTTCCTGTCCGACAACCGGGCCGACCTGGCCTCGCTGACCATACCCACCCTGATCGCGCAGTGCTCAAGCGACGCGATCGCCCCGCCGGAGGTGGGTGCGTTCGTCCACGCAGAGATCGCCGGCAGCCAGCTGGTCACCCTGACCGCGACCGGGCACTGCCCGCAGCTGAGCGCGCCCGAGGCCACAGCGGCTGCCATCGCCACGTTCGCGTCCCGCGTGGGCCGGTGATGTGCACAACCGGCGACGGCCGTAACCACCACCCGGGCCCGGCCCCGGAAGAGGTGCCGGACACCGAGCGCGCCCGGTTCTCCGCCCTGCTGGAAGACAGCGCGGAAGACCTCTACGAGAACGCGCCCTGCGGCTACCTCTCCACCCGGATGGACGGGCAGATCGCCAAGGTCAACACGACCCTGCTGCACTGGCTCGGTTACCAACGCGACGACCTGGTCGGACGCAAGCGGTTCGCCGACCTGCTCACCGTGGGCGGCAAGCTGTACCACGAGACGCACTTCGCCCCACTGCTGCGCATGCAGGGCGAGGTCCGCGGCATCGCTCTGGACCTCAAAGCCGCGGACGGCAGCCGGCTGCCGGTCCTGGTGACCTCCACCGTCAAAACGGGCAGCGACGGTGAGCCGCTGCTGATCCGCACCACGGTCTTCGACGCCCGTGACCGCCGCGCCTACGAAACGGAACTGCTACGTGCCCGGCAGGAAGCCGAACGGGAACGCGAACGCATTCAACGCCTGGCCAACACGCTGCAGAAGTCGCTGCTGCCGCCCACCCTGGTCAGCATTCCCGGCCTGGACGTGGCCGCGCACTACCACATCGCCTCCATCGACGAGGTCGGTGGCGACTTCTACGACCTGTTCCCCCTCGCCAAGGGCACCTGGGGGCTCTTCCTGGGGGACGTGTGCGGCAAGGGAGCCGCCGCGGCAGCCGTCACCTCTCTGACCCGCTACACCCTGCGGGCCGCCGCCGTCTACAACCCCGACCCGGCCGCCGCGCTGGCCAACCTCAACACCGTGCTCAACCACGAGTACAGCGGAACCGACCCGCGGTTCTGCACCGTCATCTTCGGCCTGCTCACCCCATGCGACGACGGCGGCTTCCGGATCGTCCTGGCCGCCGGCGGGCACCCGCCGGCGGTGCTGATGCGCGCCGACGGCACCGCCGACTACGTGCACACCCCCGGCGGACAGCTCATCGGCGTCCTGTCCGACCCCCACATCGCCACCACCACCGTCCGCCTCGCCCCGGGCGACACTCTGCTCCTCTATACGGACGGCCTCACCGAGGCCCATACCGACCAATCCGGCGGACGCTACGGCGACGAAGCACTACTCGACTTCGTCCGCGCCCTGACCCCCACCACCGCACCCGACGCCATCGCGGCACTGAGAAGCCTGCTCGAAACCCTCGGCGCCGGTGTGGACGACGACACCGCCGTCCTCGCCATCAGCGTCCCCCCACAAGCCGGTGAAGAACAGCAGTGAGCGACCTGACCATCCACACCCGCACCGCCCGCAGCGGCCCCGTCCTCGAACTGGTCGGCGAACTCGACCACGACAGTGCCCCCGAGGTCCACGCACACCTTCCGCACCTGGTCCTCAGGCCGGTCAGGTACTCGTGATCGATCTGAGCGGCATCACCGTCTGCGACTCCAGCGGCATCACCGTCCTCATCGCCGCCCGCAACCAAGCCCTGCGGGCCCGGGCGGACATCGTGCTGGCCGCCGTACCGGAGCGCATCGACCGGATCTTCCGCATCGTCGGCCTGCACCAGGTCTTCCCCACCCATCCCACTGCCCGGTCCGCCACGGACGCCTGGAAGGCACCGACCTCGTAGACCGATGTCGGTACCAGGCCCGGCGTTTACGGTGTCGGCCGGTTCCCGGCGGCCGGCGGGACACCGACCCCGGCGCGGAGGTGAGGAAGGACGGCGTACCGCTCCTCCGCCCCCGACCCGCCCTCGGCCTGCCGGCCGTCCATCGGCGTAGGCTTCGCTCAGCACGGAAGCGACGGGGGAGCGCATGAGGGCGGACAGAGCACAGAGATGGGCGTCGACCCTCGATTCGGTCGTGGTGTACGCGCAGGGCGCGGTCTGCCGCCGTCTGGCCCGGGGCAGCGTGCCGGCGAACGGCCGGCTGCGGGTGACGGGACTGCCCCGCTCGCTGGACCCGGGGTCACTGCGGGCCCGAGTGGTACACGCTCCCGGCGTGCGCGTCACCGAGGCCCGGATCGAGGTCGAAGCCGAGCCGTCGGACACCGGCACGCCCGACGGGCTGCGGCGCGAGGTGGAGCGGCTGCACGACGAGTATGCGGCGGCGCGGGGACGCCGAGACCGGCAGCTCGGGCTGATCGAAGAAGTCACGGCCCTGCACCCGGTCCCACCGGCCCGCAAGCGCGAAGACCCGCACCGTCGCACCCCGGTCGACGCGTGGCTGAAGCTCGCCGACTTCGTCGACGAACGGCTGACGAACCTGCACACCCGCCTCGTCGAGCTGGAAGAGGCACTGCGCCACGCCGAGCACGAGCTCACCGTCGCCGCGGACAGACTCGCCCGCGCCTCCACCGATGCCCCGTCGGCCCACGTGCGGACCACGGTCTCCGCACTCCTGACCCTCGACGGCACCGGTGATGTCGAGCTGGAACTCGAATACGGGGTGCCGGGCGCCGTCTGGGTGCCGGCCTACCGTCTCAGCCACCGTCAGGGCGACGGCAGCGGCCGTCTGGTACTGCGCGCCTCGGTCGCCCAGCGCACCGGGGAGGACTGGACCGGCGTGCGCGTCGCCCTGGCCACCGCCGACCTGCGGCGCCGCACCGACCTGCCGAGGCTCCGCTCGATCCGCATCGGGCGCAGTCAGCCCGCCCCCGCGCCTTCCGGCTGGCGCGAGCCCCCGGCGGGGCTCGCCGACCTGTTCGCCGGGTACGACGCGGCAGGCCCCCGCTCCGCCCCGACGGTCGTACCCACCGCTGTCGGGGCCGGTTCCGCGCGGCCCGTGGCAGCCGGCGGCTCCGTGGCCGGTCCCGTTCCTCCACCACCGCCGCCGCCCGCACCGCAGGGAGGCCATGGCGGGCCGCCGGCTGCGTTCCCGGTGCCCGGCGGTGCCGCCGGCGGCCCCCCGGAGGCCTTCGGGGGCGGGACGCCCGACCTCGCGCAGCCGGTCCGGTCGCGACCGGCTGGCATGCCGCGTACCGGCGGCAGACCCTTCGCGGCTGCGGCGGCCATGGCGCCTGCCGCTCCGGCGGCCATGGCGCCTGCGGCTCCGGCAGCCGTATCACCCGTGGCTCCTGGCGGGGCCGCGCCGCCGCCTCCCCCTCCGGGACCGGCGACGGCACACGAGGCGTGGGCCGAGGTCGCGGCCGGTCCGCCGCAGCCGAGCGGCGCCGAGCTCGACTACGCCGCCCTCGTCCTGGCCGGCCCCGACGAGCAGGGCGGTCGCAGAGGCAGGCTGTTCCCCGACGCGCCCTTCGACCCGGTGGCGGCCGAGTACCGCCACCGCGCCGAAGCGGTGGCCGCGCTGCCGCTGCCCGGGCACGCCGTGCGGCCCCGCGAGTCGGCGGGTTCCTTCGACCACCGCTTCGATGCCACCGCCCGGGCCGACATTCCGTCGGACGGCACCTGGCACACCGTCACCGTCGGTGAGATCCCGGTCGGTCTGCGCACCGAGTACCTGTGCGTGCCGTCCGTGGAGCAGACCGTGTACGCGACGTTGGTGCTGTCCAACGCCACCGACCAGGTCCTGCTGGCCGGCCCGGTGGAGGTGACCGTCGACGACGACTTCCTGCTGACCGCCGCACTGCCCACGCTCGCCCCCGGCGGTGTCCGCCGGGTCGGGCTCGGGCCGGCCGAGGGCATCCGGGTCACCCGCCGTACGAACCTGTACGAGTCGACGTCGGGCCTGCGCCACAACACCACCGTGCTCGACCACCGCGTCCACGTGGAACTGGCCAACCGTCTCGCGAGGCCCGTCACCGTCGAGGTCCGCGAGCGGATACCCGTGACCTCCGATCCGGAGGTCCGGATCGAGGAACGGGCCGACTGGACGGCACCCGAACACGACGCGGGGCCCGATCACCACGCCCCGGGCACCCGCGTCTGGCGGGTGGACCTGCCCGCCGGCGGCACCGCCGCCCTCGACGGCGGCTATGAGATCCGCATCCCGGCCGGCAAGGCCCTGGTCGGCGGCAACCGCAGGAGCTGACACGCCATGTCCACGGCCCCGAAGCCGATCGCCCTCCCCGTCACCGCCGTCACCTGTCTGGAGGATCGCGCCCTCGTCGAGCGCGCCGTCGTGCTCGACCTGGAGGCCGGCATCCAGCGGCTGCGTCTCGGGCCGGTCAGCGCGCTGGCCGTCGACCGTTCCCTCCATGCCGAACTGACCGCCGATCGTCCGGCGACCGTGCTCGACGTGCGGATCGTGCGCACCTGGACGCCGCGCGGGCCGCTGCCGTCCACCGACGACGGTTCCGCCCTGCGCCACCGCGTGCACACCCTCGAGGAGGAGCGGCTCGCCCTGGAGCAGCGGCGCGATCGGCTGCGTGCCCGACTCGACCTGCTCGGCCGCCTCGCCGCCGACCTGCTGCGGGACATTCGCGAAGGCGCCGGTTCCGGGGAGGCCGAAGGGCCCCGCTGGGGCCGCGAACTGGACCGGGTGGACGGCGAACGCGACTCGTACGGCGAGCAACTGCGCACCGTGGAGGTCCGGCTGGCCGCCGTCGCCGCCGAGCTGGGGGAGGCCCGGCGGGCCATGGACCTCGCCGAGCAGGAGCCCGCCGAGCTGGTCGGCCACATCGAGCTGACCGTGGAGGCTGCGGTCGCCGGGCCGGTCGGGGTGCGCCTGAGCCACCTCGTCCCGTGTGCGCTGTGGCGACCCGCCTACCGGGCCCTGCTCGACGGGGACTCCCTGACGCTGGAGACCGACGCGATGGTCTGGCAGCGCACCGGCGAGGACTGGTCGGACGTACGGCTGACACTGTCGACGGCCCGGTCGGCGCAGGCCACCGACCCACCGCGGCTGGGAGAGGACCGGTTGACGCTCACGGACCGTTCCGCCGCGGAGCGCCGCACGGTCGACGTCGAGCTGCGCGAGGAGGGGATCGGGACTCTCGGCCCGGCCCCGGTGCTCGGCCTTCCGGGGGTGGACGACGGCGGTGAGACGCGGGTGCTGCATGCCTCCGCGCCGGTCTCCGTGCCGGCGGACGGTCGTGCCCACCGGGTGCCGCTCTCCGTCTGCACCACGGCCGCGAGCAGCGAGTACGCCTGCTCGCCCGAGCTGTCCCCGCTGGTCACGCAGGTGGTGCGGTTCAGCAACCCGTCCGGTCACGCGCTGCTCGCCGGACCCGTGGACCTGGTCCGCGGCAGCGGATTCAGCGGCCGGGGCACGCTGGACTTCACCGCCCCCGGCGCCCCCGTCGAGCTCGCCTTCGGCAGCTGCGACGACTTCCGGGTGGTCCGGCAGGCCGAGGAGGCCCGTGACTCCGTCGGAATGACCCAGCGAACCGTGGTCACCCGCACGGTCCGGCTGCACCTGTCCCGGTTCTCCGCTCCCGGGGAGCACGGCGAACGGGTGGTCGTCCTCCGGGAGCGGATACCCGTCTCCGAGGTCTCGGCGGTGGACGTACGCCTGCGCGACGATGCCTGCTCCCCGGCGCCCGACAAGGTCGACGCCGAAGGTATCGCCCACTGGGAGGTCGCCCTCCCTCCCGGCGGCCGCCGCACGGTCACCCTGGTCTACGAGCTGTCGGCGAGCGCCAAAGTCGTCGGGCTCTGAACCCGGTGGTGGCGCAGGCCTGTTGCGCGAGGTCCGGTGTCTGCGCGTACCTCCTCGGAGGCTGCTGCTCGGCTGGAGCCGCCGTCCTGCGGTGACGCCGGGCGAGGGTCGTCGGGTGCCGGACACCAGAATCGGCGGCATCGACCCAACATCACGTTCGGGTGAACCTCGCTGATCACCGCAACTACATGGCTTCTGCACGAGTCGTACATGCGCACGTCATCATTCACGCCTCGGGGAGATCATGAACCAGCACCACCAACCAGGACACGTCGGACCCCAGCAGCCCCCGTGGGGCCCACCGTCCCCGACGCCGAAGCGGCCCTCCGCCGGAAAGATCGTCGGCTTCGGCTGCCTCGGCATCCTCGCCCTGTTCGTCGTCATCAGCGTCATCGGCGCCATCGCGGGAAGCGGGGACACCGGCGGCGACAAGGACGCCTCCGCCTCCGTCAGCAGCAGCGGTGGCAGCGACGACAAGGGAATCTCCGCTGCCGGGAGCAGTTCCCCCACGCCCACGCCGACACCCACTCCCACTCCCGTCCCGGAGAAGGGCACGACGAAGAGCGACGACGCCGACAAGGCGAGTCTGCCCGACATGAAGGGCAAGGGCCTTCAGTCCGCCCAAGACCAGGCGCAAGCCGCCGGGTTCTACAACCTGACCTCGCACGACGCACTCGGCCGCGGCCGCATGCAGGTCCTCGACCGCAACTGGAAGGTGTGCTTCCAGACCCCCGCGGCCGGCACCCGATCCACCGACGTCGAAGTCGACTTCGGCACGGTCAAACTCGAGGAGAACTGCCCGGCCAAGGACGCGGGCGCCGCCGTGAAGGAAGCCGGCGCGACGATGCCCGACTTCGTGGGCAAGTCCGTCAACGTCGCGCGCCAGGCGCTCGACAGCAGCACCAGCATCACCGTCAACGACGCCTCGGGTGACGACCGTTTGGTCCTCGTCGAGTCCAACTGGAAGGTGTGCTCCCAGACGCCCGCGGCCGGAAGCACGATCGACGGCAAGCCCGTGACGTTCACCGCGGTCAAGTTCGGCGAGTCCTGCTGACCCCCACCACCGCAGTGACCCACGGGTAGCCGGAAACCGGGCCCCGCCGCGGCATCCCTGCCACGGCGGGGCCCCTGCCACGCCCGCCGCTCCGCGGACGACGGCGTGGCAGGGCCTCTCCTCCGGTTCCGGGGCACGGCAATCGCGCCGTCATCGCAGAGCGAGGCAGGCCACCCCCACGACTCGGACGTGGGCACGCCTTCGTCAGCGCCTCCCTATCTCACCGCGGTGAGGGTGGCGTAGACGACGACGTTGCCCTGGTATCCGGTGCGCCTGGTGTAACCGCCGCCGCAGGTGATCACGCGTAGTTCGGCCCGGTCGGAACTGCCGTAGACCTTGTCATCGGGAAATCGTTCCTTGTCGTAGACCTCCACGGCGTCGACGGTGAATACGGCCGTGCGCTGGTCTGCCCGGTCGACCTCGATCGTGTTGCCTTTGGCGACGGAGCCGAGGCCGTAGAAGACGCCGGGCGCGCCGGTGGGCAGGTCCACGTGTCCCGTGGTGACGGCTGTCCCGACGGAGCCGGGCGTCGTGCCCCCGCCGTACCAGCCGGCGAGGCGGGGGTTGTCGGCTGGTGGGGGCCGTAGCGCCCCCGATGCGTCGAGGTCCAGCTTGGTCACGGGTGTGTCCACGCCGATGGCGGGGATCCGGAGCCGCAGTGGTGGTGCGGGCCGCAGCGGCTGGACGGCGGAGTCCGCTGCCGGGGGAGTGCGGCCGACGGTGGGGGCGGCCGGGGTGGGGAAGGCCTGGCCCACCGAAGGCTGCGGTGGCTGCCCGTCGTGCAGCGCGCCGGTCACCAGGAGCGTGCCTGCCACCAGTGTCCAGGCCAGAAGCTTGGCCGAAGGAGTGTACGAGGGCGAGGGAGCGGGGGTTTGGTGCCCGGGTGCCATCGTGTCTGAGCCTCTTGCTCGCAGCCGGGAGAGGGAGACGGAGAGCCGTACCTCACAGCTCCCGGTGAGGGAGGTACCGGGAGCCGGTGCGGCGCTACGCGGACGGTCAGGTGCGGTTCGCTTGCGAGCGGTTACGCACCCGCACGAGCCAACCGGCGGCACCTGCGGCGATCAGCACCCCGCCCAGCGCGAGCTGCGGAGCCGTGCTGTCGGTGTCTCCGAAACCGGCCTCGACGGCACCGTTGGGCTGGCGCGCCGTCAGCGAGTACGAATCCGTGATCTTGACCCGCGGTGGGCATTTGACGGTGACGGTGTCCGTGGTGGACTCGGTTCCTTCCGGCACCGTGAACCGGCCGGTGAGTACGCCCTTTCTCTCGCCTTCGAAGAGGTGGAACGCCCCTGCCACCTCGGACTTGCCCTTGCCGTAGGTCACGTCCGCGCCGCAGGCGGTCGTGCTGACGGTGACCGTGGAGCCGGAAGAGCCCGTCCGCGAACGGATGTCGAGACCTGAGTCACCGGCGGCGGCTGCGGCCGGAATCTGCAGCGCCAGGGCACCGACCACCAGTCCGATGCCAACGCCGACGTGTGTGTTGCCCAAGGAGTCCTCCAGTGAAGCTGCGTCCGGCCTGCCTGTATGGCGCCTTTTGTCTATTCCACTGATAAAACGATCCACGCCCCGTCACCTCCGCAACGTGGCAAATGGACACACTCCTCACTCGGCAGGCGTACCGATCGCCTCACTACGAGCATCTCTCGCTGCCTGTCGCTCCTGTCGCTCCTGTCACTGCCTGTCGCTGCCGCCCGAAGCAGAGCCAGAGGCGGTGGAGAATCTGTCCAGGGCCAGGCGCCACTTCTCGCGGCGCGGGCTTTACGGCGGGATGCGGGGGATGGTTCGGCCCCCGGTGTCCGACGCCCACTCTTCCGGCGGGAACAGCCGCCACCGCGGCGGGCGGGAGGCGGTGTCGGTCGCGGCACGGACTCTGGGACCACGACCTGGCAGGTCGCCTGCTTGCCTGCGCCCCGCGGTACGGCGGGGCAGCCGTTCGCCAGGATCCACCGCCGAGCATCCCCATCGCGGCGTGCGAAGGCGGGGCGCATGGGCAACTCACGGGCGTATCCGGTCTTTCGCGCCACTGACGCCGTCGAGGCGTGGACGCAGGCACTGCGTCTGAACGCTCTGCTGGAGGAGCGCGACGACGAGGTGACCCTGATGGCCGATCTGTTGACCGTCGAGGACGCGCGGCGGATGGCCGCGGTGCTGCCCGAGGCCGAGTTCACCTACCCCAGTGCCCGGATGGATCCGGTGACACGTGACTTTCTCGACTTCGGGTTGGACATCTCCACGGCGGACGACTCCGCGCTGGAACCGGAACTTCCTCTGTCCGTCCTGCACTACGTCCCACCGGGCACCGTGGAGGACCGGTTCGTGGCGGCCGTGGGGCGGGGAATCGCCTCGATCGGCTTGCGCGGCAAGTGGCCGGACGACGCCGAGACGGATGCCTACGGCATTGCCAAGTACGACGGGTGGAGACCGTCTTCAACTGCGACGACGTCAACTGGTTGCAGCCGGCCGACCATCACACCGTCTTCGTCCACGTCGACAACTGGGGTGACCTTCCACGCGCCGAGAAGCTCGCCGCGCACCTGGGCGGAATCGTGTTGGGGGAGGCCCAGCACGGCTGGTGAGGGGTGCGGCGCCGGGAGATCCAGGTCACCGGCGGACCGTACAGCGCAGCGGACTTGCCCAAAGCCGGGGGCGGGCTCGTCCGTGCCGTCCGGCTGCTTGGGGCAGGTCGGCTGCGGTGGAGTACCGGCGGTCTACGGCTACATTCCGGGGCAGGCAGTCGAGCGGGGTCGTCATCTCCTCACTTCCGGAATCGGCGAACTGGTGCCTCTTCGATGAGGACCACTTCGAGGAACGAACCGATCATTCGCCGTCCGGCGGACCATGCCCCCGATGGTGCCGGGTGAATCTGTCGCAAGGCGCCTGCACCTACTGGCAGATGGCCTTCTCCACCCTCGGACAGAGGCCGGGTTCGTGCCGCTGGGCGACGAACGGGCCGCCCGGAGACGGAAAGCTGAAGGCATGCCGAGGACGGGGCGCGGGACGGGACGGGCCGCTGCCCCCTGACCGACCGGTCCGTGCCGCCCGCCGGCGGCGCACGGTCGGCCCGACAGCGGGACGGCACCACCGAAGTGCGCCCCGTGCGCCCGAGCATGAAAGCAGGCAGCAGATGTCGAACCGACGGAACGGCAAGCGGGACCTCGCCGGGCCGATCGCCGACAACCGGATCAGCCGGGGTTATCCGATGCTGTGCGCGGCGGTCTGGGTCTGGGTGGCCCTCGACGCCGTACCGGTCCAGCACGAGGACGCCTCGTTCGCGGCGGTGTGGCCGTGGCTGATCACCGCGCCGACCAGCCTGCCGCTCGCGCTCCTGCCGGTGGGCGAGGGAGCGGCCGGGCTGGCGCCGTCCATCGTGTCGAGGTGGTCGCGGCACTGGTGAACGCCTACCTGATCGGCGCGGTGGTCCGTCGCCTCCGGCGTGGCCGCCCGGCCGCCGCCTGACCGACTCGGCCTGCCGACCCCCGCCTCCGTCCCCATCCCCTCCCACCCACCCACCCCATCCATCCCACCCACACTCCACCTCTCACTCGCCGGCCAACAGCCCGATCCGGGCAGAAAGTGGTACCCGATGCATGTCAACCTCACCGCCGTGCTGGTCGCGGTCATCGTCATCGCCGTCGGCGTCACCGCCCTCGCCAGAGGCCGATGGTCCGGCCCGTGGTGGCTGGTGCTGGTCGGCGCCCTGGTGGCCTACCCCTTTTCCCACACCCTGTTGGACCGTGTGGAGGACGCCCCCGACGGCTGGATCCGCTGGGCGTTCCAGGTGGCGGGCGGCATGTTGGTGGCAGTCCTGGTGGCCCCCTTGTACCACCGGCTGCGTAGGCCGGACACCAGGACTGGGCAGGGGAGCGGAGGCCAGGAGGACACCCGCCCGGCCGACGCGCCGTGTGTCCTGCCCTGACCACCTCCATGGTGTGGGCAGCGCGCGGCGAACCGGCATCGTCCACGCGCCATTGTGCTGCGGGCGGTGGTGTCGCGGCGCCCGGTCGGTGGACCGTCACCGATCGGGCCCTGCTCACCGTGGACTCACGCCGGGTGAGAGTCTGCCGCGCTGCCGCCGCCCGCAGCAGGACGTGGGGTGCCGGAGCCACCACGCCAGGGCCGGGCCGCCGCGGTCGAGGTCCTTGCGTCCGGCGCGGAAAGCCTGTCCAACTGGCGGCGCAGCCGGTCCTGGAGTGGGTCGACGAGCGCGCGACCCGTGGCCTCCTCGGCGAGTACGACCACCGCACCGGTCATGCCGGTTCCTCTCCCGGAAGCGCGGTGGGATGTCCCGACGTCGTTCAGGCCGCCGAGCCGGGCAGCCACAGGTCGGCCGCCGAAGACCTCGCAGCGGATGCGCTGTTCGGGGATCCCGGCACTCAGCAGTTGTGCGCGGACGTTTCCCGGCCGCCGTCGTACCGCACCGGGTGGACGACGCCTGACCGACGCCTCAGAGGCTCGCCGCGTGATCAGGGACGTAGGTCTGCAGATCACGCGGCGGGCGCTCGTAGCCGGTCGACGGCGGCCTGGGCGGCAGATCGAGCACTGGCGGTGGGACCTCGTGATACGGCAGGGAGTCCAGCAGGTGGGCGATCATGTTCAGCCGGGCCCGCCGCTTGTCGTCGCTCTCGACGACGTACCACGGCGCCTCGGCGATGTCCGTATGCACCAGCATCGCGTCCTTGGCCCGGGAGTACGCCTCCCAGCGGGTGATCGACTCCAGGTCCATGGGTGACAGCTTCCAGCGCCGCAGCGGATCCTCCAGCCGCTTGCGGAACCGCTCCTGCTGCTCGGTGTCGCTCACCGAGAACCAGTACTTGCGCAGCAGGATCCCGTCCTCCACCAGCATCCGTTCGAAGATCGGGCACTGCCGCAGGAAGAGCTGGTACTCCTCGTTCGTGCAGAAACCCATCACGTGCTCGACCCCGGCCCGGTTGTACCAGGACCGGTCGAACAGCACGATCTCCCCGGCCGCCGGCAGATGCTCCACGTAACGCTGGAAGTACCACTGCGTGCGCTCGCGCTCGGTCGGCTTGGGCAGCGCCGCGATGCGTGCGACACGCGGGTTGAGGTGTTCGGCGACCCGCTTGATGGTGCCGCCCTTGCCGGCCGCGTCCCGGCCCTCGAAGACCACGACCAGCCGGGCGCCCTCGGCGCGCACCCACTCCTGCACTTTCACCAGCTCCGTCTGCAGGCGCAGCAGCTCCTGCTCGTATGCCGCGCGTGGCACCTTCGTCGCCTTCTTGCCGGCCATGCCGCCTCCCTCGCCCGAGGACCCACGTCGATGACTTCAACGTATCTCGCGACGTCTGGGGCGATCCCGCCTTCCGTCTCCTCCCCCCCGGGTCTCCACTCGGTTCACCGGCACCCTTTGTCACGGACGACCACGGCCCCTGCCGTGCCTGGGGTCAGGTGGCCCTCCCGTGCCCTGTGCCGGGCGATGGGCCACACGGCTCCATGGCCGGCCACACGGCTCCATGGCCGGGCACACGGCCGATGGCCGGGCCGCCCGGCACCACGGTCGGGCCCTTCGGCACCCAGTGCCGGACGAGTCCCGGATCGCCGCGCTGGTCCGCACACCCTCGTACGGGCCGACGATCCCGCCTTCGGCCGGCCCACGAAGTCGTCGGTCAGGTGTACTCCCGCAAGTTCGCCGAGCCGCCCGCACGCAGGCCGGCTGACACATAGCCAAGGACGGCAGAGGCTGCCGCCGCGTGGTCCCCTCCCCGCCGCCCGCACGGATCCTGGGGACCGGAGACCATCCACGGTCTCCTGGACAGCGGCGTCTTGGTCATCTGCGCCGGAGGGCGGAGGCGCCTCCGTGACCGCCGACAACGACACCGGTGCGCTGACCGGCGTCGAGGCGGTTGTCGACAGGGACCGCACGGCGGCCTTGCTCGCCGAGGACCTCGAGTCGCACCCTCGGCCGGGGTGGCGGCGGGCAGGCCGCGGGCGGGCACCCACCCATTCGAGAAGTGGGCCGCTTACGCAAAGCGTGGACGCTCATCGGCCTGTCCTGTCGGCGAGGGCCGGGCGGCCCTCCATGCAAATCCTCAAGTGATGTCGAGAGCAATGCACAGTATCGGCGTCGCGATGGGCACGACTCCTTCACATTTTCGTTTCTCTCCGTAATTCAACATAAGCGGAGAGCGATCGATGTGACGCAAAGTCCTCTTGAACCGGCCTGAGGGCGGCAAAAGACTGCTGCGGAACAAGGCCGCACTCCCGCCCCGACCCCCCCCGCGGCAGCGCAGTCACGATCGCAAAGTGAGGAGAACGTCGATGCCCGACGCCGGCCGTCGAGACGCCACACACTCGATCACGCTGACAGACGGCTCCGCCATCCGGACCCGGGAGGCGGCCGCCGCCGACCTGGCCCCGGTCCAGGAACTGCACCGCCGTTGCTCGCTGGGCAGCCGAGCCCTGCGGTACCACGCGGGCAAGTCCGGGCTCTCACCTGCCGAATGGCGTCAGTTGTCCAGCCCGGAGCGCGGCACCACGCTGGTGACCACTCCGGCCGAGCGTACGGACCACATCATCGCCATGACCAACGTCATGCGCACCGATCAACAAGGGGTGGGGGAACTCGCGATCCTGGTCGAGGACGCGTGGCAGGCCAGGGGGCTGGGCACCGCGCTGGCCCACCATGCGGCGGCCGTTGCCCGCGACGAGGGACACCACACACTGGCCGCCGCGGTGGCGGCGAGCAACAAGCCGATGCTGCACATCCTGGAGAAACTGGACGCGACGCCGGTCGATGCCACAGGGTCCGTGCTCGACCTCCGGATCCCTCTCTGAGTGCGCACGCGCCCAGTCTGTGGATTCCCGCGACCGTCCGATGCCGGAGGAGGACAGGGACGGAAGCGGCCCGCCGCCGCGGTGGTGCGGTCTGGAGCACGTTCCGCTGGAGGCCACCCTTGCCGACCTCGCCACCTCCCTGACCTCCCACGCCCTGGAGAACCCCGAGCTGCGCCTGCTGGCCCGTGACCCGCACTCGGCCACCGGCCAGGTGCAGACGGTGCTGCTCATCGGCTACGGCCCAAGAGCCTGGCCACCCGCAACTCGGTGGGGCCGTCGCGCTGTGGCGGGTTTTCCGGGCGGCGGTGACGCCCGGCTCTCCGCAGGACGCCTGCGCGCCTACCCCGGCACTCCACAGGAGGTCGTCGCCTACTACCGCAAGGCGGCTGGCCGGCCACGGGAGAAGCCCCCGTCCCCGCGTGCAGATCCCGACCTGGAGGTGTGCTTCACCAGCCCACGTCGGATGCACAGGCCCTGAGCCCGGGGCGACTTACTGGCTCTTCGTGCCGCGAAGCGCATGGTGCTGAACGATCCGTGAGACGTCACGTGCGGTGATGATGCCTGCCAGGTGCTGCCCGTCGGTGACGAGGATGGGCAGGCCACTGCCCGGGGCGGGCCGTTCGAGCACGTCCTGCAGGAAGTCGTCCGGCGCGCAGGTGGTGCACCGCGACAATGGAGTCGCCACGTCACGTACGCGCAGTGTCTTTCGCTGCGGCGCGGGGATCCTCGCGAGCCGTGGGAGGTGAAGCAAGCCGCTGGGGCGCCCCTCGAAGTCGGTCAGCGCCAGGGTCGAGTGGCGGGTCCGGAAGGCCACGTCATCGACGCAGCGCTGCACGGTCAGCCAGTCCGGGCACGTCTCCACGGGACTCGACATGGCATCCGCCGCGCGCGTTGCGCGCAGGGCCGGGGCGAGCCGGGCGTGCTGGCGTTCCGCACTGGCGACGATCATGACGAAGAAGCCGATGACGGCCAGCCACAGCCCGGACAGGACGCCGCGCAGGACAGCGGTCCATCCACCGGCGATCAGCAGGATGCCGAGGGCCTGCCCGGCGCGTGCGGCTGCTCGCTCGGCACGGTCCTGGTCTCCGGTGCGCCACCACATCAGCGCCTGCACCACCCGTCCTCCGTCGAGCGGGGCGGCCGGCAGCAGGTTGAACACGGCCAGCACGAGATTCACCCAGCCGAGCCAGAGCAGGACGGCCACGGGCACCGCCCAGCCGGAGACACCGTCGAGCCCGACACCCGCGCCGAGAGCCGCCGCACCGACGGCCAGGCTGGTGAAGGGCCCGCTCACGGCCACCAGAAACGTCGCGCCGGCCGTGTGCGGCCTGCCCATGTCCGTCATCCCGCCCAGGGCCCACAGGGTGATGCTCCGGACCGGGATGCCCTTGCGGCGGGCGGTGATCGCGTGGGCGGCCTCATGGGCCAGCAGGCTCGCGAGGAGCAGCAGGGCACCGGCCCCGCCCGCGAGCGTGTAGGTGATGTCCGACTGGTCCGGAGTCATGGCCGGGAGCGTCCGACTGCCCAGGCTGTAGCCGAAGAGGATCACGAGCAGGGGCACGGTCCAGTGGATGCGCAGCGGCACCCCGAGAACGCGTCCCATCCGTACCGACCGGTTCATGGCCTCTCCTGCGGACAGCGGCGAGCAGTCCTCCGCCGGAGCGGACGCGCCGGGCCGTGCGGGATCGGACCGGCACGGTGTCTGCCTACTGCAAGTGTCACTCCGCGCGGGCGGCGCCGGGGGCGGGCGCTCTCCTGCCGGCCGGCATGGCCACCGCGATCACGTCGGACCCGGCGAGATCCGGGCTGAGTCGGGCCCGGGTGAATCGGACGGCGAGGTAGGAGCCGCCGAAGACGCCCAGGATCTCTCCTTCGATGTGGTCCTCGACGGCGACCCCGGAACGGTAGGGGTCGACGCCGTCGAATCAGCCTTCCGGCTGGTCCGCAGGCCCCTCGCGGGGTACACGGTCGGACATGAGCGGCTGGTCGCCGACGCCTCTGGAGGGGTATCTGCCGATCGAGGACCACGGTCTGATCGGCGACGGCCGCGGGTGCGCCCTGGTGGGCCGCGACGGCGCGGTCAGCTTCATGTGCGTCCCCCGCTTCGACTCTCCACCCCTGTTCTGCTCCCTGCTCGACCGTCACCGGGGCGGATCCTTCCTGCTGGCACCCGACGGGCTGCGGCTGAGCCGCCAGCACTACGCCGAGGACACCGGCGTCCTCGTGACAGAACTGCGCTCGGGCACAGGCGTCGTCGAGGTCACCGACGCATTCCTCCTCCGACCAGGTGCGCAACTGGAAGTGGACGCACCGGTCGGCCGAGGTGAACTGGTCCGGCATGCCAGGGTCACGCACGGCTCCGTCGATCTCCGGGTGACGGTGCAACCGCGCGGCGAGGCCCGGGCCGAGCCCGAGACCGCCGGGTGGCGCCTGACCTGTACCCGGCAGTCCCTGAAACTCCACCTGATCGCCTCCCGTCCTCTGCCCGGCCCGCTGTGCACGGTTCCCCTGAACCAGGGAGAGGACCTCTGGCTACGCCTGCGCTGGAGCGAACGTCAGGACCCGGGATCGAGGCAATCCACCTCCAGTTGCCTCGACGACACGATCAGAGTCTGGCGCCGCTGGTCGGCACTCGTGGTTGATGACACCCCCCGCACGGAACTGGTGCGTCGCTCAGCCATCACGCTCAAGCTCCTGGACCACGTCGAAAACGGCGCCATCGTCGCGGCCCCCACCTCCTCGCTGCCCGAACGCATTGGAGGCGACCGGAACTGGGACTACCGCTACGCGTGGATCCGCGATGCCGCGTACACCGTCTTCGCCCTGCGCCGCATCGGCCTTCCCGACGAAGCCGGAGGATTCCTCCACTGGGCTCTCACCGCCGCCTGGCGGGACGGACGGCTGCGGGTCCTGTACGACGTGGATGGTCGGCCACCCCCGAGGGAAGTGATCGACGACGAACTGGAGGGCTACCGCGGTTCCGCACCTGTCCGGTGGGGGAACGCCGCCGCCGAACAGACACAGCACGACGTCTACGGAGAGATCCTCGACTGCGCCTTCCAATGGGCCGCCACGGGCAGACCGCTGAGCACCGGCCTGTGGCACCGCCTGTCCGGCCTCGCCGAGCAGGCCCGGATCGCTTGGAAGACGCCGGATCACGGTATCTGGGAGATCCGCGCCCGCGGACGCCCGTTCACGTATTCCGCAGCGATGTGCCAGGTGGCGCTCGACCGTGCCGCACGGCTGGCCACCCGCCTGGGTCTCCCGGGCAACGACATCACCTGGGCCGCGGAGGCCCGCGGCCTCACCGGACGGATCATCCGCGACGCATGGGACGAGCGCACGAACTCCCTCACCGAGCACCTCGGTGAGGGAGGAGGACTGGACGCCTCGCTACTCGCCCTGCCCCTCAGACGCGTCCTCCCCGCCGACCACCCCCGCATGGCCGCGACCACGCGGGCGATCACGGAACGCCTCGGTGCGGGCGACGGCCTGCTGTTCCGCTACCTGCCCCAGGAATCACCCGACGGGCTCAACGAACCCGAAGGGGCCTTCCTGCTGTGCAGTTTCTGGCTCGTGGACAACCTCGCCGGCCAAGGGCGCGTCGACGAAGCCTCGGCACTGTTCGACGAACTGTGCTCCTACGCCAGCCCACTCGGCTTGTTCGCCGAGCAGATCGACCCCAGCGACCACACTTTCCTCGGCAACTTCCCCCAGGCACTCAGCCATGTCGGGCTGCTCTCCAGCGCCGTCGTCCTCGGCCGCACCCAACGCGGCGTACGGCCGGAACTGTCCACGCACGCCTGGTTCCAGTAGAGAAACCGGTCGTACCTCTTCACCGACGGCGGCGCGTACCCCGTGAGTTGCGCGGCCCGCACCTCTCCGTCGATGGTGGCGATGAGGGTGTCGACTTCGTCAGGATGACGTTCGCCCTGCCGTCCCATCGGAGGGGAGAGAGATGCGGCCCGGACAACATGAAGAGGTGGCCGGCACCGCAGAGCCGTCGACGCGGCTGCGGCACGTTTACTGGATCGGCGGGGGAAGTGGTGCGGGGAAGTCCACGATCGCCCGCCGACTCGCCGACCGCCACGGTTGGCGACTCTATGCGACCGACGACGTGATGCGGGACCACGCTGCGCGGGCCACGGCCGAGGAGGCTCCCTTCCTGCACCAGTTCCTCGCCATGGACATGGACGAGCGATGGGTGAACCGGTCTCCGCACGTCATGCTGGAGACATTCCACTGGTTTCGAGGCGAAGGCTTCGGCCTGATCGTCGAAGACCTCCTTAGCCTGCCGCAGGAACCGTGCGTCATCGTCGAGGGCTTCCGGCTGCTGCCACACCTCGTGCGACCCCTGCTCGCCGCTCCCGAGCACGCTGTCTGGCTCCTTCCCACACCTGGTTTCCGGCAGGCCGCCGTCCGGAGTCGGGCCGTACACGGGGAAGGGTTCGTCCGGAGGACCAGCGATCCGGCAAGGGCCGCCCGCAACCTTGCCGAACGGGACCGGATGTTCACAACGAGCCTCCACGGGGAGGCCGAGCGTCTCCAACTGCGTACCATCCAGGTCGACACCACGATGACGGAAGACGATCTCGTCGAGCAGGTGACCACGGCGTTCCGACTCTGACGTCGCCTACCGCGACGAAGTTGGTCGGAGAGGTGCCGCCCGGCCAACGATGCGCCCAGGGTTTCCGGTTGGGGATGGGTAACCATTTGTGCCAACCACCTGTGCCGGTACTCCAACACCGCGTCGGCTCACCCTCTTCCCCCTGACAGCGGTACGCACCGACGTCCGGCAGTATGACCCTGTGACCCTCGCCCGCAGAACCTCCGACCGCGCCGCCGACACCGCCGATCCGGTACGGACCCGTCTGGCCGCGGCCGGGGTCGCGGTGGTGACCGTCAGCGCGGGGCTCGGGCTCAGGGCCGTGGCGGCGGGGAGCGTGGCGAAGTATGGCGGAGACGTGCTGTACACCGTTCTGCTTCTCACGCTCGTCGTTCTGGTGGCGCCACGGGTGACGCCCCTTACGGCCGCTGGAACCGCGGTGGCCGTCAGTTGGGCGGTCGAGTTCCTCCAACTCAGCGAGGTGCCGGCGGAACTCTCCCAACGCAGCGTCGTCGCCCGCCTCGTGCTCGGTTCGACCTTCAATCCACCCGACCTGTTCTGGTACGCAGTCGGCGGGGCGGCGGGCTGGCTCGTCCACACCGCGATGGGCTCCTTCCCGTCGCGCCCGCGTACAAGGCGCGGTTGACACCATCCGCAGGTGGCGAGCGTGACGGTGGAAGCGGGTGCCGACCGTCTTCCAGGTTGGTGCGGGCATAGGTCCGGCCGGGGGGACGGTCCCCGGCCGGGTGGCTTCTACGATCGCGCTCGCCGGTGGGCGAGAGGCTGCTGCGCATGGGCTCGTCCCCGGCTGGGCCGGCGGATACCCCGGCGCGCGGCACCCCGCACGGTGCCGCGCGGCAGGCAGGCCCCAGCGGCTCGGAGCAACCGAACACGCAGGGGTCGCGTGGGCGGGGGCAGAGGCAACCGGGTCTGCCGGGAGTAGATCTTCCAGTCTTCGTACAGGCTGGATGCGAGGACGGCAGCGAGCAGTACGAGAGGGATCACGACAGCGGATATCAATACGGCCTCTCCTTCCTGGTGCTGGTGCTGGTGCTGGTGCTGGTGCGTGGTGCTTGGTGCTTGTGTTTGTGCGTGGACGCGGCAGCCGCGCCGCGCGGTGGTCGCGGGCGGACCCGTCGGGCCGACGCTTGCCGTTCACGGGCTGCGCGGAGACCCCTGCAAGCGACCCGGCGGGGCATCCCCTGCGCTGCCTCGGCGCCGCCCTGATGCCGCTCGACACCGCGACCCGCCGCGGGCCGTGGTCGGCACTGACGCCGCCGGGCGGGAGCAGAGCACCGCTCAGCAGACGCTTACGCTCCCGCTACCGCCCGGACGGTGGTTCGGCGACTTCCGCCTGAGCGGGGCGCAGGAGCTGGTCGCCGACCCGGTAGCCGGGGCGCAGGATCGTGGTGCAGGTGGGCCGGCCGACGTGGTCGGAGGCGGTGCAGGAGACGGCCTCGTGCAGGGCGGGGTCGAAGGGATCGCCCGCCGTGCCGAAGGACCGCAGCCCCAGAGCGGCGAGTTCGGTCTCCAGTACCTCGGTGACGCGCTGGAAGCCGCCGGTGACTTCACCCTGCCTGCGGGCCTGGTCGATGGCGTCGAGGACGGGGAGGAGGCCGGCGAGCACGTTGGCCACGGCCATCTCGCCGACCGCGCGCCGGTCGCGGCGGACCCGCTTGCGGTAGAGGTCGTACTCCGACTGCACGCGCCGCAGGTCCGCTGTACGCTCGCGCAGCTGTCCCCGCAGGATGTCTGCCTCGCCGGCGGCCGTGTCGGCGTGCCGGGCGGGCTCGACGTCGCCACGGCGGCGGGGCTCCAGGCTGGTCCCCGGATCCCGCCGCCGGTCACCCTCGATGAGCGACAGCCGGTGCTCGCCGGGACGGTGAGGGTTGCTCGGGCGGGTCATCCAGCGCCCTCCTGCCGCTTGTCGTCGTCGACGATCTCCGCGTCCACGACATCCTCGTCCTGCCCGGCGGCACCTGCCTCGCCACCGCCCGCGCCGTCGGCGGCCGTCCGGCCCTGAGCCTGCGCCTGCGCGTACATCGCGGTGCCCACCTTCTGCGCCGCGGCGGTGACCTTGTCGGCGGCCTGCCGCAGGGTGGCGGTGTGGTCGCCGTCGGCCGGCTCCGCCTTCAGCGCCTCCTTCAGCTCCGCCAGAGCGCTCTCCACCTCGTCCTTCACATCGGCGGGGATCTTGTCGGCGTTGTCGGCGAGCAGCCGTTCCGTCTGGTAGGCGACCTGCTCGGCCCGGTTGCGGGTCTCGGCGGCCTCGCGCCTGCGCCGGTCCTCCTCGGCGTGCTGCTCCGCCTCGCGCATCATGCGGTCGATGTCGTCCTTGGGCAGCGAGGAGCCGCCGGTGACGGTCATGCGCTGCTCCCGGCCCGTGCCGAGGTCCTTGGCCGAGACGTGCATGATGCCGTTGGCGTCGATGTCGAAGGTGACCTCGATCTGCGGCACACCGCGCGGGGCCGGCGGCAGGCCGGTCAGCTCGAACATGCCGAGCTTCTTGTTGTACGCCGCGATCTCGCGCTCGCCCTGGTAGACCTGGATCTGCACGGACGGCTGGTTGTCCTCGGCCGTCGTGAAGGTCTCCGAACGCTTCGTCGGGATCGTCGTGTTGCGCTCGATCAGCCTGGTCATGATGCCGCCCTTGGTCTCGATGCCGAGGGACAGCGGGGTGACGTCGAGCAGCAGGACGTCCTTGACCTCACCCTTGAGCACACCGGCCTGCAGGGCTGCGCCCACGGCGACGACCTCGTCGGGGTTGACGCCCTTGTGCGGGTCCTTGCCGGTCAGCTCCCGCACCAGATCGGTCACCGCCGGCATCCTCGTCGAGCCGCCGACCAGGATGACGTGGTCGATGTCGGACACCTTGATCCGGGCGTCCTTGATCGCGTTGTGGAACGGGCCCTTGCACCGCTCCAGCAGGTCCGCGGTCAGCTGCTGGAACTGGGCGCGGGTGAGCTTCTCGTCCAGGTGCAGCGGGCCCTCGGCGGAGGCGGTGATGTACGGCAGGTTGATCGTCGTCTCGGAGGACGACGACAGCTCGATCTTCGCCCGCTCGGCGGCCTCGCGCAGCCGCTGCACGGCCATCTTGTCCTTGGCCAGGTCGACGCCGTAGTTGTTCTTGAACTGCTTGGCCAGGTGGTCGACGATCCGCTGGTCCCAGTCGTCGCCGCCCAGGTGGGTGTCGCCGTTGGTGGCCTTGACCTCGACCACGCCCTCGCCGATCTCCAGCAGGGACACGTCGAACGTGCCGCCGCCGAGGTCGAAGACCAGCACCGTCTGGTCGCTCTCCTTGTCCAGGCCGTAGGCCAGGGCGGCGGACGTGGGCTCGTTGATGATCCGCAGCACCTTCAGGCCGGCGATCTCACCGGCTTCCTTGGTCGCGGTGCGCTGGGAGTCGTTGAAGTACGCCGGAACCGTGATGACCGCATCCGTGACGTCCTCGCCGAGGTACGCCTCGGCGTCCCGCTTGAGCTTCTGCAGCACCCGCGCGGAGATCTCCTGCGCCGTGTACCGCTTGCCGTCGATGCTTCCCGAGTCCGGGAACCGCCAGTGCGCGTCACCCATGTGACGCTTGACGGAACGCACGGTGCGCTCCACGTTGGTGACGGCCTGACGCTTGGCCACCTCACCGACCAGCACCTCGCCACTCTTGGCGAAGGCGACCACCGACGGGGTGGTCCGCGCCCCTTCCGTGTTGGTGATGACCGTGGGCTCCCCGCCCTCGAGCACGCAGACCACCGAGTTCGTCGTGCCCAGGTCGATTCCCACTGCGCGTGCCATGGTCCTCTCCTCCATCTGAGTTCCAGACCCGGAGCAGATGTACCTCGCTAAGAGTCTGGATAAAGTCCACATCTCGGATTGTCAAGAAATACCCGTCCGCACCCTTTAGTGGCTTTCGTGACCGGCGGAACGCAGTCGCCCACGAGCGTGCGGTCCCAAAGCGCCCGCCGAACGCGACCGACGCCACGAGCTGAACCGGTAAGGGCCAGAGGTGGCGGGCCCGGACGACGGCGGTCGGTGCGTCGGGAAACGGATTGCCGGGCGGCAGCCGTAGGACAGCCGGGTTGCCGTCGAGGAGCGCCACGAGGAAGGCCGGAAGCCAGGACGCGGCACACGCGGGGGACGGGGCGGCGAACCACACGAGCCCCCTATGAGCCAGTTCGGACGCAAGTGGTACGGGGCCACCTGCCGCGATCGGCGCGGCAGGCAGCGCGCGTCACCCGGCTTGCCCCGCAACTCATGCCCGATGAGCGACGCGCCTGCTCTGTTTGCCCGCCTGCTCTGGTCGCCCGCCTGATCCGGGAGGCGACAGCTTCCGCTCCCCGCTCCGACACCTGAGTCACTGACTCCCCAGCCGGCCCTGGCACGGGGCTCAGGCGGAGCGCGGCGAGGACCGCAGTGCCCCGGCGCCTGCAGTACCACGGCCCGCTATGGCCACCACGAGTCCGTGCGGCGCAGCCACTGCTGCATGACGCGCCTGAGGAAGTCGCGCTCCTCCCACCCCAGGGGAAGATCCGCGAACCGGTGGTCGATGCGAGACGATGCGGAAATGAAGGGGAAGAACAGTCCCTCGGGACCGTCCGGCAAGCCGGACGCCTCGCGCTGCGCCCGGCTCGGGGGCGCCGACCTCGCGGGGGAGGTCCGCGTCCTCCGGGTGACTCGGACGGGTACCGGCTGACCAGCAGCCGCACGTGACGTCGCGCCGCTCCGCCCGGCGTCGTACGCCGCGCGTCGTCCCGGATCGCGCAGCGTGTCGTAGGCAGCGAGGACGGCGGCGAGATTTTCCGCTGCCGCCGGATCCTCCGGGCCGGCGTCGGGGTGCAGCGAACGCACCAGCCGACGGTATGCGGAGGTGATCTGCCGGGCTGAGGCGGAACGTTGGACGCCGAGGACCGCGTAGTGGTCCGGCGGCGGTTGCTTCCCGAACATCGGCCTCGCCTCCGCTCGACCTGCGCAAATCCCGAGAATCTGCTATCAGCAACGCATATAACCTTGCGTGCCCATTGTCAATATGCCTGGTCTGGGGCATACGGGCGTGATGAGAACGGTTCGTGTGCGCAGCCGTCCAAGCGCACCATTCCCCCTTTTCATCCACGACATGTGACGTGACTCCTACACCAGCTTTGCCCCCACTGCAGAGAATGGGGGCTTTCAGCCTGTCGTCGAGTCGACGGCTCGCAGAAAGGGAATCCGCCGATGTCCGAGCACGTGCACGTCCGTATCAACCAGGGCCTGGGGATCACCGAAAACGGTGAGCTCGTGGAGCACTCCTCCTGCCGCTGCGGAGCCACCTGGAGCAAGACCTACCAGGTCCCGGAAGAGGGTTCCGAGTAGGCCGAAAGCGCCCGGCGACCCGGCGGCGCGTACAGCTCAGCGATCGTCGCGCCGGCAGTCGCACATCGAAACGCTCCTTGGGTACAAACAGAGTGAGGCCCGCCTGCGAGGCCGGCATCGGAAGATCGCCACGAGCGGCAAGGGCCTCGGCACATCAGCGCGGCTGACCATCGTGGCGGCGGGACCGCCCGAGCAACGGCCCGGGCCGCCGCGGCGGAGTCGGCCTGGAATCCACCAGGGAGGAACACCATGCGCATGCAATGGGACGAGTTCCTGGCAGCGGTCCAGGAGCGGGGTGAATACGGCACACCGCAGGAGGCTGAGCGAGCGGCCCGAGTCGTGCTCGCCCTCCTGGGCGCACACCTGGTGGGCGAGGCACGTACCGAACTGGCAGGCCGGCTTCCCGAGACGTTCGCCATGGTGCTGCTCAACCCTCTCCAGGCGCACGAACCGCTCTCGCCGGAGCGGTTCATCCGGGCCACAGCGGCATGGATCGAGGGGGCCACCGAGCGGACGGCCACTTGGGATGTCAGCGCGGTGCTCAGCGTCGCGGCCGATGCCGCGGGCGAAGACCTGATGAGCAGGGTCCTCCTGCAGCTGCCTCCGGGCTATGACCTGCTCTTCGGCCGACCGAAGCTCGCTGTGCCCCGCCCCGACGAGCCGGAGCCCTCGTCAGCATCCGGGAATACGCAATGATCTCTCGGCACTCGTGCCCTGCCCAATCCGTCGAGGTGCTAGCTGCGTCTGCTCTCTGTGTTGTGTGAGGCCGTGGCAGCGCGGGAGCACCAGCAGGGGCAGGGGCAGGGGCAGGGGCAGGGGCAGGGGCAGGGGCAGGGAACAGATCTTCGCGCCAGCCGTCCGGTGGCAGGTCGGGGCGTCGTTGATCGTGCCGGTCGTCGTCAGTCGTCGTGCCTGCCGGCGCGCCGACGGGTTCACTAGGCCGCCGCTGACGCGCCGATGCCCGGCGTTCCGCAGTGGGGACGCCGGGCATCAGCAGGATGAGCGCGATCAGACGGGGCGAATGTTCTCCGCCTGCGGGCCCTTCTGGCCCTGGGTTACGTCGAACTCGACCGTCTGGCCTTCCTGGAGCTCGCGGTAACCCTGGCCGGTGATGTTGGAGTAGTGGGCGAAGACGTCGGGGCCGCCGCCCTCCTGCTCGATGAAGCCGAAGCCCTTCTCGCTGTTGAACCACTTGACTGTGCCCTTGGGCATAACCGTCTCCTTCGGGAAACCGAGCCCGCGCCCTGCGCGCTCGGGAGGTGATCGCCCTGGTCCGGAGAGGTGCTGAACAGCAAGAACGCCCGTGATGCGATCACGGGCGAACGGGACTTCGGAACCACGACTGCTGATAACAACGCTATATCGGTCTGACGCCGACCGCTACCGAAAACGCGCCGGGATCAGTCTTCCGCCCGTTGCCGTACACCGGCATCGGCCACCGTGCCCGCCGGCACGGACGGCGATCAGCGGGATCCTGTTCCGGGTCCCCGCCGGCGTCCCGTGGTGACGTACCGGAGCGGTTCGGCAGCTGGAAGACGATCTATGAGCACCATCGCCGCTGGTCAGCGGATGGCACCCGAGATCGGGTCCTCCAGGCGGTTCCAGCCGATGCCGACGCTCAGGGGCGGGTCAACGGGAGCATGGTGAGTCTGGACTCCACCTCGTGGCCGGTCAGATCCGTTGGCGAGCTGCAGCAGGGTCTCGCGGCGGTTGTCGGGGTTGGCGTCCTTTCCCCTCACCCGGTGGGGGCAGATTTTCCTCGCCCATGGCCGTGGTAGCGCGAGAGGAGCGTCGCGGCGTCGTCGTGTGGCGGCCCGGCGGCATGCCGGACCAGGTCCGCGCGCAGCGCCTCCAGGGCGCGGTGCGCGTCGGGCCCGTTCAGCAGGTGCGCGCACTCATGGAGTGGAGAGAAGCGGCGGCCGGTCTCGTCGCGCACCTCGCGGTGACGCCGTCGGTGTACAGCAGTGGCTGTTCGCCCGCTTGCAGCCCACCCCGTAGAGCTTGGCGCCCTCGCTGCTGTGGCTGATTGTCGCCCTCTTCGTGCTGAGCTACGGCGATACAGCGCAGGCCGACGCCGCACACGTCCATGACTTCTCCACCCTATGAGGTGACCTCGTCCAGGAGGTGTGGGCCGTTGTTGTCGGTCTTGTTCACGGCCGTTGAGACGGGCCGCGCGTTGAGGTGTCCGTCTGCCGGCTGGGTGAGCAGGGCACGCAGGTCGTCGGCGTTCTCCCGGTGGGGGTCGAGCCAGGCGTCGTAGTGGTCGGGGGTGAGGGCGAGCGGCATGCGGGGGTGGATGCGGCCGGCTGCGTCGGTGGCCTCGGTGGTGATGATGGCGCAGGTCATCAGCCAGGCCGCCGGATCGTCGTCGTCCTCGACGTCCGGGTCGCGCCAGTACTCGTACAGGCCGGCGAGGGCCATCACCTGCCCGTTGGCGGGGTGGATGAAGTACGGCTGCTTGCGGGTCCTGCCGGTCCTGTCGTTCTTGAGCGGCTGCCACTCGTAGAAGCCGTCGGCCGGGAGCAGGCAGCGGCGTCGGGCGAAGGCGCGGCGGTAGGCGGGCTTCTCGTGCACGGTCTCCACCCGAGCGTTGATCATCCGGGAGCCGATCTTGGGGTCTTTCGCCCAGGAGGGCACCAGGCCCCATCGCAGCGGCCGCAGTTCCCTGCGCGCCGACCCGCCGTCGTCGTCCTCTCGTGGGGTGCGTTCGAGGACTGCGTACACGTCGTCGGTGGGGGCGACGTTCCAGCTTGGTGCCAGTGTCTCGTCGGGGCGCCAGTCGGTGACGTGGAAGAGCCCGGAGAGGTCCTGCGGACTGCGGGTGGAGACGTAGCGGCCGCACATATCGCCACTGTGCCACGCACCTGGCCGAGTTGGCGGATCCGGTTTCGTGGGCGACAGCGGCTTCTGGCTCGCTGTCCGTGACGGAGCCACCGTGGGTGAACGGCTGCTGTGCCGAGGGTTGCCTGAGCTGCCGGCTTCGCCGCGCACGATGACCCGGCAAGCACTGCACCGTCTCCTGCAACGTGGACCGATGGCGCCATCAACGGCCCGATGCCACCCCGGTCACCGGGCCTTCGCCGCGGTTTTGCGGTCAGTGGGGGCGGCTCGATCGGCGTCTCCGTCGGTCAGTGAGACCCGCCTGAGCGGCTGGAGCAGCGGTGGGAGCGGGTCTCATCCAGAATGACCGGAATGAGACGTACATCCTCGTTCGGCGGACGCGTGATAGCGGTGCGCCACTCCTCCGTATTGACCCAGGCTGATGCCGCGGCGTCGGCTGACCGGAAGACCATGACGGTGTCGACCACCCCCGGTGCTTCGTCGACCTTGCCGGGAACCGACTCTCCCGGCTGGAACTCCCAGGAGCCGAGCCACGCGTCGACGCCGATCAGTGCACCCGACCACAGCGCCGGGCACGCCGTCGCCACCCCCGACCATGACGGCGACCACGACTGGTCGGTGGGGCGTGGTCGCCGCCCGCAGCGCTACGAGCCGGGCTTCCGGCGCAGGCCCGGGAAACAGGGCAGCCGACCGTGCCGCTGCCGGGCGTGCGCCGGTCCGCGGAGGGGTTTCGCGCCATGATGGAGACGTACGACAGCGCATGCGGCCGCGCGGTGCCCCACCGCACGTGCGGCGAGGGGTGATCCGTTCATGGAGCTGACCCTGGTGGTTCTGATCATCATCGTCGGGCTGACCTTCGACTTCACCAACGGCTTCCACGACGCCGCGAACGCGATCGCCACCTCCATCTCCACCAGAGCCCTCACTCCCCGCGTGGCGCTGGCCATGGCCGCCGTGATGAACTTCTTCGGCGCCTTCCTGGGCACCGAGGTCGCCAAGACCGTCGGCAGCGGCATCATCGCCGCGCCCGAGGATTTCTCCGGCCTGCTGCTGGTGATGAGCGCGCTCATCGGCGCGATCGGCTGGAACGTATTCACCTGGTGGCGGGGACTGCCGACCTCGTCCTCCCACGCGTTGATCGGCGGACTGGTCGGTGCCGCACTCGCCGCCTCGGCCACCGTGCACTGGACCGGCATCGTGGACAAGGTCCTGCTGCCCATGCTGCTGTCCCCACTGGTCGGCATCGTCCTCGGCTACACGCTGCACACGATCATCCTGTGGGCGTTCCGCCGCGCTGCTCCACGCCCCACCACCCGCCGCTTCCGCGTGGCGCAGAGCGTCTCAGCCGCCGCCATGGGCCTCGGCCACGGGCTGCAGGACGCGCAGAAGACCATGGGCGTGATCGTGCTCGCCCTGGTGACGGCGGGCTGGCAGGACGACTTCTCCGTACCCCTCTGGGTGATCGCCGCGGTGGCCGCGGCCATGGCCGCGGGCACCTACAGCGGCGGGCGCCGCATCATCACCACCCTGGGCCGGCGCATCGTCCACCTCGACCCGCCGCGAGGATTCGCTGCCGAGACCGCCGCCGCGGCTGTCCTCTACACCACCGCGTTCGTGGTCAAGGCCCCGATCTCCACCACTCAGACGATCACCGCGGCCATCCTGGGCGCCGGCGCCACCCGGCGGGCATCGGCCGTACGCTGGCAGGTAGCCCGCTCCATCGTCACCGCGTGGATCCTCACCTTCCCGGGAGCGGGGGTGCCCGCCGCGGCGATGTACCTCATCCTGCACGCAGCCACCGGTCTGTGACCCTCGCAGGAGGCCGATCATGCCTGCCACGCCCGACCCCCGACCGCCCGAGGCGCTGAGAGCCGGGCTTCCCGATGGCCTGCCGACACCCGGCCGCTTCGCCCACCTGCACCCCGACGACGGAGCCTGCCTGATGGAGGCCGCCGCCCTGCTGGCCACCGGCCGCTTCACCGACAGTCCACCCGGCTCCAATCCGGTGCTGGCCGCCCTCGCCCGCGCGGTCAACGACAGCGTCAGCGAGCCCACCCGCCGCGCTCTGTGGCCGTTGGCCGCCGACCTCGCCGGCGCGCGTCCCGTCGACCGGACCTACTCGCCCCTGCTGATCGGCGCGGTCGTGGACGCAGCCCGTCGGCTGCGGCCCGGATCCCGGCGCCTGAAGCGACGCGGTACGGTGTGCCGCGCTCGGGCCGACCGGCTCGCCCACGCACGTACCCCTGAGGCACTGGCCCGCATCGCCGACCTGCTGTGGTGGCGCGGTCCGGGCCACCACCACCTCGAACACGCCCTCCGCGTCCTGAGCGCCGCGCCAGACGCCGACCTGCGCCTGTCACAGCTCCTGCGTCAGGCCGTGGTCGACGCACGGGCGACGACATCCGGCCCCTCCGTGACGACGGGTGGCCCGCCCGGTCGTTCTCCCGCACGTGCAGGCCGCCCGTGAAAGCACCAGATGGTGCCCGGCCGGCCCGGACTGTTGTCAGCGGGCCGGCGGCCGATGGAGCCGTGCCCGCCCGGGTCGGTCACTCCGATTACCGCGCGCAGGATCCGCTGGTGCGGCCCGGTGGCGACATCACTGTCCGAGCGATGTCGCCACCGGGCGCGGTCGATCGATCTGGTCAGCGCGTGGCCCACCCGGCGTAACCCGAGCCCGATGACCCTGCGCCACCGGCCCCAGCGACTGGAGCGCGGGGCTCGGCGGCGAGGCGGGCGGCCGGGCTGCCCGAGCCGGGCGTGCCATCGGTGCCGCGCTGCGTGGGGGAGAAGGTCACCAATAGTGTCGGCGGCCGGCGACCGCGTGTCCCATGGAGCCCAGGATCCACAGAACCGCGCCGATGACCACGAGGATGATCCCGATCGTCCACAGGATCGATATGCCGGTCACGAGGCCGACAATCAGCAGGATGATGCCGAGGAGGAGCATGACCGCCTCCGGTACGGAGTAGTGCTGCTTTCACTGTGGACCCCTGCGCCGCAATAGGGAAGCGTTGCCGCGCAGCTCCTCCACCCGGAGTTCGCGGAGGTCGGTGGCGCGGCGGGGGCGCCTTGAGGCCGTGGACGCGGCGGACGCCCGCCCGCGGTTACGGCACGGGGCCGCCCCACGACAGGTGGGCGGTCCCGTGCCCTCGGGGTGCAGCCGACGATGAGGGGGTTGCAGCCGTGTCACCGCGGCCGTCAGCCAGGTTGCGGGGGGACGACTCACGTCGGCTGCTCCGAATGTGATCCGTTCACCAGTGCCCGAGGTGCGCCCTCTCTCGGGGTGGGCAACAGTGGACGCAGTGCCCATGCGCTGCTGTCCTCGCTGCCCACCGAAAGGAAGTAACCAGATGTCGCAACGCAATACCATCATGCGCAGCCTGCACGACCTGGGGCTCGCCGCATGGTTCGGCGGATCCTTGATGGGCGCCGTAGGCCTCAACGGCGCGGCACGAGCCGAAGGTGGAACGCCGGCGACCACCGCACGGGTGTCCAGCTCCGGTTGGGCGAAGTGGGCGCCGGTGAACGCCGCCGCCATCGGCGCCCACCTGGTCGGCAGTAGTGGCCTGCTCGCGGCGAACGCGGCCCGGGTTGCCACCCAGCAGGGAGTGGCCGCCTCCACCGTGGCCAAGACCGTCATGACCGGAGCTGCCCTGGCGGCCACCGCTTACAGCCGGGTGCTGGGCAAGAAGATCGAGCTGGCATCCTCCACCGACCCGGAGGACAGCGAAAAGGCCCGCGAGCACCCCGTCGACACGGAACAGGCGCAGCGGCAACTCGCCTTCCTGCAGTGGACGATCCCGGCGCTGACAGGCGGCATGCTCATCCTCAACGCGCTGCACGGAGAACAGCAGCGCCCCGAGGAGCAGGCCCGGGGGATGTGGCAGCGGGCCATGAGCAGGGCACCGCACCTGCCTGAGATGCCGCACATGCCGCACATGCCCCCCATGCCGGACTGGCGCTGGATGCAGCACTGACGATCCCGGGTTTCCCGACCGCTGCACGCGGGCCGGTGACGACTCGACCGCCGGCGCAGTGCACCCGGAAGCGGCAGCCTCGAGGCTGCTGATGGGCTTCGGGCTCGCCAGGACTCCCCGACGCAGGAAGCGGCCGGCACCGTCCCACCCGGCGGCCGCAAGGCCATCCTCGCCCGCACTGGCAGCGGCGGCAGCAGCACGACCATCCTGCGCAGCGACACCGCCCAGCTCCTGCACCATGGCGCCGACGCCCTGGTCCTCACCAAGCGGATCTCCCACCCGTGGGCGCGCGAGCTGCCCACGGGGACCTACCCGCGCCGACGTCGCCACCTCTGCCCGGCTTGTCGGCGGCGGCCGTTCCGCAGTGCGGTTGCTCGCGCCGGCCGAACGACTCGGTCTCACGCGGGAGTTGTGGCTGTGAGGGTGGGTAGTTGGTGTGTCGGGTGGTGTGTCGGTCGGCTGGGGTGTTGATGGCTGGCTGAGAGCGGGGGTGTCTGGGGCGGGGGAGACGGGAACGGCGCTTGATGTGCTGCAACTGGTGGCGGGAACGGGGGAGTGCGGTGTCGTTCGTGCCAGCTGTCGTGGCGTGGCGGTAGTCCCGGCAGAAGCGGCCGCGGGTGGAGATCCGCCGCGGGGACACGGTCGTCGTACTCAAGCTGCGCGCTTCGACCAGCCTGACGATCACTCAGATCTGTACAACCCGCGGGGAGTGATGAGGGTCATAGCTTCCAAGACGACGACGGGACTCCTCGTCCACCAGGGGGCTGACATGACCGTCCGCAGTATTAGACACACCTCGCTCACGATCGGGACCGCCGTCGCGCTGGCGGTCGGCGGTCTTGGTCTGTCCCCGGCGCCCGCCGCGGCCTCGCCGGGTGCGCCGCGAGTGGCCGACGACGAGATTGTGTTCCCGCTCGGCACCCGGGGCGACCTCAACGCGTACATCGAGAGCCTCGCGCTCGGCGGCGGGAAGCTCAGCGTGCTGGGGACGGCCGACCCGGAGTCGAACCGCGGGCTGTGGGAGTTCGACCTCCCGGCCGTCGGCACCCCGCAGCCGGGGCCCCGGCAGCTCGCGGCCTCCCAGGTCTGGACGAACTACCCGTGCGAGGGCGTCGACCCCGCGGAGTACACGTGCAGCGATTTCTACTCCCAGCTGTGGGCGCTCGGCGACGGCCGGGTCGCCTTCATGACGCCGTTCGGGAGCCAGGAGGCCCTCGGCGGCGGGGCGCCCAGGAGCGAGCTGGGGCTCGGCCCCTTCCACTGGCAGTCCCCGGACCATGTGGTGGCGGCCGGCGGTTCGTACGTTGCGGTCAACGACAGGGGCGTGCAGCGCATCGGCTCCTTCGACCCGGGCGTGCCCTACCCGGGGCAGGTCCACACGCGGTCGGTCACGGCGGTGTCCATCTGGGGTACGAAGATCTGGAAGCCGGGCAGCACCGCCGGCACGGTCAACTCCTACGACCTGGTCACCAAGGCGAGCTCGGCGAACGTGACGCTCGGCTCCGGCTGCGTCCCCGACGACCTGCAGGCGGTCGGGCGGTGGCTGTACTGGCGCTGCTCCGCGTCGGACAGGGCCGGGGTGTGGGACCACGGCACCGGCAGGAACATCCCCGTCCCCGGTGCGCTGCCCGCCAAGGTCGGCGACGGCTATCTGGTCCAACAGTCCGAGGACGGGCGGACGGTGACGCTCACCGACTTCCACCTCGGCGGGGGCCACCCGGCCGCCACCACCCCCTTCTTCACGGTCCCCGAGGAGGGGTGGACCGGCATGCTGACCGTCGACCGGTACGGCGGCCATGTGGCCTACGTCGACGGCGAGTGGATGATCCACATCCGTCCGGTGACGGTGCCGCGGTCCCGGATCAGCCTGTTCGACTGGCGCGCGGACTCCACGGTGGACCTGCGCAAGGCGAGCGACCGCCTGTGGGAGGGCACCTGGCGGCTCACCCGCCCGCCCGCGTCCTGGAAGCTCACCATCAAGGACGCGTACGGCACCCCCGTCCGCACCCTCAGCGGCAGCTCCCACGAAGGCGCCGCCGTCCGCGCCGCCTGGGACGGCAAGGACGAGGCGGGCGAGAAGGCGGTGAGCGGCCGCTACCACTGGACCATGACCGTGGACCCGGGCGACGGCGGCGCGGTCCGCACCCTCCCGGCCGGGAGCTTCTGGCTTGCCGGCGGCCGATCCGCGTTCCGTGACGCCGACACCGACGGCTACGGCGAGCTGTACACGATGACCAGCGGCGGCCTGCTCGAGGCCCACCGGTTCGCCGACGGCAGACCGACCAACTCCCGCGGCTGGTCGGGCTGGAACCCGGGCACCCGCTTCCTCCCCGTCGGCGACATGACCGGCGACGGCTGCTCCGACATGCTCAGCAGGACCACCGACGGCAAGCTCCACCGGTACTCCGGCGGCTGCACCGGCGTCTTCCTGCCCGACGCCGAGAGCACGCTGGTCGGCTCCGGCTGGAGCGGCTTCGACACCGTCGTCGCCGCCGACGACTTCACCGGCGACCACCGCCCCGACCTGCTGGCCCGGCAGGCCACGACCGGCTACCTCTACCTGTACAAGTCCAACGTCCACGGCCTGCTGGACCCGGGTGTGCGCGTCGGCACCGGATGGAAGGGCTACACCATCGTCGGCGCCGCCGACGTGACCGGCGACGGCATCGGCGACCTCATCGCGCGGGACGCCGGCGGCGAGCTGTGGCGCTACGACGGCAACGGCACGGGCGGCTTCAAGCCCCGGGCGCTGGTGTTCCGGGACTGGGGCGCCGGCCGCAACGCGATCATCACGGTCGGCGATGTGACCGGCGACGGTTTCCCCGACCTCGTCTCCCGTACCACCGACGGCAAGCTGCTGCGGAACAAGGGCTGGGGCGACGGCACTTTCAGCGCCACCTACACCCTCGCGTCCGGCTGGCAGACGTATCGCTCACTGTTCTGAGGCGGCACTGATCCGACTGGATACGCGTACCTGCCACCTCCGGTCGGATCCCGGCCCGCGCCCGGGCCGTGCTGCGGGCGCGGGCGCTCCCGGGGCTGTGGGGGCGTCATTCCGTAGCCCGTCGACGGATCGGCCGACCCAGATGCCCTCGGCGGGCCCCGGCGTGCGAGGTGCCGGCCCGCTTGCGGTCGCTGATGGCGCCGGCGGACGACGGGTCGGCCGAGCGCGGCCCGAAGACCCGCAGCCACCGCCGCCCTCCACTGCCCGGCCGGCGAGCGCCTAAAGGGAGCCGGTGCGTTCCTCTCCCGTGGCGAAGAACCTTTTGACGTACTCCCCGGGCGGTCGATTGCTCTCGCGCATCAGGGAGAAGACCTCTGCTCCGTCCTCAGGGTCCCCGGAGAACCGGTACGCCTCGGAGAAATGCGCGTATTCCACTTCATCCAAATACGAGCAGTACTCGATCGCTTCGGCCTCCGCCCGTTCGATCGCCTCGTCCGTGCTTCGCGCTTTCCAGATGGTGATGCGCTCCTCGTAAACTCCGAGTGGACGGTGCCTGAATATGCTGCGCACCCCGAACCACGACATGTCTTCCATACCGCCTCCAGCTTTCTTGTCGGATGGTATCAGCATTCTGAATACCCGGATCGTTGCAAGACGGGAGTGCCGCCCCGGCGAACTGCTCCGGGGCGGCACTCTATTCACTCGCGTTCTCGGCTACGACAAAGCCCAGAGAACCGCGCCCACTATGGCCCACTGCCAGAAGATCACAAGAGTGACCACAAGGGCGATGATGAACACGAAAAGGCCTATCGCCTTCAGTATTCGCTTCAGGCTGTCGGCGCCCGACCTGTTCTTCTGGCCGTTGCGGCTGCCGGCATACTTTTCCGCCTGAACCAGCTTCTTCTTCGCGGAATTGTACGCCTTCCGGTCGTAAGGACGACCGTTGGCCTTGTCGTCGAGCGCCTTCTTCTCCTTGGCGTTCAACGACGCCGGCTTCTTCGTCGCCCTTCCCGTCAGGTCCAGTTGATTGACCGGGTCGGCGGGATAGACGTAGGAGTTTTCATTTCCTCCGTAGACCGAGTCGACGGAGAGGAAGCGGCCGGCTCTGGGGTCGTAGAGGCGGACGCCCATGAGGGTGACGCGACTGGGCGTTTCGGTGGAGCGCTGCTGACCGCCGAGCCAGCCGTAGCGGACGGGGTCACTGCCGGGCAGCAGGTTGCCGTATTCGTCGTAGTTGTTGACGACGGGCGTGGTGGCGTCGACCAGCGGGATCTGGGTGGTGATGTCGCCGTGGATGTTGGCGAGCTGGAGAACCGTGCCGCTGGCGGCGCCGGTGGTGGCGATCAGGTTGCCGGCGAGGTCCTCGAGGGTCCGACTGATCTTGTTGTTGCCCTCGTCGGTCCAGTCCGGATTGTCACCGCCGTCACCGAAGTGGTCGCGCTTGGTGCCGGTGGTGTGCCAGGTGCCGTCCTCGGCCTGGTCCTCGGTGGTGGAGGAGGCGAGGCGTCCCTCGGGGTCCAGGTTCCAGGTGGTGCGTCCGCCGTCGGCCGTGATCTGGCGGACCATGTCGTTGGCGTAGTACGCGTTCTGCGCGCCGCCGGCCTGTGCGGTGGTCCGGCCGAAGGCGTCGTACACGGTGCCGGCCGAGACGAGCCGGTCCGCACTGTCATAGGTGGAGCCGACGGTCTTCACGTCCGGTGCGCCGCCGTCGACGTCGTCGACGGTGGTGGTCAGGGACGTGCGGTTGGTGTTGTCGTCGAAGCCGTAGGCGCGGTGCGTGGTGACTCCGGCCTGGTAGTCGTCGGTCCTGGTGAGGCGGCCGGCCGCGTCGTAGGTGTACTCCTGGTAGGCCCCTCCGCCGGTGTAGACGGTGCGGGAGACGACCTGGTCGTGGATGCTCCGGCTCAGCGACTCGCCCTGGACCGTCCAGCCGGACTCCCAGTGCCAGTAGCGGGAGGTCTCATTGCCGGTGGGGTCGAGGTTGAACTCGACGTCCATGTTCCACGGCAGCTTCTGCTTGTAGAGGCGGCCGTCGGAGTCGTAGTAGCCGGTGACGTCGCCGATGGCGCCCATGACGGAGTCGTGGGCGCGACTGGGCAGGCCGGCCGGGTTGTCGTAGGTGTACGTGGTCTCCGACGGCACCGAGTTCGAGCTGCGCGTGACACGGTTGCGGTTGTCGTACTCGGTGCGGGTCACGTTGCCCGCGCCGTCGTCGTAGGAGATCTCCCGGCCCAGCCTGTCGTTGGAGCGGCGGGTGGTCGTGGTGCCGTCCGTGACCGTGGCCACATGGCCGTTGTCCGGGTCGTAGGTGGTGGTGGTGTCCGGGACGGCGGTTCCGACGCCGCCGGTGGTCCGGGTCTGCTTGAGCCGGCCGGCCGCGTCATAGGTCGACACCGTGGTGCGGGTGACGCCGTTGGCGGTTTCGGTGACCTTGGCGGGGTTGCCCCACTGGTCGTACTCGGTGGTCTTGGTCGGCAGCTCGTCGGGGTTGGACCCACCGCCGGTGATCTTCGCGGCCGGGCCGGTGGAGCAGACGAGGTCCGCCCATTCCGGACGGCCCGCGCAGGTGCCCGAACCCGTCGCCGACCAGTAGGTGGTCAGCATGGTGCCCGCGTCGGCTCCGCCGGACTTGGGCAGGGTGTTCCTGGTGACCTGGCCCTGGGCGTTGTAGCCGGTCGTGCGGGTCAGCTTGAGGCCGGCGGGGTCGACGGTCTCGCCGGTCGCAAGGCCGCGGACCCAGTCGTAGGCGGTCTGTGTCGTACGGACGTCTCCGTCGGCCGGGTACCCGTCGACCGCGGCTCCGGTGGACACGGTGGTCGGCCGTCCCTCGGTGGTGGCGCTGCCGTCGATGGGACGGCCCTCGTCGTACCGGGTGACGGTGTGGGACCGGGCAGGGATCTGCGTACCGGCCGCGACGTCGGGGCTGTCGCTGTCACCCTTGAGCGGCTTGGTCAGGGTGACCAGGTGCAGCGGGCCGTACTTCTCCAGCTCCCGCTCGCCGTCGGCGGAGTACACCGCGACGGTGGCGAGCTTGCGGGCCCGCTCCGCCGGGGAGTCACCGAGGATGCCCAGTTCGTTCTGGGTGTTGACCTGGTAGTCCGCGTTGCCCAGGGCGAGTTCGCGATTGGTGGCGGACAGCTCGAAGAGCGCGTTGCCGAACCGGTCGTACTGGGTGACGTTCAGGTGGCGGCCGGGCAGGCCTGTGTTGACCTCGAGCCCCGAGGCGTTGGTGTAGGTGATGGTCGCCTTGTCGTAGTCGCCCGCGGCGAGGTCGCTTCCCGTGTGGGAGGCGGGAACCTGGTCGGCGGGGAACACCGCGGTGGCGTCCGTGGGCGCGTCGGTCTGGCCCCAGGCCGCGGCGTCGGCCGTGGAGACCTGGTTGGGGGCCTTGGAGCCCGAGAGCGGTACGTCGTAGACGAGGGACGTGGTGGACCTGCCGCCGTCCTGCACGTCCTTGCTGCCGGCCGTCAGCGTCGGGCGGGAGACACCCAGCAGCATGCCGTCAGCGGCGACGGTGCCGGAGCCGGCCTTGCCGTACTCGAAGGTCCACGGCAGCTCGCCCGCCGGGGTCTGGGTGACCACGCGGCCCGCGCTGTCGTAGGTGTAGGCCGTCTTCAGGGCCGGGCTGATCCGAGGGTCCCACTGCTCACGCAGGCGGCCCGACGCGTCGTAGGCGTACTGGGAGACCACCGTGGCGGTCGCGCCGGCTGCACCGGGAGCGGTCGTCCACTGGCGGATGCGGGTGACCTGCCCGGCGAAGTCGCCCAGCGTCGAACCGGTTGCCGTGGTCGTGGCGGCGTACTGGTACTCCAGGATGCGGCAGCCCTTGGTCGACGGGGTGCCGGCACAGGTGCCGGCGCTCACCGCCGAGGTGGGGGCGATCACGTACTTGGGGCGGGCCAGCACCTTTCCGCCCACCGTGACCTTCTCCGAGACCACCGTGGTGGTGGAGCCGTCCGTGGGACGGGTGGTCGTCGCCAACTGCCAGGTGGTGGCCGCGGCGTCGACCTTGCTGAACTGAGAGGTGGTGCCCTCGGTGTCCTTGAGGGTGAAGGAGGTGGTCAGACTGCCGGTGAGCGTCAGATCCTCGGCTCCGGTCTGCGGCTTCCAGCCTCCTGCCGTCGTCGCGGTGAAGCCGATCACCCCGCCGTGGACGTCGACCACCGCGAGCGACGTGGCCGACGTCTTGCGGATGTACGTCCAGTCGCTGTCCGAGAGTTCGGCGAGGGTGCCCGCGGTCCACTGAGGTCCGAAGATCGCCGCCTGTCCCTCCTGCTGTCCGCCCGCGCCGGGGCGACGGGAGGAAGCGGTGCGGGACGCCGTCAGAGCGAATCCCGAGGCATCGGTGGCCGAGAGGACGAGATCACCGGTGAGGGTGTTCACGCTGCCCGGACCCACCGGAGTGCTGGGTGCCACGCCCGCGTTGCGGTCCACGGTAATGGTGCCGGGCGGGGAGGCGTCGGTGCTGGTGCCGTCGGTGAAGACCGCGCGGACGTCGACAGGGCCGTCCTCGCTGAGGCTGTCGGTGACGTTCCAGACCAGCTCCTCCGACAGGCCGCCGGTCACCTTGGCCGGCCAGGCCGTGAGAGCCGAGCCGTCGGACTTCCGCCGCACGTCGGCGAACGGAACGTCCTTCCAGGCGTCGGTCTCACCACGCCGGTACTGGTAGCGCACCCCGGTGTCGGTGCCCTTGCCCTGACCGGTCAGCGCGGTGCGCCGCGCCGGGCGATCCCCCTGCGCCGGGGTGAGCAGGGCTGCGCCCGATCCCGCGTAGAAGGTGAAGTTGGTCTCGACCGAGTTGTTTCCGGCCGCGTCCTTGGTGCGTGCGGTCACGGTGTGCTTGCCCGCGCGGAAGACCGGCTTGGCCGTCACTGCGGTGCCGGTCGTGGCGATCGGCTGCCAGGCTCCGCCGTCCAGTCTCCACTGGACCTCCCGCACGTCCGAAGCGGGCGGAGTGAGAGTGAAGCCGCCGGTGAAGTTGCCCTCGCCGTCGGGGGTTCCGGACCACTGGCCGGCCGGGAAGGCGGTGGAGGACACCGTGGTGGCCGCCGGTGCGGTGGTGTCCACGGTCAGGGTGCGGAACGCGGACCAGGCGCTGGTGGCCGAGCCGTCACCGGCCCGCACCCGCCACTTGTACGAGCCCGTGGGCAGCGCCGCGGGCGTCCAGTTCGCCTGCGCGCCCGAGGCGACCGAGGCGCTGCTGCCGGTGCGCAGGGCAGAGGTGCCGCTGGAGGTCCACACCTCGTAGTCCAGAGTGACCTGGGAGCCGTCGCCGTCCAGCGCCTTCGCCGACAGCACGGGCGTGGCCGAGCCGGTGGCGTACTGGTCGACCGGGGCGATCAGCGTCGGCACGCCGGGGATGGAGTTGTACGTGACCGACAGATAGGGGGTGTTGCTCGCGGCGTTGCCGGAGTTGAACCGCTTCCAGCCGAGCGGGTCGGACTCGTCCGTGGCCCGCAGACCGAGGTGGTTGGTGGCGTTGCCGTTGGCCGCCCATGCCTTGGCCATGGTGGTGACGTCGGCGCCGACCCAACCGTCGTTGCACGCGCTGGAGAAGCCCTTGGTCTGCGTGCTCGTGGCGTACTTCTGGGACCACGTCGGCTGCGCCGTCCACCGCGAGGAGGAGCTCGCGGCGGCGGTGGACCACACGTCCCAGCCCGCGGCCGTGCACGACCACGAGTGGTACTCGAACAGGTTCAGCTTCGCCGCGGTGATCTGCTTGCCCGTGATGTTCTTCATCGGGAACGACAGGAACGAACGCGCCACCTGCGACGAGCCGTTGTTGCCGATCTTCAGGTCGGTCGACGCGGACTGGTCGGTGGTGTAGCCCTCCTGGACGAAGGTGTCGAAGCTCGCCCCGACATTGATCGCCGGGTCGATCGTCACCGGGAACCGCGTCGCGTCGTCCGCCAGGAACTTCGCGTCCGGCGTCAGGGTCAGCGTGACGGTGTCGCCCTGCTGCGCGACCTTCACGTCCACCGCGGCGGTGTGGGTGCGCTCGCCGGACTTCTTGTCCACTTGGGCGTCCCACATCACCGGAGCGGGAAGGACACCGACGGACTTGCCCTTGGCGTCGGTGAAGGAGACCGAGCCGTCCTTGTTCGCCTTCGCGGTCAGGCCCTTGGCCGTCAGGCTGTAGGCGATCGCCCCGCTCGCGTCCACGGCGGAACGGTTCTTCAGCTCCAGGAACTGTTCGTAGCCGGTTCTGGTCGACTCGATCAGGAGGTCCGTCGCGGGCAGGGCGTCCTTGTAGCGCGCGACGTTCTGGTCGTCGCCCTCGATCACCGGTGCGGGCAACGCCCCGTACCAGCCCAGCTGGATCTGCTCACCGGTGCGGCCCTCGAGCCTCACCAGCGGCACGCCGGCGGATGCCGTCCTCTCGCCGGTGCTCTTCAGCCCCTTCGGGGCCGCGCTCCTGCCCGCGATGCGCAGGCCGTGCGGGTGCCTTCTCGCACTGACCGAACCGTCCGTCATCTTCTCGAAGGAGACGTCGACGTTCTGCCAGCCGCCGTTGTCGTCCCGGAAGCGGATCGGGCCGGCGTACGCCTCTTCGGTCACCGATCCGTCCGGGTTCACGTACACCGTGGACGTCTCGGTCCGCAGGTCCAGGACCTCGATCCGTCGGCCCTGCATCTTCGCCTTCAGCCGGGCCGCGGCCGGGGAGTCCGCCGTCGCGGCGCCCAACTGCTTCGCGGGCTTGCCCTTGCCGACGACGGGAGACGTCAGGTTCACGGCGTAGGCCTGCGTCGTGGTGCTCACGATCGCTGCTGCTTCACAGGCCATGAGCAGGGCCAGCGCTGCGGCAAGAGGGCGCAGGCGCCCTGAAGAGGGCAGCGGAAGAAAAGGTTGCGCAGAGGTGGCGGAGTGCCGCCTATTCCTGCGGAAAGCGCTTGTCACACAAACTCCTTGCGCGGTGCGGGGATGTCCCGCACTCGTGAAGGATCGTCACATGATCTCCATGCTCCGCTGACAGTTGTTCAACTCTCCTGGGGAGTCGCTCCCGCACCCTTCGGTCGCGATTGCACCGCTTATCTCCTGGTTTGTCTCATACGCGCCAGGTGTCGATATATGGACTTCGCACCAGTAAGGGTGAGTGGTCGAAGGGGAATTCCTTGGTCATCTCTTTGCCTGGGGGCAGGGGGCGCCCTCGACGAGGCGGATCAGCGACGGGGCGCCGTCAGCGGCAAGGTCTTGACGGTGACGACGACGGTGTAGCGCCGGTCGCGGCCCGTTGCGCTGCGACTGTGGACTCCCCGACCCGCGCCGCGTCGGAGGGGGCAACCGGGAACTGCGGCTCGCCCTGGACGACGTGCTGAGCCTGGGCGCGCACGCGACCGGGGCGCGGCGGCTGTCATCGGACAGCGAATGCGGGCGTCAGTCGCCGCGAGCTTCCCGCGAAACTGCGGGCCACCGCCCGGACTTCCTCGGAATTCTGAGCGCAGCGCCGGTCTGTGCGGTGGAGGCGAGGGCATTCACAGAACGGGCGAATCCTCCCCGCCGGCGGATGTCGGTGGCGGGGAGGATCTTTCGTGGTGTCGGGCGGTCGGACGTATCAAGCGTGCTACGGCGGCGAGTTGACGAGCCGCAAGAAAATCGTTCGGCTCGTCGGACGTCGTTCGAAAAGTATTGACCTTGCCTCGTATCCCACTTCACACTCACGCAACGCGATGTCATACGGGCGGAACGTCAGTATCTCGGCCGCGGCCTCGCACTCCTTCCTCAGGCATGTCTTCTTCAGAGGATGTGAACCCATGCGCAGCGTGAGACCTCGGGGCCGTCGGAGATGCCGGCCGGGCACTCCGGCCGCCGTGGCAGCCGCCTCGCTCCTGATGGGCGTCGTCGGCCCGGCGGCCCCCGTCCAGGCGGCGGAGATCACCGACGGCCTGGCTCTCTGGTACAAACTCGACGCCACCTCGGGCACCGTGGCGGTGGACGCCTCGGGCAACGGCCGGAACGGAACCGTCAACGGAACCGCGGGCTGGTCGGGTGCCGGGGAAGGACTCACGTTCAACGGCTCCGACACCTACATCAGGGTGCCGGACAACATCATGAGCGGCATGAACTCGATCACCGTCTCGATGGATGTGCAGATCGACGCCACCCAGGCCACGCCGTACTTCCTCCACGGCTTTGGCAACACCGCCAACGGCGCCGGCAACGGGTACCTGTTCACCACCGGCGACTCGTTCCGGACCGCCATCGCCTCGGGGAACTACTCCACCGAGCAGAACACCCGCACATCCGCCGCGTTGCAGCGCTCGGTCTGGAAGCACGTCACCTACACCCAGACCGGCACGACAGGCGTCCTCTACCAGGACGGCGTGGAGGTGGCCCGCAACACGTCGGTCACCATCACCCCCGGTTCCATCGGGTCCGGCATCACCACGGCCAACTACATCGGCAAGTCGGTCTTCACCAGCGACAAGCTGTTCAAGGGCAAGATGCGTGACTTCCGGGTCTACAACCGCGCGCTGGCGCCCGGCGAGGTCCTCGACGTCAGCGGGAACACCACCGGCATCGCCAAGGTCACCCACCCCTCGCTGAAGATCGACGCCGTCATCGACGACGCCAACAGCAAGATCACGCTGCCGATGAAGGAAGGCACGGACCTCACCGCGCTCGCCCCGCGGTTCACCCTCGCCCAGGGCGCGGCCATCAGTCCGGCCTCCGGCAGCCCGCGCGACTTCACCCAGCCCGTGACGTACGAGGTGACCGGCTCCGACGGCGCCAAGCGCACCTGGACGGTCCAGGCGCAGGTCATGAGGAGCCCGGTCCTGCCGGGGCTCAACGCCGACCCGAACATCGTCCGCTTCGGTGACACCTACTACATCTACCCGACCACCGACGGCTTCCCGGGCTGGAGCGGTACGCAGTTCACGGCGTACTCGTCCAAGGACCTGGTCCACTGGACGGACCACGGCGTCATCCTCGACCTCGGTCCCGACATCAGCTGGGCCGACAGCCGGGCCTGGGCCCCGACGATGACCGCGAAGAACGGGAAGTACTACTTCTACTACTCGGCCGACGCGAACATCGGTGTCGCGGTCTCCGACTCGCCCACCGGCCCCTTCAAGGACCCCCTGGGCAAGCCGCTGCTGAAGGCCGGTGACTACACGGGCCAGATGATCGACCCGGCGGTCTTCACCGACGACGGCGGCCAGTCGTACCTCTACTGGGGCAACGGCAGGGCGTACGTCGTCCCGCTCAACGACGACATGGTCTCCTTCGACGCCTCGAAGGTCACCGACATCACTCCCAGCGGCTACCGAGAGGGCACCTTCGTCGTCAAGCGCAACGGCACCTACTACTTCATGTGGTCGGAGAACGACACCCGGGACGAGAACTACCGCGTCGCCTACGCCACCGGGTCCTCGCCCACCGGCCCCTGGAGCAAGCGCGGCGTGATCCTGGAAAAGCGCCTCGACATGGGCATCAAGGGGCCCGGCCACCACTCCGTGGTGCAGGTGCCGAACACCGACGACTGGTACATCGCCTATCACCGATTCGCCATCCCCGGCGGTGACGGCACCCACCGCGAAACCACCGTCGACAGGATGGAGTTCGACTCCGGCGGCCTGATCAAGAAGGTCGTCCCCACCCTGAGCGGCATCGACCCGGTCTCCGGCGGCACCACCCTGCCGACGAGCACCACCCGCTTGCTCCAGTCGGTCAACTTCCCCGCGCGCCACGCCGTCGTGCGGTCGGACAGCCGCGGCTACCTCGATCCGGTGACGTCCTCCAGCACCACGGCGGTCAGGCAGAGCGCCACCTTCACCATCATCCCCGGCCTGGCCGACGGCAGTTGCTACTCGTTCCGTGACTCGTCCGGCCGCTACCTGCGCCACCTGGACTTCCGGGTCCGCTTCGACGCGAGCAACGGCACGGCGCTCTTCAACAAGGACGCCACCTACTGCGCCCGGCCGGGATCGGCCACCGGCTCGGTCGGCCTGGAGTCGTACAACTACCCCGGCCGCTACCTCCGCCACCACAACTACGAGCTGCGCGTCGACCCCTACCAGGACAACGCCACCTTCCGCGCGGACAGTTCCTTCAAGGCGGTCAGCCCCTGGGCCTGATCGCACTCCCTCACTCGCCAGGCGACCCGCACGGCTTCCCGATCGAGAGCCTCGACAGCGGCAGTTGCCTGGACGTGAGCGGCGTGTCCGCCGCCGAAGGCGCCGACGACATCCAGGACACCTGCCACTCCGGCAGCACGTGCGTCAACGTCGTCGGCGCCTCGACCGCGGACCTCGCCCTGCTCGAACAGCGAACCCGCGGCACCGCCGCCGGCTTCCCCTGGTCACCCGGGTGAAGGCCACACAGGCGGCCCGGCCGCCGTCATCACTGATCCCCCCGAGGAACACCCCACCCCCTCGAACAGCACCGGCCACCTGCTGGACGCTCCGCTGAACCCACGCTCACCCGATCGAGGCACCCGAAGAAAGACAGGAAACGTACATGTCCGTGCTGCTCTCCCGGCTGGCGACGATATTGGTCGCCGCCTGCCTGCTCGTCACGTCCCAAGTCCTGACCGCACCCCAACGGGCCGCCGCCGCCGACCCGGGCTACCTGATGGTCCACTTCACCGGGGAGGGGTCGACCAATCAGCAGATGTACCTCTCGCACAGCACGGACGGTCTGAACTGGAACGACCTCAACGGCGGCGGCATGGTCCTGCGCTCCACGGTCGGCACCAAGGGAGTGCGCGATCCCGCACTGGTGCGCGCCCCGGGCGGTGACAAGTACTGGATCATCGCGACCGACCTGTGCATCAGTTGCGGACAGTCGTGGGGCGACGCCCAGACCAACGGCAGCCGCAACCTCGTGGTCTGGGAGTCCACGGACCTGGTCACCTGGTCGGCGCCGTGGCTGCTCAACGTCGCCGGGGCGATCCCCGACGGACGCAACGCGTGGGCGCCCGAGGCGATCCGGGACCCGCAGACCAACGACTACGTTCTGTACTGGGCGACGAACGCGACTCTCAACGGTGTGCTGAAGCACCGCATCTACTACGCCCGCACCACTGACTTCCGCACCATCACCACCCCGCAGCTCTACATCGACCGCGCCGGCACCCAGGGCATCATCGACACCCAGATCGTCGAGGTGCCGTCGGGAGTCGGTAACTACCGCTACGTGCGATCCTCCGGCGACGGCCAGATCACCATCGAAGGCAGCAACTCGATCCTGGGGACGTGGACCAACCTCGGCAACCTCTCCGGCATCGGCCTCACCGGCTCCCAGGTCGAAGGCCCGATGTGGATGAAGTTCAGAGACCGCAACGAGTGGGCCCTCTACCTCGACCAGTACGCCTCCGGACGCGGTTACATGCCGGTCCTGACGACGAACCCGTCCGCCTCCGGCACCTACCGGCTCCCGGCGTCGGGAAGCTACACCATGGGCGGCACCAAGAAGCGCCACGGTTCGATCCTGAACCTCACGGCCGCCGAGGAGAGCCGCGTGCTCACACGCTGGCCCAACACCGCGATCAACCGGCTCCAGTCGTACAACTACCAGGACCGGCACGTGCGCCACGCCAACTTCGACGTGCGCATCGATCCGAACGTCAGCCCCGCCCAGGACGCCCAGTTCCGGCTGAGGCCCGGCCTGGCAGGTTCCGGAACCGTCTCCTTCGAGTCGGTGAACTTCCCCGGGTACTTCCTGCGGCACTCCAACTTCGACTTCCAACTCGCCTACAACGACGGCACCACCGCCTTCGCCGAGGACGCCACCTTCCGTCAGGTGGCCGGGCTCGCCGACTCGACATGGTCGTCGTTCCAGTCGTACAACCACCCCGACCGGTACATCCGGCACTACGCCTACCAGCTGAGGCTCGACCCGATCACCACCGCGGCGGGACGCAGCGACGCCACCTTCCGCGTAACGAGCTGACCCGCACCGACAGGGATGCCGGCGCCGGCCCTCACGGCGGCCTCCCACCGGTCGTCCGCCGCCCAGCGGGGAGGGCGCCGGCATCCCCACCCGTGAGCCATTCCGGGTACGGCACATGGGGAGGCCGTGTCGAAGGAACGGGGTCATCAGGATGGCCGACCGGGCCCGGCCGGCGGCACCCGGGCTCTGGCTGCTGTCCGGCCCGGTCGGCCTCCTGAACGACGAATCCGCTGGGTGTCCGCCTCGTTGCGGGGCGGACCGGCCGCAGCTGTGACCGGCCGGGCGGGGGCGGGTGCCAGCGCGCCGCCCACCGCGGCCGGGCGGTGGGGCCGACACGGTGGCCGGCGGCTCCGGCCACGGCCGCCTCGACGGCCCACGCCACACGTTGGCGGCCTCGTCACGCAGGAGCAGCAACGGGTGATCGGCTCTGCGACGAGCTCCGGGAAGACATCGCGGAGGGGGAGTCCTGCTCCACGGGCGGAGGGCAGCGGTAGCCGTCAGCGGAGCACGTCACTCGCCATCTCACCGGCATGCCAGGGACTCGGTCACTGATGCACGTCCTGGAGCGCGGCCTGGTCGCATCCAGGCCCCGACTGGCAACCCCACCGCGAGACTTTCACGATCGCCCGGCCGAAGTAGACCCGCCGCGATTCCCGTGTGACAGAAGCGTTGACTGAGCCATGTACAGAACTTATCTTCTGGCCGAGTTGACGAACCGTGTTCGAAATACCGACAGTGTGAACAGGCGGTATCTCTGCACCTCCAGCCCCATAGGGAGTAGTCCGTGAGACCTGCGCTCACCCGTCGAACGGTCCTCGGCATGATGGCCGGCTCGGCCGCCGCAACCTTCACCGGCGCCTCGGCCGGCACCGCCCACGCCGCCGTGCCCGCGTCACCCGGTGTGACCTACACGAACACCATCGCCGAGCAGCGGGCCGACCCGCACATCTTCAAGCACACCGACGGTTTCTACTACTTCACCGCCACCGTGCCGGCGTACGACCGTATTGTGCTGCGCCGCGCCACCACGATCCAGGGACTGTCCTCAGCCGCTGAGACGACCATCTGGACCAAGCACGCCAGCGGTGCGATGGGCGCCCACATCTGGGCTCCGGAAATCCACTTCATCGACGGCAAGTGGTACATCTACTTCGCCGCCGGTGACGCCAACAACATCTGGAAGATCCGGCCGTACGTCCTGGAGTGCACCGCCGCGAACCCGATCACGGGCACCTGGACGGAGAAGGGGCGCATCGCACTACCGCTCGACACCTTCTCCCTGGACGCGACGACCTTCGTCGTGAACAGCACCCGCTACCTCGCCTGGGCGCAGAACGACCCGGCCGTGGGCTCCGGCACCAACATCTACATAGCGCAGATGTCCAGCCCGTGGACCATCACCGGCACCCCGGTCATGCTCAGCCGGCCGACCGCCGCGTGGGAGACCGCCGGAGGCCAGACGGTCAACGAGGGCCCGGCCGTGATCCAGCGGAACGGCAAGGTCTTCATGACCTTCTCGGCCAGCGCCACCGACGCCAACTACTGCATGGGCCTGCTGACCGCGTCCGCCTCCGCCAACCTGCTGAGCGCGTCGTCGTGGGCCAAGAACACAGGCCCGGTCTTCGCCAGCAACGCCGTCACCAGCCAGTACGGCCCCGGGCACAACCAGTTCACGGTCTCCGAGGACGGCAAGTCGGACATCCTCGTCTATCACGACCGCAGCTAC